>JAGYJW010000039.1 GCA_018401435.1 Deltaproteobacteria bacterium | reverse complement strand
GCCGCGTCCGAGCAGGGCAGGTGGGCCCTCAGCTTCCTTCGGTGGCCCCGCATCCAACCCAGCGCGGCAAGCACAGCCTGGTGGCAGGCCGCACCGCCCGCGCCGATGTCGGGGCAGCTCTGGGCCGCGCGATGTGCGCACCGGTGGACCGCAGGGCAACCCACAGGGCGATCTACAGGGCGAGGCGGGCCAGCACGTCGGGCTCTTCGAGCAGCTTGCCCGCGCCCTTGCAGGTGCAGCGTTCGGGGTCTTCGGCGGTGACCACCGCGAGGCCCGTCTGGTCGCGGATCCAGGCGTCGATGCCGGGGAGAAGTGCGGTGCCGCCGGTGAGCACCAGGCCCAGCTCGGCGATGTCGCCAGCGATCTCGGGGCTGGTTCGGGCGAGGACCTGGCGGATGGCCTCGGCGATGGCGACGAGGGGTGCGCGCACGGCGGCGAGGACGTCGTCGGAAGACAGCGTCAGCTCGCGGGGAATGCCCGAGCCCAGATCCCGGCCGGTGAAGCGGGCCTGGGCGGCCTCCAGCCGGGGCATGGCGCAGCCGATGGCCAGCTTGACCTCTTCGGCGGCGCGGGTGCCCAGCAGCACGTTGTGGTGGTCGCGAACCCAGGCCATGAGGGCGGCGTCCAGGGTCTGGCCCGCCACCCGGATGCTGGTGGAGTCCACCAGGCCGCCCAGGCTGAGCACAGCGATCTCGGTGACGCCGGCGCCGATGTCCACGACCACCGACCCGATGGCCTCGTGCACGGGCAGGCCGGCGCCAATGGCTGCGGCGACGGACTTGGCCACCAGGGTGACCTCGCGGGCGCCCATGGCCCGGGCCGAATCCTGCACGGCCCGGCGTTCGACGTCGGTGGTGGCCTGGGGCACGCAGATGATCATGCGGCTGCGGCTGGCCTTGCGTGAGCCGGTGGCCTGCTTGACACTGTCGCGCAACAGCTCGTCCACCAGCGCATAGTCGGCGATCACGCCCTCGCGGATGGGGCTGACTGCCGTGATGTGTTCGGGCGTGCGGCCCAGCATGCGCTTGGCTTCGGCGCCGGTGGCCACGACGCGGCTGCCCTCGGTGGAGCGTTCGACCGCGACCACCGAGGGTGATTCGACCACGACGCCTTTGCCCCGCAGGAAGACCCGCGAGTTGGCGGTCCCGAGGTCGATGGCCAGCTCATGGGCCAGCCGGCCGAGGGCCTGTTCAAGCACGTTGGAGCCTTATTCGCCGAAGCCGCGGACGTTCTTGACTTGGACCATCGGCTTGTCCATGACGGCGGCGATGTGTTCGGCGTCGCCGACAAGGGGGGAGTCGTCGGACTGCTTGACCACGTAGCGCTTGCCGTCGAGGGTGACGGCCACGACCTCGAACATGGCCTGCTCGCCGCCCATGACATGCTCGATCTTTTCGACGCTGTCGAAGGTCACGCGCTCGGTGTCCGTGGCGCTGGCGGTCTTGCGCGTGATGACGATGGAGCTGGTCTCCTGGTCCACCACGATGCGTTCCTGGGCCCGCTGCGTGTAGATATACCAGAGGGTGCCGGCACCGATGACGGCCATGGCGGCGAAGAAGCCCAGAAGCACGACCGGCCCGCTCTTGCGCCGCGGGGTCTCGGAGAAGTCGTGGAAGCAGTGCTTGCACCGCGCGGCTTCAACGGGCACCGTCGCGCCGCAGCTCGGACAATCCTTGGTCGCCATCGGCGTCCTCCCGCAAGAGTGAGGTTCAGGTCCGTGGACGATTAGAGCCTGCCCCGCCCCCTGTCAAGGCGCCGAAGGCGGCGTTGTCCTCGGATTGACAGCTCGGAAGGACGGCTCGGATCGGCGGCCTGGCCGGCGCCGCTGGCTGCGGGCCTCAGCGCGTCTCGGAGGCGTAGCGGGCCAGAGGACCGAGGAGCATGGGCAGGAGCAGGGCCACCTGGGAGTTGGGGCGCACCTTTCGGTATTGCTTGTAGACCTTGCGGCCCGACCGCAGCAGGCCTTCCACGCTGGCCTGAGCCCCCACGAGCTCGGCGAGGGCCTGCATGTGTTCGCCCGGCAGATCGTCCAGATCCATCCGGTCATATTCGGAGAAGGGCAGGCCTTCGCGTCGGGCCAGCTGGGCGATGCGTTCGATGGCCTCGTGCAGGAGGGCGTCGCGCTCGATGCTCGCTGGCACGGAGATGTCGAGTTCAACTGCGAGGTCGATGAGGTCGCCTTCCGGGAGGTTGGCGAGCAGATCGGCCTCGTGGGGGTGCAGTCGCACGGTCATCGGGTTCCTTCCAAGGGTGACGGGCTGCCCGCCCGTGCTTAGTCCTAACGGGCTGTGTCCCAGACGCCGCGGGTCGGTCTGGGGTTCCCGCTCCTTGTGACCTGCCCCGAGGTGTGCCATCCAAGCCTCCCTCCCGTCCTTGTTGACCGCATCCTTCGCCTGGGCCCCCCTTCAGGCGATTCGGCTGTTGCGAGGCATCCAGCTCCGGGGTCGGGTGGTCGTCGAGATCAAGCTGGGGCAGGACCGATCCGCGCCAAGCCTGGCCAGTAGCCGGGCCCTGGTCGAGGTCCTTCAGGACATGGCCCAGGACCCGGCGGTGCGGGCCGTGGTCCTCGACCTGCGCAACATCTCGGCGGGCTGGGCCGGCTTGCAGGAGCTGCGCCGGGCGCTGGGCCGGCTGCGCAAGGCCGGCAAGCTGCTGGTCACCCACCTCGACATCCTCACCACCCGCGAGCTCTACCTGGCCAGCGTGGCGGATCGGGTGTGGCTGACTCCCTCGGGGGATGTCTTCTTGCAGGGGCTGGGCGCCCACCTCAACTTCTATGGGGACGCCCTGGCGCACCTGGGTGTCAAGGTGGAGATGGAGGCGGCAGGGACCTTCAAGAGCTTCGGGGAGCCCTTCACCCGCGGCTACCCCTCCCGGGCCAACCGCGAGGCCACGGGCGAGCTGGTGGGCGACCTGCAGGAGCAGCTGGTGGCGGCCATCGCCAAGGGCCGGGGGCTGGAGCCCGCCGCGGTGCTCGCCCTCATGGCCGAGAGCCCCCTGTCGGCCGAGCGCGCCTTGGAGGCGGGCCTGGTGGATGGCCTGGCCTATGCCGACCAGGCCGAGTCCCACCTGGATGCGCTGCTCGATGGCAAGGCTCGCCGGTTGAGCCTGCGGCAGTATGCGCGCCTCGCGGGCTGGGAGCGCCGTCTGCGCCGCTGGGGCCGGTCTTCCCGCCACATCGCGGTGGTGCACCTGGAGGGCCCCATCGTTCACGGGGCGGAGGCCTCGGGGGGGGCGGGCCAGCGCATCGACGCCGACCGGGTCGTGCCGGTGCTCGACGCCCTGCGCGAGAGCCCCTCCACGCGCGCGGTGGTGCTCTATGTCAACAGCCCGGGGGGCAGCGCGCTGGCCTCGGATCTGATCGCCCGGGCCGTGCGTCGACTGGGCGAACACAAGCCTGTGTTGGCCCTCTTCGGCGATGTATCTGCCAGCGGCGGCTACTATCTGTCGGCCCCGGCCAGCGAGATCATCGCGCGGGAAGGCACCATCACGGGGTCCATTGGCGTGGTGGGCGGCAAGGTGACCATCGGTCCGGCCCTGGGCCGCCTGGGGGTGCACCACGAGCGCATCTCGGCGGGTCCCGACTCGGGGCTCTTCGACCCCTGGACCCCCTTGTCCGAGGCCCAGCGCGCGCGCTTTCGCGTGATGCTGGGCCGCACCTACGACCGCTTCTTGCGCATCGTATCTGCCGGCCGCAAGCGGCCCATCGAGGCGGTGCGCGCGGTGGCGGAGGGTCGGGTCTGGACCGGGCGACAGGCCCTGGAGCGGGGCCTGGTGGACCACATCGGCGGCCTCGATCTGGCGCTGTCCCGTGCCCGCGTGATGGCCTCCTTGGATGAGGACGAAGGCGCGGTGCGCCACCACCGCTTCTCGCCGCCGCGCTTTGCCGTGTTTCAGGCCTTGCTGTCGGGGCGGCCCGGCGCCCTGGCCCGGGACCTGCTGACTGCGGGCCTCGAGGCGGCGGGGTCCGGCGCGCAGCTCGCCCAGATGGTGCGGCAGCACCCCATGGAGCCCCTCGCCCTGCTCCCCTACGACGTGGATCTGGACTGAGCGACGCGCGGGCGGTGCTCAGCCCCCGTAGATCAGCCCCCGTAGATCAGCCCCCGTAGATCAGCCCCCGTAGATCAGCTCATAGGCCCGCAGATAGCCCAGCACCCGGCGCACATAGCGGCGGGTCTCGGTGTAGCCGATATTCTCGGCCCACTCGTCGGCCTCGGTGCCCGGCGTGGCCTCGCCCAGCCAGCGCTCGACCGCGGCGCTGCCCGCGTTGTAGCCGGCGATGACCATGGGCAGGGCCGGCTGGACCGAGCGGCTCTGGAAGCTCGCCCAGAGCCCCCCCAGCTCGTGCACGCCCAGGCGGGCGTTGATGCCTGGATCGTAGAGGTTGTCGGGATTCCAGGGCCGCCCGGGGTAGACCTCGGGGGCGTGCTGGGCGGCCAGCGCCGGCATCAGCTGCATGAGGCCCCGGGCGCCCGCCATGCTGGTGACCTCGGGGTCGAGCGCGCTCTCGGCGGTCATGATGGCGAAGGGCAGGCCCGCCGGCAGCCCGTAGCGGGTGGCCGCGCCATGCACCGCCGCCCCCATGGGCTCGGGCCAGCAGAGCTGCTGCAGGGTGGGGTCGCCGGCGCCGGGCCGGGGGCAGCGGGCCCGCACCAGGTCTTGTCCGGCCCGGTAGGCGCCCGCCTCGATCAAGGCGGCGGCCAGCGCGTTCTGGCTCTCTGCGCCCGCGCTCCGGGCGGTGCCCACCAGGGGCAGCAGACGGTCCCGCGCCCAGCTGTGCAGGCCGACGGCGGCCAAGGCGCGCCCCTCGGCGAAGCCCGGCTGCGCCGCGAGGCTGGCGGGCACCGGGGGGTTGGGCGACCGCGCGGCCACCTCGGCGGACTGGCCCAGGCGTCGGCTCGCGAACCACGCATATCCACTCAAAGGCCAGGAACGAAGTACCGTTTCGTAGCCTTTTCTTGCAGAGGCGCTGTCACCCCCCTGGTCGGCGATGCGCGCCCGCCAATAGACCGCCCCGATGGCGAGCTCGGACTTGGGATCCTTGCTGATCAGATCGCTGAAAGCGGCGCTGGCGTCGGACTTCTTGCCCAGTCTGTACAGGGACCAGCCGATGAACCAGCGGGCCTCGTCGGCGTAGCGGCTGCTGGGGTATCGGTGCAGGTGCGCTTGCAGCAGGGGCACGGCCTGGCCGAGATCGCCGGCGTCATAGGACAAGTAGCCGATCTTGAAGCTGGCCTGGTCGGCCAGCGCTGCGCCGGGTTCGGCCTGGTAGAGCCGGGTGTAGAGGGCGGCGGCGCCGGGGTAGTCGCCGGCCCGGGAGGTGGCCAGGGCGTGGTTGAAGCGCTGCTGGGCGCTGGGAGAGGGCAGCTTCGCGAAGAGGCTGACCGCCCGGGGGTAGTCCTTGGCGTCAAAGGCGGCCTGGGCCTCGGCGGCGAGGCCCTTGGGGGCGCTCACCGGGGCGGAGGGCAGGCGGTCCCGCAGCGCGAGGGCCTCGGGGAACATGCGCAGGCGCTCGAAGCTCTTCATGCGGGCGCGAATCAGGGCCTGGCCCGCGTCGCTGCTGGGGTCGGGCACCGGCCGCCCCGCGTCGGCGAGGCGCTGCGCGGCGAGCGCTGCGGCCGGGCTGGTCGGGTTCGCTGTCCAGATGCGCTCCCAGACCGGGATGGCGCTGTCCTTGTCGCCGCGCCGGACCGCGCCTTCGGCCAGCCAGTAGCGCACCGCGCCGGGGTCGGCGTCGCCGGGGGGTGGCATGAAGGCGTCGCCCGCGAAGTCGCCGCTGAGCAGGTTTCGCAGCTGCTCTCGTGCGGCGTCGAGCTCCCCGGCCTCCACCAGGGCCTGGCCCCGCAGGGCCGCCGCCCGTCGCCCGGCCGCGCCCGGCAGCCCCAGCGCTTCGTCCAGGCGCGCCGCGGCCTCCTTCCAGCGGCCCAAGGCCAGCAGGGCCTCACCCTCCAGCAGCTTGCCGTAGGGGCTGAGGCCGCCGCCGACCGTCTGGGCCTGGCTGCGCGCGCCTTCTGCCTGTCCGGTGATCAGCAGGCAGCGCGCGAGGGCGAGGCGCTCGGCGTCGTTCTCACCCCGGCGTGCATCTGCCAGGGCCGGCCCGCAGTCGTCCAGCCACAAGGCCTGGCGGGAGCGGGCGTCGAGGGCGGCGGCGGGGCGGAGGAGCAGGGCCAGCAGGGTGGCGGCGTGCAGGGAGATCACGGGATTCCTTGGCTAGAAGCTGCTTCCCAGCCACGCGTAGAAGCCCTCGAGGGGCCCCGTGCTGAAGCCTGGGCCGCGAAGGGGGAATGCGTAGCCAACCCGCGCGGTGAGGGGGACCTGCCACAAGAAGATGGCGCTGCCCCGAAGCTCGGCCCCCGCGCCGATCAGGGTGGTGGAGAAGGGGTCCAGCGCCTCGTCGGCGGTGTTGAAGGCGTTGCCCGCGTCGATGAAGGCCGCGGCGGAGATCTCCCGGAAGAAGGCCGGCACGGTGCCGACGCCGCGGTCCACATAGAGGAGGGGCAGGCGGTATTCCAAGGAGCCCAGGTAGAAGGTGTCGCCGAAGACCGAGGCGGGCTGGAAGCCGCGCAGCGACCGCCACTCGTCGGGCAGGGCGGTGAAGCTGCTGTCGCCAAAGGAGCCGCCCAGTCGGTATGCGCCGAATCGCTCGTTGTCGCCGATACTCAAACCGGCGGCGAGCTTCCAGGCCAGGACGTGGTTGCTCAGCCAGGGCAGGGTCCGGTACTCCTTCCATTCGCCGGTCAGCTGCAGCCGGGTGAAAGGCGCCCACTGGTCGGTGTCATCCAGGTAGAAGGAGCCCACCCAGGGCGAGGCCAGCCCCACCACGCCGCTGAGGACGCGGGCGTCTTCGGGCGAGATGCTATAGGCGTAGAATTGGCCTCGGGCGCGGTAGATTCCTGCAGATACGGTGCTGAGCATGCCGCGATAGGGCAGAGAGGGGCGGTAGACCTGCCCGCCCAGCTCGTCGGCCAGCTCATCGAGGGGTTCGAGGGGGCGTCGATAGGCCCCCGACCACCGCGCAAAGACGCTGCGGTAGATGTCCAGGGGATAGGAGACCTGGGCCCAGCCGCCGATGCGCTGGTCCCAATAGCGGCGGTCGGTGGCCTCGATGGAGGGCACCCAGGCCCCGCCTTCGTCGGGTGGGCCGGGCTCGACGTAGATGGCCCCATAGGGCACTGTATAGGAGGAGGCGCCCACTGAGAGGACGGGAATATAGCGGTTGTAAGTGTAGGCGGCGCTCCAACCGAAGGTCTTGCTGTCGGTGCGCCAGTTGATGGAGGCCCCATAGGCGTGGCGCCGCATCACGTCGCTGCCGCCCGTGGACGCAGCGAAGAGCATGCCAAAGCCCGTCCAGGCCCCACCGGGAACCCAGTAGCGGGGCGGAATCAGGCTGGGCAGTGGGTTGTAGCGCTGCACCGGGTAGCTGAAGGGGAAGTCGACCTCTTCGGGGGCCCCGTCGTCGGTGCGGGTGGGGGCGTCCACGTCCACACCCTGATCCGGCGCGTCGCTGCCTTCGCCAAAGAGGGCCTGGGCCCCGAATCCCAGGGGCATGCCGGGAGCGTCGATGCCGGGGATGCGCAAGGGGTCGAGCAGCACAGAGCTGGGGTCGGGGGGCGGTCGCCAGCCCCGCGCCCGCGTGGCCGTCGCCTTGGGGGGGGCACCCCCGGCGATATTGGGCCGGAAGAGCTTCTTGAGCACGCCGCCCTCGTCCTTGGCTTCGGGCGGACGGGGCTCGGCGAGGGTGTTGGCTTGGAAGCCCTCGCCCGGCAACACCGAAGCCAGGGGGGCCCGGACGGAGAGGGGCCGGGGCAGCAGGCCGCGGTCGATCCAGGCCGACCGGTCCAGGTCCATCCAGGCGATGTCCATGCCGTTGGCGCTGTAGCTCTCGAAGACCAGCGCGCTCTCGTCGGGGTTCACCGAGGGGGCGAAGGCGCCGCCCAGCAGGTTGGTGACCTGCCAGAGGCGCTCGGTCTCCAGGTCCACGGCGTAGATATTGTAGATACCCGAGCGGTCGGAGCTGAAGTAGAGGGTGCGCCCGTCGGCCGACCACCAGGGGTCCACGTCGATGGCGACATCGGCCGTCACCCGCCGCAAGGGCTGGCCCTCGGGGTCGAAGATCCAGATGTCGCGCTGCCCGGCCCGCCACAGCGACAGGGCGATGGCGTCGCCGCTCGGGCTGTAGCGCGGGGTGGAGAGCTGGGTGTGGTCGTCGAAGGCGGTGAGGGCCTCGAAGCGTTGGTCCACCGTCAGCCGGGCCAGCTGGTTGTCCTGCGCGGAGTTGGTGATGACCAGCAGGTCGCGCCCGTCGGGGGAGAAGGCGGGGTTGCGCGCCCGGTCCCCGTTGGTGAGGGTCTGCAGCCCGCCTTTGCGCTCCCACAGGTAGACGTCGGCCCAGGTGTTGAATCGGTTGACCACGTGCAGCGAGGAGAAGGCGAAGGCCTCGCCGTCCTTTCTCCACGCAAAGTCGGAGGCGAAGCGCTGGTTGAGCAGGACCTGGGCGCCGCCTCCATCACCCCCCGCCAGGTAGATGGCCGCCCCGGTGCGGGGGTCGGAGCAGGCCCACACCAGCTGGGCGCCATCATCCGAGAATGTGGGTCCCGCGCACATATCCACGCCATCCGACAGCAGGCGGAAGGGGGTGAGGCCCTCGGCCTGCGCCCGGGCCCGCTGCCGGTCATATCGATCCTGCAGGTGCTGACGCCAATCTGCATAGAGGGCGGGCAGGCTGGCCCCGAAGGCCTTGTTGTCGGGCAGGACCCAGGGGACCACCTGCCCACCATACTCATGGATGAAGTCCGTCCAGACCTTGCGCCCGGCGACCTCGGCCACATAGAGCTGGAGATCCTGCCCGAAGAGGTAGCGCAGGTTGCCGCCGGGCCAGGCCCGCTGCCAGCCGTCGAGGTTGCCCAGGGGCGGAAAGGCGTCCTCTTCGAGCACCGCCATCCGCTTGATCATGTCCACATAGGCGCTGCGGCCCCGGCCACCGCTGGTGTGCCAGGTCTCTTGCAGGGTGGCGTGGCCTTCGATGACCCAACCCGGCGACAGGCGGTTCACCGAGACGATGCGCCCCATGACGAATCGCAGCAGCCGCGGCAGGCCCTCCACCGCGTCCAGGTGCAGGATGTGCGTGTATTCGTGGGTGAGGATGGCGTCACTCCAATCCTCGTAGAGCGACAGCGTCGAGTTTTCCGTGGGTGCAGTGACGTAGATGACGATGGTATTGACCGGCAGGGTCATGGCATAGCCATTGGCGCTGTCGGTGTTGTCCAGCAGCACGATCTCGGTGGAGCGCCGCGGATACCACTGCAGCTCTTCGCCCATCTCTGCGTAGATTTGCTCGGCGACTGCGGCCACCTCCTCGGCCAGCTTCTCTTCACCCCCATGAAAGGTGATGTTGAAGTGGGGGGTGACCAGGGTCCGCCAGGTGAACTCCGGGTCGAAGGAGGCGGCCGAGGCGTCGGGCGCAGAGAGCCCCGCCGCGAGCAGCAGCCCGCAGGCCACCAGCCCGGCGCGGAGGAGGCGTTGGGCCATCGGGGGCGTCAGAACCAGTAGTTCAGGCCGCCGATGACGGAGCCCGTGGTGGAGACGCCGGAGTTCGACCCGAGGTCGAGGTTCAGGCCGAAGCCCGAGCTGAAGCCGAGGTTTTCGAGGCCGAAGAGGAAGAAGTCCACCGTGGCCGAGGGCTGCAGCCGCACCAGGCCGCCGCCGCCGCTGCCGACATAGCCGCCGCCCGCGCCCAGGCTGAGGTTCATATTGTCTTCGACCACGACGCCATAGAGCAGGCGGCCGCCGGCGAAGACCTCGCTGCCGTTGGGCGCGTTGCTCACCAGCCCGAAGTCGCCTTCGAGCTGGATGTTGATGGCGGGGTCGCCGGTGGGCAGGCCGTAGCGGACAGACAGGGCGTTGACCTGTCCAAACCAGGCGTTGTACCCGACACCCACGCGGTTGCGCAGGTCTTTGGCATGGGCAGGGGCGGGGCTGAGGAGGGCACCGAGGAGGAGCCCGCCGACCGCCAGTGTGCGTCGTGGCATGGGGATTCCGGGAGGGACGCGGGGGGAGGGGAGACGCCCCTATCCCGCTGCCCCGTCCCCTGCCCGCCGTCGCAGCAGCCGGGCCTTCAGTCCTGGCGGCGCCGCAGCACGAGGCCCAGGCCAAGCAGGGCCAGCCCCAGGCCCGCCGGGCCGGGAAGCGTGGCGCAGCCGACCATCTTGATGTCTTCAACGTCATAGGGGCCGTCGCCGCCGACTCCCCCGACGCCATCCGCACCCCCATCCGGGCCGCCCTCCTGGCCCATCACCCACATCACGTCGGCGGCCTCGTCGCCAAAGGCGTCGGCGCAGCCGCTGCCGTAGAGGTAGCTGCCCTCTTCGGGAAAGTGGCCGCTGTCGCCCGCCTCGGTCTCCCAATAGAACCAGTAGCTGTGGCAATCTGCCGAATCGTGGGAGAGCGCGACGTGGAAGATGCCCATGTCTTCGGCGCCGTGCTCCAGGGTCATGGGCTCTGCGCGGCCATCCACCACGGCCAGCAGGCGCGCGGGCGGGTCGCTGTCCACCCAGTCCGCGTAGAACTCGGCGTCGGCCAAGGCGTCGAGGGGCCAGTGGGTGCCCATCTTGACCGGGGCGTCGGTGTCTGCGGCCCCGCCGCCGAAGTCCTGGGTGTAGTAGGTGCCCACCACGCCGGTGCCCAGCTCGATCCAGTCGGGCAGCATGATGTTGGCCCGGTGGCCGTCCGAGCACATCCAGCCCTCGAAGAGGGCGCTGAACTCGTTGCTATAGCCATAGGCGATGTTTTCGCCGATGAAGCCCGAGCTGTAGAAGCGGGCGAGCCGCGCGGCGAAGCTGGTGCCATCCGAAGACTCGTGCGCGAAGTGGTTGTTCTTCTGCATGTCGTCGGAGTGGAAGACCGCGGCCTCCACCAGGTCGTAGTCCATGGAGATGGGGACCTGGGGCACCTTCTCGTAGTCCTGCCAGCTGTCCATCGAGCAGTCGTACCAGGCGGTGAAGTCGGAGGGAGCCACCCGGGCCGCGTTGGTCCACAGGTGCAGGGCCCGGTCGTTGGCGGTGGGCAGGCCGAGGCTGTTGACGTCGCCGTAGCCGGCCTGGGCAGGGGTCGCGCCCAGGGCGAGGGCCAGGAGAAGAGGGGTCACGCCAGCTCCGGGGTGTGATCGAGCAGCCACTGCCGGGCGAAGACCGCCGTGCGCTCGTAGGAGGCGCGCAGCTCATCGCCGATGGCTGTCTCGATCTTGCCCCCAACGAGAGGAATTGCCACGGAGATCTCGCCGTTGACGATTCTTTCACAGCCCGAGGGGGTGGCGATGCAGCTGTAATTGCCGGCGGCGCGAATCTTGTCGGGCATGGCGGGCGGCGTCACCTTCCAGCGCAGCTCCATGCGCCTGTCGTCGCGCCACTGCTCCAGGACATAGCTGAGGCGGTCGCTCTGGAGGGCGCGCTGCATGAAGCCCGGCAGGGTCTTGCCCGAGGTCACCTTGGTGCGCCGGTAGTGGATGCCGCCCCGGTCGCCCTCCTCCAGAAGCTCGACCTCGCTGTCGTCCCGGGCGCGCAGGGCGGCCTCGTAGTCCGGGCTGAAGAAGGCCCGCCAGGCGATATCTGCGCTGCGGGGCATGGGGTGGCGGACTTCAAAGCGCATGGCGGCTCCTTTGGTGCGGTGCCGCTAACACTCCGCTACCTTGGGGGACCTCCCAGGAGCCGGCTCCATGGCCTCGCATCGCCCCCTTGTCCTCGTCGCAGTGTTGCTTCTCGGCCAGAAGGCGGGTGCGACCCTGCCCCTGCCGACCTACCCGCAATGCGGTGAGCCGGACCGCCCGGATCTCTGCCCCAGCGACCTGGGTGAAGACTGGGAGAAGATGGCGACGATCCCCGCCCACTCCCGGGACAGCATCCGCCCCGAAGAGCTGGCCCTGGGCGCTGGAAATGGGGTGGACAAGGCCTGGCGGGTGACCACCGGGCGCTTTGACGTGGTGCTGGCCATCGGCGATTCCGGGGTGGCCTGGCACGCCTCGGGCACGCGTCGAAAGTTCAGGTTGAACGCTGAGGAGCTTCCCTATCCCCAGGGGGCGGACGGCAACGATGCGGGGGTGCACGACCGGAATGGGGACGGGCTCTTCAATATCGACGATTGGGCCGAGGATCCGCGCGTAGACGCCACCGCAGGGCAGGACCGTGCCGATGGCGTGCTGGACCCCTCCGACCTCATCGCCGTCTTCTCCGATGGCGTGGACGACGACGGCAACGGCTATATCGACGATATCTGCGGCTGGGACTTCTTTGAGGGGGACAACGACCCCTACGCGTCCTTGGAGACCGACTATGGCGGCCACGGCCAGGGGGTGGCCGAAGGGGCGGCGGCGGAGGGTGGGGATGGCGGCCCCATCGGGGTGTGCCCCAACTGCAGCATCCTGCCCGTGCGCCTGGGCGACACCTTCATCACCGACGGGGTGCGGGTGGCCCAGGCCGTCGCCTATGCCGCCGACCAGGGGGCCTCGGCCATCAGCCTGGCGACCGGCGCCTTGAGCAATGCCGAGCTGACCTCGGCCGCCCTGCGCTACGCCTGGGACCAGGGCCTGGTGGTGTCCTCGGTGGCGGGCGACGAGAACGGCTTTCACCACAACTTTCCCTCTGTGCTGCCCGAGGCCCTCTACACCCGCAGCGTCCGCTACGACTCTGCGGGGTCGGGCGGTCCGGTCTTCAGCTACTTCAACACCCAGAACTGCAACAACTTTGGCGCTCGGCTGGACCTTGTGGCGGCCTCTCGGGTGTGTGCGACCGGGGCGGCCACGGCAATCACCGGCGTGATCGGCTTGATCCAGAGCGCGGCGCTGGATGTGCGGGGGCAGCGGCTGCATGCCGGCGAGGTGGTGCAGCTGCTGCTGCAGACCGCCGATGACGCCTGGCTGGACGAGACCGACCGGGCGCAGGCCCGGGCCTACCCCACGGCCGAAGGCTGGGATCCCTATACCGGCTATGGGCGGGCGGACGCCGAGAACGCCGTAGCAGCCGTTGTTGCGGGTGAGATCCCCCCTTGGGTGCGCATCGACGACCCCGCCTGGTTCGACAGCATCGACGTGGGCCTGGGCAGCCTGACGGTGCATGGCAGCATCTCGGCCGAGCACGCCGCCGGCTTCTCTTGGGTGGTGGAGCTGGGCATGGGCGAGCGGCCCGAAGACTGGCAGGCGGTGGGCACCGGCGAGGGGGCCGGTCGCTTTGATGGCGCCCTGGCGTCGGTGGACCTCAGCGATCTGGATTGGACCCCGGTGCCCGAGGCCAGCCGCAGCGAGAAGCTCCTGGAGCGCATGGACCGCGTCAATGGCAACGCCCTCACCCTGCGCCTGACGGTCACCGACAGCGAGGGCCGGCTGGCCCAGGCGCGGCGCCAGGTCTTCTTGGAGGACGATCCCGACCTGCTGCCGGGCTTTCCGGTGCAGCTGACGGGCAGCGGCGAGGCCAGCCCGGTGTTGGCCGACCTGGACGGCGATGGCGTCTACGAGATCATCGTGGCCACGGGTTCGGGGTCGGTCCTGGCCCTCGATGGGGCTGGCCAGATCCTGCCCGGCTGGCCGGTGCAGAGCGAGAGCCAGCGGCCGACCCCGGCGGCGCCGGCCTGGATCGTAGGCGGGCTGCCCCCGGTGTCCGAGACCATCCTGTCCACCCCCGCGGTGGGCGATCTGGACGGCGATGGCAGCCCCGAGGTGATCGCGGCGGGCGTGGGGGGCACGATCTCGGCCTGGCATGCCGACGGCAGCCCCGTGGCCGGCTTCCCGGTGGCCACCCTGGGACGGGATCGGGCCGACTGGGGCGCGGGCCTCTTCAACTTCGACCAGGGGGTGGTGGCGGCGGTCGCGCTGTCGGACATCGACGAAGATGGGCGCCTGGAGGTCATTGTCGCTGGGTTGGACGGTCGGCTTTATGTGCTCGACCACCAAGGCCAGGACTGGGGGCCCTACCCCATCAGCCCCTGCGACCCGGCCATCTGCGGGGTGGATGGCTACCGCATCGTGTCGAGTCCAGCCATCGGCGATGTTGATGGGGACGGCGATCTCGACATTCTGTTCGGGTCCAACGAGACCCCGGAGGGCCTGTACTTCGTGGTGCATGCCTATGACGCCAAAACAGCCGCTCCGCTGCCGGGCTGGCCGCTGCGGGGGAGCGGCGTGATCTCCTATTCGGTGGTGTTGCCGATGATCGGCGAGGGGCATCCCTCGTCGCTGTCCCTGGCGGATCTGGATGGGGACGGGGATCTGGAGATCGCAGACCCAATCCTGCTGGGCCAGACCGCGATCCGCGACCACACCGGGGCCATCATCGCCACCGCCCGGGGCTCCAGCGTGGACTTCGGACCGGGCCACAACATCGACATCGGCCAGGCGCCGGGGCTGCTGGGCTTCGCCGGCAACAGCGCCTGGGGAGATCTGGACGGAGATGGGTTGCTGGACCTCGTTCAGGGGGCCGCCGGCGTGCAGTATTTCCTGGCTTTGGCCGACCACGGCATGGTGGACTACCAGCAGCCGGTGGGCGGCTGGTCCAGCGCGGCCCTGACCAGCGGCCAGCTGGGCATGTTGCCGGGCTTCCCGCGGCAGATTGAGGACATCCAGCTGCTGAGCGCGCCCGCAATCGCCGATCTCAGCGGAGATGGGCGCCCCGAGGCCATTGTGGGGTCGGCGGGCTACTTGCTGCACGCCTGGGACAGCGAGGGGGTGGAGCCCGAGGGCTGGCCCAAGAGCACCGGCGGCTGGATCCTGGGGGCGCCCGCCGTCGGGGATATCGACGGGGACGGCTACCTGGACGTGGTGGCCACCACCCGCGAAGGCAAGGTCTTTGCCTGGACCAGCCGCGGGCGCGCCGACCAGGCCGTGCAGTGGGCGGGCTTTCGGCACGACGCCTGGAATACCGGCAACTACGAGCTGCCCCTCAGCCCCCAGGCCGGCCCCCGGGAGGACACGGGCGAGGAGCAGATCAACCCCCTGCCCGAAGAGGAGGGCTGCTGCGGAAAGGACGGGTCCAAAGGCGCCTTGCTGCTGTTGCCCCTGCTCGCGGTGGGCGTGGGGCGGCGGCGGCGGGCTGCGCCGGGGGCTCGTCGGGGCGGGCGCTGACCGGTTAGCGCACAGCGCCCCGACTCTCCGAGCGCCCAGTGCACGTCCTCGACCACCTGAAGGCCCGCGGCTTCGTCAAGACCACCACCGATCTGGACGCGCTGAAGGCGCATCTGGATGCGGGTCGGGTCACCTTCTATGTGGGTTTTGACCCCACCGCGGCCAGCCTGCATGTGGGCCACCTGCTGCCGGTGATGTGCATGCGCTGGCTGCAGGAGGCCGGCCACAAGCCCATCGCCATCATCGGTGGGGGCACCGGGCTGATCGGCGATCCCACCGGCAAGACCAAGACCCGCGAGATGCTGACGGAGGCCGATATTGCGGCCAATCTGGCGGGCCAGCGGGTGCAGCTCCAGCGCTTCCTCGACCTGGCCGATGACCCCGCACAGGCGACGGGCAGCCAGGGCATTGTGCTCAACAATGCCGACTGGCTGCTCGCCCTCAACTATGTGGCCTTCTTGCGTGACACGGGGCGGCACTTCTCGGTGAACCGCATGCTGACGGCCGAGGGCATGCGCCAGCGCATCGACCGCAACCAGGGGCTGTCCTTCATCGAATTCAACTACCACCTGCTGCAAAGCTACGACTTCCTGGTGCTGCACCGCGAGCAGGGCTGCACCTTGCAGGTGGGCGGCGACGACCAGTGGTTCAACATCCTGGGCGGCGTGGACCTGATCCGCCGAGAGACGGGGGCCCACGCCCACGCCCTGACCGTGCCCCTGCTGATGACGGCCGACGGCAAGAAGATGGGCAAGACCGAGAAGGGCGCGGTGTGGCTGGATGCCGCGCAGGTCAGCCCCTATGACTACTACCAGTTCTGGGTGAATGTGCTGGACGCCGACGTCGAGCGGCTGCTCAAGCTCTACACCACGCTGCCGCTGGAGCGCATCGCGGCGCTGGCGCGGCTGGACGGGGCCGAGATCCGCGAGGCCAAGCAGGTGCTGGCCTGGGAGGCCACCGCCCTGGCCCATGGCGCGGACGAGGCCGACAAGGCGCGGGATGCCGCCGCCCAGGCCTTCTCCGGTGGGGTGAGCGAGGACATGCCCACCCACGTCGCCGCCTTGCCCGCCGCGCTGGCCGACCTGATGGCCGACAGCGGCCTGGTGGCCAGCCGCAGCGCCGCCCGCCGCCTCATCCAGCAGGGCGGCGCGCGTGTGGATGACGAGAAGGTGGATGATATCGGCTATCTGCTCGACCGCGAGGCCGTGATCTGGGCGGGCCGCAAGAAGGCGGTGCGGGTGCTTCAGGGCTGAAGGTCGGAGGCGGCCGCGGCCTCCAGCGCTTCCTGGTTGGTGCGGGCGGTCTGCCGGTGCAGCCAGCGGGGGGCGGCAAACTCCACCCAGGGCGCGTCATCGGTGTTCAGCCGCGCCCCGACCGCGAAGGCGTCGAGCTGGCCCGGGCTGAGCAGGGGGTCGAGGCCGATGGCCATGACCTGGTCGCGGGGCAGGGTGGACCCGCGGGTGGTGCCCACCAGCAGCGCGTCGGCGCCGGGGATGCTCTCGAAGAGCCAGACCGAGTGAAAGACGGTGCAGAAGGTGCGCACCAGCGAGCGCAGGGCTTCGGGCGGCAGGGCGTAGAGCTGCACCCACTGCACGAAGACGCCGCCGGGCACCAGGCGGTCGTGGCCCAGCGCCCAGTATTCCTGGGTGAAGAGGTTGCTGACGCCGGTGATCCAGGGGTTGGAGGGCTCGCTGATGAGGGCGTGGTAGCGGGGTCCCGGGCGGGCCAACCAGGCGCGCGCATCCTCGACAAGGACGGTGGCGCGCTTATCTTCGAGCAGCTTTCCGTTGACGGCCGAGAAGTGGCGCGCGGCCTCCAGCACGGCGGGCTCCAGCTCCAGCACCGTGACCTCGCTGGCCCCGGATTGCAGGGTGGCCGCCGCGGTGACCCCGCTGGCCAGGCCCACGACCGCGGCCCGCAAGGGGGCGCCGGCGGGCGCGCGCTGGGCCATCAGGCGCAGGGGGAGCTGGCCGGAGAGCAGCTGCGTGGGCATGTCGTCGCCGGTGGAGGCGTCCACCTTGCCGTTGAGGCTGAGCCAGCGGTTGCCCGTGCGCAGGCTCTCGCCCACGGCCACCGAGGCGCTGCGGCCGTCCTGGTAGTAGAGCAGGCGCCAGCCGTCGTGGGCGAAGCGCTCGACCGCCCGGGGCGAGAGGTCGGCGAATTCGTGCACCCGCAGGCCCACACCCACCGCATAGAGCGAGGGGTCCCAGCGCGGCGCACCCAGGGCCAACAGGGCGAAGGTGCTCAGGCCCAGGGCGGCCGGCCGCCAGCGCCGGGCCTGCAGGAGCAAGGCCGCCCCGGCCAGGGTCGGCAGCGCCGCAGCCAGGGTGGTCGTGCCTTGCAGGCCCACGGCGGGCAGCAGCACGAGGCCCGCGAGGGCCGCCCCAGCACGCTGCCCAGGGTGTTGGCGGCGAGCAGCCCGCCGGCCACGCGGCGGGGATCGGCGCCGGGGCGTCCAGGGCCGCGGCAAAGGCCACGCCGCTGGCCATCGGGGCCCCCGCCATGGCCGCCGCGAGCAGCAGTGCCCCCGCCGGCAGCAAGGCGTCGGGGCCCAGCAGCGACCAGGCCAGGCCGACCGCGTGGGGGAGGCCCCGCCAGCTGAAGGTGCCCAAGGTGGCCAGCAACCCCAGGGCGAGCAGTGCTGGGGCCAGCCAGCGCCGGCCGCCGCGACGACCCAGCCGCGCCCCCAGGGCGATGCCGGTCAGGAAGACCCCGAGCACCACTGCGAAAGCGTAGACGCTGCCCCCCAGCAGCAGCGCCCCCAGGCGGCTCCAACAGACCTCCAAGGCCATCGCGCTGGCGCCCGAGGCGGCCACCGCCAGGCCCACCCCGACCGTTGCGCCAGCACCGCGGGCCGAGCGGGCGCCGCAGGCCGCTTCGGATTGCAGGTCGGTTGCACCCAGGGCCAAGGCCAGCAGGCCGGCGAGGCCCGAGGCGCCGGCGGCTGCACACTCGGTGCCGCGAAGGCCCAAGGCGGGCAAGAGCAGGAAGGTGGCGGCCAGGGCACCCAGGACCGCCCCGGCGGTGTTGATGGCATAAAGCCGCCCCAGGTCGCGGCTCTGGTGAAGCAGCCCCCCGAGCGCGGGCAAGGTGGCTCCGTGCAATGCCGCCGGTGGCACGAGCAGCAGACTCGCCGCCAGGAGTCGGGCAGCGGGCCCGCCCAGCAGCATCGGCTGCAGGACCTGCATCAGCAGGGGCATCGCCAGGGCCCAGCTGGCGGCGCCAAGCTCGAAGATCGCGTAGTTCCTTCCCTTCTGGTCATGCTTCATGCGGCCGCTGACCAGGCTCCCCAGGCCCAGGCCGCCCATATAGAGGGCCAGCGTGAGGGTGACCGCCACGCTGCTGCTGCCCACCACCAGGGCGAGGCGGCGCATCCACACCACCTCGCAGGCCAGCGCGCCGGCTCCCGACAGCAGCAGCAGGGCCGGCAGGCCTTGCAGGAGTCCGCGCCGCGCTATCATGGCGCTGCCGGGACCCGTCGCCGCCCTTCCTGGGCGCGTCCCGAACTGTGGGGAGACCGATGAAGGGTGCAGACAGGCCCGATGGCGCGGCGCCGCCGGCGCAGGCTCGGAGCGAGCAGGTGCTGGTGGTGGACGATGACCCCCATGTCACCGTCGCGGTGGCGGCTGCCCTGCGGGCCTGGGGCGTGTGCGCGGTGCAGACCCCCGACGCCGCGGCTGCGCTGCTCCGCGCGGGGGGTGACTTCGGGCTGGTGCTCTGTGATCTCAACCTCGACGGAGAGAGCGGCCTGGTCTTTGCGGACCGCCTGCTTGCCGAGAGGCCAGGGCTGGCGGGGCGCATCGTGCTGATGAGCGGCTTCTTCTCCCCCGCCGAGCAGCGGGAGCTGGAGGCCCGGGGCATCGAAGCCTACCAGAAGCCCGGCTCCTTGCGCGGTCTGCGAGAGCTCGCCCAGCGCTACCTCGGCGCGGCCTGACCGCAGCCCCGAAACGCAGCGAGCCGGCGACCCCCGAAGGAGCCGCCGGCCCGGCCTGGGGCGCCCGCAGGCGCCGACCCCATCAGGCCAGGGTGTCGAGCTTGCGGCGGATCTGCTTGCGCTCGTCCTTGAGCCCGCCGGCGTCGGCGGCCTTGATGGCGGCCTCGAGCAGGGAGCGGGCCGCGGCCATATCGCCGCCGTCTTCGGCCAGCTGGGCCAGCTGCTGGTTGGCCGCCAGCACCTTGCGCCAGTCCTTGGCCGCGGTGGCCGGGCCGATGGAGGCCTGCAGGCACTCGGCACCCTGGCTGCGCTCACCGATGCTGAGCAAGGCGCCGCCCATATTGAAGAGCAGCTCCTTCATGAAGCCGGCGTCCTGGCCATTGGCCTTGGCGCGGCTCTGGCGGAAGAGGCTCACGGCCTCGGTGGGGCGGTTCAGCATGAGGTTGAAGAAGGCGACATTGTAGATGTCCACCGCCTCCAGGCGCTCGAATTTGAGGGCGCGGGTGAGGTCGAGGGTGCGCTTGCCGGCCTCCAGCGCGGCCTCCCAGTTGCGCAGGGCGGCGTGGGCCTGGCCCAACAGGGCGGTCGAGGCGCGCTCGCGCACGGGGTTGCTCAGGCTCTGGGCGATCTGCACCACCCGGGACAAGGCGTCGGCGGCGGCGCCGTGCTGCCCCGACGCCAGCAGGGTCTCGCCGAAGTTCAGCCCGGAGTCCAGGGCCAGGGGGCCGAGGCCCGCCCGACCGGCGATCTCGTTGGCCTTCTTGAAGTGCTCGATGGCCTGGGGCAGCTTGCGTTCGCGGCGCGCCACGTGGCCCCGCACGAACTCGGCCTGGGCCTCGATCGGGGGGATGTTGGCGGCGGCGAGGGCCTGGTCGGCCTGGTCCAGGGCGGCGTTGGGGTTGCCGTCCTGAAGCTCGATATTGGCCAGGTGGCTGTGCAGCTCGGCCGACTTCAGCTTGTCTTCGAGGGCGTCGTAGAGCTTGAGGGCGTCGTTGGCGCGGTCCCGGGCCCGGTAGAGGTCCTGGCGGCGCAGGTCGAGCTGACTGCCGGCAAAGAGCAGCCAGGCCTGCATGGGGCGATCCTCGTTGTCCGAGGCCCACTTCATGGCCTCGTTGTAGAGGGTCTCGGTCTGGGCGACATCGCCGCCCTTCACCATGCGGTCGATCAGGTGCATGTATACGGTGCGGCGCAGGGCCACCGGCCAGGCGTTGTCGTCGAAGTAGCGCACCAGGTCGTGCACCATGGCCCAGACCTGGGCCTGGTCCGCACCCAGGGCGACGCTGCGCATGACGGCGGCGCGGCCGGCCTCACCGGCGTCGGCGTAGACCCGCAGCGTCTTGATGACGTTGGGGTAGCCGCGGGGCACCAGGAAGCGCTCCATGAACATGCCCACCTGGCGGGCGACATTCTTGTCCACGTCGGTGTTGTGCCGGGCCAGCACGCTCTCGCGCAGCAGGGCCTTGTTGAACTGGTAGACCCAGGTGCCCAGGGGCTTGCTGAACTGCAGCTCCTTGTAGAGCTGCTCGGTGGCATCCAGCAGGTCATCCACGCTCTCGCGCTCGTAGCCGGCCATGTCGGCCACCAGGCCGCTGGGGAAGGACAGGCCCAGCAAGGCGGCGAGGTAGGCGACGCGGTCGGCGTCGGCGGCCTTGGCGGGCTTGCGGGCGCCTTCGGCCGGTTCGGGCGCGTCCTCGTCCTCTTCCAGCTCGTCGGGGTCGGGGGTGCTGTCGGCGATGGACGAGAGCTCGACGGCGGACAGGTCGTCGCCCAGGCGGCCCTGCTCTTCCAGCCAGTCCACCAGCTCGGCGACGAAGCCCGGGCGGCCATCGCAGATGCGGGCGATCTGGGCGGCGTCGGAGCGCAGGCCCTTGCTGTCGAGGTAATGACCGACCTCTTCGGCGCCCCAGGGGGTCATGTCCACCGCGTCGAAGTCCTCGGCGCGGCGATCGAGCAGGTCCAGCAAGGGCATCGAGATCCAGCGGCGACCGTTGTCGTCGAGGGGCTCGGTGCCGATGGTGGCCATCAGGTAGAGGGGCTCATCGTCGTCGCCGTCCATCTCTTCGAGCAGGGCCTCAAGGAAGGTGGGGATGGCGATGCTCTGGCTGTTGTGCACAGCCTGAATATCCAGGAAGATCGGGAACTTCCGGGCGATGCCCATGCAGATCTCGACCAGACCGATCAGCGGGTTGTCCCGCGGCAGGATGACCTGGAATTCTTGGGCGCCGGGCTTGGGGGCGCCCTTCTTGAGGCCTTCGATGAAGGCCTGGTACCAGCCCTGCACCCGCTGGGGCTGGTGGGGGAGCTGGGCGTTGAGGGCCATCTCGACCCGGCCCCGGAACATGGGCGAGCGGTGCAAGGCCTGGAAGAGCCCGGCATAGAGCCGAACCAGCGTCTGCGTGCCGTCCTGGTCTTCGGTGAGCACGGTGCGCCACAGGATGACGTCGTCGTTGTCGGCGCTGACCTCGCGGGCGAGCTCGCCCATCAGCGCGCGCTTGCCCGAGCCCAGGGGCCCCCGCAGCACGACGGCGCGGGGGTCTCCGGCGACCGCCGCCTTCCAGTGGGTGCGAACGGCGTCGAGATCGCCCTCGCGGGCGACGTACAGCTTGGTCTGGGTCTCGTCGGCCACCTTGAATGCTCCGCGCGATGTGTCAGGGGGGCGGTCACGCGCGCTCTGCACGCACCGCCCGGGCCTGCGCTTATATGGAGGGCGATGGTCTCCGTCCACCGCGAGGCCCGGTGGGCTCCCCCCCCCTTGCGGCTGTCGGTCCCGCAGGGCGCTATACTGCCGGGCCTTGGAGGTTCCATGACCCGCCCCCTCGCCATCGGCGCCGCCCTGCTCGGGCTGCTTGGCGCTTGCGCCCCCGAGACCACGACGCCGGATCTGGCCTACACCGTGACGGTGCAGAGCGCGATGGACGGCAACGCCCTGTCCACCGATTGCGTAGATTCGGCGCCCTTCTTCGACCAGACCTATAGCTACGAGCTCTACTTCGAGGGCTCGACGGTCGAGGTCAAGATCGACGGCGAGAGCTTCGGGTCGGGCACGCGCTCGGGCTGCGATCTGGTCTATGAGAGCGCCGTGTGGCTGGAAGAGCGCGCCAGCGGGGATCTGCGCTGGCAGCTCACCGGCGAGGCCGTCTACGAGGGTGCTGCGGGCGGCTGCAGCCTGGACGAGGGTGTGGACTGGGAGGGCGACGAGGTCATCGAGATCACCGAGTCCGAAGACGAGGACATCCCTGTGGGCTGCACCTATGACATGGTGACCGAGGGCACCCTGAAGGCGGGCTGAAGGCCGTGGACCTCCCATCCCAGCGCGCCGCCGGGCCTCCTCCCTTGGACCCTGCTGGGGCCACGGCCCTCTTCCGCCGGGCCCGCGCGCGGGTTTGCGAGGTGGTGCGCGGCAAGGACGAGGTGGTCGAGCTGGCCCTGGTCGCGGTGGTGGCCGGCGGGCACCTGCTGCTCGAAGATGTGCCTGGGGTGGGCAAGACCACGCTGGCGACGGCCCTGGCCTCGGCGATTGGCGGCACCCTGCGGCGGGTGCAGTTCACCAGCGATCTGCTGCCCGGTGACATCACGGGCGTGAATGTTCTGGGCCCCGAAGGCGGCGATTTCCGCTTCCGGCCGGGGCCCCTCTTTGCCAATGTGGTGCTGGCCGACGAGATCAACCGGGCCACCCCCAAGACCCAGTCCGCGCTGCTGGAGGCCATGAGCGAGAAGCGGGTGACGGTGGATGGGGTGAGCCACCACCTGCCGGCCCCCTTCAGCGTGCTGGCCACCCAGAACCCCCACGACTACCACGGCACCTTTCCCCTGCCCGAAAGCCAGCTCGATCGCTTCTTGTTGCGCCTCTCCATGGGCTACCCCGACCGCGAATACGAGCGCGAGATCCTGCGCAGCGGCGGCCTGCGCCAGGCCCGCTTCAGCCCGGCCCTCGACCTCGACGAGACCTTGCAGCTCTGTGCCGCGGTGGACCAGGTCCTCATGCACCCCGAGGTCGAGGACTACCTGCTGGACCTGGTGCAGGTCACCCGCACCGACAGCCGCTTTGTGCGCGGGGTGAGCACCCGGGGCACCGAGGCCTTGCACCGGGCCAGCCGCGCCCTGGCCCTCGCCCGGGGGCGCGCCTTCGTGATCCCCGAGGACCTGCGCGAGCTGGCCATTCCGGTGCTCAGCCACCGCGTGTCCGCCCGCTCCGCCGGAGAGGTCGATGGCGCCGCCGAGGCCATCCGAGAGGTGATGTGGGAACTGCCCGCGCCCTCCTAAGCCAGCTTCAAGCCAGATTCTCGTCGGGGCAGGTTCATGCACGCCCCACCCGCGAGGGCCTGGTCTTCGGCCTGATGCTGGTGGGCGTGGTCATCGCTGCGGTGAACACCGGCAACAACCTGCTCTACCTGGTCTTGGGCACCCTCTGTGCGGTGCTGGTGCTCAGCAGCGCCCTGGCCGAGTGGAATCTGCGGGGGCTGTCGGTGCGCCGGCGTTTGCCGGCCGAGGCCTTTGCCGGCCAGCCCGCCGCCGGCTTGTGGATTGTCGAAAACCGCCGCCGCTTTGGCGCGACCTGGGCCCTGCGGGTGGAGGAGCGGCTGCGGGCAGAGGGGGACGCGGGCCTGGCCGCCGTGCGCTTGACGCGGGTGGGCCCCGGCGCGACGGTCGAGCTGCCGACGCGCTGGGTCTTTCCCGACCGTGGCCGGGTGCGCCTGCGCACGGTGCGGGTGGAGAGCGCCTTTCCCTTTGGCCTGGTGCGCCGCTGGCGCGATCTGCCCCTGCCCGGCGAGCTGCTGGTCTGGCCTGCCCCCCTGAGCGGCCCCCACGCCCGGCGCAGCGAGGGCCGGGGCACCGCGCGGCCCGACCCCTCGCGGGCCGGACGCGAGGGGGACTTTCGTGGCCTGCGCCCCTATGTCCCCGGCGACCCCCTGCGTGACTTGCATTGGCCCACCTCGGCCCGCACCGGTCAGCCCATGGTGATCCTGCGGACGGCCGCCCGCGCCGATGAAGTGGTGGTGGATGTTCCCGAGGCGCGCGGCGAACAATGGGAGCTGGCCCTGAGCCGCGCCGCGGGTCAGATCCAGACCCACTTTGGCCGGGGCGACGCGGTGGGTCTGCGCATGGGCGGCGCCATGCACCCGCCCCGCGGGGGAGAGGGCTGGCGCCGTCGTTTGCTGGACCTGCTGGCCAGCGCCCCCCGCCGCGACAGCTTTGCGCCATGAGGTCGGCCCTCCCTGCGACGCTGCCCCGCCTGCGCCGGATCCTGGTGCTGAGCTGTGTCGCCCTGGGCTTTGCGGCTGGTGCCATGACCGGCGGGACTGGCGCCGCCTTGTGCGGGTTGGGGGCCCTGGGGGTGCTGGTGGGGCGGCTGCGGCGGGGCAGCCCCGGGGCCACCGCCTTGTCCCGGTGGCGCTTTGCCAACGCCGCCCTGCTGGCGGGCTGTGTGCTGGCTGCGGTCCTGGGAGCCCCGGGCCTGCCGGTGGCCATGACCCTGGTCTGCTGGCTGCTGGTGCACCGGGCCTTCTCGGGCGACGGGGCGGGTGACGACCGGGTCAGCTTGCTGCTCACCCTGCTCTTGGTGCTGCTGACCTGCATTCTCAGCACCCGAGCGCTGCTTGGCCCCCTCTTTGCCCTGCTGGCCTTGCTGGGGCCGGCCTCGCTGCTGCTGTGCACCTTGGAGGTCGAGCTGGGCGAAGGCTCCGGCGTGGAGGCGGGGGACGGCCGCGGCCTGGGGGGCCTGTGGGCGCTGCCCCCGGTGGCCCTGGTGCTCAGCGCGGTCTTCTTCGTCCTGCTGCCGCGGGTGCAGCGGACCGACCGGGATGGCGAGGGCAGCTCGTCGACCCTGGCGGGCTTCGACGAGGATGTGGAGCTGGGCGCCTTGGGGCCGATCCTCGACAATCCCGACGCGGTGCTGCGCGCCCGGGTGACCGACGGCCTCGGACAGCCGATCTCGGGCCCCTTCTACTTTCGGGGCGTGGCGCTGGACCACTTCGATGGGCGGCGTTGGCAGGGCTCTTTGGGGGGGCGGGTGGACCCCGGCGTGCCGGGCCGCCCCGATGCGGATCCCAGCGCCTGGCTCCTCCAGCAGATCACCTTGGAGCCGGTCGCCGAGGGCGTGCTCTTCGGGCTGGCCCCCATCTGGTCGGTGGCTGGGGCGGGGAGGGGCCTGACGGTGGACACCTCGGGCACCTGGCGGGGGCTCGATGAGGGTCGGGCGCGCAGCTACGAGGTCCTGTCCTTGCACCCCGAGCGGGGGGCGTCGGCCTTGCGCGCGGGGGGAGGCGACCCCTGGCGGGTGGCCCGCGGCCGCAACGAGCGGGCGGCCTTGCGCGCCGGCCTGTGGACCGATCTGCCGCCGGGCCTCGACCCCCGCATCCCGCCCCTGGCCGACGAGCTGGCCCGGCAGGCCGGGAGGGTGCCGGCCCCTTGCAGCGGGCCCGCCACGCGGCGGACTGGCTGCGGGCAACTACCGCTACTCCACCGTGCCCGACGCCCAGCGCGCCCGGCAGCCGCTGCCGGCCTTCCTCTTTGAGAGCCGGGCCGGCCACTGCGAGTATTTCGCCACGGCCCTGGCCGTGCTGCTGCGGTCCCAGGGCTTGCCCACCCGGCTCGTGAACGGCTTTCACGGGGGGGAGTACAACGAGCTGGGGGGCTTCTGGGTGCTGCGGCAGCGCGACGCCCACTCCTGGGTCGAGGTCTACATCGGCGATGGGGATGGCGAAGGCGCCTGGGTGCTGCTGGACGCCACCCCGAGCGCCGACGACGAGGCCCGCCGCGCCGGGCTGATCCGGCAGCTGGGCGACTGGCTGGAGGACGCCTGGGATCGGGGGGTGCTGCGCTACGATATGGACCGGCAGTTCGCTTTGGGGCTGAGCGGCATCGCCGCGGCGCGGTCGGTGGTGGCGGTCGCCCCCCAGGCTCCGGGCAGCCTGGGCACGGGCTGGCTGGCCGGAATCGGCGCCCTGGGCCTGCTGGGTGCGCTGGCCTTTGTCCTTCGGCGGCTGCTGCGTTTTCTGGGCGGCGCCCGCCGACGCCGCCCGGCCCCGGGCGTGGTGGAGCGCCAGTGGCGAGCGGCCCGGCGCCTGGTGCACCGCCGCCGGCTGGCGCCTGCCCGAGGCCCTGCCCCCGGTGGAGGCCGCCCGCTGGCTGCGGCGCCAGGCCGGCGATGCCGCAGACGAGCTGGAGACCCTGGCCTGGCTGCTCTACCGGGCGCGCTATGCCGGCGAGCCCGACGCCCACCACGCCCGCGCCGCCCGAAGCGCGCGCCGTCCCTGGCTCGCCTGCCCCGCCGGCGCCGGGCGCCGGGCTCGGGCTGATGGGGTCGACGGTGGGGGCAGACCGCAGCTATGATGTCGCGTCTCCGTCCACCCAGCAGCCTCTTGGGAGCCCCATGCGCGTGACCCCAGCCCTGCTCGCCACCTTCTTGTTGGGCTTGTCCCTGGCCTGTGGGGACAAGGAGACCGACAGCGGCGCTGACCTGGCGGCCACCGATGGCACAGACGGCACCGATGGCACAGACGGGACCGATGGTTCCGACGGCACGGACGGCACGGACGGCACGGACGGGACCGACGGGACCGACGGCACGGACGGGACCGACGGGACCGACGGCACGGACGGCACGGACGGCACCGACGGCACGGACGGCACCGACGGGGGCTCCAGTGGCGACAGTGTCGCTGGTGGTGCCTTCTTCCTGGATAATTGCGCTCGCTGCCACGGCGAGGACGGGGCCAGCGGCTATGCCCCCGACCTGCCCGATGTGGTGCCCGGCCTCACCGACGCCCAGATCACCACCACCGTCGAGAACGGCCAGGGCTATATGCCTGGTTTTGCGGTTTCAAGTGACGAGATGGCCGATCTATTGGCCTATCTGCGGCTGACCTTTCCCTGAACGGCGCGCTGGGCGCCCCCCCAACCATGAAGATGGAGACACGATGAAGCGCAGCATCCTTGGGGCCCTCGCCCCCGCACTTGTCTTGGGTCTGGCCGTGGCCTGCGGTGACAAGGAGACCACCGACTCGGGCGACACCCGGGTCCACGGCCGATGGCACCGACGGCAGCGGCGGCACCGACGGCAGCGAAGGCGCTGACGTCTTCGCCAACAACTGCGCGGGCTGCCACGGCGCGGACGGCAACAGCGGTAGCGCGGCGGACCTCTCCGACGAGGTGCCGGGCAAGTCCGACAGCGAGCTGGAGTCGGTCATCCTGAATGGCGTGGGCTCCATGCCCGGCCTGGCCCTGAGCGCGGGCGACGTCACCGCCGTGGTGACCTATCTGCGGGCCACCTTCCCTTAGGCCGTCCCCGCGGGCGGGGGCTCCTCGGGGGGCTTCCGGCCCGGCGGACCCAGCGTCACATAGGCCAACAGGGCGGTGATGCTGCCGAAGGCCAGCGTGGCGGGCAGCCAGGCCTCGGGGGAGGGCTCCTCTCCCGAGAACCAGCCCAGCTCGAAGAAGGTGATGGCTGCGGCGACCACGCCCACCAGGGCGGCACCAGCGATCAGCCCGCTGCCAAAGAGCACGCCGATTTCGCGGCGGTGGCCGCGCTCGGCCTTGGGGGTGCCCGCTTCGACCGCCAGGCGCACCAGGCCCCCCAGCATCACCGGCGTGGCCAGGTGGATGGGCAGGTAGAGCCCCACGGCGAAGGCCAGGGTGGGCAGGCCCATGATCTCGACACAGAGCGCCATGAAGGCGCCCACGATCACCAGGCCCCAGGGCAGGCCGCCGCCCACCACCCCGTCGATCACCAGGCGGATGAGGTTGGCCTGGGGCGCCTTGAAGCTGCCGTCCACCACCTTGTCGGCAAAGAGGGCCAGCACCGTGCTCATGGTCAGGGCCGCAGTCACCACGCCGATGACCTCGCCCAGCTGCTGGCTGCGCGGCGTGGCCCCCAGCAGGTGGCCGGTCTTGAGGTCCTGGGAGGTGTCCCCGGCGATGGCTGCGGCGATGCAGACCAGGGCGCCAATGGTGAGCACCGCCACCCGCGCCGTGCCCACCTCGTACAACTCCCCGAAGACCAGCGAACACAGCAGCACCGTGGCGATGGTCATGCCGCTGATGGGGTTGGAGGAGGAGCCGATCAGGCCCACGATGCGGCTGGACACCGTCACGAAGAAGAAGGCGAAGACCACCACCGCCAGCCCGGCCAGGGCGCCGATGCTGCCGCGCCCTCCGGGCATCAAGGGCAGAAAGGCAGAGAGAAGGCCGATCACCAGCAGGGCCGCCCCCACCACCGTCAGGGGCAGCTCGCGCTCGGTGCGGGGAACATCGGCATCGGCCCTGGCCGCCCGCACCGCCTGAATGCCCAGCTGAAAGGAGCGCAACAGCGTGGGCGTGGACTTGACCAGGGTGAACAGACCGCCGAAAGCGACCGCCCCGGCGCCGATGTAGCGGAGGTAGCGACTCCAGACCGTGAAGGTGTCCATGGCCGGGATGAGCAGCGTGGTCTCTGGGGCCACCGGCGCCCCCGCCGCGCCCCCGAAGAGGTAGATGAGCGGCATGATCACCAGCCAGCCCACCGCGCCGCCCGCCAGCATCACGGCGGCCACCCGGGGCCCGATGATATAGCCGACCCCCAGCAGCTCGGGGGTCACATCGCCCCCCAGGCTGGTGCGGAAGCCCTTGAGCCGGGCCTGCAGGTCCACCTCGGCGGGGAAGAGGTGGAAGAAGCGCTCCAGGGCCGTATAGATCGCGCCCGCGCCCATTCCCGCGAAGAGCAGCCGGGCCTGGCTGCCCCCGGCCTGGCTGGCCACCTGCACCTCGGCGCAGGCCGTGCCTTCGGGGTAGGTCAGCCGCCCGTGCTCCTCGACGATCAAGAAGCGGCGCAAGGGGATCATGAAGAAGACCCCCAGCAGCCCGCCCAGCAGCGACAGCGGGAAGATGGGCCAGAAGCCCGGCACCTCTCCCCACAGAAAGAGCACGGGCAGGGTGAAGATCACGCCAGCGGCGAGGCTCTCACCGGCCGAGCCCACCGTCTGGACGATATTGGTCTCCAGCAGGCTGCCCCGTCGCAGCAGCCGAAAGGCTGCCACGCCGATGACCGCCGCCGGGATGCTCGCCGACACGGTCAGGCCCACCTTGAGCCCCAGGTAGGCGTTGGCAGCGCCAAAGATCACGCCCACCACCGCGCCGATGACGACGGCTCGCAGGGTGAACTCCGGCATGACCCGGTCCGCCGGCACCACCGGCCGGTAGACCTGGCCCTCGGGAAGCTCGGTATAGGCCTCGGGCGGCAGCACCATCTTCAGGTCGGGGGCATCTCCGCCCATGGGGACTCCACGCAGGCTGGAGCACCCATCCTATGGCATCGCCTTTGGCATCGGGCGGGCCTGCCGCAGCGGGACCACCAGCACCGGGAGATTGCTGCGTTGCAGCACGCGCTCGGAGACTGAGCCCAGCAGCCAGCGCTTGACCCCGGTGAGGCCGTGGCTGCCCAGCACGATAAGGTCGGCCTGCACCGTCTCGGCCGCATCCAGGATCTCGTCCTCGGGGCTGCCGTCGCGCACCAGGACGGCATCGAGGAGCTGCCCCAGCCCGACGGCCTGGGCTTCGGCCTGCAAGTGCACCGCCGCGCTCTGCCGGGCTTGCGGCAGGGGCAGGGGGGTCTTGAGGCCGCCGCCCACCATCGTCAGCGGGTCGGGCCGGTCCAAGGCCGTCATCAAGATGACCTTGCCACCGTTATTCTGAACGAGGTCCCGCGCCTGCTCCAAGGCCAGGCGGGCGTGGGGGCTGAAGTCCGTGGCGACCAGGATGCGGCGAAAGCTCATCGGCGACTCCGTCTCGGCGATGGGGCGCGATCTGGCTAACCGCAGCGCCGAGGAGCCGTCCGCGATGTCAACCTCTGCCCGCATCGGCCCCGCCGGCGCCACCGCCATCGTCGCCGGCACCATGCTGGGCGTGGGCATCCTGCTCACCCCGCCCGTCGTGGCGGCCGCCGCCCCCAGCCTGCCCCTCTTCTTTGGCCTGTGGCTGCTGGGGGGCCTGGTCGCCCTCAGCGGGGCGGTGGCCTATGCCGAGCTGGGCGCCGCATTTCCAAGAGCCGGGGGAGACCTGGTCTTTCAAGGAGAGGCCTTTGGGCCGTCCCTGGCCTTCGCGTCGGGACTGGTGGGCTTTGCCTTCGCCTTTGCCGGCAGCATCGCGGCCATGGCGGCGGCGGTGGGCCAATACCAGGCCCAGACCCTGGTGACGGCGGCCGGGCTGGATCTCGACCTGTCGGGGGGAGGGGACAAGGGGGTCGCCCTGGTGCTCATCCTCGGCCTGACCGCCATCAACATCCGGGGGCTGCGCCTTGCGGTCGCGGTGCAGCTGGCCTGCACCCTGGTGCCCCTGGTGGCCCTGGCGGGCCTGGCCGTGGGCGGGCTGCTCTTCGGGCCGCCCCCGCTGCCGCTGCCCCCGCCCAGCCCTGGGGGACCGGGGGCCCTGGCGGCGGCCTTTGGCGCGGTCTACTTCAGCTATGCGGGCTGGCCGGCGGTGGTCTATATCGCTGGCGAGGTGCGGGATCCCGGGCGGACCCTGCCCCTGGCCATGTTGGGGGGCACCGTGGTGGTGACGGCCCTCTACCTGCTGCTCTGCGCGGCCTTCGTCTCGGTGCTGGGCATGGGCGGGCTGGCCCAGGCGGGCGAGGCGGGCAGCGCCCTGGCCCGGGCCCTGCTCGGGCCCACAGGCGAGGCCCTGATGGCTGGCCTGGTGCTGATCGCCCTGCTGGCCAGCATCAATGGCACCATCCTGGGCGGGGCCCGGGTGGCGGTGGGCATGGCCGAGCGGGGCCTGCTGCCCGCCCGCCTGGGGCGGCTGTGGGGGTCCAACGGCACCCCGGCGGCGGCGCTGCTGCTGCAAGCCGCCCTGGCCTGCGCGGTGCTGCTCAGCGGGCGCTTCAGCGAGCTGCTCGCCCTCAGCGGCCTGTCCATGATGGGGGTGGGCAGCTTCAGCGTCTTTGCGCTCTACCGGCTGCGCCGCTCGCGACCCGACCTCCCGCGCCCCTACCGGGCCAGCGGCTACCCCAGCTCGCCCCTGCTCTACCTGCTGGCCTCGGGCCTCACCATCGGCCTGAGCCTGTGGGGGACGGTCGTTGGCGATGAAGGCCTGCTGCCCATTTTCGGGGTGATCATCTTTGTTGTGTTGGCCCTGCTGCGCGCCTTGTGGGGCCGGCGCGCTCAGGGGTCGGGGTAGGCGGCGGGGGGCGGTCCCTCGCCCAGCTCGTCGGCGATCTGGGCGGTCCATTCGCCGATGCGCCAGTCCGTGCGGGTGCGGTTGTCGGGCGGGGTCTGGGCCGGGTCATTGAGCGCCACCCCCACCAGGGTGAGGGGCTCGGTGCCTTCGGGGCCTTGCTCCCGGCTGACCCACAGGCCCACGCCGGGATCGGACAGGCCCTGGGCGGCGAGCTGTTCTCCCAGGCGCTCTCCCAGGGCCTTGGGACCCGCCCCGCCCTCGTCGCCGAAGCTGCGCACCAGGGCGATGCAGGGGTACTCCGCGCAGTCCACCCCAAGCAGCTCCAGCTCGGGATCGGCGGCCAGGGCGGCCTGCACCGTTCGGGTGAAGGCGGGCTCGGCATAGGCGGGGTGCAGGCCCTCGGGCCAGGGCTGCGGCTGGCCCTCCACCTGCACCAGCGCGCCGGCCTGCAGGTCGCGCTCCAGCTCCAGGGCGGCGATCTCGCGCTCCAGGGCGTCGATGCGGGCCAGGGCCGCCGGCAGGTTGGCGGGGGGAGGGCTGGCCGGACCGCGGGCAAGGTCGGGGTGGCGGGTGGGGCAGGCGGATCCTGGCGGATCGGAGCCGACGCCCACCTGGGCCGACTGCCCGGCCGACAGCTGCTGGCTGGGGCCGCCCGGCGGGTCCAGGTGGCGCGGCCTTCGTAGACTGCGACGGTGATCAAGGCGCCACCCAGGGCGCCCGCTGCCAGGGAGGGGAGCTGCATCTGCTCCTCCGCATGGGGGGTTCCCTCGCTCTCACGCCCAAGGGCTGCGGCGGGTTCCACCGAAATGCGGGCGCGGCCTTCGACGGCGATGCGGGTGCCCTCGGCCATCAGCACCGCCTTCCCCTCCACCAGCTGCGCACCCTGCAGCAGATCCAGGCGGGGGGCCGGCGTGGGTCGCAGCACGAGCAGGGTGGTCGCCGCCCCCAGGATGAGGCCCAGCAGCACATTCCCGGGCTTCCAGCGCCCCGTGTTGGCCGGCGCCTGGGGCCTTCGATCGGCCAGCACCTGCTGAAGCAGGGCGGGGGCACCGGGGCCTCGGTGGGCAAGGCGGCCAGGGCCGCCGGAAGCGCCGAGAGGCTGCGCCAGGCCGCTGCCAGGGCGGGCTCCTGCTGCACCCGGGCGGCCAGGGTGGCGGCCTCGGCCGCCGAAAGCTCCCCGTCCAGCCAGCGCGACAGCTGCTCCAGATCGGCGTCGGACAGGCGGTCGAGGGGGCTCATGGGTCGAATCCTCCCAGCAGGCGGACCAGGCGGGCGCGGGCCCGGTGCAGGCGGGACTTGATCGTGCCTTCGGCCACACCCTCGACCTCGGCGATGGCGTCGATGGCCAGGCCATCGAGGTGGTGCAACAGCACCGCGCGGCGCTGCCCGGGCGGCAGCCGGCCCAGGGCGCCCTCCAAACGCTGGCTGCGACGGTCGGCGTCCAAGGCCTCCTCCACCCGGTCGGCCCGCCCCGGCTCGGCCAGGCCGATCTGCCCCACCACCTCGCCCCGCACCCGACGCCGCCGGTGGCGATCCACCAGCAGGTGCCGGGCGAGGCTGCCAATCCAGGTGCCCAGGCTGGCGGGACCCGCGGGATCGAAGCGATCCAGGCGCTGGTGCACCCGCTCCCAGATTGCCTGAAAGGCGTCGTCGGGATCGGGGTCCAGGCGCCGGCACAAGGCGTAGATGCGCGGACCCTCGGCCGCCAGCAGCCGCGCCCAGGCCCCCGCATCGCCGGCGATCAGCGCGTCGCGATCGCAGGCGGGGTCGGGGCGCTGGGGCTGGGCGGTGGCCATCGCGCGCTTATACGCACAAAGCCGGCCGCCGGTTCCCATGAATCATGGGCGGCGAGCCGGCTGGGGCGTCCGGAGGGATCCGGCGCGGCCGCTATTCGACGGTAGCGGCAGCCAGGAAGGCCAGGTGGCGGCTGCGCTTGATCTCGGCCGAGACCTGGCGCTGGTGCTTGGAGCACATGCCGGTCTGGCGGCGGGGCTGGATCTTGCCGCCTTCGGTGATGAAGCGGCTGAGGGTGCGGGGGTCCTTGTAGTCGAGACCAGCGGACTTCTCAGCACAGTAGGCACAGGGGCGGGAACGGCGCGGAGCCATGATGCGACACCTTGGAAGGTCGTTGAACCGGCCGGGTCTATGCCCTTCCGGCGGATCTGGCAAGCAACGGCGCCGCGCCAGCGTGGCGCTCCACCGAAGCCGAGAGAATTCGCCGCAGGGTTTATCCTGCCGATCGCAGGCGGGCGACCTTGGGCGCCGATCTCTGCGGCCCGCGGTAGCCCTGGACCCTGGGCGGGGCTATCTGCCCCCTGGCTCTTTTCTGTATTGCGCACGCGGTGCCCTGGGATGCTCTCTCAGGGTGAAACGGGAAGTCGGAAGCCCCTTTTGGGGTGAAACCGACGCGGCCCCCGCCACTGTATCCGGGTACGCCCCTCGCATTCGCCACTGCGGCTATTGCCGCGGGAAGGCGCGAGGGACGATCGATCCGGCAGCCAGGAGACCGGCCGCGTGCGATCCAACCCACGTTCTTCGGGGATGAAGACCGGGTGAGGCCTCCTGCCGGGGGCCCTGCTCCAGCATTCCCCGGTGGAGGCCCGGATCATCCCGTGGCTCGCCTCCGGTCTGGTGGGCGCCTTTCTGGCGCCGGCCCACGCCACTGAACCCGACCCCGCCTCTGACGAGGCGGGGGGCTTGATCGTGGTGGAGGCCGACGGCCTGCTTGAGGGCGAAGGCACGGCCAGCCTCACGGTCATCCCGGTGGACGAGCGCCTGGCCCGTGACGCGTCGGTGGCGGGGGTCTTGGAGCGGGTGGCCGGCGCCCGGGTGCTGTCCCTGGGGGGCCTGGGCGACTTCTCGGCGGTGGGCATCCGGGGCTCGTCTCTGCGGCAGGTGCAGGTCTTCATCGACGGCATCCCGCTGAACCCCGATGGCAGCAGGTATCAACCTCGCCAGAGCTGCCGCTGCTGGCCTTGAGCGGGTGGAGGCCCACGGGGCGGGCCCGGCTCGCTTTGCCGCCGCCCCCCATCGGCGGCGTCAACCTGGTGACGCCTGAGTGCAGCCTGCCGCCCCCAGCCTGCTTCAGGTCCTCTGGCCGGCCGGGCGCTGGGCAGCGCCTGCATGGAGGCCTTGCAGGCCGGGCGGGCGAGCCGAAGTGGTGCCGGTGGATGCCCTGGCCTTTGCCGAGGTCTTCAGCACCCGGGGCGACTTCCGCTACTTCTCGGACAATGGCACCCCCTACAACCTCACCGACGACAGCCGGCCCCGACGCGCCAACAACGACAAGGACCAGCTCACGGTCCATGGGCGGGTGCGCCTGGGCCAGGGGCCCCTGCGCTTTACGCCGCTCGAGCCCTTCCAGTCCGATCGCGCCGCATCGGCCTTGCTCGCCTTGCTCAACCTGCGCAGCGCCCTGGACGATCGCCCGGTGCTCCTGGTGCTTCGGCGCCTGCACCGGGCGGATCCTGCCGCCCTCGACGCCCTGCGCCTGCTGCAAGCCGAGCTGCGCAGCCGCCGCCTGCCGGTGCTGCTGCTGGGCTCCAGCAGCCCCGAGGCCGACCAGGCCGACCTGCCCCTGGGGCGCGCCTTCCCCGACGCCTTGCGCCTGCACCTGGGTCCCGTGAACCGCGTTCAGATGGGCCGACTGGTGACCACCGTCCTGGGACGGCGCCCGCCTCCCCCCGGCCTGGGCGCCCGCATCCACCACGCCACCGGCGGCATGCCGGGCCACGCGGTGGAGGTGCTGCACGCCATGATCCGCGAGGGGCTGCTGGTGCAGCTGCCCGGCGCCGACAGCCGGCTGAGCTGGCGGGATCAATCTGGCGGAAAGGTCGCTTTGCCCCCGCGACTTCGCGATGCGTTGGAGTTGCGGATCGCAGCCCTGGGCCCCGCTGTCGGTGCGGGCCAACGGGGGGCGCTACCTGCGGCCCCCGGATTTTTCGGAGCTCTTCGGCGATCGTGGCGTGCTGGTGGGCAACCCCGACCTGCGCCCGGAGCGGGGATGGCAGGGGGATGTGGGCGCGGTGCTCACCTTGCCCGAGCGCCGCTGGCTGTCGGCCAGCCTGGATGTGGGCCACTACTGGAGCGCGGTGGAGGACCAGATCATATTTGTGCAGAATGGGCAGAGGACCAGCGTTCCGGTCAACTTTGGTCAGACCTTCACCCGGGGGGTCGAGGCCGCCTTGGAGCTGTCGCTCGGGGGCCTGCTGGACAGCAGCAGCAGCCTCACCCTGACCCACTCCGAAAACCGGGTTCAACGCCCGGAAGTCTTTGAAAACCAGCTGCCCCGGCTGCCCCGCCAGCAGGCCTTTCAGGCCACCTCGGTGCATTGGCAGGACCACCTGCGGGTGGGCCACACCTGGTCCTATGTGGCGGGCAACTACTGGGATGCCACCAATTTCTACCCCTCGCCGCCCCGCAACCTGCACGGGGCCTTTGCGCGGGTCCGGCCCTTGTCGGGGGTGGACCTCAGCCTGGAGGCCTCGGTGCTCAACCTGCTGGATCGCAGCGTGGAGGTCGTGGACCGCAACCCCCTCGATCCCGCCGCCGACGCGCGCGCCTTGCAGCCGGTGACCGACTTTGTCGGCTACCCCTTGCCTGGCCGCACCTGGATGTTCAGCCTGCGCTGGGTGGCGCAGGCCAAAGGAGCCCCATGACGCGAATCTCCCTCGCCCTGCCCCTGGCCCTGTTGGCCGCCTGTGCGGGCGGCGACAAGGCCGGTGCAGACAGCGGCGGCCCCGCCACAGGGCTGTCCGAGCAGCACAGCACGGTGGTCGTGGTCACCCAGAGCCTGGACTATGCGACGGGGGCCTTCGCGACGGTGGACCTGGACGATCATGGGCTCTCTGACGAGATCTTCCCGGTTGCGGGCGACGCGGCCGTGCGGGTGAGCGAGGGCCTGATCTTCCAGCTCAACCGCTATGGCTACGACAGCCTGCGCCGCTACCAGCCCGGCGTCTGGGGGGCGCCGGACTGGGAGGTGGAGGTGGGCGATCTCGCCAACCCGGTGGACGCGCGCATCTGCGCGGGCCAGCTCTTCGTGTCCTTGTATGGCCGTGACCACCTGGGCATCTACGATCCCGACAGCGGGCTGCTCACCGGCACGGTGGACCTGTCGGCCTGGGCCGATACCGACGCGGTGGGCCCTGAGCCCGAGCGCTCCCTGGTGGTGGGGGATCGGCTCTATGTGGGCCTCAACCGCATGAACCGCACGGTGGTGCCCTGGCTGGACGACGGCGGCGTGGTGGTGGAGGTGGACTGCACAAGCGCGACGGCGACGCGGTCCTGGCCCGTGGGCGCGGGCACCCGGGTGATGGACCGCTGGGGCGACCGCGTCCTGGCCGGGGGCGCCGCCCATGGGGATCAGCCCGCTGGAATCTACGCCATTGACCCCGACGGGAATGAAGACCTGGTGCTTGATCTCACCGAGATCGGCGAGATTCCGCTCTTCTTGGGTGTGGTGGGAGACCAGGCCCTGCTGCTCAGCCGGGATCAGGACTATGGCTGGTATTCGGTGGGCTGCCTGGACCTGCCCACCGGCCGCCTGACCCCCCTGGAGCAGACGCCGGCCCACCTCCAAGACCTGGCCATCAACGACCGGGGAGAGGCCTGGGTGGCGGCCCACTGGGGCTGGATCAACCCCGACGCCGTGCAGGCCGGCCTGTGGGTCTATGATGTCGCGGCCTGCGCGGTCCTGGTGGACGCCCCCATCCAGACCAGCCTGGGCCCGGTGGCCCTGGACTTCTATTGAGCCGCCTGCGCGCGATCGGGCTCGTCGGCTGGCTGGTCGCCTGCGGGCCAGCGCCGGCCGACCCCTGCCTGCCCATGTGCGCGGCCGCTGCGGCGCTCTATGGCCGCTGCTTGGACGAGGCCGGGGCGGACTGGGCCCAGGCGGGCTTTGACGACGCCGACGCATTCACCGACTCCTGTGAGACCTGGGCCTGGGAGATGCGGCTCCTGGAGGCCGATGCCGTGGACCGGGGCCATCCAGAGGCCCAGGGCGCGGTGGACGCGGCCTGCGCGGACCGGCACGCGGCGATGCGCGCAGCCGACGCCGCTTGCGCGGCCTACACGGGCATCGACTGGAGCGAGCCCCCCTGGGAAGGGGGGGCCTCGCGCCGCTAGTTGCGGGCCCCCCGCCCATTTTCCCGCCCCGGCAGCCGGGTTTTGGCACTGCGCCATGGTAGCCTCTCGCGTCTTTTCCCCAGGAGCCCCCTCGTGCCGCACCAGACCATCGGGCAGATGATCCTCAAGCGCATCGCCCAGTCCTCTGGCGACCCCGCCATCCGCTACAACACCGGCAGTGACTGGAAGACCGTCACCTGGTCCGAGCTGGGCAGCCGCATGGAGCGCATCGCCGCCGGCCTGATGACGGCCCCCACCGGCGATGTGCCCCTGGCCGCCGGCGACGCCATCAGCATCCTGGGCAATACCAGCGCGGACTGGATCGCCACCGACTTCGCCTGCATGACCGTCGGGCTGCGCACGGTGCCCGTCTATGCCACCCTGCTGCCCGAAGAGGTGGGCTACCTGCACACCGACACCGGCGCGGTCATCGCGGTGGTCGAGGACAAGGCCCAGCTTGAAAAAGTGCGCGCCATGCGCGGCGGCTTCGACTTCTTCGACAACCACTACGGTGCTGACGCGGTCAAGGTCCGCCACATCGTGGTCATGGACGCCACCGGCGTCGCGCCGGCCGATGACTGGGAGAGCCTGGCCGACCTGGAGGCCCGGGGTGCTGCGAAGCTCGCCGAGACGGCCGATCAGCGCAAGGCCTGGGCCGACGCCGCCAAGCGCGACGACGTCTGCACCTACACCTACACCTCGGGCACCACCGGCCCGCCCAAGGGCGTGATCCAGACCCATGGCAATATGCTCGCAATGCAAGAGAGCGTCGAGCAGGTGCAGCTCTTCGCCCCGGAAGTCGCCAAGGGTGGCCTCTTTCTCTTCCTGCCCCTGGCCCACAGCTTTGGCCGGCTGATCGAGCACGCCTCGCCCTTCTTCAACTCGGCCATCATCATCGCCACCATCCCCACCCTGGGTGCGGATCTGGTGGCCACCAAGCCCGGCTTCTTCCCGGCGGCCCCCCGGGTCTACGAGAAGATGAAGTCCAAGATCGAGGGCAAGGTGGCCGGCGCGCCGCCCATTCGCCAGAAGCTCTTCAAGTGGGCCCTGGACACGGGCAAGGCCACCATCCCCTACCGCAGCACCGGCGCGGCCCTGCCCGGCCTGCTGGGCCTCAAGCTCAAGATCGCCGACAAGCTGGTGCTGTCCAAGCTGCGGGCCGCCCTGGGCTTTGACCAGTGCCGCATCCTGCTGTCGGGTTCGGCCCCCCTGGGGGTCGAGGTCCACGAGTTCTTCATCGCCATGCAGCTGGACCTGCTCGAAGGCTACGGCCTCACCGAGACCTGCCCTGCCCTGACCTGCAACCTGCCCGGCCGCATGCGCCTGGGCACGGTCGGTCTGCCGGTGCCGGGGGTGAGCATCCAGATCGCCGAAGACGGCGAGATCCTGGCCAAGGGCCCCAATGTCACCAGCGGCTACCTCAACCGGCCCGACGCGACCGGCGAGGTCTTTGACGATGCGGGCTGGTTCCACACCGGCGACCTGGGCAGCCAGGACGCAGACGGCTTCGTCAAGATCACCGGCCGCAAGAAGGAGCTGATGAAGACCTCGGGCGGCAAGTACATCGCCCCCGCCAAGCTCGAAGCCCGCATCAAGAACCACACCCTGGTGCAAGAGGCCGTCACCATCGCCGATACGCGCAACTATGTGACCGCCTTGGTGGCCATCGACCCCGAAGAGCTGGAGGTCTGGGCCCAGCAGCAGGGGGTCGCCGCCGATGCCAATGGCGAGGCCGTTCGGGCCGAGATCCAGAAGCATATGGACGCGGTCAACGAGACCCTGGCCCGCTACGAGTCGGTCAAGAAGTTCCGCATCGTGCCGGCCATGACCGTGGACAGCGGCCTGCTGACCGCCTCGCTCAAGGTCAAGCGCAAGGTGGTGCACGAGCGCTTCGCCGATCTCATCGAGGGCATGTACCAGGGCGGCAAGGGCGACGATTGATCCGGAGGGCCCTTGTCCACCGATTCGACGCGGATTGACCCGCTGAGCCTGCAGTGGGTGCGCTGGTCCCGGATGATCCTGTGGGTCACCGGGGGCCTCTACCTGCTGCTGGGCGTCGGCATGGTGCCGCTGCTGGCCCTGCTGCTGCTCGCGGACGGCTCCGCCGCCCAGGATGACGTGGTGGGCGGTATCGTCGGCGGGCTCTGTGCCGCGGTGGTGGGCCTGGTATTTGGCGGGGTCAACTTTGTCGCCGCTCGGGGCCTGGCCCGCGGCGACAAGTGGGCCTGGATCACCACCCTCATCATCGGGGGCATCTACGCGCCCAGCGGCTGCCTGCCCTTTGGGGTGGCCCTGCTCTACGGCATGCTGCAGGACGATGTTCGCGAGGCCTTCAAGACCTGAGCCCGCCGGGGGAGGATAGGTGGCTGCGGCCCCTTCCCCCACCTGGAGCCCCGTTGCTGCACCGCATCCCGCCCGGCCCCCGCGCGCCCATCCTTGGCTTTGGCCTGGGTGCGGTGGCCGGGGGCTTTGAGGTGGTGGCCCTCGCCGCGACCTCCAAGCTCTACCTGGATCTGCCAGCAGCCCTGCTTCTGGGCGCAGCCACGGTGCTGCTGTCCGGGCTGGTGGGCGCCCTGCTGTCGGTGCCCGTGGGCCTGGCCCTGCTGGCCGTGCGCCCCGCCGTGCCCGAGGCCGCCCGCTACGCCGGCGGAATGGCCGCCACCGCCGGGCTGCTGGGCTGGTGGTTCCTGGTGCCGGTCGCCCTTGTGAAGCTAGACCAGGGGCTCATTCCCGCGGCCCTGGCCTTTCTGGCTACCCCCATCGGTGTGGTGGGGGTGACCTGGTTCAACGCCCACTACTGGTTTCGCCGAGAAGAGCTGGGCGAGCGCCGTCGCTTTGGCTGGTGGGCCGTGTCCCTGGTGCTGGGCCTGCTCTGCGCCAGCGTGGGGGCGGTCGGGCTCAGCCAGCGCAGCTATGGCAGCAGCCGGGCCCTGGAGGGCGACCCGGCCATCTTGCTGGTGACGGTGGACGGACTGCGGGCCGATGTCTTGGGTCCGGACTCGCCCTGGCCGGTGCCTGCATTGGAGAGCCTGGCTGCGGCCGGCGTCACCTATGGCAACGCCATCGCCCCCAGCGCCGACTCGCGCGGGGCCCATGCCGCCTTGATGACTGGCCGTCACCCCGTGCGGGTGGACGTGCTGACCCCCTCGGACCGCCTGGCCCGCGGCTACCAGACCCTGGCCGAGGTGCTCGATGGCGAGGGCTATGCCACCGGGGCCTTCGTCTCGACAGAGAGCCTGGTCGCCGAATCGGGGCTCAGCCAGGGCTTCGAGGTCTATGACGACGACCTGCTGGACCGCCTGCCCGGCCTGTCGCAGACCCGACCCGTCGTCGTCGCCCAGGCCCTGTGGCGCTGGCTGCGCCCCGGGTCTCCACCCCCACGGCGCCCTGACGTCCACACCGTGGCCCGCGCCGGCGAGTGGATGGCCTCGGTGGGCGACCACCCCTTCCTGGCCTGGGTGCAGCTTGCCGGGCCGGCGCCGGCCCTGGCGGCCGGCGATCGTGCCGCCTATGGCGCCGCCCTGTCCCAACTCAACGAAGATCTCGACCAGCTTCTTGTCTTCGCGCGGTCTGCGGTGGGGGACTCCCCCCTCGAGATCGTGGTGCTGGGCAGCCATGGCGGGCTGCTGGGCGAGCATGGCGGGGTGGGCCCCACGGGCCTGTGGGACGAGACCCTGCGCGTGCCCCTGATCGTCGTGCCCCACACCCTCGCGGCCCGCACCCGCAGCGTGCCCTACCAGGTGCGCCCGATGGATGTGCCGGCGACGCTGCTGGACCTGCTCAAGCTCGACCCCATGGAGCACGCTGAAGGGGTGGATCTGATCGCCTTTGCCGAGGGCTTCCGCGACCGCAACTTCAGCTCCTTGCTGGTGCAGGCCGGCCCCCCGCTGCTGTTGGGCTATCGGGCGGCCAAGGCCGACAACACGGGCAATATCAAGTTCATCCTGGACCCGGTGACCGGCTCGGCCGCCCTCTACGACCTGCTGACCGATCCCCAGGAACAGTCCGATATCGCGGCCAGCCAGCCCCAGGCGGTCGAGGCCCTGCGCCAGCAGATCCGCCAGGAGACCGGGGCCCTGTCACGTTGAAGCGGCGGATCAGAGATCGTCGAGATCGGCCGCGGAGTGCGGTGACAGGGCCCACAAGCGCCGCACTTGCCGGATGGCGGAGGCGGCGCTGTCCACCACGCCGATGCGCGCTGTGCGGCTGAGGATGTGCCACTCGGGGGGAGGTCCGCCGGCGGGCACCCGGGCGAGGTTGAGCAGGCTGCTCAGGTCGCGGGTGGGCACCCAGGCGTCCACCGCCCAGTGGCGCACCTCGGGGTCATAGGTCACGCCCACGGTGGGTTGGCCCGGCGCGACGGGGCCGCAGGTCACGAAGAGGGGCTCGGCCAGGCAGCGCTTCTCGGCCGCGTGCACATGAATCAGCTGAAAGGGGGGATAGCAGCGCAGGGTGGCTGGCACTCCCGCGGCCTTCAGCGGCTCGATCACCGCGTCGAGGGCCCGCCGCATCTGGGCGTCGGGCAGCGCTTCGGGGTCCATCTCCGACAGGGGGCGCCAGCGGCGGTCCAGGGGGTCCCGATAGTCGAGATTGCCCACCCGGCGCTTGTAGTCAAAGGCCGAGACGCCCTGTACCACATAGCCCGGGTAGTGAAATTCGAAGGCGTTGTCGATGCCATGCCGGATCTCGAAGAGAAGCGTGGCAAAGCCCAGGCCGTCCTTGCTGCGCTCCGGGTCATAGACCCCGACGATGCTTTGCAAGGCCAGCAGGCCCTGGTCGAAGAGGCTGAAGGCCACCAGGCGGTCCCCGTCCGCCGGGTCGCGAATGCTCACCTGCCAGGTGTCGAAAGGGCTGATTCGACTTGGATCTTCACCCAGGACATCGCCCAGTTCGTCGGGGCGCTCGCCTTGGGCGTGGGCCACATAGCGCCGGTAGAGCTGCCGCTCCTCCATGCCGGGCCGGGCGCGGGCCACGCTCACGTCATAGCGCCGCTCGATTCTGCGCATCTGCCGGGCGAGCCCGGGGCGGAATTCGAAGCCGTCGAGACGGAGCCGGGCCCACACCGCCGTGTGCAGCCCCTTGTCGTCCAGCAGGTAGCGGGTGGTGAACATGCTGCGCCGCATGCGAAACCACCCCGACGCCAGGAGCTGGTCCAGGCGCTCGGGTTCGAGGATCTTGGGGAAGAGGATCCGAAAGGTCATCCCACCCCTGGCTTGCGCAGGAATGCGGCGCTGGAGTGCGGCGCGGGAGGGCGGAGCTTATCTCAGCGGTCCTCCTCGGGCGTGGGGGTGGTGAGCATGGCCAGCAGGATGGCGTTGCCCAGCGGGCCGCCCGTGAGCGCATGGCCGGTGTGCACATCGTCCGTCTCTGCGGCGAAGAGGCAGGCGGTATCCAGCAAATTGCCCTGCCAATCCGCGTCGCCCGCCGCCCGGGCCGCCCCGATGGAGAAGCCGCTCGCGGCGACGCTGAGGCCCAGGATCAAGGGGCCTGAATCGACATCTCCAGGGCCCGTCACGCCGGGCAGGTACTCGCGCACCGCAGCCATGCCCAGGATCTCCACCCCAAGCTGGTCCCGGGTGGCCGCTCCCAGGCGCCCCGCCAGGGCCGGGTCGGCGAAGCTCAAGAACCAGCTGGCCAGCGCCGTTCCCGAGCCCCGCGGCAGGTCCCGGGGGCGCTCCCCCGCGCCGTCCGCAGCCTGGATGAGCAGCCCCGTCGCGGGGTCCACCCAGCGCGCCTCCCAAGCGGTCAGCCAGGGCCCCAGCACCGGGGGCAAGGGCTGGCCCGTGGCCCGCGCATGCAGGGCCAGGGTGGCCACCACCGCCGCGTTGTCCACCGGGTAGCTCTCGCCCGGGTAGGTCTGCAGCAGGCTGCCGGGCGGGCGCGCCGCCATGCGCCGGGTGAGGGCCGCCACCAGGGCGTCGTGCCGGGCGGCGTGGGGGCTGTCGGGTCGGGCCAGGCGCTCGAAGCCCAGCGCGACGCCGAGATAGCCAAGAACGGCGTGGTCGTGCGCGTCTTCGTCGAGGTCTTCCAGCATGTCGTCCCCCCAGGCGGCGCGGTCGAAGCCGCGCACCTCGGGCGCCAGCAGCCGCTCCACCGCGTCGCTCAGGCGGGCCAGGTTGGCCGCGGCATGGGTGGGATCCAGCTGGGCGGCCCGCTGAAAGCCCGCCGCCGCCATCAGGTAGGTGCCCAGCCACCACTCGCCATCGAAGCGGGCCTGGGCGTGGCCATAGTCGTCGGCCTGGAGGGGCTGTGCGAGCTGGGCGGCGACCAGGGCGGCGAGGGGCTCGATGGCGGTGGGGGTGGGCGCGGTCCAGGCGCTGCGGTCGGGCGAACAGACGGCGGCGGGGGTGCGCATCTCCACCCCCAGGGCGGCGGCGAGGGCGACCAGGCTCTTCATCGGGGGCTCCGGGTTGGGCCTCCGACCCGCGAGGGCGGCGGGCGGGTCTCCTCTTGCCGCGCCCAGCGGTCGGCCCGGCCTCCGATCGGTCGCGGTAGGGGCCCACCCGGCGCATCCGGCGCGCAACCCGATGGGTTGGCGGATTCCGAGGCGCACCTTGACCCTTCGCGGCGTCGGGCGCGCACGGCGCGCTGCCCCTCGCGCCTCCGGGCCGCCCTCCCCGAATCCGATCGTCTCCCTTGATCCCAGGTCTTGAGCCGATCCGGTGTTGTGGCGTCTATCCCCGAAGCCCCGGACCTCGTGGATCAGCACCACGGCCGGGAACGGGCGATGAAGGAGACCGCCTGTCGTCCACCCCCGCCGGGCCTACTTCTGGGCGATGGTGTGGCGGCCCGCGGCGAGCGCGCCGACCTGCTGCACGCTGCCGTCGGGCCAGCGGATCTCGACCCGATCGACGCCGGCGGCGCCGGCGAGGCCCAGGTAGGCGACCGGCTCGGCCTGCACCGCGCCGTTGACCGACCGCACCTCGCGCATGAGGGGCTTGCCGTTCACCCATGCGGTGACCCGAGCGCCCATGGCCGTGCCCTGGGTGGGCTTCAGCGACAGCGTGACCGCCTGGCCGTCGAGCTGGTTGCGCAGCACGGTGACCGGGTTGTAGCTGTGGCGCGGGGCCGGGTCGGTGTTGCGCAGCACCAGGTCCTGGCGGCCGTCGCCGTCGATGTCGACGGGGGCGACGATGTAGCCGTCCTCCACCCGGTCGGCGGCCTCGAGGTAGCCCACCTCGGTGAACGAGCCGTCGCCGTTGTTGCGGAACAGGCGGTTGCGCTCGTTGCCGCCGAGCGACCAGGTCAGCTCACCCTTCTCGTCCCGTGGCTGCGCAGCAGCCGCAGGATGGGGTTGGCCTCGAGGGGCGTCAGCGAGAAGTTGCTGCTGCCGTGAACGTCGTTGAGGAAGAGCGGCGAGTCGGGGGCCTCGGAGCCCTTCAGGCCCTGGTACAGGGGCTCCTTGTAGGAGGCCAGCTCGGCGCGCATATAGAGCGAGCCGAGGTCCTGGTCGCCCGAGGTCCACAGGCCGTTGGGCAGGTAGTAGTCGAGCAGCCCGTCGTGGTTGTAGTCGATCCACTCGCCTGCCGCGGCGGCCTCGCCCGCCCAGTCCAGGCCGGCCTCGTGGGTCATGTCCACAAAGCGCCCGTCGCCCATGTTCTGGTAGAGGATGAGCGACCGGTAGCCGTCGGCGATGCGCTGGAAGTTGGCCTGCAGGCCCTCCAGCTGGTGGTCCAGCGCGGCCCCCGACGCGGCGAGCCGCTGGCCGGCCGTGAGCGTGACGTTGGTGGCCATGATGTCGAGCTGGCCGTCGCCGTTGAAGTCGCCCGTGCTGATGCCCATGCTCATGCCGGGCTGGGTGAGGCCCAGATCGGTGGCGATCTCCTGCCAGCCGCCGGTGTCGCCTTGCAGCCGGTAGATCGGGTTCACGCGGCCCGAGTCGTCCACCACGATGATCTCGGGCTTGCCGTCGCCGTCGATGTCGGAGGACAGCGCGGCGTGCGCGTAGACCTGATTCTGCTGCACCACCAGGTGGTCGTCCTCGGCCTCGGCGAAGTCCCAGCCGCCCTGGTTGTACCAGATGCCCTGGCTGGCCAGGCCGGACTCCCGCTCGCGGCTGGCGATGCCGCTCGTGAAGTCGCGCACGCCGGGGAAGCCGACGTAGATGTCGAGTCTGCCATCGCCGTTGTAGTCGCCCAACGCCAGGGGCATGGCCCGGTCGTAGGTGCGGCTGCGGGGCAGCACGTCGCGCTTCTCGGTGAAGGTGCCGTCGCCGTTGTTCTCGAAGGCCACAAAGTCGCCGATGGGGTCGCCGTCGTCTTCGACGAAGCGCAGCAGCACGAGGTCGCGGTCGCCGTCCTGATCGAGGTCGGCGAAGGCGGCCGACTTGACCACGCCGATCGCCGACAGGCCGGCCTGCCGGGTGACGTCTTGCCATGCGGCGCCGGTGTTGCGGAAGAGCTGCACGGGGCCGTAGTTGCCCACGAGGACGTCGGGCTTGGCATCGTTGTCGTAGTCTACGACCGCGAGGGCGTAGCCGCCGCGGCGGATGGCCTCCTTGCGGGAGTTGACCGGCACCTGGTCCATGCCCCACTGGGCGGTGGCGTCGGCGAAGGCCGGCGCGCGGGTGGCCACGAGGCGGGTGGCGTGGAGCACCTGGCCGCCGGTGAGCGCCCAGCCGTCGTCGTCCTCGACCGCCTGCAGCTCAAGGGTGGCGCGGTCGTTGCGGCGCATGCCGTCGGTGGCGACGCCCCGCAGGTCGAGGTGGACGGTGAGCAGGACGCCGTCGGCCGTGCGCGCGGCCTTGACCACGTCGAGCATGAGGTCGTCCACCTGGGAGAAGGCGGCCAGCCAGGGCGGCCGAGGCGGCCTCGCCCGAGGCCAGCGCCCAGCGCTGCTCGAGGATGCCGTCGCGGTCGCGGGTGGTCGTGGCCTCCGCCTGCCAGGTGAGGCCGGCGGAGCCGAGGCGGGCGGCCAGGTCGGCGGGGAGCGTGCCTGCCTCGGAAGGCGGCCTCCCACGGCTCAAGCAGCTCGGCGGTCACCGCGGCGACGTCGGCCTCGAGCGGGTTGAGCTCGAGGTAGGCCGAGCGGCTGTCCACGAGCGCGTTCATCTGCCCCACCAGGTCGGCGCCCACGCGTGGTCGTCGACACCTGGTGTCGGGGACCTGAGCCACGGGCTCGGGGGCCGACTCGTCACAGGCCGTCAGCGAGGGAAGCGGAAGCAGGAAGGCCAAAGCGCGGGCGTGGCGGTACATGGGTCGCTCCCCGGTGGATAGGTCTGGAGGCGGGCCTGGGTGATTTCAGCGCGCCACGCACAAGCAGGATACCACGAACAACCGGCAGCCCGCGCTGTTCCTCCGCCGATCAGCCTACGCCTCCTGGAATTGGGTAATCGTTTTGGCAAGTTCTAGCATAGCGGCGCAGCCAGCAATCTCGGGAGTGGTGCCTGCTCCGCCCTGAAGGCGCGGTGGCCATCGGCGGCGAGGATCCGGGACCCGCGCCCGCACCACGGGCTCGAGCTGGCAGGCGATCGCGGCGTGGGCCGCCGCGTTGTAGTACTCCCGCCGCTCGAACCAGTCGGTGAGGGGGGCGTGAAGGCGTCGGCCGGGTCGACCACGGCACCCCTGGCTTCGGCCCCCACCGCATCGACGGCGCGGGGAAGGGCTCCATCTCGGCCAGGCTCCAGACCCCCGATGCCGGGAGCATGACCACCTGCTGGAGCAGGACGACCTGATTCGGGCGCCGCGCAGGCGGGCGACCACCGATCGGATCGAGAGAAGGTGGGCACCGGTACCTTCACCGTGGGCGCGGCCGACCAGGTGCCGGGCCAGGCGCGAGCCCCGCAGCAGCACGAAGCGCACCAGGGCGCTCGACAGCACCAGGCTGACCGCCGGGCGATCGGGGTGGAGCACCCAGGCCTCGGGGATGCCCAGCATTAGAGCGCCTCGTTGAAGCCGCCGTGGCCCAGCACGACCAGGGCAGTGCCGCGCACAGACGGCGTCGAGCTGCCCGCGCTCGACGAAGAGGATGGTGAGCCCGGCACCGCGAGGTTCCACACCTCCACTGGCAGCCCTGCGCGGCCCAGCCCGCGGCGAGCTGCTCGGGCCAGGCGAGGCCCCAGGGGACATCCTGCGCGAAGAGGTGGCCGGCGCCGGTCGCGATGACGCGCGGGCGCGTGGGGTCGGGGGGGCGTCCAGGCGAAAGCGCCCCGGTATTCGTCTTCGGTGAGTGGGAAGCCGTCGCCGGGCGGGGGGCCGGCGCCCATGGGGGGCGGGTGCGGGGGCGCTGTACCGTCACCGGGTGGCATGCCGGCGCCGCGGCGCTCGCGCTCCCACCGGGTGTCCCAGAAGTACCAGTTGAACAAGAAGTCGGCGTCTCGCATGTCGTGAGAGAGGCGCGCGGCCCCCTCCGCCAGCAAGAGCGCCGATGCGAGCAGGGCCAGGCGCAGCACGGCCTGGGGATGCGCCGCGGGCGGCGGGTCACGGCGGTGGCCCCAGGGCCCGGCGTCGGCCAGGCGCGTTGGCCCAGGCTGCGTATGCGCTCGTGGCCGACGAACACGCGGTCGGTGTCCACCCCGCGGAAGACGGCCTCCATCTCGACCACCTGGGCGCCGTCGGCAGCGGCGGCGGCGCGGCTGGCCTCGCGGAAGCGCTCATAGCGTTCGCGGGTGAACAAGGTGGGGTAGTTCTCCAGCTCGGTCCACCCCACCAGCACCACGCGTCGCTCGGCGCCGCCGTCGCCCAGCCGTGCCAGCAGCTGCTCGAGCAGGGCCTGGTAGTGGTCGACGCTCATGACGGGGTGGCGATCGACCAGCGCCGCGCGCAACCCGAGCTCCACCCACCGCACCAGCGCGCTCGAGCGGGCGAGCTGCACGCCCCAGTCGTCGCGCCTGCCAGCCGACTCCCGCGACATCACCCCGTACAGGCTGCTGTTGATGTCGTAGCAGACCAGGGCCGCCTGGGGCTGCAGGGCCAGCGCGTCGTCTACGATGAAGTCGAGGGCCTCCACCACGCTGGCCCCTGGCAGGCCCAGGTTGGCGACGTCCCAGCCGCTGGTGCGGTGCAGCACGGCGGGGAAGGCCTGGAAAAACTGACGTGGTGGCCGAAGACGCGGCTGTCGCCCATACACCAGCCGCGGCCGCGGCGCAGGGGTGATCCAGGCCCGGTCCCGATAGCCCTGGGCGTTGTGCTCGGGGATCGCGAGCGAGCCCACCCGCACCCACAGCCGATCGCTCAGGATGTTGCCGCTCCAGATGCCTGCTTCCCACCACGGCGGCAGCGGCGGGATGCGGAGCGCGATCTCGAGGTCTGTTTACAGCAAGCCCCGGCTGCTTGCGGTCCGCTAGCGGCGCGGCCGCGCGCGGCGCGAGCGGGGGCGGCGGGTTCTCAGGGCTGCCGGGGGGAGCGGGGGCGGGTCATCGGGTCGGCATGATAGCGCACGCCACCCGACCGCATCGGGCGGGCTCGATCGGGTGCTGGCCACCAGGCGCTGGGCGAGGCGCGTCCAGCGCTCGTCGCCGCCGCTGCTGACCGCGGGTGCCGGGTGGAGCCTCCAGCGGGTGGGCAGGGCCGTGCCTGGATGCCGGGCAGAGGCCGATATCTTGTTGGATTCGACCCGCTGCAGCGCTGAAGGGGCCCGTCCTCGTGCAATCTCCGCCGGGGCTGGGAGAGCGTGCCCAGCTGGGGGACCGGCGAGGTCAGCGATCTGCGTCCGCGCCGCGCTCCGGGGCGCGATTCAAGGATTCGACGAAGCCGATGAGGAGCGGCGCGCCCCGGAACCGATGGCCGGCCTATACCGGCCCAGGACGCGCCGTCGCCCACAAAGGACCCGACCCATGCTCGACACCCTCACCGACACGGCACCCGATGTGCGCCGCGCCCAGGAATTTGCGTGGCGCCGCATGGGCGCAGAGGGCCGGGTCCGGTTGATGCTTCAGATGAGCGACGAGCTTCGCGAGGTCGCCCTGGCCGGCATTCGGCGAAGGGAGCCAGGCCTCACGGAGACGCAAGCTCGCGGCGGGCTCCTGCGCACCCTGCTCGGGGACGAGCTCTACGAGGCGGCCTACCCGTCTCGTGGGCGCGTGGCGTGAGCGCTGCGACCTTCCTGCGCCGCCTCGTGCAGGTGCTCGACGCGGCCGGCATCCCCTACATGGTGGCGGGGTCCTTCGCGAGCACCTTCCACGGCATGGTCCGAGCCACCCAGGATGTGGACGTGGTTGTGTTGTGGTCCTCGACAGGCCAGGAGTCCGTCGGCTGGTGGTAGAGCTGCCGGAAGACCATTGGTATGTCTCCGAGGAGGCCGCCCTCGCTGCGGTCCGGCGCGGCTCCCAATTCAACGTGCTCGACATGGAGACAGGCTGGAAGGCCCACCTGATCGTCCGCAAGGCGCGTCCGTTCAGTCGCGCGGAGTTCGACCGTCGAGAGCGCGCCGAGCTGCTCGGTGTGGCCACCTGGATTGCCACGGCCGAAGACACGATGTTCGCCAAGCTGGAGTGGCGGGCCAAGGGCGGCGGCTTGGAGCGACAGCTCGCTGACGTGGTCGGCATCCTCCCTGCGGTCGGAGAGGGGCTCGACGGAAGCCCGCTCCCCAAGCTGCCGATGCTGCCGATGCTGCCCATGTCCGCCGTGCCAACCGAAGCATGGGGGGCTGCCCCTGGCGGTCAGCGGGACGCTGCCGGGCGCGTATAGACGCGAACCACCCAGAACAGGCCGGGCAGGGCGTGGCTGAGGGTCAGTCCATTGTGTGCCGCGACCGCGTCGATGGCGGCGTGTGGGTGCACGAAGACGCGGAAGTCCTGTCGCAGCAGGTACCGAATGGCCCCATTCAAGAGGGCCACCAGCCAGCGGGTCCAGGCAGCATCCCGGGGCACCGTCACAGCCAGCATCCCGGTGGCCTTGCGCGCCGCGGCCTCCACGAGCTGGGGCATGTCGGGGTAACAACAGATCACCTTGTCCAGGGTGACCACCGTGGCCTCGCCCACCTCGCCCGCCACCCGGACGAAGTCCCCCTCGATGCGCACCTGGCGGTCGGCGTAGCCAAGCCTGCGAGCCGTCCCTTCCAGAAGCGCAAGATAAGGGCCCGACGCATCCACCGCGGTGATCTGGCTGGCGCCGGCCGAAGCCAGCTCGTGTTGCAGCACACCCACGCCTCCGCCGATGTCGAGGTGGGTGAAGGCCTCGCGCGGACCCAAGCCCGCGCGGATGGCCTGCAACAGGCGCGCCGTGGCCCCTCGCGGGCCTCGCCGCTCGTAGGCCCGCAGCTCCCTTGCTGCGGTCCTGGCGTCGAAGATTTGATCGTAGGCCTGGCCCTTGCAACACTGCATACTGGGACTCTCTTTCGTCAGGATGGAGGTGGCAGGGGTGCATCGGGAGGGGCGGCGCCGGCGAGGCGGCGCGCGAGGTCGCTGCCCAGCTCTTCGAACTGGCGCATGCCGCGCTCGAGGGGACCCCAGAGCAGGGGCACGGCCAGCCCGGTGATCTCGAAGCGCTGGACGAGGGTGGCCCTGCCTTCGGGCGCAGCCTCCAGCTCGAAGTGATGCACCATGCGCGCGACCCAGGCCGCTCCGATGCGGGTCTCGAAGACGATCTCCCGCCCGGGCTTCATGCTGGTGAAGAGGGGTCGCAGGGTGCGCGGGGACCCGCCCCGGTCGCCCCTCAGGCGGACGGTCCAGGGCGCGCCGGGCTCAAAAGCGCCCTCCGCCGAGAGGACCAGGCCCCGCCACTCGGACCAGCGCTCGATGTCCACCAGCACCGACCACGCCGTGTCTGCGTCGACGGGCAGGGGCTGGACCAGGGTGAGCTGGCGCACTCAGGCGCCCGCCCCATTGTGCAGCGCTGCGGCCACCGGCTGGGCGTCGTCGCCGGAGGCCTGTCTCGCGGGCTGCCGCCAGGGCAGCCGGTTGGGACGGCGCATCGGGAGGCGCTCCACCGTGGGGTCAAAGCGCTGGGCCGCCAGGGCGCCGGCCTGCACTGCAGACTCGAGGGAGGCCGTAAAGTAGGGCGCTTCACCGTGAAGGTTGGTGGCGAGAAAGATGTCCCGATTCGCCATGGCCATGGGCAAGGGGCCCCAGCGCACGATCTGGGTGGCGCTGGAGCTGTCGTGAATCACGATCTCCAGGGGCTCGGGCAGCTCGGGGTCCACGCTGCGCTCGTCTTGCCAGATGATCTCGGCCAGCTCTCGCGCGGAGTGCGCCGAGGCGAGGCTTCCCAGGCGGTGGTGGGTCAGGTCGGTGTCCACGGCGACGGAACCCACCACCACGCTCTTGGCGGGGGGACGGAGGTGAGCCCGGTACTGGTCGTGCTGGACCAGGATGGGGTGCCAGCCACGGCGCACATTGTGCCCGCCCAGGGGCAGGTCGCGCGGCAGCGCTCGGTCGAAGAACCAGGACATGCCCACATGGGAGTACACCGACTCCGCGAGGTACCCATCGAGCTGCTCTCGGGAGAGCCCGAAGCCTTCGGCCAGAGCAGCCGAACTCGCGAGCAGCAGGCGACGCAGCGCCGGAGGAGGGACCGCGAGGAAGACCGCTTCGGCCTGTACCGGGCTGCCATCGGCGAGGTGCAGGGTGGCCCCGCGTGGGGTGGGCCCCGCGGCGAGGGCGCGCACGGCCGCTCCGGTCCGGATCTCGACCCCGGCCTGCAAGAGGGCCTGCTGCCAGGGGCCGAGGAAGCCGTCGCTGGCGCTGGGGGGGCGGGCATTCCAATATAGAGGCCCCGATGCGCCCCGGAAGATCTCCGAGAGGTTGCTCTGGATGCGGTGGAAGAGCTCCCACATGGTCATGCGGAGGGTGCCGGCCACCCCGCCCAGGGCCGAGGCGCGCATCCAGGCGGCGCAGTCCTCGCTGAGACCGCTGGCCGCGAGGAAGTCGCCCACCGAGACCTCGTGGGGGCGACCGATGCCCAGCCGGTGGGCGGCGAGGCCTCTGGCCAGAACGCCCAGATCGCGCCAGGAGCTCTCGTTGATGAAGGGCCTCAGCCAGTCGCTGCCCAGGTCGTGTCGCTGCCGGAAGTGGTCCCGCCAGTCCATTCCCAGCGAGGCGAAGAGGGCCGGGACGGTGGTGTAGTTGGGTTGGAAGACCTTGCAGGAGTTGTCGCTCCGGAAGAAGCCGTCCCCGTCGAGCTTCGAGGACCAGAGCCCGCCCAACTGGTCCCCGGCCTCCCAGACCGATACCGCGTGCCCCCGGCGCGCAAGCAGGAGCGCGGCGGTCATGCCGGCGGGGCCGCCGCCCACGATGGAGACGCGGCGGGGCGGGGCTGGGTGGAGGTGGCGCTGCATGGGGGCAGTCTACGCGGCCCCGGTCTCCCGTGGGTGGCCTTGGGAGCTTTGAGGCGGGAAACCGGCGCAGGGGCCGTCGGCGGCCGGTGTCGTGGGGGAACTGGGGCCGGGCAACCGGCGTGGACGCCCTCCGCGAAGCGATACCCCCGCCTCCGCCCTCCGGCGGCGCCTGAGGACCCCGATCATCCCGAGCAGCAGGCCGCGCGGTCGCGCCCGTCAGAGCATCGGAGCGATGCGAAGCTCGGCGCCGGCACAAGAGAAGCGCGCCCGCCCGTCACCTACCACCAGGTCGCCGACCGCCTCGCCATCGCAGGTCACCGCGACGCCATCGGGCCAGGTCCGCGTCGGCGCGCTGATCTCGTGCTCCCCGTCGCCCGCCCCCGCGACCCGGACGGTCAGCACCTTCGCCGCTCCGTCCCAGGCGACGGACGAGACGACCCCGTCGATCGCCGTCGGGAAGGGCCGGGCGAGCTGGTCCGCCGCCGCCGCCCGCAGCGCGCCGCGGGTGTGCGCCGCCTCGCCTTCGTCCCAGAGCCCCCAGGCGTCCTGCGAATGCTCCTCGTAGAGCCAGAGGGCCCAGCTCGCCCGGTGCTGATCAAAGGCATCCAGGCAGGTGTCGATGTAGAGCGCCCCCCGCTCGGTCCGCGGATCGTTGCCGAATTCGCCGACGAAGAGGTGAGCGCCGTGGGCCGTGGCCTCGTCCGCCGCCGCCGCGACCGAGGCCCGGATGGCGTCGGTGTCCTCGCTCTGCCAGCCGTCCTCGAAGACGTCGGTGTAGATGTGCGGCCCGTAGAGGGTGTTGGCAAAGGGGAAGGGCGTGTGTACGGGCGCCGAGTCTACGAGGTTGCGCAGCGCGTCCGGCTCGAAGACGACCGGCAGGCTGGGGTGGGCCGCCCGGACGGCTTCGGCAGACGCGGCGTGGAAGGCGTCCAGGGCGGCCTGATCGCCCAGCGAGACCGGCTCGTTGTGCAGCTCGAGGGCGACGGCGCCGGGGTGGTCGACCAGGGAGGCCGCGAGCTGTGCAGCCATCTCGGCGTGGGCCTGGTGCAGCGTCCGACCCGAGGGCAGCGCGGCGTCCTGGTAGAGGCTCCGGAAGGCGGCCAGGACCGGCGCCGACAACCGGCGCCGCGCCAGCTCCTCGCTGGTCAGGGGGCCCTCGAGCAGCGCCTCGGGCGGCGGCACGATGGCCCACAGCGGCGCGCCGTCCTCGCCGATGTCCTTGCCATAGGCGTCCTGGTGGAGGTCCACGATGGTGTGCACGCCCACCGCCTCGCAGTCATCGACGAGCCGCCCGATGCGGTCCAGGTAGGCGGCGTCGAAGGCGCCCTCCTCCGGCTCGACGCCCGACCAGTTCACGGGCAGGCGCAGCAGGTTGAGGCCGAGATCACGGGCGAGAAAGGCGCAGTCTTCGCCGCTGAAGGGCGGGATCTCCTCCAGGGCGACCCGACCATCGTCAAAGGTCACATCGAAGAGGCCATTCACCCGGGCGTTGACCCCCCGGAGCAGGACCTGGCGACCCTGGGCGTCCAGCAGGCGGCCGTCCACCGAGCGCAGCAGGGCCCCGGTGGCGGGGGCAGCCCCGGTGTCCACCGGCGCGGACCGGCAGCCGAGGGCGAGAAGGAGGAGGAGCGTCATGAGCTGTGCGCTATCCGAGTCGCGGCCCCAGGGGGGCCCAGACCCGATCCCATCCCTCGACGCGCCGGGCGCCCGGCGGCTCAGTCCAGGGACAGGTCAAAGAGCCGCCGGACCGTGAGCATCGGATCCTCCTCGCCCCAGAGCGGCCCGGCCAGGCTCCCGCTGGACACGCGGACCAGGGAGTCCGAGCCGATCTGGAGCAGCGCGGCCCGCACGGAGATGCTGCGCGGGGCGGCTCCGGCCCGGCGGATATTGGCCTCGATCTGATCGAGCAGGGGCACCAGCTGCCCTTCGAGCAGCTCCCGGACCGGCCCCTGGCCGTCGATGATTCCGCGCAGCACCAGGGGGGCAAAGGCCGGGCGCTCGGCGATGAAGTCCAGCCAGGCCTGAAACAAGCCGTCGATGGTCTCCTGCGGCGTGCAGCCCCGCGCGCCGGCCTCGGCGAACCGGGCCAGCAGGTCGGCGAAGAGGCGGTTCACCACGGCGGCGTAGAGCGCGTCCTTGGTCGGGAAGTGGTAGAGCAGGCTGGGGCGCCGCAGCAGCGCGGCCTTGCCGATGTCGGCGAGGCGCGCCTCGGCGAAGGTGTGGGCGCCAAAGGCGACCTCGGCGGCGTCGAGGATCCGCTGCGGCGTCGGAACGGCGTGGGCGTTTTCGCGGGGGCGGCCCATCGAATCTCCAGTGGACGGCAGGAAGGGGCGGCATTATTAGCGCCGCGATCGAATCTACTGGTCAGTAGATTCCAAAAAGAGGATGGACACGATGCGCCCGACCCAGGCTGCCCTGACGCTCCTCACCCTCGCGGCCTGCGCGACCGCCTCTCCCGGCACCCAGGACTCCGGGGGCGGCGCCGGTGGGCCCTCCACCGAAGCCGATGGCCTGACCGAGACGGACGGCCCCGACACCGACGGGGGCACCGACGGGGGCACCGACGGGGACACCGACGAGACCTCGCCCGAGCGCATCGACCCCTTCGCTCCGCGCGCCGACACGAGCGAGGGGCTGGTCAACACCGACGCCGACCTCGCGCGGGTGCTGGAGAACGGCGCCTTGCGGGGCGCCTGCGACCGCTATGCCGCCGCCCCCACGAACCGGCAGAAGCAGCTGCTCTGCGGCAAGGAGCAGTTCTTCTACGAGAGCTTCGGCACGACCGGCGTGCCGCGCGGGCTGGTCGACATCCTGCTGCGCAGCTTCCAGGAGGAGGTCTTCGGCGAGGCCTTCGAGGCCTTCGGCATGGTGCCCGACCCGACCTCCGAGCAGGGCTACCCCCTCGGCCTGTCGCTGAGCGAGGACGAGCAGAGCGTCGTCTTCACCTGCGCAAGCTGCCACTTCGCCCAGCTCCCGGACGGGAGCTACGCCGTGGGCGCGCCCAACCACGACTACGAATACGGGCTGCAGAACCTCGTCTTCGCCGTGTTCCCCCTCGCCGCCATGGGCGGGATGGTCCAGCCGGTCGACCCCGTCGCCGAAGAGCGGCTGCAGCCGCTGCTCGACGCCTACTGGGCAGATCTGGGCGCGCAGCTTCAGCTGGTCGGCTGGATGGCCACCATGCTCGGCCAGGAGATCCCCGAATTCTCGACCGAGAACCAGCGCCACTACGCCGAGTGGGCGCCGGGGACCATGGACTTCTTCATCGACCCGCTGCCCATCGACGACGGCGTGCACACCGTGTCCAAGATCCAGGCGCTGTGGGGCATCCCCACCCCCGAAGAGCAGGCCGAGGCAGGCATGGACCACGCCATGCTCGGCTGCACCGGCAACACGCGCTCGCTCAACAACTTCGCCCGGCAGTTCGCCTCCCTCGGCGGCGGCGATGCCGAGGCCTGGGGCCCCGACGAGGTCGCTCCGCTGGTCGCCTACATCGAGAGCCTCGACGCCCCCGAGCCGCCCCGGGTCAACCCCGAGGCCGCCGCCCGGGGCGAGCAGCTCTTCTGGGAGGCCGGCTGCATCGCCTGCCACGCCGGCCCCCGCGGCAGCGGGCTCACCCTCTACAGCTTCGAGGAGATCGGCACCGACGACGCCATGCGGCGGTGGATGGACCCCGAGGCCGACGGCACGACGCTGCCGGGCATCGACCTGGGCGAGGACACCGTCACCAACGCCCTCAAGGCCCCCCGACTCGTCGGCCTGTGGGCGATGAGCCGGTACCTCCACAACGGCGCCCTCACCAGCCTGGAGGACCTGCTCTGCGTCGACGGCGACCGCCCCAGCTCAGCCGGCGACGCCATGGGCAACCAGGGCCACACCTACGGCTGCGACAGCCTCTCCTGGGACGAGAAGGAAGACCTCATCGCCTACCTCGAGAGCCACTGACAGCCCCGGTCCCTTCAGGGCCCGACCGCGTGGACGGGTGCAAGACAGCCTGCAGGCCGGCTTTGGGGGGGGTGGGTCAGCACCTGGGGACCGGCTGCGCTACAGTGGCGCGACCTGGAGCCACCATGCGCAACGCCCTGCTCGGACTGATCCTGCTCTCTGCCTGCCGTGTCGGCGACAAGGGCGACGAGGGCGACCCGGCCGGCGACACCGGCGCGCTGTCCTCCCGCGACGCCGACGGCGACGGCTTCACCGCAGATGAGGACTGCGACGACGACGACGCCACGATCAACGCCGGCGCCACCGAGGTCTGCGACGGCATCGACAACGACTGCGATGGCGAGGTGGACGAGGGGGTCAGCGACACCTGGTATATCGACGAGGATGGCGATGGCTACGGCGATCCCGACCAGCCCGTCTCAGCCTGCAGCCAGCCCGCGGGCACCGCGTCCGCGGCCTCGGACTGTGATGACAGCGATCCGGCAATCAGCCCGGTGGCCATCGAGCGCTGCGACGGCATCGACAACGACTGCGACGGCAACATCGACGAAGAGGTCCAGAGCACCTGGTATGCCGACGCCGATGGCGACGGCTTTGGCGACCCCGACGCGGCCTTGGACGACTGCGATCCGCCCGCCGGCCATGTCGCAGACACGGGGGACTGCGACGACAGCAACATCGATGTGAACCCCGACGCCACCGAGATCTGCAACGGAGTGGACGACGACTGCGACGGCGACATCGACGGGGTCGACGCCGCCGATGTCCGCCCCTGGTACGCCGACGCCGATGGCGACGGCTTCGGCGATCCGGACGCGAGCACCCTGGCCTGCGACCCACCCTCGGGCACGGTGACCGACGCGACGGACTGCGACGACGGAGACTTCGACGTGAACCCCGACGCCACCGAGATCTGCAACAGCATCGACGACGACTGCGACGCTGCGGTGGACGACGCCGACCCGGACCTGGACCTCGCCACGGCGAGCACCTGGTACGACGATGGCGACAGCGACGGCTATGGCGACGCCGCCTCTCCCCGCTCCGCCTGTCTGCAGCCCTCGGGCACGGTGACCGACGCGACGGACTGCGACGACGGCGCCGCCGCGGTGAACCCCGGGGCCACCGAGATCTGCAACAGCATCGATGACGACTGCGACGCTGCGGTGGACGACGCCGACCCGGACCTCGACCTCGGCACGGCGGGCACCTGGTACGACGACGGGGACGGCGACGGCTATGGCGACGCCGCCTCGCCCCAGACCGCCTGTCTGCAGCCCTCGGGCGTCGTGAGCGACGACAGCGACTGCGACGACGGCGACGCGGCGGTGCATCCCGGTGCCACCGAGGTCTGCAACGGCGGCGACGACGACTGCGACGGCACGACCTCCTGGCTGGAGGCCGACGACGACGGGAACGGGCTGCTGGCCTGCGAGAGCGCCGTGTGGCTGCGCACGGATGCCTGGTCCAACAACAACCCGGCCACGGTGGGCGCAACGGGCTCCAGCGAGGCCGCGGCCATGGTGACGGCGGCGGGCTTCACCTGGACCCAGGCCCGCCTCTCCACCGTCGGCATGAGCGCCTCCTGGCTCGATGACGTCGGCCTGCTCGTGGTGGTCGGCCGCGGCGACGACGGCGCCTTGACCAGCACCGAAGCCCAGGCGCTGGCTTCCTGGGTCGATGCCGGCGGCAGCCTCCTCTTCACCGGCTACCACCCCGGTGTCGCCTCCTGCGCCATGCTGAACAGCCTGCCGGCAGGCTTCGGTTGGGCCTGCGCCGGCAGCAACAACAGCGTCTACTGGTCGGGCAGCGCCACCACCATCACCAGCCACGCCGTCACCGCCGGGGTGGGCGGCGTCGTCGGTGCCGGCGGCGAGCTGTGGACCGTCAGCAGCCCCTCCCAGGTCGTCGTGTCCAATGGCACCTGGCCCACCGTCGCGGCGCTCTCCTACGGGGATGGGCGCGCGGTCGGCGTCAGCGACGAGTGGTTCCTCTACGATAGCGGCACCGGCAGCGCCGACATCTCCCAGGGTGACAACCGCCAACTGGTCGAGAATATCGTCGGCTGGCTGGGGGAGCTGCCCCTGTAGCGGGGCGGCCCAGCCAGGGGCCCAGAGGATGCAGAGACGGGCCAGCCTCAGCCCGGGGGGGCGCGGCCCTCCGGCTCATGGGTGGCTACCGGAAGCTCCAGCCAGCAGCGGGCGCCGCCTTCGGCCCGGTTCCCTGCTCCGGCCGCGCCGTCGTGTACATCGGCGATGCGCCGCACCAGGGCGAGGCCCAACCCTTCGCCGGGGGGCCGCGGTCCCCGGCCCCGCCAGAAGGGCTCGAAGGCCTGCTCCTCTTCGCCGGGCGCAAAGCCAGGGCCGGCGTCCTCGACCTCGAAACGCAACCTCTCATCCCGAGTCTGCACCACCCGCAGGCGAAGCAGGCCGCCGCCGTGTCCCCTTGCGTTGGCCACCATGACCGCCAGGGCGCGGGATAGCAGGGTCGCGTCGGCGTGAAGCAGCGCCGGGTCGCCTTCGACCACCAGCTTCTCCGCTGACTCGTGCGCCTGGTCCAGGGCCCGTCGGGCCAGCGCCACCGGCTCAAGGCGCACCGGCGCAACCGCTGCAAAGTCAATGCGCGCAGCCGCCAACAGATCGCCGACAAGGCCGTCCATGGAGTCAATCTCAGCCTGCAGCGCATCGAAGGGATCCGGCGTGCGCGCCCCGTCCCGCGCCAGCTCCACCAGCACCCGCGCCCGCCCCAGGGGGCTGCGCAGCTCGTGGGAGACGGCCGCCATCAGCGCCTGCTGGTCCTTGATCTGGCGCTCGACCCGTTCGGCCATGCCGTGCAGTCCCCTCGACAGCTCGCCAAACTCCGATCCCGCGTCGCCATGGGCCGCGTGCAGGGCGCCGCGCAGGTGCAGCCGACCCTCCCGAAGCTCGGTGGCCATGCGGGCGAGATCGCGCACGGGGCGCGCGATGCGGCGGGTAGCGACCCAAGCCAGCAGCCAGGCCGCCCCAAGCCCCACGAAGGCGAGGAAGAGCAGGGTGTGGCCCGAGGCGCCGTGCACCAGCCAGCCGCCGAGCCCACCCAGCCCGACGGCAAAGAAGATGAGCGACAGCAGGCGCCGGTGGATGCCCCGGATGAAGCGCCAACCTTGGGGCGGCCCGTGTCGCCAGCCTCTCCCCGCGCCCGGGTGCCGGTGCTCGGAGCGCCCGGGCGGCCTCACCCGGGCTCCCGGGTGAGCAGGTAGCCGGCGCCGCGGATGGTCAGCAGGCGCCGCGGGTCCCGGGCGTCGTCGCCGAGCTTCGCGCGCAGATGGCTCATGTGGACGTCGACGGTGCGCTCCTGCACGCTGGTATCCCCCCGCCCGGCGGCCTCCCACAGCGCGTCCCTGGGCACGACCCGCCCCGCCCGCTCGGCCAAGGCAAGCAACAGGTCGAATTCGAGGGCGGTCAGCCCCAGGTCCCGGTCGCCGATGCTGGCCCGGCGGCTTCCGGGGTCCACCTCCAGATCGCCGACCACCAGCCGGTTGTCCGACGCCCGAGGCCCCACCCGGCGCATGAGCGCCCGCAGGCGGGCCAGCAGCTCCCGGGGGTAGGCCGGCTTGGCGAGGTAGTCGTCGGCGCCCAGCTCCAGACCGACCACGCGGTCCGCCTCGTCCCCCCGGGCCGTGAGCATGAGCACCGGCAAGGGGCTGGTCGCCCGCAGCCGGCGCAAGACGTCGAGGCCGTCCATGCCCGGCATCATCACGTCGAGCACGACCACATCCACGCCGCCGGCGGCGACCGCGGCCAGCCCCCGCGGCCCGTCCGATGCGTGCTGCAGCAGCACGTCGTGGGGGGCGAGGTAGCTGGCCAGCAACTCCGCGAGGCGGGGGTCGTCGTCGATGAGCAGGGCGCGAATGGGCATGGTCTCTCCCGCAGCATGACCGCCCGGAGGCCTCGCGTCGAGGCGCCCGGGCGGTCGAGGGTCGCGATCAGGCCCAGCGGATGGGTCCCTCGGTCAACATCGCCGCCAGGCGCGCCCGCTGGGAGTCGTCGAGCACCGCGTGCACCTGCTTCAAGGCGCTGGCGATGTCCTGACGGGCCCGGGTCAGCTCGGCGTCCTGGCGGGCGAAGGCGGCAGCGAGGGCCGCCTCGTCCACCTCGTCGCCGCGCAGGGCCTCGGCGATGCCCTGGCCGCTGTCCTTCCAGCCGGCCTTGAGCTCGCGCAGGGCGCTGTGGGCGTCCTTGAGCGCGTGGTCGACGAT
>JAGYJW010000038.1 GCA_018401435.1 Deltaproteobacteria bacterium | reverse complement strand
TCGGCCGCAAGCGCAGCGGGCGCGGGTGGCCAAGAAAGACGAGAACGAGCAAACCATCTTTATTCTCGTCGAGTGGTGCCGGCTCTCGCCGGGCCGGGCTCTGCTCTCTGCCATCGCGCAGCAGCTCCAGGCGCAGATCCAGCAGCGGGCGGCCGTAGCGTTGGGACAAGGCCGCCGCGAGGTCCATCAGGCGGGGGTGACCCGGCCCGTCCTGGGGCAGGCGCGCGCGCGCACCCGACCGGGGGTCGTCGTCAATGTCGGGCCGCCAGGCCGTGCGCCCCAGCAGATCGTCCAGCAGACCCTGGTGCCCCGTACACCAGGCCGGCCGATGCTCCAGCCAGGCGCCCTCTCCCAGGTCCACCCGCTGGCAGCGGCTGAAGTCGCGATCCCAGGAGGGGCTCCGGCTGCGGTCGAGCAAGGCGAGCTGGGTGATCATCGCGCCAGCGTACTATACATCTGTTCAGTGAACAAGGGGCCCGCCAGCCGCCAGACCGGGGGGATCCCGCGCGCTTGACGTGGGGAGGCATTATCCTGCACCCCTCGCCGCCCGGTTCCCGAGGCCCGCATGCTCCTGCCGCTCCTGCTCTCCATGTCCGCCCAGGCGGCCGCCCCCAGCGCCGCCGGCCAGATCCAGATCTCCGAGATCATGGTCAAGCCCACCGGCACCTGCTCGCGGCTGGAGTGGGTGGAGCTGACCAATACCACCGGCGCGGCGCTGGATCTCGACGGCTGCGAGATCGCCAGCCGATCGGGCAGCGGCACCTCGCGCTTTACGATGCCGGTGGGCCACCCCATCGCCGCCGGCCAGTCGGCCCTCGTCATCAAGAGCGACGACGAGTGCGGCAGCCCGGTCTGTGTGGACGCCGCCTGCACGGGCACCCAGTGGGCCTTCCCCGACACCGACTACCGGCTGCAGCTCTACGATACCAGCGAGGACTACATCTCGGTCACCTGCGGCGGAACCGAGATCGACAAGGTGGACTTCCTCTACGAAGGCATCTTTGATTGCGGCACCCCCGAAGACCGCAACTGCACCATCCAGGTCGATCCCAGCCGGCTGAGCGCCCTGGACAACAACGACGCCCGCGTGGTCGGCGACTGGTGCCTGCCCGACGAGGCCGACCGCTACACCGACGTCTTTGGAGAAGACGCCTATGGCACCCCCGGCGCCCCCAACCGCTGCGGAGCGGGCGTGGTCGGCGGTGGCGACGATGGCGGAGACGGCGGAGACGGCGGAGACGGCGACTCCGGCGATGTTGTGGTGGTCCCCGCCGATGTCTGCCGGCCGGGCGACCTGCTGATCTCCGAGCTGATGCCTGCCCCCAAGGACCGGGGCTACAACGACGAGTGGATTGAGCTGAAAGGCACAGGAAACGCCTGCAATCTGCACTCCTGCATGATCGAGGCCACCTTCCTCGACGACGAGGACGTGGAGGTCCAGAAGGAGTACCAGATCGTGGCGAGTGGCGGCGTGGCCGTGCTTCCCGGCGGCTACACGGTGCTCTTCGGGGGGCCCTCTTCCGCCGAAGGCACCGCTGCGCCCGTCACCTGGACCTTCGAAGACGGTGCCCAGACCACCTCCACCTACAACTACCGCCAGAACGCGGTGCCGCAGCGCAGCACCTTCGGGTCCATCGCCTTGCGCTGCGACGGCGCCCTGGTGGACTCCGCCACCATCCAGTGGGACGAGGTCGACAGCGATCTCACGGCGGGCTGCCCGGATGGTGGCTGCTCGCTCAGCCTCATCGCCTCCCGCTTCGACGACGGACAGAACGACCGCCCCAGCGACTGGTGCCTGTCGCCCGAGCGCACCGACGGCCGGGCCAGCTACGCCGATCCGGGCGATGGCAGCATCTATACGGTGCAGGCCTCGCCTGGGCGCGAGAACCACTGCCCCTTCTATTCCTGGCCCGGCGAGGGCGATCTCGCCTTTAGCGAGGTCATGGGCAACGCCCACTCCGGCACCCCGGAGTGGTTCGAGCTCAGCAACCCCACCGATCAGACCCTCGAGCTCAACCTCTGCACCTTGCGCCGGGCCAAGCTGGACTTTGATGGCAACGAGACCACCACAAGCACCCACCTCTTCACCCAGGGCGGGGTGATCGGGCTGGCCCCGGGCGCCTTCCAGGTCTTCAGCAAGGACCAGTGTCTGGTGCCCGATGTGGTTGCCGACGCCGAGGGTGAGGTGGCCTGCCTCTACGGCGAGATCCTCTACAGATCCGTGGCCTTGACCGCCGACAACGACGAGCGCTTGCAGCTGCTCTGCCCCAACGAGACCGGCGACCTGGTCCTGGTGGACCAGATCGAGGTGAATTTCGAGGGACAGGACGCCCCGTCGGGCTTCTCGCTGATGCTGGACCCCAGCAAGCTGGGGGAGGAGGCCGCAACCCTCAACGACGACCGCGCGGCCTGGTGTCTGTCGGCCCCCTCCCAGGAGATCCCCTCGATGCGGGTGTCGGACGAAGAGGGCGACTCCTGCTCCTATGGCACGCCGGGCGAGGCCGGCGAGTGCCTGGTGGGCCTGGTCGCCCTGCCCGAGGGCCCGCGCTGGCTCTGCGCCTCCAGCGGGTCGGGCCGGGTGGGCTGGCTGCTGCTGGGGCTGCCGGCCCTGGTGGCCTTGCGCCGCCGCAAGACAAGCGGGGTCACGCCCGGGTAGGGGGACCCGTCATCACCCGGAGCTGCCGTGAACGCTGCCCGCACCCTGCTCCTCCGAGGGCGCCCCTTCACCCGGCTCTCTGCCTTGCTGCTGCTGCTCGGCTTGTTGATGCAGCTGGGTCGGGTGGCGCTGGCCGAGGACGCCCCCGATGCGCCGCGTCCGGTTTCCGCTGCGGCGGCCCCGGAAGCCCCGGTCCGGGACCTCGCCGACATCCCCGAGTCGGCACGGCCCGACCGCCAGCCCGCCCTGCCCGACCTGCACCCCGACGGCGCGGCCGGACGGGTCGTCATCGTGCCCATCGACGGCACCATCGACCTCGGCATCGCCCCCTTCGTGCGGCGCGTGATTGAGGAGAACGGGGACGCAGACGCGATCATCCTCGATGTGAACACCTTTGGCGGCCGGGTGGACGCCGCGGTCCAGATCCGGGACGCGGTCTTGGCCAGCAAGGCCCCCACCATCGCCTGGGTGCACCCCCGGGCCATCAGCGCGGGCGCCCTCATCAGCTATGCCGCCGACACCCTGGTCTTTGCCTCGGGCGGGTCGATGGGCGCGGCCACCCCCATCAACGTCGAGGGCGGTCAGGCCGAGGCCGTGGACGAGAAGTTCACCTCCTATATGCGCACCGAGATGCGCACGACCGCTGAGGCCCGCGGCCGCAACGGGCTGGTGGCGGAGGCCATGGTGGACCGCAACCTGGTGGTCACCGATGTGGTGCCCGAGGGCCGCCTGCTGACCGCCAGCACCGCGCTGGCCGTGCAAATCGGCCTGGCCGATGGCACCGCCGACGACCTGGACAGCCTGCTGGCCCAGCTCGGCCTGGCCACCGCCACCGTCGAACGGGCTGAGGCCAGCTGGGCCGAAGACCTCGCCCGCATCCTCACCGACCCCACCCTCTCGGGCTTGCTGATGTCCCTGGGCTTCCTGGGCATCATGGTCGAGCTCTACACCCCGGGGGTCGGCCTGCCCGGCGCCTTGGGCCTGCTCTGCCTGGTCACCTTCTTTGCCGGCCATATGGTGGCCAACCTGGCGGGCTGGGAAGAGGTCCTGCTGCTGGTGGTGGGGGTGGCCATGATCGCGGTCGAGATCTTCGTCATCCCCGGCTTTGGGGTGGTGGGCGTGGCGGGGCTGGTCTGCGTGGCGGCGGCCCTGGCCTTGTCCTTGACCGGCATGCCGGTCGAGGCCTCCTGGGACCTGGGCTTTTTGGGGGATGCCCTGCGCCGGGTGCTGCTGAGCATGGCTGCCACCATCGTCGGCCTGGTGGTGCTCGCCCGCTTCCTGCCCGTGCGCGTGCTGCCCGACTGGCTGGTGCTTCGCACCGAGCTGGGCAAGGGCGAGGCCGCGGCCGAGGCCGGCGAGCCCGACTTCCACTCCACCCCGGACCTGTCGGCGCTGCTGGGGCGGTCGGGGCTCTCCACCACGGTGCTGCGGCCGTCGGGCAAGGCGCGCATCGACGGCCAGCTGGTCGATGTGGTGAGCAGCGGGGACTGGATCGCCGCGGGCACCGCCGTGTCGGTGGTCGAGGTCGAAGGTGTGCGCGTGGTGGTCGAGGCCCTCGCGCGAGAGCCAGCGAACAAGGCCCAAGAAGCGAGCGGCTGAGGCGCCGCGGGGCTATGGCCCCATCACCCCGAATCGTGGAGAGCGCGTGGAGCTCCTGGTCATTGCAGCCCTCGTCGTCGTCGGCTTCTTCGTCTTCATCTACTTCGTGCCCTTCGGCCTCTGGATCGCCGCCCTGGCCTCGGGGGCCGGCGTGGGCATGGGCCAGCTCATCGCCATGCGCCTGCGCCGGGTGAACCCGGCCAATATCGTCAACCCGCGCATCAGCGCGGTGAAGGCGGGCCTGGACATCTCGGTGGACCACCTCGAAGCCCACCTGCTGGCCGGCGGAAATGTCGCCCAGGTGGTCAATGCGCTGATTTCTGCCGATAAGGCAGGTATCAAGCTGACTTTCGCCCGCGCTGCTGCCATCGACCTGGCCGGCCGCGACGTGCTCGAAGCCGTGCGCATGTGCGTCAACCCCAAGGTCATCCAGACCCCCAAGGTCGCGGCCATGGCTGGCGACGGCATCCAGGTCATCGCCGTCAGCCGCATCACCCTGCGCGCCAACATCGAGCGCCTGGTGGGTGGTGCCGGCGAAGAGACCATCCTCGCCCGGGTGGGCGAGGGCATCGTCACCACCATCGGCTCCTCCCCCACCCACAAGACCGTGCTCGAAAACCCCGACCGCATCTCGCAGATGGTGATGAGCAAGGGCCTGGACTCCGGCACGGCCTTCGAGATCCTCTCCATCGACATCGCCGATGTGGATGTGGGCAGCAACATCGGCGCCAAGCTGCAGATCGACCAGGCCGAGGCCGACAAGAGCATCGCCCAGGCCCTGGCCGAGGGCCGGCGCGCCATGGCCGTCGCCCAAGAGCAAGAGAACAAGGCCCTCTACCAGGCCGCCCTGGCCAAGGTGCAAGAGGCCGAGGCCGAGGTGCCCCTGGCGCTGGCCGAGGCCCTGCGCAACGGCAAGCTGGGCGTGATGGACTACTACAACCTGAAGAATGTGGTGGCCGACACCGAGATGCGCGGCAAGCTGGGCAAGATGGCGGACTCTGAGTCCCGCGACTGAACGGTGAAGACGCCGCCCCATCCCAAGGGCTTCTTGCCCCGCGGAAAGCCCCTGCTGCGGCGCCTGCTGTTGGCCGAGGTGTTGGGACCACCGCGAGGGCGGGGCAACCCCCACCGCACGCCGGTGCAGGCCCGCCGCGAGGCCGCGCAGGCGGCGGAGGCCCCGGCTCCGCCTCCTCCAATCCCCCCCACGGAGGGCTGAGTGGAGGAGCACCTCGGCCAGCTATTCGCCCTGGCGGTCATCATCTTCCAGGTGCTGAGGGCGGCCTCCAAGGCCAAGGCCGCGGCTCCCGCCAAGGCGCCCAAGGCCGCCAAGGCCCCCCCAAAGGCCCGCGCCGCAGCAGGGGCCCCCCAGGCCTCCCCGGTGTTGGTGGGACCCACCGCGGCCGACCAGGCGGCGGTGCAGAAGGCCCTGGCCCAGCTTCGGGCCCTATCCGACCGGGGGCGCGCGCTGCGGGTGGACCTGGCCGGGCTGTCCGGCCGCCTGGGCTCGGCCCACCCCACCAGCCGCATCCTCGCCCAGGTGGCCGACAAAGAGCTGATTCCCGCGCTGGACGCCGCCTCGCGGGATCTGGACGCCCTGGCCCGCGCGCTGTCGGGTGCGCCCGTGGGCGTGGTGCGGGCGCGCCTCGCCGACCCCAAGGCCCTCGCGCCGGCGGCCACCATCGGCCGGATTTCGGGCCAGAAGCAGGTCCTGGAGCGGATGGCCGATTGGCGCAGCGATCCGGAGCGCGCCCTGCTGCTGGCCGACGCCGACGCCATCGCCGCCGACCTGCTGGACCCGGTGCAGCGGCTCGCCGGGGTGCAAGGCTTTCGTTTTCCCGACCAGCGGCCCATCTGCGCGCCGGCCCAGCCCGGTGGCGAGAGCCTCTGGCTGGGTCTGCTCCCCGAGGGCTACCCTGTCGTCTTCGTGCCTGACGACTTTGGCGAGGACCTCTTCCGCCAGGCCTCTCTGCCCCATGAGATCGGCCACCTGATGTGGCTGCGCATCCCCGGCCTCGCCGACGAGATGCGCCATGCCACCGGCCTGGTCGAGCCGGGGCGCGCCCTGCAGTGGGATGGGCAGCAGGTGCGGGGCAGCCAGGCCTGGCCCTATAGCGCCTGGCTGCCCGAGCTGGTGGCCGACGCCCTGGCGATGCTGCTGCTGGGGCCCGCCGCCTTGCGGGGCTTGGTGTATAGCTTCGCCCAGCCCCACGACCCCGAAGCGGTGACCTTTGCGGCGATGACCGACGAGGGCCGCTACGACGAGCACCCGCCGGCCCACCTGCGGGTGCACCTGGGCGCCCGCCTGCTGCACCGCATGGGCTACGATCAGCAGGTGAAGCCCATTGTAGAGGAGTGGGATGCCCTGCACGGCGCGCCGGACAGCCTGGTGCTGCCCACGGCCCAAGGCCAGCTGATCGCCCTGTCCATGGCCCAGGCCCTGGCCTTTGGCGGGCCTCGGATGGAGGCCTGGTATACCGCTGAATATGCCGCGCTGGATGGCCTCGGCCTGGCCGACTTCACCGGCCTGGAGATGACCCCGGGGATGTGGGCGAAGGTGCAACGTCGGGCGGTGGAGCTGGCCGAAGGCAAGCCCTTCCACGATGGCGGGCGGGTGGTCTTGGCGGCGGCGATTGAGGCCCGTGCTCTGCACCCCGACCGGGCCCAGCGCATCGAGTCGGGCCTGCGTCGCGCCATCCTCGGCCGGGACGCCGAGGAGCGCCGCAGCGCAGACCCCGCCTACCAGCGGGCCGCAAAGGCCGACCAGGGGCCCGATCCCTTCGCCCGGCAGGTGCGGGACGCGGTGATCCTCCGCCAGTTCCTGCGGCCTCCGGGCCGGCACCGGGTGGGCATTCTCTGAGGGCGCTCCTGCGCCGCGAAGGATTTGGGGAGGCTGTGCGCCCCCTGCCCGCGCGTCGATGACAAGGACGGCGGCGCCACCGAGGCCCACGGCGACGGCGCACCGAGGATGGGGACTGCGAGCACCAAGTAGCGTGACTCAGGGCTGAGTCACCATCCAGCCCTCGACCTGGATATCCAGCTGGGCCTCCCCTGCGAACTGGGCGAGGGGGGCCACCAGCAGCGCGCAATCGCCGAGGCTGAGCGCCTGCCGGCTGCGCAGGGTGGTGGTGGCGGTCCCGTGCTGCAGGCTGTAGCACTGGGCATCGCCGCCGCAGGCCCCCAGCAACTCGGTGACTTCGCCGTATACACGGATATTCTCGCCGGCCCGGCTCCCATAGTCCAGCGTCTCGCCGCTTCCCGCAAAGACATAGACCTGGCTGGTGGAGCTGCTGAAGCTGACCTCTTCGAGATCGGTGATCTCCAGGGTGCCTTCGTAGTTCTTGAGCTCCAGCGCGGTGAAGCTCACCACCTGCCCGGGCTCGGGCGTGCGGGGCAAGGCCACCCGGTAGACCATCAGGTGGCCGTCCCCATCGCCAATCCAGAAGGTGGTCTCGCCGGCTTCGGTGGTGCCCACATTGGTGATCACGGCGTTGCGGATCTCGAGGCGGCGGGTGGAGCGCTCCCCCGGGTCCAGGCTGGCCCCTTCGCTGAGTGCGGCGCCGATGCCGCTGTCGCGGTTGAAGGGGGTGTCGGTGACCAGGCTGGCGTCCAAGCTGCCAAAGAAGCTGCTGTCCCAGTCGGTCTGGCAGTCCACCTCGACGTCGGTGTCGGTGTCGGTGTCGGTGTCGGTGTCGGTGTCGGTGTCGGTGTCGGCGTCGGTGTCGGTGTCGGCGTCGGTGTCGGTGTCTGCATCGCCGCTGTCGGCTCCCGGGTCGCCGGTGCTGTCGGTGCTCTTGCCGGAGATGCCGCCGCCGCAGCCCAGGGACAGGGTCAAGAGCAGGGAGCGCAGGCGCATCGGTCCTCCGGGACGTGGGGGGGGCCGGACACGCTGCGCGTCTGGGGCCCGCTCGCGGGATAGCCTGCCCGCAGCCCGTCTACCCCTGAGCTGCCCGTGAGGATCGTTCGCCCTGTTGTGCGCACCGTGGGAGGTGTGGGCCACCGCGTCCGTGACCTGGGTCGCCTGCAAGATGTGGCCGGCGTGTTGATTCGGCATGGTTTCGGCATGCTGGTGGCCGGCCTCGACGTGCCCGGCTTTGCCGCCCCGGTGCTCGAAGAGGGCGAGCAGGCCGCCAGCACCCCCGAGCGCGTGATCAGCGCGGTGCAGGAGCTGGGCCCCACCTTCGTCAAGCTCGGGCAGGTGTTGTCCACCCGCAACGACGTGCTGCCCGAGGACTATATCGCAGCCCTGCAGGTGCTCCAGGATGACGTCACTGCCGTCCCTTTCAGCGATGTCGAGGAGCGGCTGATCCACAGCCTGGGGCATGACTGGCGCAGCAATTTCCAGCATGTCGACGACAGCCCCCTGGCCACCGCCAGCATCGCCCAGGTGCACCGGGCCACCCTGGCCGATGGGCGCCGGGTGGTGCTCAAGGTGCAGCGCAAGGGCATCGCCCAGAAGATCCGGTCGGACCTCAGCATCTTGCAGCTGCTGGCCCGGCGGGTGCTGGTGGAATTCCCCGAGGCCATCGCCTTCGACCCCATCGGCATGCTGGCCGAGTTCGAGAAGAGCATCCTCGCAGAGCTGGCCTTTGACGTCGAGGTCAAGAATATGAAGCGCATCGCCGCGAATTTCGCCGGCTGCGACTTCGTGAAGGTGCCCGAGGTGGTCGAGGAGCTGAGCGACCGCCACATCCTGGTGATGGAATTCCTGGATGGGGTGAAGATCCGCGACGCCCGGGCGACCGGCCACGACATGGACCGGGTGGGCCACCACATGCTCACCGTGGCCTACGACATGCTCTTCGAGCATGGCTTCTTCCACGGCGACCTGCACCCGGGCAACGTCCTGGTGCTGCCGGGCGAGGTCATCGGCCTGCTGGACTTCGGCATGGTGGGGCGGCTCACCCAGGAGATGCGCAACAACGTCATCTCGATGATCTTTGCCCTTCAACGCGGCGATTACCGCACCATCGCCCGGCTCTGCTACGACATCGCCATCAAAGAGGAGCGGGTGGACTTCCGGGCGGTCGAACGCGCCACCATCGACATCGTGGACCGCCACTGGTCGGGCTCCTCCATCCGCGAGATGCAGCTTGGGCCCTTCGTGGTGGACCTCGCCGCCGCCGCCGCCCGCGAGGGCGCGCGCATTCCCCGCGCCTACACCATGTTCTTCAAGGCCCTGGTCACGGCCGAGGGGCTGGCCAAGACCCTCATCCAGGAGGTGGACCCCATCGTCGCCGCCGAGCCCTATGTGCAGCGCTTCTTGAAGGAGCGGGTGAGCGAGGAGCGCATCAAGCAGGACCTCTTCTACAACCTGCAGACCCTCTCCAGCCTGGTGGACCGGCTGCCCATCGCCTTGTCTCAGCTGCTCGATGATCTCGAAGCCCAGCGCCTGCAGATCTCGGTGCGGGACCCCGAGGCCGCCCAACGCGACCAGGCCGCCGACCGCCGGCTCAACCGCGGCATCATGGCGGCCTTCACCCTCATCGGCTTTCTGTGCAGCGCCCTCAGCCTGCCGGTGCAGGGGCTGTGGGTGGCGGGCATCCCCGTGCTGTCCATCGTCTTCCTGCTGGCTGCCCTGCCCTTTGGGGCCCTCACCCTGTCGATGATCTTCTGGAATCGAGGCTGAGCTGCGGCACTGGCTGACCCGCTGGAAAGCGGTATTGGCCCGCCCGGCGCAAGGCCCGCCAGGAAGCCGGCGTATCGGGTTGGGCGGCGCACCAGGTCAGAAAGGCCCGAAAGGAGATGTCGGGATCGGCGCGCTCTTCGGGGCTCATCAGGCTGTCTCCGGCCAGGAAGCGCTCCACCGCCTCCAGCAGCTCCTCGTGGTAGCGCTCATAGACACAGAGGTCGCGCAGCCAGGCAGCCCGGGGATGCGACCCGTCCACCACCGACCGGGCCTCGTCCCGCACGGCCTCCAGCTCGCCGGGAGTCTGCAGCAGCAGCTCAAAGTCATAGGCGAACTGTACGCCGTCGTGGTGGGCGCACATCAGGTGCTTGCGGATGCGCTGGGTGCTGCTGAGCAGGCCCGAGTTGTCCCAGGGGGCGATGGCGGCTTCGATCAGCAGGAAGGGGCCGCGGAGCGGACGGAGGGACAACAGGCGCGCCCGCCAGCTTCGCCGCGGCGAAAAGCGGGTGCAGGTGCCGATGGTCTCCGGCCGGAAGAGGATGCGGTGCCACATGCGCAGCACGCCCAGCTCCAGCTGCCACAGGTTGGGCACCTGGGGCACCACCTGCCGCGCGGCGATGCGGTCCAGGGCCGCCTGGATGCGGGCGGGGGCCAGCAGCACCAGGCGCTGGTGCCAGGGGGGGGAGGGCATCATGGGGCCAGTGTAGCCGACGGCTGGCCCCTTTTTGTCCCATCCCCCCCCCTGGGGGACGCCAATCGGGTTGCGTTCGGGCCAGAGCGCGCGTACCTTCCCAGCACGTCAAAACCCTGGAGACCCCATGTCGATCGGACCCTTCTCTCGCGCCCTCCCCCTGCTGCTGGGTGCTGGCATCGCCTTCACCACCCTGGCCTGCAACAAGGACTCCAGCATCTCCGGCGATGACGGTGATGGCGGCTCGGACGGGTCCGACGGCGGCGACGGCGGCGACGGCGGCGATGGGGGCGACGGCGGCGGCGGCGGCACTGACAATGTCGGCGACAGCATCGAAGACGCCAAGGGCCTCACCTGGGAAGGCCCGACCATCGAATACGAAGACAGCATCAACCCCGCCGGCGACCGCGACTTCTACGCCCTGGACCTGGAAGAGGGGCAGGTCGTGTGGCTGCTGGCGCTGGGCTACCTGCTCGACGGCGACCAGGAGCCCGACACCGTGATGCGTGTCTACGATCCCTCGGGCAACCAGATCGCCGAAAACGACGATATGCCCTTCCGTTTGGGGGATACCGACTCGGGTATTCCCATCGAGGCCGCCGTGGCTGGCACCTACTATGTCGAGGTGCTGGAGTGGGGCGACTGGGCCGGTGACACCCCCAATGGCGGCCCGACCTATGAATACACGCTGGTGGCCTGGGATGCCGGCGATGTCGAGGCCGACCCCGAGCCCTTCAACAACAGCATCGCTGAGGTGGACGCCTACACCGCCACCGAGGGCAACTACGTCTATGTGGCGGACCCCGTCTACAACCTCGGCCTGGCAGAGAGCTACAACCTGATGATCGACGCCTCGCTGGACACCGACAGCGATGTGGACGTCTACCCCTATGGCCTCACCGAATCCGACGTGGGCCCCGGCGAAGAGGGCTACTGGACCGACCTCTACTACACCTTCTCGGCCTGGCCGACGGCCTATGGCGCCAGCGACGCCCGCTGGACCATGACCGATGCCGACGGCAATGTGCTCGCCCAGACCAGCGACCCCGAGCACAGCACCGACATGGGCCCCTTCTACGGCTACGCCTTCCGGGCCTATGGCGCGGACTTCGGGCTCTTCGTGCATATGGAAGAGAATAGCGACTACTACCTCTTCATCGACAGCCCCTCGGGCGAAGAGGGCGTCGGCACGCACTACTGGGGCATCATCGGCGGCTACTACACCACCACCATCCCCTGGGAGAACGGCGACCAGGACTTCGACAACCTGACGCTGGCCCCCACCCTCACCGCCACCGAATATAGCTCGGGTGGTGGCTATTATGCGGGCGCCGGCGGCAACCTCGACGCCTTGGAGGACTTCGACTCCTACAAGCTCTCGGGCAGCTCCGTGGGCGGGCTCAACGGCAAGTACCTGTCGATCATCGTGGACGCCGAGAGCTACGGCTCGCTGCTGGACGCCAAGCTCACCGTCTTGGGCAATGACCGCACCACCGTGCTCTACGAGACCTCCACCAACAGCTACAACAGCGGCGACGACCCCCACATGGTCGATCTGCTGCTGGGCGACGAGAGCAACGTCTACATCGTGATTGAGGCCGATGGGCGCTCCAGCACCCACGAGCAGGCCAACTTCTATGTGGCCAGCATCTCGGTGCAGGACGAGTCCAACCTCTAAGCGCGCGGCCGACCCTCCTCTGGCTCAGCAGCCAGAGGAGGCGCAGCCGGCGGGCTCGGGGTCATGGCCCTGGGCCTCGGCGGTGTGAAAGCGGGCGCTCAGCTGGGTGCGCCCGGCTTCGGGGTGGGCGGGGTCGCTGGGGCCGCTCCAGTCCACCTCGCCCGAGAAGAGCCAGCCCTCGTCGGCATTGAAGACGTGCAGCGCGTTCTGGGCCTCATCGCCCTGCGGTCGCACCAGGGTTGAGCGCACCTCGGTGATGTCGCCGATGCGCAGCTCCACCTGGGCGGCCATGCGCTGCTTGCGGGCCTCTCCGCGGGGGTTGAGGGCGCTGCCGCGCCAGGCCCAGCGGCTTGCATCGGCTGCGGGTGGGGCGGCGGCATCGAGGGGCCGAAAGAGCCACTCGGCGATCTGGCGGTCGGTGGCGTCCACCCGGCCCTGGCGGTCGGGGTCGTAGGCCGCCTGGATGGGCCGGATGTCCTGGATGCGGCCGTCGGACCGCAGCGCGACGGCCACCATCATGCCGGCCCAGCGGCCCTCCAGCGCGTCCAGGGTGGCCCGGGTCGAGGACCGCCGCCGGCCCGCGTCTTCGGCGTCCAGGCGGAGGGCCTCCACATCGCAGATGCGGGTGCTCGTCCCCCGGCGCCCGGGCACCCCGTAGCAGCGGGTGGTCGCCGACAGGTGCAGCGTGGTCAGGGGGCCAGCCACCTCCAGCCCGGGCAGCGGGCCGCTCTGGGCCTGCTGCAGCTGGGTGTCGAGGCGCAGGCGCAGGTCGCTGCGGTTCGGGCTGGACCCCACCCAGGGGGCGGGCGCCGCAGCAGCCGGGGCGGCGAGGGCCAGGGCGCTGATCAGGGCGGGCAGGCGGCGCAGGGGCATTGGGGGCTCCATTTGGGGGACGTGACCCTTTGCAGCAAGACCCATGCCCGACCCCGGTTCTTTGCGAAGGCGGGCGTCTGGGCGGCATTTCCGGTGCTTCTGCGGCAAGATCCCTGCCCAGCCGCGGGCGTCCCGGACGCTTCAGGCTGAACCCGGGCTGTGTCAGGTTGAAGCTCCTTTCGGGATCGCAGGCCGCGGACCGACAGGCTAGACTGAGCTGACCGGGAGGAAAGATGGGCCGCGCGCGCCGACAACCGGGGAGCGTCTCTGCGGGCTGCTGGGTCCTGGCCCTGGGATTTTTCTCGGCGACGGCGCAGGCGGGGGAGCAGCCGCAGCGGGGGCGGGTAGAGGCTGAAGCGGTCCCGGGCCACCAGGCCCGCCTGCTGCGCCAGCGCCGCGAAGCGCTGAAGTCCCAGGGTGGCCCGGTCGTCCAGGGGGTAGCGGATGCGCTCGGTGAGGTAGCGCCGCTCGTCGGGAGAGGCGTCCACCAGCAGGCTGCCGTCGGCCAGCCCCCGCAGGCCCCGCAGCCCCACGGCCCGCACATGCGCCACCACCGCGGGGTCCAGGTCGGCCCGCCCGGCCCAGACCGCAAAGACAAAGGGCAGCCCGGTCCAGTCCTTCCACGCGGCGCCCAGGTCGATGCGGTGCCCGAAGCGCGCCGGCAAGGCCAAGGCGGCATCGCCAATCACCACGGCCGCCACGGTGCCGCCGGCCGATGCGGCGCCCTGCCCGGGGCCCACCTCGACGATCTCCAGGTCGGGACGCACCCGCTCCTTCAGCGGGCCCTGCTCCAACAGCAGGCGGGCCAGCAGCACGCTGGTGCGGCTCACCCCATCCAACAGCACCCGGGTCCAGGCCTCCGGCGCCGTCTCTGCAGCAATCACCACGCTGTCCACCGGCCCATCACATCCAATGCAGACATCGGGCACGACCTTCCAATCGGCACCCGTCTCTTCATCCAGAAGGGCGCCCACGGGCAGCAAGGCCAAGGACACCGTGCCCTCCCTCAGCCAGCTGGCCACCTCGCTGGGGTGACCGCCGCGCAGGTCCACCGCATCCAGCCCGGCCACCAGGGGGCGGGCGTTGGCATAGGCCACCCAGCCGACCGTCTCGCGGCGGGCGGGGCGGGCCCGCGCATCGTCCACGCCCGGCGCAGCATCGCAGCGGCGCACCACATCATACAGGGTGTCGCGCTCGGCGGGAATGCGCCCGGCGTGCTCGATGAAGCGGATCAGCTCGCCACGGGTGAGGCCCTGGGGCGTATCGGCCCCGGCCATGTGGTAGATGTGCTCCTCGCGCACGGTGCCGTCCAGATCCGAGGCCCCGAAGTGCAGGGCCACCTGGGCCTCGTCGGTGCCCAACATGGGCCAGTAGGCCTTGATGTGCGGGAAGTTGTCCAGGACCAGGCGGCTGACCGCCAGGGTGCGCAGGCTGTCATAGCCGGTGGGGCTGGCCAGCTTCGCCAGCCGGTTGTTGTCGTTGTGGAAACGAAGAGGGATGAAGGTCTGGAAGTGGCCGCCGTGGCCCCCCGCCCGGGCAGCGGCCAGGGAGCGATCCTGCAGGTCCCGCAAGCGCAGCAGGTGGTCCACCCGGTCCTCTGCAGACTCGATGCTGCCAAAGAGCATGGTGGCGTTGGTGCGCATGCCCATGCGGTGGGCGGTCTCGTGGATATTCAGCCAGCCGTCGGCGTCCACCTTGTCGTGGCAGAGCCTCTTGCGGGTGCGCTCGGCGAAGATCTCGGCCCCGCCCCCCGGCATGCTGCCCAGGCCGGCCTCCCGCAGACCCCGCAGCACCGCCTCGACCGTCATCTGGTACTTCTCGGCGTAATAGTGCACCTCCACCGCCGTGAAGCCCTTGATGTGCAGCTCGGGCCGCTCGGCCTTGATGTGGCGCAGCAGCTCCGGGTAGTAGTCCCAGGGCAGGTCCGGGTTGAGCCCGTTGACGATGTGAACCTCGGTCACCAGCTCGTCCTGCAGGGCGCGGATCCGCGCCAGGGCCTGCTCGAAGGACATCGTCCAGGCGCCGGCGTCGCCGGTCTTCAGGCGCGCAAAGCTGCAGAAGACGCAGCTGGCCTCGCAGACATTGGTGGCGTTGATGTGCAGGTTGCGGTTGAACCAGACGCGGTCCCCATGCAAGGCCTCGCGCAGCTGGTTGGCCATCCAACCCACCAGGGGCACATCGGGGTGCTGAAAGAGGCGCAGCGCGTCGTCGGCGTCCAGGCGCAGACCCGCCGCGATCTTGTCCCAGATGTCGATCAGGCCGGCATCCTGAAGGGCAGCGCGGGTGGTGGGACCAGGGGGGGGCAAGGTCATGTTTGCTCCAAAGGCGGGGTCGGGGCGACGACCTGGGCGAAGCGCGCATCGGGCGGCGGGCGGCCATCCCAGCGGCGCATCAGCGCGTTGTCGACGCCCAACTGATCGAGGATGCGCGCCACCACGGTGTCCAGCAGGGCGTCCACCGTGGCGGGGGCCGAATAGAAGCTGGGGGCCGCGGGCATCACCCGGGCGCCCGCCTCCATCACCGCCTGCATATTGCGCACATGGATGAGGGAGAAGGGGCTCTCGCGCAGAACCAGCAGCAGGGGCTTGCGCTCCTTGAGCATCACGTCGGCCGCCCGGCCCACCAGGTCTGCAGACACGCCGTGGGCGATGCGCCCCAGCTGACCGGCGCTGCACGGCACCACCACCATGGCGTCGAATCGGGCCGATCCCGACGCGAAGGGGGCCGTCATATCGCCGGGATTGTAGGTGGGAAAGCCATAGGCGTCGGGGTCGGTACCCACCTCATCGGTCCAACACAGCTTGCCGAAGCGGGTGAAGACCACATGGGTCTCGATGCCGGCCTCGCGGCCGGGCCCAGCCAGGAAGTCCAGCAGCCGCCGCGCATAGGGGGCGCCGGAAGCGCCCGAGATGCCCACCACCAGCTTCATCTCGCCTCCAGTTCGGGGCCAGGGTTGCGGGTGCCGCAGACCAGGCTGGCCACCGGCGGGAACATCTGGCGGCCCCAGACCTCGACAAAGCCGACCTCGACCATGCCCTGCTCAAAGCTGCCCCGGGTTTCAAAGGCGTCGATGGACCCGGCCAGGTAGCGGTAGGCGTCGGAGAAGCCCGAGACCAGCCCGCCCAGAACCGGCATCACGAAGCGGTTGTAGCTGCCTTGCAGCAGGCGCGCCGACAGGGTCTCGGGCTGGAAGAACTCCAGCACCACCAACCTGCCGCCCGGCCGCAACACCCGCGCACACTCGGCGAGGGCCAGGCGCACCTCGGGTACATTGCGCAAGCCAAAGCCCGCGATGATGCCATCGGCGCTGGCATCTTTCAGGGGCATCTTGCGCGCGTCTGCGGTGATCAGCTCCACCGGCGCATTCTCGGGCAGCTTGGGCCGGCCGGCTTCCAGCATGGCGCTCGAAAAGTCCACCGCCCGCACCGACCGCGCCCCGTTGCCCAGCAGCATCAGGGTGAGGTCCAGGGTGCCCGCGCAGAGGTCCACCACGTCGCCGCGGCCCCCCTCACCCAGGGCCGCGATGGCCCGCCGCCGCCAGCCCTGGTCCAGCCCCATGCTGATCACGCGGTTGGCGCGGTCATAGGTGGGGGCCAGCTGGTCGAACATGGCCCGGACCTTCGGGGCCCGGTCCGCCGCGCCCGCGGTGGGGACGAGATCGCTCACCGGACACGCTCCACCAGGGTCCAGGCCAGGGCCTGCAAGGCGTCGCGGTGGGGGCTCTCGGGCAGGGCGTCCAGGGCTGCCACCCCCCGGCCCACCCGCTCCCGGGCCTCGGCCAGGGTGTCGGCGCAGGCGCCGGTCTCCACCACCGCCCGCAAGGCCTGGGGCAGCCGGGTCGCGTCCAGCGGGCCCGCGTCCAAGAGGGCCCGCAAGGCGGGGGAGCGCTCCAGGGCCAGCAGCAGGGGCAGGGTGAGCTTGCCCTCCAGCAGGTCGGCGCCGGGCTGCTTGCCCGTCTGGCGGGCGTCCCCCTGATAGTCCAGGACATCGTCGGTGAGCTGAAAGGCGACCCCCACACAGCGGCCGAAGTCCGCCAGGGCCCGGGCGCGCGGGGCATCGCCCAGGGCCAGGGCCCCCGCCGACGCGCACCAGGCGATCAAGGCCGCGCTCTTGCGCTCGATGATCTCGAAATACTGGTCCAGGCCCAGGTCCCGCCGCCCTGCGAAAAGAAGCTGCTGGACTTCACCTTCGGCCATCTGGGTCACCACCCGGGACAAGGCGACCACCGTGGCTTCGCCACCGCCTTCGGCCGCCAGCAGCACCGCCCGCGCCAGGCAGAAGTCCCCCGCCAGCACCGAGGCCGCGTTGCCAAAGACCCGGTGGGCGGCCGGGCGGCCGCGGCGCTCGATGCCGCCGTCCACCACGTCGTCGTGCAGCAGGGAGCCCAGGTGCAGCACCTCGCCGGCGCACATCAGCGGCACCAGGTCGCCGCCATGGCCCACCGCGCGGGCGCCCAGGGCGGTGATCAGCGGCCGCAGGCGCTTGCCCCCCGACGCCACCAGGTAGCCCGAGATGGCCGAGACGGCGGGCACGACGCTGGACAGCCCCGCAGCCAGGGCGCGCTCGGCATCGGCCATCTCGTCCCCCACCAAGGACATGGCGACGGCCAGCGGCGGCAGGGGGCACGGGGCCACGGCCGGCCGACAGGCCGTTGGCTTCCGCGCGTCGCGCCTGCAAGGACATGGGAGCCTCTCTCGCCCGCCGCGCCGCGGAGGACTTCAATCGTGATTGAACTGATTGACGACAACGGACTATAGGAGGCTCGGGCCGCGGGCAAGCGCGACCCGCACAGCCCGGCAAAGAAGACATGACCCAGGCCCCCCCGCAACAACAACAAGCGCCCCACAGCCCCCAAGATGGCCTGCGCCCGGCCGTCTTGCTGGCGGCCGATGCCATCGGCGACCTCATGGGCTTCTGGAATTTCAAGCCCTCCATGGGGCAGGTCTGGACGGTGCTCTACCTGTCGCCGCGGCCCCTCTCGGCCCATGAACTGGTGGAGATCACCGGCCTGAGCGCCGGGAGCGTGTCCATGACCCTGGGCGATCTGCAGGCCTGGGGTGTGGTCAAGCGCGCCTGGGTCCCCCAGGATCGGCGACGCCACTTCGAGGCCGAGACCGACATCCTGGCGCTGGTCACCCGGGTCTTTCGCGAGCGGGAGCTGCGCTGGATCGACGAGGTGGTGGAGCGCCTGGAGCGCGCCCGCGCCCTGATCGACGCCGCACCACCCGACCCCGGCGCCGACCTGGGCTTCCTGGGCGCCCGCATCGACAACCTGCTGGGGCTGGCTCGCACCGGCCGCCGGGTGGTCGCGCGCTTCGCCCAGGGCGGGCACCCTGGACCTGCGCGCGGTCCGCGATGTCCTGGGAAGACGCCGCCCCACCGGATAAGCGGCGGTCCGCGCGGCCGGATCACCTGCCCATCCCGCCCGCGCGCGTGCGACAATGCCGCCCCCGGGCGCTCGCCCACGACCTCAAGCCGCCGGACCTGCCATGTTTCGCCGCCACGTCGCGCTCTCTGCCATCCTGCTGCCCTTCGGTGCTCTCGTCGCTTGCAGCAGCCCCCCCGAGCTGCACGGTACGGTCAACGACATCTGGGGCCAGCCCCTGGCCGGCGCCCAGGTCCACATCGAAGGCGTGACCGAGGCCGCCACCAGCGACGCCGCCGGCGCCTTCGTCTTCAAGACGGTGCCCGAAGGCCAGCGCCGCATCATGGCGGGCAAGCCCGGCTACATCAAGGATGTCAACGACATCCTGGTGCCTCCGGGGGTCAAGGAGGAGAATATGCCCAAGCCCACGCTCTCGCTCTATGTCGAGCCCGAGCGCCCCGGCTTCTACCTGGTGGGCAAAGAGCGGCAGGGCGCCAGCGGCTACCACCACCTCGAGGCCGTCAACATCGAGACCGTGGGCACCGAGCTGGGCGGCCTCAGCGGCCTCCCCCGCGAGGGTTCGGCGGTGGCCTCGGGCGGCCAGCAGGTGCGCTTCGTCTTCTCCAGCACCCTGCGCTCCAGCCAGCTCAGCCAGATGAATCTCCAGCTTCATCGCCTTGAATTCGTGCCCAAGGACACGATGACCGGCGTGCTGGGGGACACCGACGTCAAGGTCAACCTGTGGGTGGCCAAGGAGCTGATCGAATTCGATCTCACCGGCCTGCCCAGCGACGATGACGACGACTACCTCATCGTCAGCCGCGACAAGCTCAAGCCCGGCATCTACGCCTTCGACACCGAAGACGTGCTGATCGCGCGGGACAAGGACGCCTTGGACAAGACCCCCAAGGAGATGCGCGTGGCCTACCCCTTCGAGGTCAAGTAGGCGCCCTCGCCGCTCAGGTGCCGCAGCAGCAGCGCCAGGGCGCTGGCGGCGGCCATGCGGGTGATGCGACTGCGGTCGCCGGGCAGCTTGAGCAGGCGGTGGGCCAGACCTTCGGGCCCGGCCAGCGCGATGTGTACCGTTCCAACTGGTTTTTCGACGGATCCACCGCCCGGTCCCGCGATGCCGGTGATGCCGATGGCCCAGGTGGCGCCGGACCGCGCCTTCATGCCCGCCGCCAGCTGCAAGGCCACCGGCTCGCTGACGGCGCCATGGGCCGCCAGATCCGCCTGGGACACGCCACAGCAGCGCACCTTGGCCGCGTCGGCATAGACCACCGCCCCTTCGAGCAGGTAGCGGCTGGCCCCGGGCACGCTGGCCACCCAGGCCGCCAGGCCGCCCGCCGTGCAGCTCTCGGCCAGGGCCAGGGTCTCCCCCCGCTCCACCAGGAGGGCGCCCACCAGCTCGGCGAGATCGCCGCAGTCCACCCCAAAGGCCCGGGGCCCGATGCGCCGCATGGCCTCCGCCACCGTCGCCTCCCGTGCGGTGGCGGAGACCTCGGGCGAAAAGAGCAGCTTGACCTCGTTGTCGGGCACGCGCGCCCGAAAGCCGATCTCCAGGCCCGGCAGCTCCAGCCCCCGCAGGACCATCTCCAGCTCGGACTCGGGCACCCCCAGCACCCGGATGCTGTGTTGCACGGGCGCCGCGATGGCTTGGGTGGCCAGGATGTCGGGCGCCACCCAGGTCTCGAACATGGGCTTCATCTCGCGGGGCACCCCGGGCAGGAAGTAGAGGGTGCAGCCCGGCGCGGTCACCGCAAAGCCCGGGGCGGTCCCCCAGCGGTTGGCCAGCATCCGGGCGCCTTCCGGCAGGTCGGCCTGCTTGCGGTTGGACTCGGCCATGGTGCGGCCCCAGCGCGCATACATCGCCTCGATGCTGGCCAGGGCCTCGGGATCGCGGGCGGTGCGGCCGCCAAAGGCCCGCGCCGCAGCCTCGGCCGTCAGGTCATCCCGGGTGGGGCCCAAGCCGCCCGTGCAGACCACCACCGGCGCCAGGGTGGCCGCCTGGGCGATGATGTCGATGAGGTCGTCCAGGCGGTCGGGAGCGGTCAGCACCCGGCGCACCGACAGGCCCAAGGCCCAGAGCTGGCCACACAACCAGTTGCTATTGGTATCCACCACCGCACCGGTGGTCAGCTCGTTGCCTTGGGCGATGATGACGGCGTCCATGGGGGCTCCTGGAAGGTGCCGCCGACCTATCCCAGCCGCGTTAGGCCGCATCGATGAGCACCCTCACCGTGGGCCTCGACGTCGGCACCCGCACCATCGGGCTGGCCCGCATGGACCGCCGCACCGGCCTCGCCCAACCCTGGATGACCCTGTCCCGCGAGGGCGTAAAGACCGATGTGCGGCGTCTGAAGTCCCTCTTGGCCACGGTCGAGGGGGGCCCGGTGGCGGCCCTGGTCGTGGGCCTGCCCCTGGAGCTGGACGGGGCCGAGGGCCGGAGCTGCCACCTGGCCCGGCAGGTGGGCGACGCCCTGGCTGCCGCCACCGGCCTGCCCGTGGTCTACCACGACGAGCGCTACAGCACGGTAGAGGCCAGCCGCCGCCTCTATGAGGCCGGCTACAACAGCCGCCAGCAGCGTGACATCATCGACCAGGCCGCCGCCGCCGTCATCCTCGAGGACTGGCTGGCGTCCCTGCCCCCCCAGGAATAGCCATGAACGCTCCTTATCGCTCGATCCTCTGGCTGCACGACGGGTCGGACCGGGCAGCTGCAGCGCAGGACTGGGTGCTCGCCTTGGGCCGCCTGGGCTCTGAAGGGGTCCATGTGGCCCACGCCACCGGCGCGCCGCTGGGCTCCAGCGACCCCTTCCCCCACGACCCTCAGGGGCTTGAGCCGCGCCTGCTGGCCCGCGCCCGGGGCGCCGTGAACGCCGCCTGCGCCACGCTGCTGCTGGAGGGCCTGCCCAGCCGCGCCTGGGTGGATATCGGCCAGCCCGCCACCCTGGCCCAGCGCATCCACCGCGAAGAGGGCGTAGACCTCGCGGTCTGCGGGCGATCGGGGCAGACCGGCCTGGACCGCCTGCTGCTGGGCTCCACCGCCGCCCGCCTGGTGCGCGAGCTGCCTTGCGATGTGTTGGTGGTGGCCAACACCGAAGGCGTCGCCCTGAAGCGCCTGCTGGTGGCCGTCGACCCCAACCACGACGCCCAGCCCGCCCTGGCGCGGGCGGGGGAGATCGCCCGGCGCACCGGCGCCCGCATCACGCTGCTCACGGTGATCTTCGAGGCCGACCCCGACGCCCTGGCCGCCGCCCGCGCCCGGGTGGAGGCCCTGGCCCGGCCCCTGCTGGGCGAGGGTGATGACGCCCTGCCCTGGCACGGCGTCGCGGTGCACGCCCGGGTGCCCGCCGATGGCATCTTGCGCCTGGCCGGCGACCACGACCTGGTGATCATCGGCACCCACGGCCGCCGCGGCCTGGCCCGCCTCTTGCTTGGCAGCGTCGCCCAGGCCGTCGTCCAGCACTGCCCCCGCAGCGTGCTGGTGGCCCGCCCCCTGGCCCAACTGGAGTCCCCGTGATCGCCCTGCTGCTGCCTCTCTGCATTCAAGCCGCCCAAGCCGACGAGGTCGTCTTCAGCCCCGACCGCCCCGGCGTCGGAGAGAGCACGGCCACCCCGGGCGCCCGGCACTTCATGGTGGAGGGCAGGCTTGCTCAGTAGTCCCTCCGGCCCACCGCCAACCAGCTCGTAGCCGTCGAGGTCCCCGCCGCTCCCGGGCTGGGTGCGTACTTTCTTGCGGTTGATCGCGCGGCAGGGGTTGCGCGTGCTCATCCGGCGAGAGATCTCGGACCTGCCGCGAGAGAAGGAAGAGCTTGGGTGAGCAAACCCTCACCCAAGCCGGCCCGAAGACCTACGAGCAGGAGGACGTTGAGTGAAACGAAGAACCCTGAATCCCCTCGCCCGCTTCCTGCGGGATAACCTGACGCCCGAGCGGTGGGCAACCGTCGAGGACCCTCGCAAGCCTCGCGGGGTTCGCTACAAGCTGGTGGGCTTGCTCAACCTGCTTGTGTTGGGCCTGACCGTTGGCTCCCGCACGCTGCGCGATGTCGAGCGCCTGGGCATGAAGCTGGCGGTCGGCCGGGCTTTCGGGCTGCGCGGCTCGCCCACGGACACGACGCTGTACACCTTGGTCCGGCGGCTGAGCCCCGCGGCCCTGACTCCGGTCCTCGTGGACCAAGTCAAGGAGCTGTGGCTGAGCAAGCGCATGCAGGTGGACCCTGCGATCGGCATCTCGTTGGTGGCCATCGACGGCAAGTGCCTGGGCGCGGACCGCGAGCTCAAGCACCCGGAGTCCACCGGCATTGCCGTCCCGCGTCGGACCGCCTCGAAGCGCCGCTCGAAGCGCAACGCGACGAAGGTCACCGATGCCAAGCGGGGAAACCTTCAGCTGCCGGACATGGACCCGGGCCCGGACGGGAAGGTCTACCTGGTCAAGGCCCTCCGAGCCGTGCACGTCGCCTCCGCCGCCAAGGTGGCCATGCATCAAGTGGTCATCCCGGCGCATCGCGGCGAAGCGCCGATGTTCGAGGGCTTCGTCCGGGAGCTGATTCGAGCCTATGGACGTGCCATGGTCCAGTGCGTCTCGGTGGATGCTGGCTTCGTCACCATCCAGAACCTCATGATGCTGGCGGTGTCGGGGATCCCCTACATCGCCGCGCTCAAGGGCAATGCGGGCGCGCTGCACCGGCGCCTGTCCATGGTCATGGGTCAGGGCACCGATGCGCCCCCGCCGGGCGGGTGGATCGCCGAGACCCAGGAGGTCCGCAACAAGGCCCAGGTGCACCGACAGTTCGGCCGGATCGACGAGCTGGGCGACTGCATGGAAGGCGACTACCGGCAGGTCTGGCGTCAGCGAACGACGATCGTCAAGGCCGGAAAGCCGCCCGTGATCGATGACCGGCTCTTCATCACCAGTCTGCCCATAAACAGGCTCACGCCAGCGCAGTGCATGGCCGCCATCCGCGCCCACTGGGGGATCGAGAACGACTGTTTCTGGACCCTCGACACGCAATGGAACGAGGACACCCGGGCCTGGGTCAAGCACGGCCTGGGTCGAGAGTCGCTCGCCGTCCTCCGGCTCATTGCCTACAACCTCGTTCGCATCGTGCGGCACCGGGTGCTGCGAGACGGCGAGGCCCCGTCCAACGCCCAGACGGGCGGACCGCTCACCCACAACCTCAAGCGCAGGAAGGCAAGGCCCTTCCGCGAAGTCATGGAGCTCCTCCGCGACGCACTGGTGATGCCCGGGATCCTTCCGATCCCGGGCAGAACATAACGACCCGCTCGCCCAGGCTCTTCCCCTCCCTCTCTCGGCAACCCATCGCAGCGACAGGTCCCGGCAAGCATGGCCGCGTCCTCATCGTGTGTCTACGAGCCGGGGAACGGTCGAAACACACCGCAGAGCTGGGGTAGGATCAATGGATATTCAGGTCTACCGATCAAGCCTGGGTGGAGGGCGGCCTGGGCGCCTTCATGGGCGGCGGCGGCGGCGTCGCGACAGGCACCAGCGGGCTCACCGGGCGCTATGGCCTGTCCGACCTGCTGTAGCTTCGCTTGGGGGTGCCCGATGTCGGCATCACGCCTGCGCTTGGATTGGGCCCTATCGGCATCGGGGCCAAGGTGGCCGGGGCCATCAACGACGACCTGGCCCTGTCTGCAGTGCCCACCGTGGCCATCGGCCTCAACGGGGGCGTCACCCCCAGCCTCTCGGCCAATGCAACCTACAACCTGTCGCCGGTGGGCGTCTGGGCCAACGCAACAGCGACGGGCATCAAGGGCATGGCCCTCGGCCTGGGCGGCGGGCTGTCCTGTGCCGCGGGCCCCGGGGGCCTCTACGCCCACGCCGGCGCCGATGCGCTGAATCGTGGCGGCGCCTTCTTTGGGCCCGGCGGCTGGATCGCCATGGGGGATGCCGGTCAGATCGATCTCGGGGTGGACTTCCGTCCCATCGCCGGCATCCTGCTCACCCACGTCTTTGTGGGGGGCTCGGTGGGCTTCTGAGCGGGTCGCGAAACCCGCCCGCCCTGCCGGCATCAAGACCCCATGCGCCCAATTCTCCTCCTGCTCGCCCTGGGTCCCGGCTGCGCCGACGACCCCACCCGCCCAGCCCAAAGCGCCACCGATGGCGCCGATGACGGGGGTGATCCCACCGATGGCGAGGACGGGAGCGCCGACGGTGCCGACGGCAGCGACGGCAGCGACGGCGGCCACACCGGAGACACCGGCGTGCCCATCACCTGGTTGGACATCCCCAACCACTGCGGGGGCGATGGCCCCGACGGCGTGGACCCCTTCACCCTCACCGGCTCGGTGATCAACACCGAGGGCGGCGGCTCGACCTGGTTCACCGAGATCCTCGACCTGACCTACCTCCCCGACGCCGATCGCGTGATCACCGCGGGGCAAGGCGGTGTGGCGGTCTTTGACGTCAGCAACCCGGCCGATCCCATCACCCGCGGGCACCTGGGCGCCGGAGACCGCGGCTTCGAACGCTATTACCACGTGCTCCCCTCGGGGCCGGACCTGGCCTGGGCCACCCACCGGGACGTGGGCCTGGACGCCCTGGACCTGTCCGATCCCGACGCGCCGGCCCTGCTGCACCGCAACGAAGAGCAGGGCTACGAGGGCCTCGCCCGGGGCGGAGACCACCTCTATGTGGCCAATACCCGCGGCTATGTGGACAGCTGGTCGGTGGCCGGTGGCAGCGCCCCCACCTGGGCCTCCCGCGCCACGGGTCTGGGGCGGCCCTGGGATGTGGCGGTCGGCGATGGCGCCCTCTACGTCGCAGACGGCGACCTGGGACTGGTCGTGCTGTCCCTGGCCGATCCCGCCAACCCCACCCTGGTGGGCAGCGTCGCCAGCGCCGGCATGCCGATTCGGCTGGTGGTTGATGAAGACACGCTCTATATGGTGTCGGGTGCGGGCGGCCTCGAGATCTTCGATCTGAGCGACCCCCTCTCTCCCACCTTGCTGCACCAGCTCGATATGGGCGGCAGCGCGCAGGATGTCGCCGTCGCCGAGGGCCTGGTCGCCGTCACCACCCAAGAGGCGGTGGTGCTCACCGATATCGGTCGAGACGGCAGCCCCGAAAACCCCCTGCCCTTCGCCTACCAGGAGACCGTGCAATACGCCATGTCGGTGCACGGGGCCGGCGGCCGCTGGGCGGTCGGCGACTGGAATATCATGGGCCTGTGGGAGGCCGGCACCGGCCCCGCGCCGGCCATCGATATTTCTGCAGACACGGTGGCCTTCCTGGATGGTGCAGAGACGCGGGTGCTGCGCATCGAAAACCGGGGCGGCGCCACCCTGGACCTCTATGGGGTCGAGGTCCCCGACGGCATCGTGGCCCAGGTCTCGGCCCTGTCCATCGCTTCTGGCGACAATGGCCTGCTGGCCCTCACCTGGGATGGCAGCACCCCCGTCAACGACACCCGGGTCTGCCTGTCTTCGGATGACCCCGGCAACCCCTCTCCCAAGCTGGTGATTCGTGCCGGCGGCGCGGGCGAGGGGCGGGCCATCGGTCAGCTCGCGCCAGACTTCGCCCTGGCCGACCTGGACGGCGGCACCTGGCGGCTATCCGAACAGCTCGGCCACCCGGTTGTATTGGCCTACTTCGCAACCTGGTGACCGCAGTGTGCGTCGGAGGTCTCCGACTTGCAGATTCGCATCTGGGAAGCCCACCGCGACGCCGGCGTGCAGGTCTGGGGCATCGCGTCCCGGGAAGACGCCGCGCGGGTGCGCACCTATACCGAGGCCCTGGGCCTGACCTTCCCCATCCTGCTGGACAGCACGGGTGAGGTGGATCGGCTCTACAACCTCGCCTTCGCCTTCCCGACCGCCGCCTACCCCCAGGACTTCGTGGTGGGCACCGACGGCCGGGTGGTCTATGCCAGCAACGAGCCCGATGTCGAAGCCATCGAGGCCGCCGTCATCGCCGAGCTGGCCGAATAGGGCTCAGCGCCCCAGGCGCACCACCCGACCGGGTTGGGCGCCGGTGGCACGCCCCTCTTCAAAGGTGAGCTGGCCCGACTTGATGGTGGCCCGGTAGCCGGTGGCCCGTTGCAGCAGGCGCCGGCCGCCCGCCGGCAGGTCGTCGTGCAGCTCGGGCCGGTGCAGACACAAGGCGGCGTGGTCGATGATGTTGATGTCCGCCAGCAGCCCCGGCGCCAGGCGCCCGCGGTCGGTCAGGCCCAGGTAGTCGCTGGGCTCGGCCGTCAGCCGGCGCACGGCCTCTTCGACGGAGATGCGCCCCTGGGGCCGATCCCGGGCCCACCAGGACAGCAGGGTGCTGGGGAAGCTGGCGTCGCAGATGGTGCCCACATGGGCCCCGCCATCGGACAGCCCGATCAAGGAGCGCGGGTGGGACAGCATCTGTTGCACCACGTCCAAGTTCAGCCCCAGGTAGTTGAAGATGGCGAAGTAGACCATCGCCTGGCCCTCGTCCTCCAGCAGGGCGTCCAGCAGGGCTTCCAGCACCGGCTGGCCTGCTGCGGTGGCCCGCATGGCGATGCTATCGGCGAGATCGGGCTCGTAGACGGGTGGGTCGGCCAGGGGGTACATCAGGTAGGCGGCCTCGCCCACCCGCGCCAGCAGGGCGTCGGCCAGGGGGGGCATCGGGCTGCCGTCCCCGGCCACCTTATCCGGCGTCTCTGCAAGCAGGCGGGCCCGCAGAGACGGATCCTTCAGGGCCGCGACCTGCTCAGCCAATGGAAGGTGGCAGATGGCCTTGTAGGAGGGGTGGCCCATGAAGGGGTGGAAGGTGGTGCGCAGGCCCAACAGCACGCCGATGGGCCGGGGCGCCACCTGCACGTGCAGATCGACGCCCCGGGCCACCGCCGCGTCCACCCGGGCCAGCATGCGCTCCCACTGATCGGGCACATTGATGCGCTGCATCAGGGATATGGACAGGGGGCGGCCGGCCGCCTCCGCCATCTCCTCCAGCAGGTCGAACTCGCCGTCAAAGCGGTCGGGGCCCTTCTCCTGGTCGAAGTCGGACACGGCCTGCAGCACGCCCAGGGCGCGCCCCGAAAAGACCGCCGCCAGGCCCATCAGCTCGTCTCTGTGTGCTTCGGTGCCCGGGGTGGGCCTCCCCGCGGCGGTGCGGTGGTTGTCGGTGCGGCCGATGGACAGGCCCACCGCCCCCGCATCCAAGGCATGCGCCAGCTCAGCCGCCATCGCCGCGACATCGTCGGGGGTGGCGGGCTCGCCCGCGGCCGCGCGGTCCCCCATCACGTAGAGACGCAGCGCGTCATGGGGCACATGGGCCATCAGGTCGACAGCGTGGGGCAGGGCGTCCACCTGGTCGAGGTAGTCGGCAAAGCGGCTCCAGCCCCAGGGGATGCCCTCGGCCAGGGCCGAGCCGGGGATATCCTCCACCCCCTCCATCAGGTCCACCAGGCGGTCCTCTTCGCCCCGCACCAGGGGGGCGAAGCCCACCCCGCAAGAGCCCATCACCACCGTGGTCACGCCATGCCAGGACGAAGGCGCCAGCTCGGCGTCCCAGGTGGCCTGGCCGTCGTAGTGGGTGTGCAGGTCCACGAAGCCCGGCGTGACCAGGCAGCCCGTGGCATCCACCGTGCGCCGGGCCGGGCCGGGGCAGTCCCCCAGCGCCACGATGCGGTCGCCGACGATGGCGAGGTCGCCGCGCAGGCCGGGCCGGCCGCTGCCGTCCACCAAGGTGCCACCGCTGATCTTCAGGTCGTACATGCAGCCTCCGCCGGCAAGTCTATCGGGCCGGGGCCGGATCCGTGCGGGTGGGGCAGCCCCGCCACAGCGTCACGACATCCAGCGGATCGCCCCCAAAGCCCCAGGGCGCATAGCTCTCGACCGGCGGCCGGTCGCTCACCACATCGGCGTGGATGTTGACCGCCGCCGTCGCGCTGTGGATGCGGGGGCGCCAATACGGCGCGGCATCCACAAAGCGCCCCTCGGGCTTCAGGCAGGCCCCCGGTGCCGGAGACTGGGGCCAGGCCACCGCAGACACGGCAAAGAGCGTCTCGGCAGGAATGGGCGCGTCCTCCTCCAGCGCCACCCAGCCCGCCGCCTCCAGGTGGTGCTGAAATCCCCAATGACCGGCAAAGATCCCCGTCTCTCCACTGGCCCGGTCCAGCACCGAAGCCGCCAGCCGGGCCTGGGCCCGGGCGAGGTCCTGGTCCGCAGCCGCCAGAAAGAGCCCCAGCACCGTGCTCAGCAGCGCCGCCCCCCGCAGCAGGCCCCGGGGTGCCAATCGAAGGGGGATCAGCACCGCCGGGGCGAAGAAGGGCAGCCAGTAGCGGGCCGCCGCAAAACGCAGCTGCAACAAGAAGACCAGGCCCCCAAAGAGCCAGGCCTGCAACCACAAGGCGTCGCGGTCCGACTGGCCGGCCGCCCCACCCAGGCTGGCGCCCCCGGCCGTCGCCGCCAGCAGGGTGCCCAGCGCCGCCACCCCCCCCTGCTCACTCAGCCAGACGCCGGTCAGGCCCAAAACAAGGCCCAAGGCGCCCCCAACGGCCGCTGCCTTGGGTCTGGCCCAACACAAGATGGGCAAGACGCCCGCGCCGCCCAGCATGGCCACCAGGGCGATCAGCCGGCGCAGCCCGGCGCGGGCGCCCACCCCCTCGGCCGCCTGAAAGCCCTGCATGGCCAGCAGGTGAAGCTGCCCATAGGCCAGGGCGTCGTGCAGCAGCAAGGCCGAGATGGGCGCCGCCGCCGCCACGCCCAGGATCAGCGCCCCGCGCCGTTCCCGGTGCAGCAGGGCCCAAAGCACCACGAGGGGCAGCAGGGCGAGGCCGCTGTAGCGGAAGAGGGCCGCGCAGCCCAGCAGCAGGGCCCAGGGCCAACGCCGGGCCAGGCCACCCGTGGGTGCAAGCACCAGCCCGCCCAGGCCCGCCAGGGCGCAGGCCAGCAGCGGCAGATCGGGCATCAGCGACTGGGTGGCCAGCAGCGCCAGGGGGCCGCCAGCCAGCAGCAGCGCCCCCGCAGCCGCGCGATCCTCGCCGCCGCCAAAGCGCCGGGCCAGCATCCAGGCCCCGGCCACCAGCAGGACCAGCCAGGGCAGCATCCACAGGTGCAACACCCAGACCGGCTGGTCCAACACCGGGGCCAGCCACCAGGCGATGCCCGGCGGGTTGCTCAGCACATCAAAGGCCGCCTGCTCCTGCCCCTGCCAGTTGATGCGCACCGCGTGGGGCCGCCAGGCGTCCAGCCGCGCCCCCTGCGCCAGCCGCAAGAAGTTGGCATCATCCAGGTGCACCGGCTTGCCCAGAAAGGGCAGCGCGAGGCCGACCAGCAGGGCGAGGAGGAGGAGGGGGCGGCGCATGGGGGGAGGATAGCGCGGGCTGGGGCGGGGCGGCGGCCCCCCGGTCAGCTGCGGCTACTGCCCCCGCTCGTCCGACTTCTGCAGCTGGTCAAGCTGCGCCTGCATCTCCGGTGTGATCTCGAGCTTCGCAACGGTCAAGCTCGCCCGCGCCGCCTCCCGCCATGGACCGCCGTCCTCGCGCACATCCATGGCAAAGCTGACCAGGCCCGCCTGCTTCAAACGCAAGAAGGGGAAGTTGTGAAAGAATCGGACCCGATCGCTGCTCAGTTGGACCTCTGACTCGAACTCCAGTGAGACGACAGGCGCGAAACCCTCTTCGTGACGCGTCAGGCGCAGGCCCAGCGTCAGGCGGTCGGGGCGGTCGGGTCCGACCCAGGTAAAGCGACAGAGCACGCCAAACTGGGGGTGAAGGGCTGGAAAGTTGGTCGTGCTGATCTGCTCATAGAGCGAGATGGCACTGACGGTGCTGGTTGCGGCGTCCTCGATCACCCTGTCGCACAACAGCAGGTGGTCGCACTCAAGCGGCATGCGGCCCCCAATACAACGCGATCGTATCTGAGCACTGCAGGCTGGACCCATCGGGTGTCTGAGGGAGGCGAAGCGAAGAGGCGAAGGAAGGAGCCCCTGCTGCAACATCGGGATGAACCGTGCGGCCAGCGCTGCACGTGGTGGTCACCGCTCCGGTGAAGGCATCAGCGAGCAGACGGTTCATCGAGAGGCCCTGGTCTGCGCAGCGCTTGTGAAGCAAGGCGGCCAGGCCGGGCGTAAACACCAGGGTGGTCCAACCCGCCCCCTGGGCTGCACCGCCCACCAACAGCGCCGGCGAGATGCCCAGCCCACCCGCGAGGGCCATGACCAGACTCAGCGTCAGCTCCCGCCTGCCCGACAGGATCTCGGATACGCGCCCGCTGGGAATGCAGGCGCGGCGCCCCAGCTCATTCTGGCTGATCCCCAGCTCCTTCATCTTGAAGCGAATGACTTCGAGGGGATCCCCGGGGGCGATCTCGTGGTTCCGGGCCTCGTAGGCCTCCACCAGCGTGCCCAGCACTTCCAGCTCGTCGGCCTCGGCGCTGCCCGGTGCGGCGCCCATGAGCTGGCTGATGCGCTCAAGGGCCGCGTCCAAGTCCTGTTCCGTGCGAATTGGCTTGGTCATGGTGGCGTGCTCCTCTCGGGGACGTAGCTGACAGTGGCCGCGTCGATGTCGTCATAGGCCCCGTGGCTGCCGAACCAAAGGAAGTGGACGGCGCGTGGGTGGACGACGCTTGAAGCTGCTGGGAGTTTTCCCAGCAAGCAGCTTTGACCATCGACAACCAGTCGCGGAGCGACTTCTCCGCTTTTGGATGCTGTTCGATCAGGCCTTTCAAGCTTCTCTGATTGAAGAAGCTCGCCCCTGCCCCCAACGAGGTGCTCCCATGGTGGGAGCAGTTTTGACAAAATCGCCGCAGACCCGCTCAACCCAGGGGCGGCGAAGGCGCCTTGGGCTTCGGCCACGACGATGCCCAGGGCGGCGAGGGTGGCCAGGGCGCTGGGGTGACCTCAGCCCAGGGGCGGCAGGGCGTCCAGGCCGGCGGCGAGCGCTTCGGCGCCGTCGGCCAGGTGCACCCGCAGGCTGTGGCTGGGGCCCTTGCGCCACCGGCCACCATCCACCTTGAAGCGGGAGCTGAATTCAAGCGGGCCCAGGTCCAAGGCGCGCAGCAGTCGGAAGGACACGAAGGCATAGGTGGCGGCCAGGCCCGGCATGAAGAGCGCTTCGGTCTCTTTGATGAGCTGGGCGCCTTCACCGCTGCCCCGGAAGAGCTCCACCAGCACCCGCTGTGCGGGCTCCGTGTCGTCCCGTTCCAAGCGCAGCAGCAGGCCGAAGCCCTGGGCCACGCTGGGGACGCGCGCCACCACCACGCTATCCAGGATGCCGACCGCGCTGAAGTCGCCCCCCATCGCGTTGGGGATGACCTGGCGGCAGGCCAGCAGCCAGGTGGCCCGCACGTCGCCGCTCATGCGACCAGCGCCAGGTGGGCCGCCGGGTTGGCGGCGATGCGGCCACCGTTGGAGGCGGGGGCCAGGGCCCGCAGGTCCACCACCAGCGGGGCGTCGGGGGCCGCCTCACCCGTGCGCGCCAGCTGGGTCTCCAAGTCGGCCATGCTGTGGCTGCCCCGGTAGAGCACGCACAGCCGAAGCAGCCGCTCGGATGGCTCGGCCATGGTCAGGGCGCCATTCTCCCAGCGCGAGACCGTCTCGGCCTGCACGCCCAGGTGCCGCGCCATGTCCTGTCCCGACCAGTCCAGGGCCCGTCGCAAGAAGCGCAGGCTGCGTCCGTCCAGGCGCCCCGGACGGCGGGCCACCCGCTCGGCGATCTGGGCTTCGAGGCCGGCCAGGTTGGGGTATTCGGTGAAGCTCTCCCCGCACTTGGGGTTGGAGCAGTGGTAGACCGCGACGCCTTCCAGCTTCACGCCGGGGGCGGCACGGTAGGGCACGGTTTCCAGGCTGGGCGGGCGCGTACGTTCGCCGCAAACAACACAGTTCATCACAACCTCGTATCAATCGTAGTAACGACAATTGCGGTGGCAGCCGGCTGCAGTTCGACGACGATGACATAGGGCCCGCTGCGTCTGCGATACCGCCAGTTGCCACGCACCATGTCAACGCCATCGTGCGCTCCCCTCCACAGGGTCTGGCGCACGACCTGCTCGTCTATGTCCCGCTCGTCCATTTGGTCGAGGGCGTGACCCAGGAAGATCACCCGCCCTCCATTGCCAAGGGCTGCTCGTAGGGTCTGCTGAACCTCCCTCTCGGAAAGTGGTGCAAAGCACATCGGATCAATCCCCTATAGGCTAAGGCGCTTTGACTTCAAATCAAGTAAAATCTGTGCGACGGGGGCCCGGAGGGCCTCAACCGAGGGCGGCGAAGGCGCCCTGATCGTCGGCCACGACGATGCCCAGGGCGGCGAGAGTGGCCAGGGAGGCGGCGATTGCGGGGGCGCGAGCGCCCGTGAAGCTGGCGGCCAGCTCGGCGGCGGTGCGGGGGGCGTCGGGGAAGGGCGTGCCGTCGAGGGCGTGCGAGGCGTCGTAGCGATGCATGGCACGGGCCGGGGGTCCTTGGGCCAGGGCTGGCGGGCGGCGGGCGCGGCGGGCGGCGGCGCGTCCTCGTCGTCGGCTTCGGGCTCGACGGGGCGACCACCTGCTGCTGGGCGGGGGCCTGGAAGTCGGGGCGCAGCCAGCGCACCAGGCCGCGGGCCTCTTCGGCGGCGCGCTCCTGGTTCAGGGCGACCAGGCGCTCCAGGATCTCCTCGTCGGTCAGGTCGGCGGGCCAGCCATAGGCCTCGGCCACTGCGGCGTCCAGGTCGTCGTGCAGGGACTGGAGGATGCCGATGAGGGCGGCCTCGTGGAAGGCGCGCTCCTTGGGGCTCAGGGGCTCGCCGCCAGCGCGGGCGGCGCGGGCGCGCTCCAGGGCGTTGTATTGGGCGGTGAGGTGGGCCTTGGGCACGCTGTCCTGGACGCGCTTGCGGTGGGCGTCCAGGCGCTCGGCGAGGTCGGCGATGCGGTCGCGGAGGGCGTCTTTGCCGGTGAAGTCGGGGAAGGGGAAGGGATTGAATGTCCGTTTGTGCTGGTACCGAGTGTCGTTTCCAACGCCCAACCGACCTCCCGACTGTACGGCCCAACAGCGATGGAACCTCGCGTGCAGCAGTCCGAGCACTGTGTAGTCATCGCAGGCGATTGCGACCACAGAGGTGTCGACCACAGTGCCGGTTAAGACCCTAACAAATGAGAAATGCTTCGCCGTACGTGGAACGACAATGAACCAACTCAAGTCAGCGAGCGCGACTCGCAGTCGGCCGACGTTCTCCCCAAACAGCCACCAGTTGTCGCGTCGCGATGCACGTTTGTTCTGGAGGCGAAACGGACGAACGTACTCGAAAAGGTGCTGATACAACGCAGGATGGCTCGCCATCGCCTCGGACTCGGACATCGAATGGAAGTCGATGCAGTAGCATCCACGACTACCTCGCGTGATGTCGCGAGCGGTGAGAAATGGCCTGACCACCGACTTCGCGGACGAGTCACTGGCAAGAAAGACCGCGGCCTGCTCTTCATTCAAGATGAACCCATCGCCCAAGGGGTACATGCCCGTGAACGCTATCCCGGCGTTCGAGGCAAGTTCGCCGGCTCCCTGGACATCCGCGCCGGCGGTCAAGTCAGGGTGGATTTCTGCGACCAGTTGTGGGCGAAGCAAGACGTCGGTGCCACCATCTGCAGCAGCATCCTCGGCGACTACTTTCGCGAAACAGGCCGATGGGCCAGCCAATCCTCCGACTGTCATCGCAATCCGTACCGCCGCCCCGCCATCCACCCAGGGGTGATCCGGCACCGCAAAAAGAAGCGCCAAACCCGCCTTCAGGTGCGGCTGCATCACCGCCCGGTTGCTCACCTGGGTAATCGAGTTGGTGGTGATGTAGCCAAAGCGGCGCAGCTTGCCCGCGCGCACCAGCTGCGCCGCCCGCTCCCACCAATACATCACCAGGTCCACGCCCCCGGGCACCCCCGGCCAGGCCGCGCGCAGGGCCTCGGCATAGCCATCGCCCAGCGCCATGCGCATGCGCTTGTTGCCCACAAAAGGCGGGTTGCTCACGATGAAGTCGGCCTGCGGCCACTCCGCCGCCCGCGCCCCCGGGTAGTCATAGACCAGCACCCGGGCCTCGTCGTCGGGCACTTCGCGGCCGGTCACCGGGTCGGTCTTCATCGTGCGCATATCCCAGACCTCGACCACCTTGCCATCGGCGTCGCGTCGGGGCACCGGGTCGCCCTCCCAGGCCAGCACCGCGTCTCTGCACTCGATGCTGCGGGACTCTTGCAGCACCGGCTCGGGCACGGCCTCGGTGCCGCGCTCCCGCCGCAGCCGCTGCAGGTGGCCAATCCACAGCACCAGGTCGGCGATCTCGCGGGCCCGGGGGTTCTTCTCGATGCCCAGCATCTGCAAGGGCGACACCGTGGCCCCCACCAGGCCCACCAGGCCCTGCTGGCGCTCGCCCAGGTCGTCCAGCTCGCGCAGGACCTCGGCCTCCAGGTCCTTGAGCAGGTCATAGGTGACGTAGAGGAAGTTCCCGGCCCCGCAGGCGGGGTCCAGCACCCTCAAGGCGCAGAGCTGGCGGTGGAAGTCGGTGAGCAGGCCGATGGCCTTCTTCTTTTGGGCGGGGGTGGGCTCGCCTTCGCCCAGGGCCTCGATGACGCCGGCCCGCACCGCCAGCCAGTCGTCGCGCAGGGGCTCGATCACGGCGGGGCGCACGATGCGCTCGATATAGGGCCGGGGCGTGAAGTGGGCCCCCAGGCTGTGGCGCTCGGTGGGGCTGAGAGCCCGCTCGACCAGGGTGCCGAAGATGGTGGGCTCGACCAGGGACCAGTCGTGGCGGGCGGCCTTGTGCATGAGCTTGACTTGGGCCGCGCTGAGCGGGAGGGCGGAGGACTCGTGGAAGAGGCCGCCGTTGAAACGGCGGATCTTGCCCAGGGAGAAGACGAAGCCGCCCTGGTCCATGTGCTGCCAGAGGCTTTCGAGCTGCGAGACCAGGCCGGCGGGGCTGTCCTTGAAGGCATCCAAGAGCCTGCTGAAGCTGTCCTTGGGCAGCAGCTCGGTGTCCTCGGCGAACATGGTGAAGACGCAGCGCATCAGGAAGCGCGCGGTCAGCGCAGCGGGGTGGCCATCGGCCTCCAGAGACATCGCCAATGCGGCCAGGTCCTCGGCCACCGCCCGGGTGACCTGGGCCTGGTGCAGCGAGGGGTCCAGGGCCTTGGGGTTGGTCATCACCTTGCGCAAAAAGTCGGCGTGGTCGCCCCGGGCCAGGTCGGCGTGGGGGATGCGCCGGCTGGGCCGCTGGTCGTAGTCCTTGCCCGTGCCCGAGAAGTCGCTCCAGACCTCGATGTGGTCGCCCACGTCGCAGACCACCAGGAAGGGCGGCGACCGCTCGTTGATGTGGCGGGCGTAGCGCACGGCCTGGCCAAAGGCGCGGTTCATCGCGTGGCGCCAGGAGCCCGTGCCCCGGCGGCCGTGGCCGATGCGGTCCGAACCGGACTCCGAGCCCTGCTTATTCTCCCAAATGAAGTGCCCGCGCTTGTAGACGTCGATGCGTTCGATCGATGGGGCGCCGCCGCGGGGGCCGGGCACCGCCACCTGGCGCTCGAAGGCATAGGTCTGGGCTTCGGACTCTTGCGGCGTGGGCGGGGCCACGTCCAATGCTGCGCACAGCTCGATGAAATACTGCTGGGCTACGCGCATCTCGCCGGCAGAGTTGCCGGCCCAGCGGGCGACGAAGTCTTCAAGGGATGCAGTCAAGGGGGCCTCCCGGGCGAGGGGGAGGGTAGACGCTGCGGCGGGTCGGGGCAAGCGGCCCCAACAGCCCGCCCGCCCTCAGCCCCCGTCTCGACGCACCAGCTCGTTGATCCAGAGGGGCGCAAAGGGGGATGTGCAGCCCTTCGGTGCCGGATAGTCGCGGTAGATGCACAGCGATTCGCCAATAGACAGGGCGCGGGCCCGGTGCGCCGGGCTGTGGATGCCAATCTGGGCGAGGGTGCGATTCTGCGTCCACTGCCCATCGGGGTGGGCGGTGGGCATCTCCCCCTGCATGCGGTCCAGATCCGCCACCGTCAGCAGCTTGGGCCTGGTCAGCAGGATCGCCAGCAGGCGGGCGTCCAGGTTGCCGTTCAGGCGGCTGAGGACGTCGGTGAGTTGCATGGGATCAAAGTTAGCGGTCAAGAGCCGTCTCGACAAGGGCGGCGGGCGGGCCGCCCGTGGCGGCGCGGGTCCGGGTGCATGGGCCCATGTCCACACCCGCACTCGACGCCCTTGGCTTCGTGGTCCACGCGCTGGCCCCGACCCGGGCCTCCTGCGCAGCCACGGTCGAGGAGGGGACCATGGTGCAGAAACGGTGGGCCCCGCCAAGCTCAGCTGTCCAGGCGGCAGCCGGCTGCGGCACCGATCAACCGCCCGGACATTCTGTCCGTTCGGTCTCCGGCGCTTCTCTTCTGATGGAGGAGGACGCTGTCCTCCCCCCTATCGGCCGCAACATGCGGCCTCCCCCTCCTGCGCCGCTTGATGAGCGGCGGGCGCCTCGCCTGCCCGCACGCACCCGGCCGCCACCCCTCGCCCCTCACGCGGACGCCCCCGCATGCCCGAAGGAATGCGGGGGCGAAGGGCCGGCCGCTGGGCGACCGGGCGCCGGCGCGATCGGCTCAGTCGTTGGCGTCGGTGGGGTCGTCCCAGGCGAAGCGCCCATTCGCCCGTCCGGGGTCCACGCCCAGACTGCCCTCGGTGTCGCTGTTGTTGAAGGTGTCGGCGAAGTGGCCCAGGGCCAGGATGGCCTCGATGTCGGTACCGGCCAGGGTCGTGGCGGCCGCGGGGAAGTCGATGCCGGCATCCGCCCCGAGGAGCGTCTCGTTGCACCAGGCCGCGAGGACCTGCCGGCCAGTCTGCATCCGCGCCTGCTCGACGGGGGTGCGACGGGAGTTATCCGTCTTGCGGGACACTCGGGCCTTGAGCACGCCCATGCCGAGCTCCAGGGCCGACTCGGCCGAGGCATCGCTGTCCACGTCGATCTCGTCATCGGCCGACTCGTCGCCAACCTGGGTGAAGCCAAGGTTGATGGTGCCGGAGGCATCGAGGCACTGCTGCAGGAAGGTCGGGTGCTGGCCCCAGAACCCGATGGTGCGGGTGACCCCGGGCGCCACGCGGGTGGTCGCGGCGTCCGAGTTGTCCGCGAGGTCCTCCTCCTCCGAGGCCGTCGCGACGAAGGCCGCGGCCTCGATGACCCCGATGGCCAGGTCGGTCGTCCCGCTCACCACGATGGTCACGGCGTCGCCCACGCCCAGGTCGCCCAGGGCGCAGATCACCGTGTCTTCCGCGATGGTGCAGGTGCCCACGCTCGAGATGGCCGAGTCGATGCTCACGCCGTCGGGGATAGGGAAGGTCAGCACGCTGTCGGAGGCGCTGGTCTCGCCCTCGCTCCACACGTCGATGGTCCAAGACACCGCGTCGGTGTCGGCGCTGACCACGAGGTCCGGCGCGCTCAGAGCGACCGCGATGTCAGCGTAGAGCGCGTCCACAGAGACGGAGTCGCTGTCCGTCTGGACGTAGCCGTACTGGTCGGTGACCCTGGCTTCGGCGGTGTTGATGCTGTCCCCGGCGACTGCAACCCAGCCCGAGGAGAAGGTGACCGACTCGCCGGGAGCGATGGCGCCGACGTACTCCTCGACCAGGCCGATCTGGGCGTCGGTGACCGTCACGTCGGTGAGCGTGGTGTCGCCGGTGTTGACGACCTCCAGGCAGTAGACCACCTCCTCGCCGGCGGGCACGGCCGCCGAATCGACTCCGGGGCAAGCCCCGTCGAGCGACACGGTCTTGTCCAGCTCGAAGCCAGGGAAGACGACAGACAGCACGGCGGGGTCGAGGGCGCTCGTCACCGCGCCGCCCGTCGCGTCATCGGTGCCAGCGGCGTAGGCCTGCAACACAAGGTCGTCCGTGGAGACGTCCGACAGGCTCAGCGTATAGGACTCGCCCACGCCCAGCGAGAAGGCCGGCTGGTCGATCACGCCCTGCAGGTCGTCGGTGACGGTGATGCCGGAGATGGCGACGTCGCCGTCGTTGGTCACCGTGTAGCACCAGGTCAGGTCCGTGTCGGTGAGGGTGGTGAGCACCTCTTCGCCGGGGCAGCTGCCGTCGTCGGACACCGTCACGTCCACCTTGAGCACCGGGAAGACCACGTCCACGGCGGCATCGTCCAGGTCGGACTCCACCGTGGTGCCGGTCGCGGGCACGCTCGCCGACGCCGAGGCCGCCAGGGTCGCGTCATCGGTGTAGACCCCGTCGCTGAAGACCGTGGAGGAGCCGCCCACCCCGAGGTCACCCACGAGCAGGACGGTGCCGTCGTCGAGCACCACCTCGACGCCGGACAGGGCGGTGTCGCCGGTGTTCACGACCTCCACGCAGGTGGTCACCCCCTCGCCCTCGCGGACCTGGACCCCCTCGTCGCCGGGGCAGCTGCCGTCGAGACTGGCGGTGGTGAAGACGGTCAGCGCGGGGGCGACCACGTCCACCGCGGCGGTGTCGGTATTGGAGGACACCGAGTAGCCGTAGTCGTCCACGCCGTCGGCGATGGCCTCGAAGGTCCCGTCCGCCGTCACCAGGACGGGAAGCGAGGCCAGGGTCACCGACTCGCCCGGCAGCAGGTCGGCGGTGCCCGGCACGGTCGCGTCAAGATCGCTCACGACGATATCGGACACGGGCTCGCTGCCGATGTTGGTCAGGGTGTAGCAGAGGGTGACCTCTGCGCCCTCGAGGACCACGGCCAGATCGGTGTCGTCGCTATTCCCGCACACCTCGTCGAGGCTCGCGGTCATCGTCAGCGCGAGCGCGCTGTCCACGACCAGGACCGAAGCGCCATCCGGGTCGCTCAAGACCGCGCCGCCAGCGGAGTCGGTGCCCAAGGCCTCGGCGCTCGTGGTGGTGTCTGCGGAGGGGTAGTACGCGTCCGACGCGATCACGGCGGACTCGCCCGGAGCCAGGCTGGAGATGCCCTGGGAGACGGAGGTCGTGTCGTCGACCACCGTGATGCCCGTGACGGTGTCCGCCCCCTCGTTGGTGACGGTGTAGCACCAGTAGACCGGCTCGCCGTCCGGCACGGCCACCGTCTCGGCGTTGTCGTCGTCGCTGCAGTCCGCGTCGGGGCTGGCGAGGGTCTCGATGGAGAGCGCAGCCGGCGGCGCAGTGGCGACGACGGTGGCGGTGTCGGTGTCGGAGTAGGTCGATGGGCTGGCGCCACCGTCGAGGCCGGTGGCCGTGGCCAGGTTCGTGGCCGAACCGGCCGCGGTCACCTCGACAAGGGCCGTGCCCGTCGCGGTCGCGTTGGCCGCGAGGTCGTCGCTCAGCCCGTCGCCGTCCAGATCCAAGAGGCCCGCGAGCAAGACGGTAAAGTCGTCGGAGGGGTCCTCGGGGGTGGCGTTGTCATCGTTGAGCGCCACGTTGTAGAGCGGGTCGGTGCCGTCGTTGGACAGGGAGTAGCAGAAGCGGGCCGCATCGCCGACCGCAGCGTCCAGCGTCTCCTGCCCGGGGCAGCTGCCCTCCTCGGTGGTGACGGTCTTGAACAGGCGGGGGAGCGGCTCCCCGGCGCCCAGGAGGTCGCCGATCTGCTTGAAGGGGATGGTCTGGTTGCCGGCATTGATGGTGTCGGTGGTGCCCGACCAGTCCACACAGCTCTCGGGGGCGGCGGAGATTACGGCAGCCTCCAGCAGCCCGCCTTGCAGATTGCCCGTGGGGCCGGTGCCTGCGTCACATCCCAGCCGCGTGTCGATCCGCACGATGACGGTCTCGCCGGCCTCGAGGTCGTCCACCTGCACCCGCGCCCGCAGCTCGCTGGAGCCCTGGTAGGGCGGCCCGGTGAGGTAGCCCTGGACCAGGCGGGCGACGCTGCCGCCGTCGTCCACGATGCCGCTGTCCTCGCCGTTCGGTCCCGCGCCGTTGGCGACCGCGCCGTAGTTGACCTGCACCCCGAGCACCTCCACGTGCCCCGAGCCACGCTGGCCGGTGGTGTTGGCAAGGAAGCCGGCCTCGAATTCGATGGTCTGGGCCCCGCAGGCATTCGCGCCAACCGGGATCTTGACGAGGTAGGTCACGACGTCACCACAGGCGAAGTCCCCGCCCAGGAGCGACTCCACGATGTCGAAGTTGGTGGTGCCGTCGTTGAAGGCGCCGCCACCCACGTCGTGGTCGTAGGTGTCCGGCGCGGAGGCGGACCAGTTGAAGTTGGAGAAGTCGCCACCCGACGCTCCGGCCAGCCGAGGGGCCAGCGCGGCGAGGGCCAGCAGGGATGGGGCGAAAAGCGCCAGGACGGTCGGGGAGGGGGTGCGAACACGGGACATGGAAACCTCGTTGCGGCTGGTGTGGGATGAAGGACGAGAACGTCACCCCCCCCTGAATACTGCATCCGACCGGGCGCGGCGGCCCGTCGGACCGCGCCTGTCATGCCTGCGTAACAGTCGTCATGATCGCCGTTCTCGAAGATGCAACGAAGCGTCTCAAACACGAGCCTGGTCTCGAATCCAATGCAGGTCGGCCGATGACCCCCGCCCGCCCGAGGCGCTGGCAGGGCCCAAGGTCGGCGATCAACCCGGGACGTGCAGAGCCCGGACGGAACCCTGACCCCCCACAGCGAAGGCCTCGCGGGGCGGCAGCCTGGCTCCCAGACCGTCAACCCGATCGCGGTACAAGGAGAGGTGCCGCCCGGGTCACCCGTCGCCGCTGGACACGGCGGGGGCTTCCGGCCGACAGGGACCCAGGATTCACACCTCAATCCCGTAGCCGACCAGCCCAGGCCAGGGAGGGCCGATCGGCTGTCCGGACACACGCGCTCATGTTCCGCGGCGACCGATCCGCAACAGGGTGTGACGGATCCTCGATCGCTGGACCGGCTTGTCCTCACACCCTGGAGCTCTTCATGCCCCTCCCCCGCAACTTCGCGCTCGCTGGCCTCGGCATCGCCGGCCTCCTGGCGGCTGGCGCCGCACTGCTCGACGGCCGGTCGACGACCCCTGGCGAGCCTGCGGCTGAACGGTCGACCGCGCGAACCACCCCCCGCGGCCTCACCGCGTCCCCCGCGGACGACGACCACCGGGCGCCCTCGACCGCGGCCTCCCAGGAGCGCGGCACCTACGCCACCAACCTGGTGATGGTCCGAATCGCCCCCGACGCCTCCATCGACGACCTGGCCCGGGACTACGGCGCCGAGGTGCTGCGCGCGCCCGGCGCCTCCGGCTTCGCCGCGCTGTCCGCCCCCGACGGCGCCCTGGCCCTGCGAGGCGCGCTGCAAGGCGACCCCAGGGTGAAGCTCGTCGCCCCCATGGGGGTCTTCCGGGGCGCCGGAGACCGGGATGATCCGTCCAAGCGTGCCCATCCCTCGCAGTGGCACCTCGTGGGCACCCGCGCGCCGCTGAGTGGCACCTTCGATCTCTCCGGCATCACGGTCGCCGTGCTCGACTCGGGGGTCGCCTACGAGGCCCTCGCCGACGGGTCCGGCACCTATGCCCAGGCCCCCAGCCTCGCGGGCGTGCCCATCGTGGCGCCCTACGACTTCGTGAACGACGACGCGCACGCCAATGACGACAACCAGCACGGCACCCACATCGCCAGCATCATCGCGAGTGACGGGGCCGTCGAGGGCGTGGCTGCGGGCGTCAGCCTCATGCCCCTCAAGGTGCTCGACGCCCAGAACAGCGGCTACGAGCTGGACCTGGTGGAGGCGATCTACTGGGCCATCGAAAACGGCGCCGACGTCGTGAATATGAGCTTGAGCTTCCCCATCGGCTACGTGCCCTCGCTGGCCCTGCAGGAGGCGCTGAGCGCGGCCGAGGCCGCCGGCGTCGTGATGGTCGCCGCGGCGGGCAACGACGGGGTCTTCGACGTCACCTAGCCGGCGGCGTCCCGGTCGGTCATCGCGGTGGCGGCCACCCAGCCCGGCGCCTGGGACGACTCCCCGGGTCAAACCGGTTGGGACCGAAGCAAGATGTCCCTGACGCCGTACTCCAACCGCGGCCCCATGGTGGACGTGAGCGCGCCGGGAGGCAGCCTGCGGCTCAACCGCACCCCGGACGGCTATATGGACGGCATCGTCGCCGAGACCATCGCGCCCGAGGATCCGAGCACGACGGGCCTGTGGATGTACGCGGGAACCAGCCAGGCCGCCGCCCAGGTCAGCGCCGCCGCAGCGATCCTCCTGCATGCCGGCGCCGCCCCCGACCAGGTGCGCCTCGCGCTCCAGTTCGGCGCCAAGTCCGACGGCCAGCCGAGCAACCCGTGGGCCGAGGGCGCTGGCGCCGGCAACCTCGAGGCCTGGGAGGCCTACAAGGCCATCGTCGATGACAAGAGCGAGGTGGCCCCCGGCCGCGCCTACTACGCGACCGTGCTGCCGCACTTCAAGGCCAAGGCCACGAGTGACTCGGAGCTCTGCACGACGGACAAGGCAACCAAGGCCAAGACCTGCGTCACCATCCCCGGCGAGGTGTACGAGCTCTCGCCGCGGGCGCAGATCACCATCGTGGACGACCACGGCAAGCCGGTGAGCGCGGGCTTCGCCTATGTGCGCTACAATGACGTGCACGGCTCGCAGGTCCTGACCTGCCAGATCCTGTCCACCAACGGCGCATGCGTCGTCTCGGCCGATGGGTGGGGCGTGGACGACCCCAACCTGCCCAGGGCTTTCGCCTTCGAGGTCACCGGCTACTGGGATACGAAGGTGATGCACCGGCCCGGCAAGGCCATATTCGCCACCGACGAGGGCAACCTGCTCCTCACTGCAAAGGAGCAGACCCCCGCGCTGGCCGACAGCTTCCTGGCCTTCTACTTCAGCGGCGCGGAGGACCCCTACTTCAACAAGCTCGCCGAGGGCATCGTGGTGGTGAACGCCGGCACGGGCCTGGCCACCAGCCCCATGGGCCTGCTCTTCCACCCGGACGTGCTGCGCACCGCCTCGTCACAGCAGGATGTGCAGGTCGACCTCGACGGCACGGGCCTCGCCACCAGCCCCATGGGCTTTACGCAGGTGCGCCTGCTCACGATCGACGGCACGGGCCTGGCCACCAGCCCCATGGGCTTCACCTCCATCCGCCTCGCGGCCTTCGACGGCACGGGCCTGGCCACCAGCCCCATGGGCTTCCACCCCGCCCAGATGTTCGGTCCGCTCAACGGCACGGGTCTGGCCACCAGCCCCATGGGCTTCCGCCACGACGCCATCCTTCTCTCGAGCGGCTACTCGCCGGCGGTGGACCTGTCGGGCACGGCCTTCGAGGGGATGGTCAGCGGGAGCGGCGCGCGCACTGTCGAGGGCTACGAGGTGGCCACGCAGCTCAGCGGCAGCGGCGCGGTTGACATCGGGATGCAGGCTGCAAGGGCCTCCAGCGCCCCCGGCACCCGCTGCGCCTACGAGGACGCCACCGTGGCTGGCTGCGAAGAGTAGGCGCCCGGCGGCACCCGAATCCCCAAGCGCCCCGTCGGCCCCCAGGCCGGCGGGGCCTTCGTCGCGTCTTGCGGCTGGCGGCCTTGGCGCCGCGCGGCATGGGGCGGATGCACCCTGCTGCGCCTTATTGGCCAAGTCCGAAGAAGAGGGCGATGGCGGTCGCCCCTTCGGCGCTGCCCAGCAGATCGCCATAGCCGTCGCCGTTGAGGTCGCCGGTCCGGAGCTGCCGGCCAAAGTTGGCAGCACCCACGGGGCCGTCGATCCAGACCGGCGCATCCGTCGTAGAGAGGATGCCGCTGACTGGCCCATAGAAGAGGGCCACCTGGCCGCCGTTGAGGTAGGCGGCGTCGCTTCCATCATTGCCCACCACGAGGTCGCCCAGGCCATCGCCATCGAAGTCCGCCCCGGCCACCCCCTCGCCCAATCCATCCAAGGTGGCCGCACCTTCGATGCGGGCCCGAGCGAGGGCGGACGCAGACAGGGTGCCCGACCACCGGGCGGCCCCACCACCCAAGACATAGAGGGCGCCGGTGGTCGGGCCGGCCGCGCCATCAAAGCCGACGGCACCCACCCCCAGGTCGGGATGGCCGTCGCCGTCCAGATCGCCGATGGACTCAACTCCTTCGCCGAAGAAGTCGAAGGTGGTGGAGCCCTGCAGACAGGCGTCCAGATCCGATGCCGCAAGGGAGCTGGCAAAGCCGCCGGCATCCCCATAGTGCACCCATACAGCCCCCGCCGATGCTTCGAAATCGTCGTTGCCGGGTGAACCCAATACGAGGTCGTGCAGGCCATCGCCATCCAGATCGACGGCATCGGCGATCTGGCGGCTGTCCCCCAGGTTGTCATAGGCAGCGACGCCCCGGAGGGTGGTGGGGGCCTCCAAGCCCGGAGGCTCCACCTTATCAGGGCGCCCGAAATCAGGTAGACCGCACCGGCATTGCTGCCGCCGCTGTCCTGCGAGTCTGCACCCACGAGCAGATCGCCCAGGCCATCACCATCGTAGTCCCCTCCCAGGGCCGCATCCGTGCCCAGGTGATCGGCGTTGGAAGCACCGGTCCAGGTGCGGTCGGCCGCCGACGCCAGGTCCAGGCTGGAGGACCGGGCGCCCAGGGGACCCAACAGAAGGTAGACGGTGCCCGACCCGCTACCGTTGTCGTCGGCGTCCGATGCACCCACGAGCAGGTCGGGGTATCCGTCTCCATCCACATCACCCGCGCGGCTGACCACCCCGGCGTTGTCGCCGTCGGCCGCTCCCGACAGGCTGAGGTCGGCGTCGGCTGGCATCGACAGGTTGGCGAGGATCGGGCCCCAGCGGATGTAGACCTGCCCCGTCTGCACACCGGGGCTGCTGTCCGCGTCACAGGCGCCGCTGACCAGGTCGTCCTGCCCATCGCCATCGAGATCGGCAGCAACCAGATCGCAGCCAAAGGCCGACCCGCTGTCGGCATGGCTGAGAATGGCGTCGGCTGCAGAGAAGGCGTAGCCACCCGCCAAGACACAGGGGCTGGCGCTGCCATCGCAATTGTCGTCGATGCCGTTGCCGCAGGTCTCGGTGGCGCCGGGATGGACGCCGTCGTGCCCGTCGTCGCAGTCGCCCACCGCTCGGGCGCTGCCTGAGGGCTCCAGGCAGGCGGTGGTGAAGGCGCCGTCCACCCCCCAACCATCGCCATCCCCGTCGGCATACCAGCGGGTGTCGGGGTGAAGCGAGGGGTCCGTGTCGTCACAATCCCCGCCCACCCGGATGTTGCCCGGAGGCAGGTCGCAGCGGGTCACCCCGGCCGATGCGTCGCCAAAGCCATCCCCATCGCCGTCGGGGTAGGACAGGGTCAGCAGCGCGGCATCGATGGAGTCGTCGTCGGCGTCCACCCAGGTGTCGCAGTCGTTGTCGATGCCGTCGCAGATCTCCGTCGCGTCGGGGTGGATGGCCGGGTTGGCGTCGTCGCAGTCCACATCCTCGGCGTGGCCGTCCCCGTCGGCGTCGGCAACAGCGACATCGGCGCTGCCCTGCTCCGAATCCACGACCTTGTCGGCGCAGGCCAGCAGGAGCAGCAACGGGAAGGATGCAACGGACGGAGACACGAAGGACCTCAGCGGCAGTTCTGGATCATCCTAGTCCATTGGGGCCGATCCTGGGCTGACAGCGGCGCTACAGGTTTCGAATCAACGGCTTCGACGCCGACGCAGGACGAACCCGAAGACGCCGGCAAAGACCGGCAAGAGGCCAAGGCGCCCCCCCCCTTGGGCGCAGCCATCGCACAGGTTGGGCGATCCTGCAGCCTCGGCCCCTTCGCTCCATCGGCTGGCATTGCCCGAGAGATCCACCGACCGACTGCGCAGATAGTAGGTGGTGCCGGCGTCGATGTCGGGGAAGCTGCTGTCGCAAGGCCCCCGCCCGATCTGCAAGGTGGGACCCAAGCCATCGGAAGGCTGCGCAAAATGCAGCAAGGCGAGGCCCGGCAGGCTGTTGTCTTCCATCAGGGCGGCGTCGTCGCTCAGCTTGACCTGGATGATGGCGGCGGTGGAGAGGCCGCTGTTGCGGCCGGGGTCCTGGGCCACGGTCACCGGCACCGAGATCAGGTCGACCGCGGTGCTGTCGCCGCTGTCTCCGTCGGGCAGGCTGCGCTGCAACCGGCTGTCGGTGATCAGGCCGCCTTCGGGGGCCTCCCAGTCGTCGTCGCTGCGCACCGCAAAGCCCACCTCGGCCGCTTCGTCGGCGCAATCGGTGCTCACCCGCAGGGTCCAGGTCTGGTCGGGGATCCAACCGCCCTCGGGGGGCGAGATCCAGAGCCCCTGGCTGGCGCCGGGCAGCAAATCGTCAACCTGGAGCGCGACCCATGCGCCGTCGCCGGGGTGGGCCTCGGCCTGGACCGCCCCGACCGCCCCGCCCACAAAGGCCATGGGGCGGGATTCCGGGCTGAGCACCGCCGCGGCCTGAAGCTCCACCCAGCAGGCCGACGGGCAATCGGCGGCGGGCACGGGAGGGTTCATGGCCAGAAACAGGAGGAACATCGCGGCCTTTCGGGCGCTGGGGGCGCCAGCTTAGAGGGGCGCGTCGTCGGTGAAGTCGCCCTGCTTGGACCCGCCGTCCGGCGGCCCCTTGTTGGGGCGGGGTTTGCGGCGGCCCTTGCGCAGGCCCAGCTCGACCTCGGCCCGCAGCACCTTGGACACGCCGCCCCGGATGTTGTTGATGAAGGCCTCGACCGTATCGGGATCGAAGCTGGCCCAGGTGCGCAGCACGCGGCTGAGGGCCTTCTGCACGGGCGGACCCGTGTCGCGGATGAAGGCTTCGAGCACCGGGCCGATCTCGTCGCTGAGGGCCTGCTCGACGAAGGCGATCTTGCGTTCGCCCATCTGGGCGCGCAGGGCGGCGGCGGCGGCGCCTTCGATGGGGACGGGCAAGGCGGCCATGCAAGCCATCACCGCGATGCGACGCTGGTGGGGCCGCGGGCTGTTCTTCAGGTCCAGCAGCGTCTCTGCAAAGGGTTCGCCCGAGCTGAGCAGGGAGGGGCCCACCACCAGCCAACCCAAGGCGTCTGCCGTCTCGACATCATCCACCAGTTCGAGCCAGCGGTCGAAGAGGTCCAGGGCCTCGATGGGGGCCTTCAGCGCGGCGACGGCGAGCAGGCCGATGGCCACGATGCCGTCCTCGTGCGCCTCAGAGAAGAGCGCAGTGAGCAGGTCCTCGTCGCCGGGCAGGGTCACGCCTTCGCTCTGCCAGGCCTCCACCAGCACCTCGATGAGGACGCTGTGGGGCACGCCGCGCAGGCCGCGGAAGGGCTTGAGATCACGCCCCCGCTTGCGGGCGAGCTCGCCTTCGGACTTGGATTCGAGCAGGGCAGAGAGGACTTCGGGATCGCGCATTTCCACCCCTATCCCGGGCCGGCGGCCGCGGCGCCCCCCGCGGATTAGCCCACCCCAACATGACCAGGTCCTTCGACATCGTGGTGGTGGGCGCCGGCCACGCCGGCAGCGAGGCCGCCCTGGCGGGCAGCCGCCTGGGCAAGCGCGTCGCGCTGCTGACGTTGAACCGCCGCCACATCGGGCGGCTGAGCTGCAACCCGGCCATCGGGGGCCTGGCCAAGGGCCACCTGGTGCGCGAGATGGACGCCCTGGGCGGGGCCATGGCCAAGGTGGCCGACATCTGCACCCTGCAATTTCGCCGGCTGAACACCCGTAAGGGGCTGGCGGTGCAGGCCAGTCGGGCGCAGGTGGACATCGACGCCTACCCCCGCGCGATGGCCGATCGGCTTGAGAATGCGCCTGGCATCCAGATCATCGAGGGGGAGGCCGAGGCCCTCTTGCTGGCCGCGGGTCGGGTGAGCGGCCTGCTGCTCAAAGACGGCAGCGCCCTGGCGGCGCCTTCGGTGATCCTCACCACCGGCACCTTTCTGACCGGTGTGCTGCACTGCGGAGACCAGCAGACCGGGGGCGGCCGGGTGGGCGAGGCCGCGAGCACCGGCCTGTCGGCCAGCCTGCGCGCCCTGGGCCTGCGCCTGGGGCGGCTCAAGACCGGCACCACCCCCCGCCTGGACGCCCGAAGCATCGACTGGGCCCGCACCCAGCGCCAGCAAGACACCGTGCCCGACGGGCACTTCAGCTTTCGGCCGCCGGCCACGCGGCTGGCCCCCCTGGACTGCTTCCTCACCTGGACGGGCCCGGACACCCACGACCTCATCCGCCAGAACCTGCATCGATCGGCCATCTTCAGCGGGGCGATCACCGGCCGGGGGCCCCGCTACTGCCCCAGCATCGAAGACAAGATCGTGCGCTTTGCCGACAAAGAGCGCCACCAGCTCTTTCTTGAGCCGGAGGGCCACAATACGCACCAGGTCTATGTCAACGGGCTGAGCACCTCCTTGCCGGCGCCGGTGCAAGAGGCGCTGCTGCGCACCATCCCCGGCCTGGAGCAGGCCACCCTGCTGCAGCCCGGCTACGCCGTGGAATATGACTTTGCCGACCCGCGGGACCTGGACGCCGGCCTGCAACACAAGGGCGTGCCGGGGCTCTTTCTCGCCGGGCAGGTCAACGGCACCTCGGGCTACGAGGAGGCCGCCGCCCAGGGCCTGGTGGCGGGCCTGTCCGCCGCCTTGGGCCAGCCCTTCGTGCTGGGGCGGGATGAGGCCTATATTGGCGTGCTGGTGGACGATCTCGTCCAGCGGGGCGTGGGTGGCGAGCCCTACCGCATGTTTTCGAGCCGGGCCGAACACCGGCTGCTCCTGCGCGAGGACAACGCCGATCGCAGGCTGATGCCCCGGGCCCGCGGGCTGGGCCTGCTCGAAGATGAAGACTGGGCGCGCTTTTCCACCAAGATGGAGCAGCTGGATGCAGCGGCGGAGTGGGTCCAACAGCAGCGGCTGAACCCCGATACCGATACCAGCGCCCGCTTCGCGGCGGCCGGGCAGCCCCCACCCCAAGCCCAGACCACGGCGGCCGAGCTGCTGCGCCGCCCGGACCTGGACTGGCCGGGCCTCACCGCGCTGCTGCCCGGTTGCCCACCGCTGGACCCGCTGGTGGCCGAGCAGCTGGTCACCGACCTCAAGTATGCAGGCTATCTGCGGCGGGAGCGCAGCCGGGCCGCCCGCACCCGGCGCATGGCTGGCGTGGCCTTGCCTGCAGACCTGGGGCAGGGCCTGCCGGGGCTCAGCCACGAGATCGCCGAGAAGCTGCGCCAGCACCAGCCCGCCACCCTCGCAGCGGCCGCGCGCATACCGGGGGTCACCCCGGCGGCCCTGGACCTGCTGGCTGCCCACCTCGCCCGCCGCGGGGCCTGAGCCCGCTCAGGGCCCGAGCGCCACCAGGCCGCGCGCCAGCAGGGCCTCGGCCAGCCACTCGCCCACCCGGCGATGGCCCAGCTCGGAGGGGTGCACCGGGTCGAGGTTCACGTTGAGATCCCGCAAGAAGAGCGCCTCGACGGGATCCTGCAGAAAGGCGGGGCTGAGGTCCAGCAGGGGCACATCGCGGCTGAGGGCCCAGTCTGCGAGGCGACGCTGGGGCGCCAGATCGGTCGCATCGGCGACCAGCTCCAGGCCGATGCTGTCCCGGTAGAGGGCCAAGGCCGCCGGGCTGAGCTGCACCTCGATCGGAAAGACCGTCAGCACCAGGGGGGCGCCGCAACGCCGCCCCTCGTCCACCAGGGCGTCGAGCACCCGCAAGCTATCGGCCCAGGCCCGGTCCACATCCAGAGAGGGCGGCGCGAGGGGAATGAAGCGGTAGCCGGGATTGTCGGCGAGATCAAGCACACCCAGCCGGTAGAGCCCGCCCTTGGCCAGGGCCAGGGCCTTGGCGGCTGCATAGGACCGGTCCACCAGGCGATCGAGCAGGGGCCGCTCGTTGCGGTCGCCGGGCAGGGGCTGATCGAGGGTGGCCTCGGCCGGATACCAGGAGATGTCGTTGAGCACGAGGTTGACGAGCACGAGATCGGGGGAGGTGGCCTGGCAGCGCCGCTTCAGGGCGTGCACGGCATAGGGCAGCCCCGCGCCGGGCAGGCCCGCATTGAGGGCCACCACGGGCAGCCCGTGGGCCTCGGTCCAACGCCGGGCCAGCACCTGGTGAAAGGCCGCCTCTTCGGGCACCCCATAGCCAAAGGTCACCGAGTCGCCGATGGCCAGGATGCGAAAGCCACCCGGCTCGGCCAGCGGCGTCGGGGGCCCGCGCAGCCCATCGGCGTTCACGCGCACCGGCCCCCCCGCAAAGTGGGGGTTTTCTGCGCCGGGGATCAGCTCGGTGCGTTGGCCGGGCAGCGTGGAGGGCCGGGTGAAGCTGGCGCTGTTGAGGGCCAGCAGGCTACCCGGACGAAGCAGGCGCAGGCCCAGCTCCACCAGGCCAAAGCCCAGCAGCAGCCCGGCCGCCAGCAGGCAAAGGCGCCAGCGCAGCTTGCCAAAAGGCGACGGAGGGGGGCGGTCCAGACAGGCTCCGGCGAAGGGGCCGCGGCGATTCTACACCCGCTCGCCAGGGCCGCGGTTGCAGCGCGGGTTCAAAGCAGGCCGCCGCCCGGCAGGGCTCACCAGGCGCAGACCATCACCCAGTTGTCGAGGAGGCTGGCGCCCCAGGAGCCATGCACCCGGCCGGCGGCCTGCTGTTGCGTCAGCCAGGACTGGGTCTTGTCAGTGATGCCGCTTGGCACGCCGCTGAATTTCTCGCAGACGGGGGCGCCGGTGGACTGGGCCTGGGCGGGACGCAGGGAGTGCAGCGCGACGGCGGCGGCCAAGGCGAAGATGGAGAGCGGCAGCAGGCGGCTGGAGGTCATGGCGGCGCCCTACTTGAGCTTGCGTTTGGCGTCGACAGCGGCCTTGCTCTTGGGCCACAGGCGCACCACGTCTTCATAGAAGAGGCTGGCGTTGTCGGGCTGGCCCTGGGCCTCGAAGCTCTCGCCCTGGCGCAGCATCGCCCAGGGCGCCCAGCTGCTGTCTTTGTGCTTGTCGATCACCTCTTGAAAGCGCAGGACGGCCTGGGCATATTGCTTGTCGTTGAAGGCGGCTTCGGCCCGGCGGTAGCGGGCTTCGGCCACCCGCTTGTGGGTGGGAAACAGCTCCAGGAAGCGATTCAGCGCGGCCTCGGCGCCAGCCTCGTCGCCGGCGGCCAGCTTCTGTTCGGCCTCGGCCATCAGGCCGTCGGCGTCTGTGGCCGTGGGTGCAGAGACGGCGGCGGCGGTGGGGCTGTTGGCGGCGCTTCCGCCCCCGACGGTGCCCTGGGTGGGGCTGGTGCTGGTGCCCGCCTCGGCCCCTTCGGCGGGGGCTTCGAGTTCGGGGGGCGGCGGCGGCTTGATCTTCAGCTTGCCTTCGATCTGGTCGGCGCGGGCCTCCAGCCAGGCGATGCGAAAGGCCGCGTCCTGCTGGTAGGCGCCGCCTTCGGTGAGGGCCTTCTCGCTCTGGTGGTCGAGCAGCTCGAGGTCGCCGCGCAGCCGGGCCAGCTCGCCGCGCACCTGCTCGAGGGTCTCCATCTTGAGGATCTCGTCCTGGCCGCGGGCCCGGTTGAGCTCTTCGAGCTGGACCACCCGCTGGGCGACCTTGTCGATGTCGCTCTCCAGGCTGCCCAGGCGGGCGCCGTGGAGCGCGAATTGGCGCCGGTACTGTTCGTTGGCGGACTGGCCGGTGCGATCGAGCACGCAGCCCGAAGCGGCCAGGCCGGTGAAGAGCAGGAGGAGACGGTGCATGGGGGGCTCCGACCGGGGGGTCGCTCAGCGCGAGACGGAGATCTTGGCGCGGCGGTTGGCGGCCCAGGCGGCCTCATCGTGACTGCGGTCCAGGGGCTGCTCTTCGCCGTAGCTGACGGCGCGCATGCGGCCGGCGGTCACGGACTGGCCCTGCAGGTAGCGCTTGACGGCGTCGGCCCGGCGCTGGCCCAGGGCGAGGTTGTAGTCGGTGGTGCCCCGCTCGTCGCAGTGACCCTCGATCCGGATTTCACCCGTGCGGCTGGTGAAGCAGGCCATGTGCTTGCCCAGGATGGCCGCGGCGGGGGTCTCGACCGCCGAGGAGTCGAAGGCGAAGTTGATGGTGATGTCGTCGCAGTTCAGGCCGGCCGTGGGGTCGGCGGGCAGCCGCTCCAGGGCGACGACGGCGTTGCGCAGGGTGGCGGTTTCGCCGTTGGGGTTGCGCACCCGCAGGTCGTGCTGACCCGCCGACAGGGGCGGCAGGGTGATGTTGAGCACGCCGGAGTCCTGCACGGTGACCGAGGCCACCGGGCTCTCGTCCACGCGGACCTGGATGCCCTGTTCGAAGCCGGCGCCATAGACCACGGCGCGGGTGAGCTCGCCGGCGTCCACGCGATCGGGTTCGACGCCGGTGACGCGCAGGGTGACCTGCGGGCCCGCAGGTTCGATGTCCACGACCTCTTCTTTGTCCTTGTCCTTGCGGCACTTGCTGGCCATCAGGATGGGGGCGAAGGCGATCGCGACGAAGAGACGGGAGCGAAGCCGAGGCTGCAGCATGGCGGGACCCAGGAGAGGGGGGCGGGCGAGGCGGGCGCCTCGGGAGGTGGTCGGGCCAAGACGGCACAACGCGGGGTGAAGCCCTCCTAGCGGAGCAGAAGGGGCCTTGTCAACGCCCCTGGAGCGTCAAGATTCCACGGAAGCTGTCGCCGCCCCGCCCAACAGGGGGGTTATCCCTCCAGGGTGTCGGCCAGATCGCCGGCCCCTCGCCCCAGAACCCGCTTCGCACCCCGGAGATCAATGCTGCCCTGGTATCTTGGCGCCCTGATCCTCGGCGGCGTCCTCATCGGCGCCAGCATCGTGCTGGGCAGTGGCGACGCCGACGCAGACCACGACATCGACGGCGATGTGGACGCGGATGTGGACGCGGATGTGGACGCGGATGTGGACGCGGATGTGGACGGGGACCACGACATCGCCAAGGATGTGGACGCGGGCACCTGGCTGCCCTTCCTCAGCCTGCGCTTCTGGACCTTCGCCCTGATGAGCTTCGGGCTCGCCGGCACCCTCTTCCGCCTGCTGCTGGACCTGCCGGTGCTGGCGGAGGCTGGCGTGGCGGGGGCCGCGGGCCTGGGCATCGGCTGGGGGGCGGCCTGGGCCTTCCGGCGCCTCAAAGAGGGCAATGTCACGGGCCAGACCCACCTGGGCGCCCTGCCCGGCAGCGAGGCCGACGTGCTGCTGCCCCTCACGGCCGGCAAGCTGGGCAAGATTCGCGCCCTGGTGGATGGCCACGCGGTGGACCTGCTGGCCCGGACCGCCGACAGCGAACCCATCTTGCGCAAGGATCGCGTGCTGATTGTCTCGGTGGACGAGGGGGTGGCCACGGTCACGGGCATGCGCCCGGCCGTCGACGCCCGCATCCAGGCCGCCGCCAGCAAGACCCCTGCCAAAACCCCCGAAAAGGAGCCTCCCACCTGATGGACAGCCTCATCCAGATCATCTTTGCCAGCGGCGGGGCCTTTGCCTTGGCCATCACCCTGCTGGTCCTCGCCGTCGTCGTGAAGGCCTTGCTTCATGTTGGGCGCCCCAACGAGGTGCTCATCTTCTCGGGTCGCCAGCGCGCCCTGGCCGACGGCAGCTCGGTGGGCTCCCGCGAGATCGTCGGCGGCGGCTGGCGCCTGCGGGTGCCGGTCATCGAGAAGGTCGAGCGCATGGAGCTTTCGGCCCTGCCCATCGACATCAAGGTGACCAGCGCCTATTCCAAGGGCGGCATCCCCCTGAATGTGCACGCTGTCGCCAATGTGAAGGTGTCCAGCGACCGCGCCCGCATGAAGAATGCCATCGAGCGCTTCTTGGGCCGCGACCCCAACGAGGTCAAGCGGGTGGCCAAAGAGACCCTGGAGGGCCACCTGCGCGGCGTGCTCGCCACCCTCACGCCCGAAGAGGTCAACGAGGACCGCCTGAAATTCGCGAGCGCCCTGGTGGACGAGGCCGAAGAGGACTTCGTCAAGCTGGGCCTCCAGCTCGACACCCTGAAGATCCAGAACGTGACCGACGACGTCAGCTACCTGGACAGCATCGGCCGCACGCGCATCTCCCACGTGGTGCGCGACGCCGAGGTCGCTGAATCCAATGCAACGGCCGACGCCGAAGAGGTGGAGGCCCAGTCCCGGCAGGTGGGCGATGTGGCCGTACAGACGGCCCAGACCTCGATTGTGCAGGCCGAGAACGGGCTGCGCCAGCTTCGCGCCCAGCTGGAGGCCGAGGCGCGCTCCGAAGAGGAGCAGGCCGAAGCCGCCGCCCAAAAAGCCAAGGCCGAAGCCGAAGCCGAGCTGCAGGAGATCCGCAAGCAGCTCGAGCAGCTGCGCCTGATGGCCGATGTGGTGCTGCCGGCCGAGGCCGCGCGCCAGGGCGCCCAGCTGCGCGCCCGGGGCGAGGCCGCCAGCATCGAAGAGAATGGCCGCGCCATGGCCACCGTATTGGCCATGATGACCGACACCTGGCTCAAGGCCGGCGACAACGCCCGCGAGATCTTCCTCATCCAGCAGCTCGAAGAGGTGCTGCGCACGGTGGTGGAGCGGGTCAACAGCGTCAGTCTGGGCGAGGTCACGCTGCTGGACGGCGGCGACGGCCAGGCCATGCCCCGCCACATCGCCAGCTTCCCGGCCATGGTGCGCCAGGTGCTCGACGAGCTGCGCGCCTCCACCGGCGTCGATGTCACCGGCATTCTCGCCGGGGGCTTCCCTGCATCCTCCGCCCCCCGCATCGCTTCCAGCGAGGAGCCCTCCTGATGGCCGGCGTACTCACCATCCTATTCTTCGTGCTGGTGGTCTCGGCCGTCGCCCTGGTGCTGGTGGCCAAGAACCTCATCTTCATCGCCGGTCCCAACGAGGCCCTGGTCTTTTCGGGCCGAGAGACGGGGGCCGCAGCCAAACGCCCCCGGGGCTACCGGGTGATCCGCGGCGGGCGCGGCATTCGCACGCCTTTTCTGGAGGTTGTGGACCGCATCGACCTCACCAATATGATCATCGAGGTGTCGGTCACCAACGCCTACTCCAAGGGCGGCATCCCCCTGAAGGTGCAAGGCGTCGCCAACCTCAAGATCGCAAGCCACGAGCCCGCCCTCAGCAATGCCATCGAGCGCTTCTTGACCATGGATCGCAAGGAGGTCGTGCGCATCGCCAAGGACACGCTGGAGGGCAACCTGCGCGGCGTGCTCAGCCAGTTGACCCCCGAAGAGGTCAACAACGACAAGATCACCTTTGCCGAGAAGCTGCTCGAAGAGGCCGAGATCGACCTTGGAAAGCTGGGCCTGGTGCTGGACACCCTCAAGATCCAGAATGTGTCCGACGATGTGCAGTACCTGGACAGCATCGGCCGCCGCCAGTCCGCCGAGGTGGTCAAGCGCGCCCGCATCGCCGAGGCCGAGTCCCGGGCCGTCAGCCTCACCCGCGAGGCCGAGAACCAGCAGCGGGCCCGCCTGGCCGCCATCGAGGCCGAGAAGCGCGTGCTGCAGGCCGAGACCCAGCGCCGCATCAAGGACGCCCAGACCCGCAAGTCGGCCATGGTGGCCGAAGAGGTGGGTCGGGTGAAGGCCGCCATCGCCCGCGCCCGGGCCGACGTCGATGTGCAGCAGGCCCGGGTGGAGCGCGCCCGGCGTCAGCTCCAGGCCGATGTCATCGCCCCCGCCGACGCCGACATGCAGCGCCTGCAAGCCGAAGCCAAGGGCAACGCCAGCAAGATCCTCGAAGACGGCAAGGCCACGGTCATCGTGCTCGAAGAGATGATCGACACCTGGGGCAAGGGCGGCGAAAACGCCCGCGACATCTTCCTCATGCAGAAGCTGCAGTCGGTCATGGGCAGCCTGGTGGGCACCATCGACAACGTGCGCATCGACAAGATCACCGTGCTGCCCAATGGCCAGAACGATGGCACGGCCAGCAAGGCGGTGCGCCTGGTCGAGGAGCTGAAGGGTGCTTTGGGCATGGACCTGCCTAAGCTGCTGGAGAGCGCCGCGGGCCAGAAGGCGCCTCCCGCCAAGTCTGGGCGCTGAGAGGCGGGCGGGCGGCCGGGCTCAGCGCCCCGTGTCGCCCGCCGACGCGCTGAGCTGCCCCTCGCTGACCTCGTAGCGGATCTCGACATCCATGCCGGGGCGCGGGATGGCGCGCCCGGTGAAGACGATGGCGTTGTCGCCGATGGACCAGGACCAGCCGTCGGTGTCGCGCCGGGGGATCAGCACCTCGTCCACCCGCACCGTGATGCTGTCGGGTTCGGGCAGGCGGGTCAGGGGGAAGGTGTCGTTCCAGCCGGTGACGGCAAAGCCGACATCCTCGAGGAGCTGGCCATAGTCGTCGCTGCAGATGCTGGCGGAGAAGCCCTGGGACAGGCCGGCGCCTTCAATGTAGCGGGGGGCCGGGTCGGCCGCCGACAGGCCCGAGGCGCAGCCGCCGGGCAGATCGCCGACGATGGCGTGCACATCCAGCTCGCCCGAGCCCGCATAAAGAGAGAGCTCGTCGAGGTAGCCGGTGACCGGGCCGGCGCTGTGGTCGTCCTCGTCGCTGAAGAAGATCACCACCAGGCGGGCGTCGGCGCGGGCAGGCAAGGCGCCGGAGCGCAGGGCCTGCACCGCCCGCGCATAGCCCTGCTCGTCGCGCCCGCCGCCGGTGCCCACGTCGAACTGCTCGAGGATGGCGCTGCTGAGGTTGGCGGTATCGGCGGTCAGGGGCGGACCCTGGCTGGTGGAGGCGTCGGCGGGATCCGTGGTGGTGACCACCAGCTGAAAGTCCGCCTCGGTATCCAACAACACGTCCACAAAGCCCTGAAAGGCCACCTGGAGCTGGGCCTGCTCCTCGGCCATGCTGGCCGAGTCATCCACCACGAAGACCACGTCGGTGCGCGGCTCTTCGCCCCCCTGCCGGAGCAGGTCCACCTTGCCGGCCTCGATCACCTCGTATTCCGAGCAGCCCAACAGGCCGAGGAGCAGCCAGGGCTGACACCGACGCGCAAGCATGGGGGCGCTCCTATTCCAGGTTCGGGGGTAGACTACACCCAACCCGCACCCTCGCGGCTTCCAACCCGGTTTCAGATGCGCGCCCTGGCCCCCCTGCTGCTGCTGCTCGCCTGCGAGAAGCCCACCCTTCCCACCCCCGATGACGGGGTGGCGCTGGCGGCGCTGCGGGTGGAGCCCGCCGAGGTCGAGGCCATCACCGGCCCCGGCGGGGGGGTGCCCATCCAGTTCACCGCCTATGCCACCACCTCGGCCAACGACGGCGAGCAGCGCATCGAATCTGCAGAATGGAGCCTGTCCAATCGAAGCGCCGGCAGCATCGACCAGGACGGGCGCTTCGTGCCCTCGGATAGCAATGGCGGCATCTCCTGGGTGACGGTGCGGCTGGCCGGCCAGGAGGCCCAGGCCACCGTCACCGTGCGCTATGTCGACAGCGTGGTGCAGGAGGGTGTGGACCGCGCCTGGTTCGAGGGCCAGGACTGGGTGGAGGACGACCGCCTGTGGTCCTACCCCGAAGATGGCGTCAACCTGCCCCGAAATACGCCCAGCATCCACTTCCAGTGGGCCGCACCCGATGCAGTGCCCATGCAGGCCTGGCGCCTTCGCTTCCGGTCCGCCCTCACCGACATCTCCATCTACACCACCGACCTTGGGTGGATCGCCGACGAGGCCACCTGGGCCGGCTTGGTGAGCACCAACGCCGGCGGATCGCTGTCGGTGGACCTGTGGGGCGTGGGCGACGGCATCGCCGTGAAAGCCCCCCAGCACGCGGTCACCGTCAACCGGATGGATGCCCGGGGCGCGATCTACTACTGGAGCCCCTCGGCCACGGGGATCATGGAGCTGCCCTATGGCGGCCAGGCCGAGGAGTACCTGACCGTCAATACCACCGGCCATTGTATTGGCTGCCACGCCATATCCAATACAGGGCTGATGGCCCTGACCTTTGACGGCGGCAACGCGCCGCTGGGGGTCTGGGATATGGAGGACGAGGCTTGGCAGCAGTACGCCGACGCCGGCCTGCTGGGCAACTTCAAGACCTACTCGCCGGATGGGCGCTGGCTGCTCTCCACCTTTCAGGGCGTGCTGCGCCTGCACGACGGCACCACGGGGGCCTTCCTGCAAGAGCTGCCCCTGGCCGAGACCGTCACCCAGGTGGACTGGTCGCCCGACGGCAGCCGCGTGGCCCTGGTCGCGACCACCAGCCACAGCGCGGACTGGGTCTTTGGCGGGGGCCGCATCGTCACCATGGACCACCTGGGAGAGGGCAGCTTCGGACCGCTGGTGGACCTCTACACCCCGGTGGCCGGGCTCAACGCCTATTACCCGGCCTGGTCGCCCGACAGCGAATGGTTGGCCTTCAACCTCTCGGATGGTGATAGCTACGACGACGCGACCGCCCGCCTGGTGGTGATGCCCGGTGATGGCGGCCGGGCGGTCTTCCTGGACGCCGCCAACCGCGACACCGAGCTGACCAATTCCTGGCCGCGGTGGGGCCCCCTGCCCGACGACGACATCCTGTGGCTGGCCTTCTCCAGCAAGCGCAGCTACGGCGGCATCACCGCGGGCATCCCCCAGATCTGGGTGACCGCCTTTGACCCGGTGGTGGCCGCCGAGGGCGGCGACCCGTCCTGGCCGGCCTTCTGGCTGCCGGGACAAGACCCGGCCCAAGGCAACCACATCCCCGTCTGGGCAGAATGAAGGCGCCGGTCGCCGGCCTGCTGCTGGGCTGCGCCTGCGGGGACCCCGGGGCCGCGGATCACAGCCGGGTCGAGGGCGACTACCGTGGCCCGGCGGGCAGCCGCATCGAGTTCATCCCCCTCGGCGAGCCCGAGGCCACGCCGCGCATGCTGCAGATGGAGGCCGAGAGCTGGGAGCTGCGCCAGGGGCAGCGCTGGCGCGAGGCCGACACCCTCGCCCTCTGGGCGGTCTCCCGAGAGGACGGCCTGTGGGTGGACGAGGGCCAGCTGCTGCCTGCCAACCTGGAGCTTGGGGCCGCCGGTCGTGGCGTGTCGGTGGTGGATGTGGGCGAGCGCGAGACCTGGTATGGGGTCTTTCCCGAGGTGGTCACCGTGGAGATCGAAGGCGGCCGCTTTGCCGGAGAGGCCGCCTTCGCCTTGAATGTCGGCCCGATCATCCTGACGGTGGACGGCGCCGTGCTGGAGCTGGCCGGCTACGAGTAGGCCCTCAGGGGGCGACAGGAGTGCAGGCGCCGTCTGCGGTGTCGGGCGGGTCCGAACAGAAGGGGGTCTGCAAGAAGGGGCGGCTGAGGGCCTCCTCGTCGGTGAGGGCGTCCAGAAAGGCCAGCAGGGCCGCCTTGTCGGCTGCAGAGAGGGCAAATCCAGCGATTCGCGGGTCCTTCAGCGGGCTTTGGGCCCCATCCCCCGGGTATTGGCCGCCCACCAGCAGGCGCCCCCCGCGGGCATAGGCATCCAACAGATCGCCCAGGTCGCCGATGCTGCCGTCGTGGCCCCAGGGCCCGCTGCGCGCCACCCCCCGCAGGCTGGGAACGCGGAAGCGGCCCATATCTTCGGGCTGCCCCGTGAGCGCGAACAAGCCCGTCTCTTCGGGCGGGTAGCCGCCCTGGCCATCGATATTGTAGAGACCGGTGTTGAGGTAGTCGGGCTGCTCGGCCGTGGGCTGCCCATCGGCGTCGGTGGGCAGGTCCAGAAAGAGGCCCCCGTGGCAGCCAGAGCAGCCCAGCGCCGGGCTGAAGAAGAGCTGCCGACCCGCCTCTGCCTGGGCCGACAGCGCGCCTTCTTCGCCCAATAACCAGCGATCATAGGGGCTGTCCCCCGAGATGATCAGGCGCTCATAGGCCACCAGGGCGGAAGCGATATGGGCCATGGACAGGGGGTCGGACGCGTCGGGATAGGCCGCCGCAAAGAGGGGCGGGTAGAGGGAGATGCCAGAGAGGCGGTCCACCAGGCCCGCCGGATCCATGCCCATCTCGACGGGGTGCTCACCAAAGAGGGGAACTTCGAGCTGGGCATCCAACTCAAGCACCGATGGATCCCGCCAGGTCAGCGGCCCCCGCCAGGCGATGTTGATCAAGGACAGGGTGTTGCGGCTGTGGGACTGGCCAGTGGTGCCCACCGCCCGCACAAAGCCGTCGGTATAGGCCTTCTTGCCCTCGTGGCAGATGCCGCAGCTGCGCCCCTCGTTCACCGACAGGCGGAAGTCATGGAAGAGGTGCCGCCCCAGCTCGGCTTCGGCCACCGTGGGGGCGCCGCCGGGCAGCGCGGGAAAGTGGGGCGGCAGCGCCAGGTCCAGGCGCGGAGAGGCCGGTTGGGCGCTGTCGGGCGACGGTCCCGGCGCGCAGGCCCAGGCCAGGCCCAGCAGCGGGACCGCGCGGCCTGCGCTCACTCTTGGATGACGGAGAACCACAGCACATCGGGGGCGCTGTCGTCCACGCGCACCACATAGGCGCCCCAGTCGTGGAAGGTCCAGCGCTGGTCGGTGATGCCCGCGTCGGGGCAAGCCGCGTTCACGCCCGGCTCGGTCTCGATCTCGCCGCCCATGATCTCGTATTCGACGCCGGCCTCGGTGAAGAAGCCCATCACCACCATCCAGTCCACCACCTCGACCGTCATCCAGCCATCGCCCTCGGCGGGCATGCGCAAGGCGTAGCCGCCCTCGCGGTCGGGCAGGATCACGGCCTGGCCGGCCTCGGACTGCATGGCGCCCAGGGTCACGTCCAGGGGGGCGACATCGAGCAGGGAGCAGGCCAGGGTGGCCACGGCGTCGCCGCTGGCCCCATCGCCGCCATCGCCGCCATCGCCGCCATCGCCGCCATCGGCACCATCGCCGCCATCGGCACCATCGTCACCATCCGTATCGGCGCCGCCGTCGCCGCCATCGGCGGCGTCGGCGCCATCGGTGGCGCTGGCGCCCGTGTCGTCGTCAGACTTGTCATCCGCCGCGGGGTCGCCGCAGGCCAGGGCGAGCAGGGGCAGCAGGAAAGCGATGGGGGCAGCGCGCATGGGGGCTCCAGACCGGCGGTCAGCCAGCGTGATTCAGGATGAGCTCTTCCATCTCGGGCAGGTTGCCCTCGCCGGCCGAGCAGGCGAGGATCTCCATCGAGGGGCTGAGCAGGCAGAGGCCGGGCAGCGGGCTGCCCGAATAAGGGAAGGCCGAGACGGCGGTGCCAGCAGTATCGGCCAGCACGGGCGTATCGGTGGCGGAGATGTCGTCGGCATAGGCGGGCGATTCGTTGCCGGTGGGCACGCCGCCGCTCTGGCTCTCGAAGAGCACGATGGCCGCGCGGGCGGGGATGCCCTCGGCCGCCGAGAACATGGCGACATCGGGCCCAAGGCTGGCCGCCTCTTCTTTGCAGGCGGGGCACCAGGACGCGGTGAGCAGGACCACCGTGTATGCACCGGACAGATCCCAGAGGTCGACCGTCTCTGCACACTGGTCCACCATGCGGAGGTTGGCCACCACCGCGCCCACCTCGGCGCCGGTGGACACCAGGGTGCCCGGATCGGCGTGGGGCCAGCCGCAGGCATAGCAGGACTCGGCGGCGTCGAGGGGGTCGCTCACGCAGTCGCGCTCGGCCCCGTCGCTGAAGCCGTCCCCGTCGCTGTCGGCCTGGTCGGGATCCGTGCCCAGGGTCTGCTCTTCGCAGTCGCCCAGCCCGTCGCCATCGGCGTCCTGGCTGTCGTCGCAGGCGGCGGCCCCGCTGCCGGTATCCACCGCGGCGCCCTTGTCGCAGCCGGCCAGAAGCAGCGTGGCCAGCAGGCAGAGGGACCGGAGATCTCCGACCATGACGACTCCCGGAAGACGGACCTCGCCAATATAGCCCGTCCTCCGAGCGGTGTGCGGGTTCAATCGGCTTCCAGGTCAAAGGCGACCTTCAGGTGGTGGCCCCGATCCGTGGGCAACACCTCGACCACCACATGGGCCTTCTCGTTGTCCAGCCGGTCGCCGACGGGGAGCTCGATGGCGGCCAGCAGCTCCAACCAGGCCTTCTCCATCTGGCGCTGAAGGCCGACGACCGCGCCCGCGGGCAGGGGCGACAGCAGATCCGCCTCCAGGGCCCCGGCAAAGCGCATATAGTTGTTGAAACGCGGCACCTGGAAGCGGCTGCGGTCGTCGAAGTCGATGGTGATGGACTGGAAATCCAGTGCGACCTGGGCGGCCAGCAGGGCTTCGACCACCGTGCCCAGCAGCAGGCGGCGGAACTGGGACCATTGCAGCGGTTCGCGGGACATCGGCACCTCCGGCTGCGGCCCCCTATCCTTGATCAGAGGCGTCCGTGCTGCCCTGGGGAATACCCCGCAGCACGGCGGCCAGCCGGGCGACCGGCTCGAAGCCCATGCCCTGAAACTCGACCCCGCCGATCGTCCCGCCGGGGGCCTCGTGCAGGTTGCGCACCTCGACGATGACCCTGAAGCGTTCGCCCCGGGGGCCGACCAGCTCGCCGGTGATGTGGTCGCCGGGCTGCAGGCCGCTGGCCCCGTCGTCAAAGAGCAAGGCCGCCCCGGTGGCCGACAGATCGCTGACCTTGAAGTGGCCGACCATGGCCATGGGGCCGCCGCTTCGGGGCACGAAATTCCAGCCGGCGCGCACCGGGTGGCGGGCCGTCACGCGGTCGGTTCCCAGGTGCACGGCGCGGGGCAGGTCGATGCGCCAGGGGCCCTCTTCGCTGTCCTGGCGCACCCGGGTCTCGGCGCTGCAAGGGTGGCCATCGACGGCATAGCGCAGGGTGACGCCGGGCCGGGTGGGACGCGGAAGGCTGCCATCTTTGAAGGGATCGGGGTGAAAGGGGAAGTCGCTGCGGCCGGATTCGGGCAGGCCCAGGCGCCCCTGCACCTGGGCGCCGTCGATCTCCACCGTGATGCGGCCCACTTCGGCGGCCACAAAGCAGAGGTGGGCGTGGCGGGCGGCCTCGTCTTCGGCGGCCGAGCCGTGGCGGCTGTGGCTGTCGGGAGCGTCGGCGGCAAAGGCCACCCGGTTGGCCCGCCGAAAGTGGGCGAAGCGCAGGTGCTTCTCTTCTTCGACGACGGGGCGCTTGTGGTGGTTGGTGGTCAGCATGGAACCTCCTCCCCCAGTGTAGTCCCCGATCGGCCCATGGCGCCCCCCCACGGGCACCTTGCCATTTGCACATTGTCTGTATAGGGTTTGGACATTCCCGGAGCCCCATGCTCGACCTGCTCGCCGCACCCCCTACCGCCCTCAAGCCGCTCATCTGGCTGGTGGCGGGCCTCCCCGTGCTGCTGGGCATGGAGGCCTGGGCGCGGCTGCTGCACGACAAGCTGTGGCATGGGCCCCTGTGGTCGCTGCACGCCTCCCACCACCTCCCGCGGTCCGGTCCATTTGAACGCAACGACGCCTTTGCGGTGCTGCACGCGCTGCTGGCCATCCCGATGATGCTCTATGGTTGTGTGGGGCCTGCGGGCCTGCTGCGCGAGGCCCTCTTTGGCATCAGCCTGGGAATGACCGGCTTTGGCCTGTCTTATGCGGTGGTTCACGACGGGCTGGTGCATGGGCGGCTGCCGGTGGCCTTTCTGCGGCGCTGGGCCTGGATCCGCCGGATCGAGGCCGCCCACAAGGTGCACCACCGCGATGGCGCGGCCCCCTACGGGCTGTTCCGGGGGCCAGAAGAGCTTCGGCGAATTGCCACAAAGAACCGGCGCTCCCGCGCGGCCTGAGCCCCTCGGCCAAGCCCCTCAAGAGACCGACAGCAGGCTGGCCTCTTGTTGCTGGCCGCCCCGCCGCAAAGACAAGGCGTCGCCAGCCTCTCTTCCGGTCAGGGCCCGGCTGCTGGGAGCGGTGGGCGAGAGCACGAGCACCCCCACCACCCGGTCGCCCTGCCCGCCCGGAAGCAGCATCCAGACGTCCTCTTCGCCGTCTTCAAAGCCAAGACGCAGCAGGGCGCCCGCGCCCACCCGGTCGCGCGGGCTGAGGTCCACATCGGCCAGCAGGGCGAGATCCTCGCGCAGGCGGGCGGCGCGCTCGGCGAGGCCGTGGGCCAGGTAGCCCTGGGCGGTCACGGCCCCCCGCTCGCCGCGGTTTGCCGGCCGGTGGCTGCCATCCACCCGGGTGCCGGCCCGCGCCGCCTGCGCCTCGGCGTCCAGGGCGTCCAGGCGGGACTGCAGCAGGGCGCGAAAGGCGGCGACGACCAACTCCTTGTTCATGGTCTGCCCGCGCCCATTCCCAGCCAGCCCGGCCCCTCGCCGGGCAGCGGTGGTTGGGGCAGGGGCCAGGTGGCCGGCAGCAGCAGGTGGCCGCCCACCGGGGGCAGCGTGACCTCGACCACCGCGCCGTCGCGCCAGGCCAGCCAGCGCAGGCTGCCCGAATCCAAGGGCTGCTCGAAGCGCACCGCCACCTGCCGCGGCCGGCCATCATCGGTCAGGGCCTCGATCTCCACCTGGAAGTCCGCCATCTGGATGCGCTGCCCCACGGTAAAGGGCAGGTCGGGGTTGCGGAACATATTGTCGGAGGGGTGGTCCAGAAAGCCCTCCTCCACCCGGTAGACGAGGGTGGAGGCGTCCCGCACCTCGATGTCGTTGTCCAGGCGCAGGCTGGCCAGCAAGGCCACCTTGCGGGGCACCGGCGCCACCCCCGCCACCGCGCGAATCAACCCCACATAGACCACCGGAATCTCGGTGCCATTGAGGAAGATGAAGCTCTGGTGCTCGATGTCGCCCTCAACGGGCGCGCCCCGGGCCCCCGCGCCCATGATGCCGGCGAGGACGGGGACCATGGCCGCGCGACCCACCAGCAGCAGGGCGGCCAGGGGCCCATGCAGCAGCAGCAGGCCCCCCGTGACCCAGCGCCGCCAGCCCGACCCGCCCAGGTGGTCGGCCGCCACCAGGCCCAGCAGCCCGAAGGCGCCCAGGCCCGGCCACATCAGCAGGCGGTCCATGGGAAAGGCCGCGCAGACCGGCACCAGGGCGAGGATCGAGCCCAGGGCCAGGCCGCGGGCCGGGGCCGAGGCCCTCAAGGTGGGCAGGGCCAGCAGGGCCACCCCGCCCATGACCAGAGCGCCCACCACCGCCGCCGACCACTGCGCGGTGCGGGGCGCCATCAGGTAGAGCTCCACCGGCGCCTGCAGCCACTGGCCCAGGGCCAGCACGGGCAGACGCAAGGCGGCGGCCCCCAGGAAGACGAGGGGCTCGCGCCCCGGATCGATATAGAGCCCACCCCCGGAAGCGCCGTATCCAAGGTTGTTGTAGACGATTCGCCACAGCAGGACCACCCCCAGCCAGGGGGCCAGGGCGCCGGCCCGCCGGCGCAAGCTGCCCGGCCCGCAGCACAGCTCCCAGGCCCCCAAATAGGCCAGGGCCCCCAGCCCGCTCTCCCCCGCCAGCAGGGCCAGGACGAAGAGGGGGAGGGCGCCGGCTTGCAGACCCACCCGCCCTTCGGCGCGTCCGCGCAGGTGCAGCAGCAGCGCACCCAGGCCCAGGCTCATGCTGACCAGCGCGTTGCGGTTGGCGATCCAGGCCGCCGGGATGCCGTGGGCGTCCTCCACCGCAAAGAGCAGCGCGGCCAGACCCGCAGCGCCCAGGGCCCCCACGCCGATGAAGCGCCGAAGCAGCAGGGTCGCCAGCCCGCAGACCAGGGCATACCAGCCCAGGCTGTGCAGGTGGTGCAGCCCGTAAGACGACGGCGCCACCGCGTGGTCCAGCATGTGGGTGAGAACCGAAAGCGGGCGAAAGAAGGCCGCTTTCATCTCGAAGTCGGCCCACCAGGGCATGATGCCGGCGTCCAGCAGGTGCTGGTTTCCCGCCCCACCGGGCATGAAGCGGAAGAAGGTCCAGAGCGGCGACTCCTCGAAGTGCAGGAAGCCCACCCGGTTCAGGATCCCGACATGGACCCAGTCATCGCCCGCCAGGCCCACCCACAACGAGGGCAAGGCGAGCAGCACCCCCAACACGGCCAGCAGCCCGGGCAGCCAGGGGTGGCGGAGGAGGCGCAGGAAGGGATCGGGAGACACCGCGGCATGCTCGCATATGCGGGACCCCCATCGGGATCAGGGCAGCTGCAACACCCGCACGCTGACGCTGGCCGGCCCGCTGCCGAAGCCCAACAAGGCAGGGTTCTCGATGCGCAGCGTACCCGCGGCCTTCAGCTCGCATTCCAAGGTGTGGGCCGTGGCCTCACCCTGCCCCTCGCAGTCGGCGCCTTGCACCTCCACCTCGACGGGCTGGGTGGCGCCGATGGTCAGCGAGTAGTGCCCCGCTTCGAGGGGGATGCCATGGGTCTCGCCGTCGGGCACCTCCAGCCCCACGCGCTCGAGCGCGACCAGGGACACCGACACGGGGATCTCGACCAGCTTGTCGCCGGCGGCCAGCTTGATGGTGGTGGCGCCGCGCTGGCGCACCTGCACGATGTTGCCGCTCTCGATCCGGGCGATGGTCGGGTCGGCGGAGCTGATGGCGAGGTCGGCGTTGGCGACGGGCTGACCATCGGCGCCGATCACGGTGATCTGCAGGGGATCGGAGCTGGAGGGGTGGATGACGCCGTCGGTGTCGGGCTTCAACGAAAAGGCGAGCTTCTCGGGCTGGACGCGGATCTCCTTGACCAGCTGACAGCGAATGAGGGTCTCGCCCGTCGCGGGGCCGGCGGCGAGGCTGACGGTGACGTCGCCATAGCCCTGGCACTGGAGTTCGCCGTTATTGCCCAGCTTGAGCAGGGCGGGATCGCTGACCTTGATGGCCACCACGGGCACATCGAGGGGCTTGCCCGACTCGTCGAGGGCCGAGGCCCCGAGGCTGATGAATTGGCTGCCGGTGACCACCTGGGTGGGGGCCACGCGGATGGAGGCGGGGTCGGAGCTGCAGGCCACGAACACCAGGCCAGAGAGCAGGACGATAAAACGGGGCATGGGTTCTCCTCCAGGAGAGCCCCCTGTAGCGCGCGGCGCACCAGAGAGCCCTTTCGCCTGCACTACAGGCCCCGGCGCTTCATGAGGGCCAGAAGTCCTTGGGCTCGGCGAAGGTGAAGTAGGAGCCGTAGCGCAGGACCAGCTGCTGGCCCGCGTTGATGCGGGCCTGGGTGAGTTCGGAGAAGCCGGCGAGATCGGTCACGTCGGCGATGTCGCCGTCGGAAGGGTGCACCAGCTTGCGGTAGGAAACGCTTTCGCCCTCCTGCATCGCCCAGCCGTCGGGAAAGACGCCATAGACCTGGCGAATCATGGAGAATTCACCATGGGCGAAGGGCACCGCGCTGGTGGCGAAGAACCAGACCTGCGCTGGGCCACGGTCGCCAATGCCGTCGACGTCCGGCCGGGGCTCTTCGCCCGTGTCGGTAAGGGCTTTGGGCCACTCGTCGGGGTGGCCGACAACCGCGACGGTGCCTGCCACCAGGACGCGCACATCGGCCTTCTCCACCCCCATGAACTTCACGAATTCCAGGAAGGCGTCGAAGTTGGCACACTCGGCGACCCCGTCCTTTTTGAACAGGATCTGGTGCACGGTCTGTTCGGCTCCGCCGTTGCTCTTGAGTTGGGGCGACAGGTTGGGGAACTCATAGCCCGAAGGCGACCGGCAGAGCAGCAGGTACTCCACCGAGCAGTTCTGGCCGTCTGGCTGGGAGCGGTAGGCCCAGCCCACGGTGGTGGCCTTTGTGCTCGCGTCGTCGCTGATGTCGAAGGCGAAGCGGGTGATGCCCACGTCAACGATGGTGCCGAGATCTTCAGCCGGGAGCGTCTGGCGGGAGTCGGTCATGGGGTCCTTGGGGGGGGGTGAGGATCAGGGCCAGAGGGAGCCAAATCGATTCGACTTATAGTATCGGTAGTCCCCCGAAAGCAAAACGACGGTTTCGGCACGGTAGCCGGCCGCAAGCGTACGAAAGGCGCTGAGACCCGTGACGCTGGCAATGGCACCGTCCGGCTCCGTCGCCAGCTTTCGGTAGAGTTCCGTGGACTCCTCTGCCCGCTTCCACTGCCTGGGGAGCACGCCATATATC
>JAGYJW010000037.1 GCA_018401435.1 Deltaproteobacteria bacterium | reverse complement strand
TTGCCGGGGCAGAAGCCGAGCAGCCCCTGCTGGAGACCCGGGTGGAGGCCCGGCGCATCTTCTTGCGCCTGCTGGCCGATGCCGCCCGGGGCGAGATGGGCGAGGTCATGGGCGGGGTGCGCAGCCTGGGGGCACAAGAGGCCGCCATCGCCAACCAGGCCCTGGGCGTGCTGATCGAGCCCCAGCTGGCCCAGGCCCGCAAGTCCTTGGCCCGGGCTCGGGCCGAGGGCGCCGCGTCCTCGGGCTGGGAAGAGGCGCAGCGCTTCGCGTCCACCGCCCGCATGTTCGCCCCGGCGCGGCCGGAACCCGCCCTGCTGCTGGCCGAGATCTCGCTTGAACAAGGCAACCTCAACAAGGCCATCGAGCAGTGTGAAGCCGTGCTCGGCCTGGACCCCTCCAACCTGGACGCCCTGAACTGCCTGGCCCGGGCGGCCCTGATGCGGCGGGACCTGGCCGGGGCCGAGCTTCAGCTGCGCCAGGCGACCACCGCCCATGGCCAGGACTGGACCACCTGGATGCGCCTGGGGGTGCTGCTCACCGAGGCCGGCAAGACGGACGAGGCCGAGCAGGCCCTGCGGCGCGCCATGGCCCTGGCCGGACCCGACCGGGCCGAACCCCACATCGCCCTCGCCGAGCTCTACCTGGCGGATGACCGCCCGACGACGGCCCTGGTGCACGCCGAACGCGCAGTGGCCCTATCGGGCAGCGGCGCAGCCTGGAGCGCCCGCGGGCGCGCCCACCTCGACCTGGGCGAGCTGGACCGCGCCGAAGACGACTTCCGACGCGCGGTGCTCGCCGACCCCAGCCTGCTGGCCGCCCGGGGCAGCATCGGCCGCATCAAGGCCATGCGCGGCGACCTTCCCGGCGCCATCGAAGCCTTCCGCGCCGTGCTGGCGGTGGATCCGAGCAATGGCGCGGCGCGGGAGAACCTGCGGCGGGCAGAGGAGACCCTGCGCCAGCAGGCCCTGGTGGGCCCCGACGGCCGCCCCATCGCGCCCTGACACGCTAAGCTCCGAAGGACGCGAGGGTCCCCCATGGCGCGCCTATCCCTGACCAAGCGATTGATCTTCGGCGGCATCCTCAGCGCGGGGCTGTGGTTGATGGCGGAGGCGGCCGCGACCACCTTCTACCGGGCCGAGCTGCTGGCCTGGGAGAGCCCGCCGGCGTCGGCCCAGAAGGGCGTGCCCGTGATGCAGGGCAACCCCTACCTGCTCTACGAGTATCCGCCGGGCAGCCACCAGGAGCGTGGCGTGACGGTGGACATCAACAAGCTCGGGCTGCGGGGTCCCGACCTGGAGATCCCAAAGCCTTCGGGCCTGGTGCGCATGATGTCCACGGGGGACTCCAGCATCTTCGGCTTTGGGGTCGAATACGACGAGACCTTCACCACGGTGGCGGCCGCACGCCTCAACGCTTCGGGGTCGATTCCAAAGGTTGAACCTGTAATTGCTGCGACCCCTGGCTATTCCACGCTGCAGTCCATCAACCTGCTCAACCTGCGGGCGCTCCAGGCAGACCCGGACCTGCTCGTCATCGCCAACCTGTGGTCGGACAACAACTTCGACTCCTTCGTGGACAAAGAGGTCCTGGCCGAGACCACCGGCTTTCAGTCCAGCTGGGCGGGCTCCTTGCGCAGCCTCCTGTCCCGCAGCGCGGTCTTCCGGGTGGTGGACTGGCGGCTGCGGGTCAAGGGCAGCGTGCAGCGGGTGCGGGACGTGGGCTGGATGCAGTCCGGCCGGCCCCAGCTGGGCCCCCGCCGGGTCGAGATCAACGACTATGCCAGCAACCTCGACACCCTGGTGGACATGGCCAAAGACCGCGATGCAGGCGTCGTCTTCGTGCTGCCCGCCAACAACGAGGACATGCTGGGCGGCCCGGGGGAGAAGGCCTGGGACCCCTACCGGCAGGTCATGCGCGACACGGCCGCCCGCCATGGCGCGCCCGTGGTCGATGTACCCGAGGTCTTCAAGGCCAGCGGCCTGCCACGCGACCAGCTCTTTCTCGACGAGATGCACCCCACCGCCCTGGGCCACCGGCTGATGGGCGAGGCCCTGGCCCAGGCCCTCCAGGACCGCGGCTGGCCGGGCCAACCCGTAAACCGCGATGGCACGGGCGGGTCCATTCCCACCTACGAGGACCCCTTCACCCAGGGCAGCGCGGCCGCCGCGGGACCGGGCGGCGCGGGGGCGCCTGGGGGACAAGCCGGCACCGGCGCCTCCATCACCGGGGTCCTCCGATGCAAGGACTGCACCAGCGGCGTCATCATCCTGGAGGCGCTGAGGCCGGGCGGCGGCAGCAACCCCACCGTGGTGGGCCAGGTGCAGATCCCCGCGGGGAGCACCGACTTCGCCCTGGCCATCGGCCGGGTGGACGCGGTGGTGCTGCGCGCCTACCTCGACAAGGACGGCGACGGCCCCACCGCGGGGGACACCTTGTATGACCTCACCGCGACCCCGCTGGAGCTGGGGGAGGGCGGGCGCTCCGGTGTGCTCATCGACCTGGACGAGCGCAGCGTCAAGCCCTGATCCAGGCCGCGCTCAAAGCACCATGCGCACGCCGGGCAAGGCGTGCAAGAACGCGTATAGGCCGCGGATCTCATCGGCGCTGACCACGGTCACGGCCAGCCGCACCGACACCCACTTGCCGCCTGCCGAGGGCTTGACCTCGGTGGCCTCGGCGGGCCGCTCCAGGTGTTGCAGGACCGCGCGGCGACAGGCGGCCTCGAGATCGGCATCTGCGGCGCCCACCACCCGAAAGACGAAGAGGTTGGGGTAGTCGAGCAGCTCGTCGAGGGCGCGCGTGGCTTCGGTGCTGTGCATGATCCCATGGTTAGCCACCCAGCCAGAAGCGGCAAGGGGCCCCCTCCTTGACAGCCCGCAGACATCGGAGGGGCTACCCTGCCGCCCCGTCAGAACCGCCGGCCTCGGGAGGGCCCCATGTCGCGCCTGTCCGCCTCCATCGCCGCGCTGCTGGCCCTGGGCCTGTCCGCCCGCGCATGGGCAGACCCCCTGCAGCCCCTGGCCGGCCCCGCAATCGAAGGCGACGGCCAGACGCCGCACACCGTGCTGGTCGCCTGCCCGAGCTGCACCGCGGCGGACAAGTTGCGGGTCAAGGGCGACGGCCTCACCCTCACCGGGTCCAGCGTCGATGACGATGGGTTCCTGCACCTCGATCTCGTGGCGGAGCCCGTCGCCGCGCCCACCCAGCGCCGCATCAGCCTGCGGGTGCAGCAGGCCTCGGGAAAGCTGGAGGCGGACCTCAACCTGCAGGTCCTGCCCCCCCGCGCGGCCGCGATCGGGCTGCGTCTTGACGTGGACGCGGTGGAGGCCGGCGGCCCACCGGTGAAGCTGAGCTGGGAGGCGCCACCGGGGCCCTTGGACCCTGCCGCCGCCCGCTACGCCATCTCCGCCTCCGTGGGCAGCCTGGGCCCGGTGTCCGTCGCAGCCGACGGATCGGCGAGCGCCACCTGGACCCCGCCGGCGACCGCCCTGGCCCCCGAGCGGGTGCTCTTTGGCGTGGTGGACCTGCGGGCGCCCGACCAGCGCATGGGCCTGGGCAGCCTGCCCCTGCGGGCCCGGACCTCGTTGAGCCTGAAGGTGGAGCCCGACAGCGAGAACGTCTTGGTGGTCGATGGAGAGCGCTTCGGGCCCGTGCGGGCATCGCCCTCGGGCACCGTGGCCTTCGAGGTGGCCCTGCCCCCCAGCCTGGGCAAGGGCAGCCTGGAGACCACCACCAAGACCGGCGAGCGGCGCAGCCAGGCGGTGGACCTGCCCCTGGGCAAGGGCGCCCTGCACCTGATCCTCCCCCTGCCGCCGGCAGTTCCGGCTGATCCCACCCGCCCGCTCGGCGTCTGGGTGGCGCGGGTGGACCGCGCCGGGGCGCCCCTGAGCGGCGCCGCCCCCACCCTCAGCAGCAGCCGCGGTGAGCTGGGACCGATGGAGGAGGGCGTGCTGCCGGGGCTCTACCGGGCGGCGTGGAAGGCCCCCGCCCAGGTGGGCACGGTCGAGTTCCTGGCCGAGGCCGACGGGCGCCGATCCGAAGCCCAGGCCCGGCTGATCGAGGGGCTGCCCAGCCTTCGCCTGGAGGTGGAGCCCGAGCGGCTGGAGGCCAAGGCCACCAGCCTGAGCGTCCGGGCCACGGTGACCCCACCCGAAGGCGGGCTGAGCCGGGCGGCCCCGCCGCGGCTGGACCTGGCCGGCGCCAGGCTGCTGGCCCGGCCCAAGCTGGTCACGGGCGCGTGGACCAGCAGCTTCCGGGTGCCGGCGTCGGGCGAGGTGGTGGTGCAGGCCGTCGGCGAGCAGCCCAGCAGCGGCCTGCCCCCCGCCCGCTTGCTGGCCTGGGCCGGCCCCGCCGACCCCAAGGGCCGGGTGCCGATCACCTTGGTCGCGGTCGACGCCTTGGGCCTGCCCGTGCCCGGCCTGGACCTCGTCCTAGCGGTGCCCAAGGGTGCCGGGAGCCTGCCGCCGACTGGAAAGACCGGGCCGAGCGGGGAGCTCTTCATCGCCTACGATCCGCAGGGTGACGCCGCTCCCGCAGAGCTGACCCTGGGCGGCGGCGGCCTGTCCTTGTCCTTGGGCCTGCTGCCCGGGGGCCCGAGCACCCACGCTGCGGGCACCGAGACCCACCGAGAGCTGCTGGCGCGCTGGCAGGCGCTGCTGCCCCGGCAGGTGGTGCCGCGGGAGGGCGCGGCGGTGGTCGCAGGGCGAGCGCGCCAACGCCGGTCGCAGAAGCGCCGACAGCCGGGCCAGAAGCGGCGCCCCCAGCCGCCAGCTCCGCAGCGCCGACCGCAGCGGCGCCCACCGCAGCGGCGCGCCAACCCCAGCGGCGCCGACTGCCAGGCCGCGTCCCGAGCGCGCCGCCAACGCCGGCTGGGCACGGCTGGGCATCGACGCCTCCGGCGTGGCCTTCGTTCTCGACCAGCAGGCCGAAGATGGGCTCGCTGGGCCCGAAGACAGCGCGATCGAGGCGGGCAACCTCTTCGGCGGGTCGGCACCCCAGGGCGTCGACCTCGGCCTGAGCGCCCTGCTCTTCCCCAAAGACGGGCGGGTGGGCATCGATCTGTCGGGTGGCCTGCTGCGGGTGCCCCTCGCCCTGGAAGACGGCGACGGCCAGCTGTCCAGCCTGAGCTTCTCGGCCGGTCTGCGCTACCGCACCCCCCTGGGCGACAAGCTGAGCTGGCACATCGTCGCCGCCGCCGCCCGTGAACCCGCCGTGCTGCTGCTCTATGGCGACGCCGGGGCGGTCGAGGCCGTGACCTACCCCTTCCTTGGCCTGCGGGCAGGCGCCGGGCTCAGCCTGGACACCGACCGCTGGTACGCAGAGCTACAAGTCAGCGAGATCCTGGCCTTTGCACCGGTCGACACCCGCTTTGACCTGCTGGGCGAGCTCTACCTGACGCCGCGCTGGGGCCTGCGCCTGCAGGCCGGACTGGACCTGCGCAGCATGGCCTTTGAAGTGGGCGACAACAACGTCGCCATCAAGGATCAGCTGCAGCGCATCGGCTTGGGCGTCACCGCCCGGCTGCCCTGAGCCGAGGGCTCAGAGGGCGGTCCAGCCCACCGATGGGATGCCCGTGCTGGGTGGGGGCGGGTTGGCGCCGACCATATAGAGCACCCGGCGGTTGCGGGGCTCATCCACCCCATCGCCGGTGGACACGGCCAGCAGCCGCTCGCCAAAGCCGTGGTAGTAGATGGGCTTGTCATAGCCGCTGCTGCGCAGCCAATTCGCGATGGCCCGCGCCCGCTTCAAGCTGAGCTCCTGGTTGTGGCCCCCGTCGCCCACCGTGTCGGTGCAGCCGGCGATGTAGAGCTTGACCGGCACCACATCCCCATACTTCTCCAGCACCTCCTGCAGGTCTTGCAGGGTGGCCTGCAGCTTGCGGGTCTCGGAGCTTGGGATCTCGGCGCTGTCGCTGTCAAAGAGCACGTCCTCGTGGGGAATGTCGAGGAACCAGGGGGAATAGGTGAAGCCGGCCCAGGCCCCCTCATTGTGGAGCTTGACATCCAGAAGGACCACGGTGCTGGCATCCCCCACCCAGGGCAAGGTGATCTCGCCTGGGCCGCCCGCCACCTCGACCTCGCGCTGGTCCAGGGTGGCCTTTCGGGCCCCATAGGCGGTGATCTCGGCCCGCTGGACCGGGGCCGAGACCCGCACCGTCAGGGTGTGGGCCTTGAGGTCGGCGCTGGCCCGGCTGAGATCCACCGAGAGCTGGCCGGCATAGCTGTATTCGATGGGGATCGTCAGCTCATCGACGAAGCCGTCGGGGAAGATCGCCCGCACGAAGGCCTGGGCCTCGGTCACCGCGGTGTCGCGCTTCCAGCTCAGGCGCAGCTGCTTGCCCGCTGCGAGGTTGCTCTGATCGAAGGTGTAGGTCTTGCCCCCCGCCTCGATCTCGACGTGCAGGGACTTCACGGCGCGGGCCGGGGTCACCAGCAAGGCCGGCTCTTCGCCGGGCCCGGGCGCCGGGACATAGCCAAAGTCGAGATCCTGGGCTGCAGCGGGGCGGATGGCGCCAAGGGCCAGGGTCAGGGCCAGGCCGAGGCCGGCGAGGGCGCGGGGGAAGCGGCGAAGAACAAGGCGCATCGGGACTCCTCGGGGACCGGCCCCGCCTCGGGAGCCGCGGGTGCGCGGGCCTGGGCGACCAGTCGCACTTCGATGGGCTATCCTGCCGCGGGAGGTTCCGATGACGGCCACCAGGCGCACCCTGACCCAACGCTTCGCCTTCGCCCTGCTGGCCACCAGCTTGGGCTGCTCGGATGCGCGCCCCCGGCGCAGCCGGCGCACCCACCCGCTGCCGCACCAGCCCCGGCGCTCCGCGGGTACCCCAGCGGCGGGGGCGCCGGCGGGGGCGGCGCTGCGGCCGCGGGCGGTCTGGCCAGCCTGCCGGACCTCACCGCCGACCTGCTCACCGGCGCCTGCGAGAACGGCCCCGGCAAAGAGGGCGCCGATAGCCACTTTACCGGCAGCTTCAGCTGGAAGGGCGACAGCGCGTCCGGCGAGGAGCGCTGGATCCTGCACGCCAACGAGCACTGGAAGAAGAAGGGCGGCAACGACTGCGCCATCACCTGGCGGGCCACCGGGTCCAAGGTGGCCCCGGGCGCCTGCGCCGACTGCGACTTTGGCCTGATGCTCACGGGCGAGCCCGACATCGCCGGCAGCGACTGCCCCGAAGGCCTGGTCAAGCAAGACGCCCGCCGGCTGGAGCTTCGCTATGACGTCAAGCTCAATTCCGACGGCACCGCCTTCATCTACTTCGCCAAGACCGGGCGGCGGCTGGGCCAGGGCTACCACACCGGCTCCAGCATGAACTGGCTCTCCCAACACCAGTGCAAGTGGTTCTGAACCGGCCCCCGGGCCGCCCCCCAGGAGTCCCCATGTCCCCGCGCTCCGCCCTGGTTCTGCTGCTGCTGGCCCTGGGCTGCTCCAACAAATACGACACCGAGACGGGCGACCTCGTCACGGAGGACGGCGAGGACGGCGGCGGCGACGGCGCCGATGGCCAGGACGGGCTGCCCGATCTGCTCGCCGACCTCGACCGCGACCTGACCGACTGCCAGGGCTATGACGGCGTGCCGGTGGCGGGCGCGGTCAGCTACTACTGGGGCCAGTACGAAGGCAACGAGAACGACGGCTGGGTGGGCGAAGAGCGTTGGATCCTGGTCGCAAATGACCGCTGGCAGGAGAACGACGGCGAGGACTGCGAGATCGTCTGGAGCGTGACCGCGCGGTCGGCCGATCCCGGGGCCTGCGGCAGCTGCGACCTGGGCATCGTCGGCCAGGCCTCCATCCAGACGGCCCGCACCACCTGCCCCTCCGGCCTGTGGACCGGCAGCGAGAACCTCAGCCTGGACTACGGCGTCTTTCGGGCGGGCGATGGCAGCGCCACCTGGTATTTCGCGGGCAGCGGCAACCGCATGGCCGAGGGCTTTCACGACCCGTCGGGCGATCTCAACTACCTGACCGACAAAGCCTGCAAGTGGTTCTGAGCCGAGCCCCCGCCTGCAGCGCATGCAGGCGGGGCGCCAGGCTCAGTTCACGCGGCTGGTGACGTCCATGACGTGCAGCTGCCGCCAGGTGGCCGAATTGGACGGCAGGGCCGTATAGGCCAGCCAGACCTTGCCCCCGGCGCTGATCAGCGAGGGCTCGCCGGCGGCCACCATGCCCGTGTCCACCTCGACCGTCTTGGAGCCGTCCACGGCGGTCAGGTAGATCTTGTTGGACTTTTCGGGGGTGGCGGCGCCCCAGGCCACCCAGCGCCCATCGGCGGAGACCGCCGGCGCGGCCCGCAGCGGCAGGCGCACGTCGCGGGCGAGGGTCTTCTTGTCCCCCGGGGCCCCGGACTGGGCGATGTCCCAATGCTCGTCGCCGCGCTCGTTGGTGAAGAAGACCACCGAGGAGGCGTCCGCCCAAGTGGGCCGGGTCTGGTCGCCATTGCCACCGATGCGGGGGACGGGCTTGCCTTCGGCGTACACAAAGAGGTCTTCGGCGCCGTTGTTCTTGCGCGAGAAGGCGATCTGCGCGCCCGTGGGGTCAAAACGGGGCGCCATCTCTGAGAAGGGCGACTGGGCCGTCGCCTTGACTGCGTTGGTGGCCTGCTCCCAGGTGTAGATATCGCCCAGGCCCGTCGCGTCGCTCACAAAGACCATGGTCTTGCCGTCGCGAGAGATCGCCGGCCAGGACAGGTCTCCGCCCACCTGCGAGGTGGTCAGCAGCTGGGCGGCGCGCTGGCCGCCGGGCGTCCAGAAATAGAGGCGGCTGGGGCTGCCCGAAGAGTTGCCTTCAAAGACCAGGTTGCCCTGGGGGTGCCAGACCGCGCCGGCCGCCATGGCGCCGCCCGCGGCAAAGCTGGAGGTGGCCCCCGGCACATCGACCTTGCGGGGGGTGCCGACCGGTTGCCCGTTCTGCACCTGCACCACGTAGAGGTCCACGCTGCCTTCGTATTGGTTGAGCTCGAAGGCGAGCCACTTCCCGTCCTGGGACCAGGCAGGGTTGAAGGCGTGGCCGTCGGCGGGCACCGAGACCTCGGCGGCCTCGGCGAGGCCGAGGGCGAGGACGAGGCTGGCTGCCAGGATCATCCGCATCTCCTGAGAAAAGCGAGGCGTCAGTTCGACGGGGTGATGGTGAGGGCGAGCTGAGCCCAGGGATAACTGCGCGCGTCATCTCGCCACATGCCCAGCTGCAACCCCAGACCGGGGCCAACTGTGCCCCGTCCGATGTCGAACTCCAGGGCTTCGGGCACGAAGGTGGCCCCGAGCATGCCACCCGGCGCCTTGAGCACGCCGGAAATTTCGACCGGGGGGCCCTGTCCGCCAGGGCAGGCCTCGCCGCCTTCCAGGCTGCCCAAGCAGGACACCGGGCTGACGAGGCTCACGCCGCCAATCGCCCAGCCCACCGCGGCGGCGAGCTCGAAGCGGCCCACCCAGAAGGTGGGACCGGCCTGGAGGAAGAAGAGGTTGAGCGAGGAGGTGCCGTCTCCGGTGACCGGAGCCGCCCCGAAGTCGGTGGTGGCGCCGGCGCCCGTCCCGCTGACGGTGGTCGCGAACATGCCGTGGTAGCCGGCCTCGAAGAGCAGGCCCGCCGGGCTCGTGCCCAGCTGGAGGCCCCCCCCAAGGGAGGCCCGCATGCCCAGGCCGCTGCGGCCTTCGGTGGGCTGCCAGCCCGTTGCCGACCCGCCGACGCTGGAGCCGATGGCGGTGAAGCCCGGCCCGACACTCAGCCGCAGTCCGCTGCGCCGCCCGGTAGGCGCTGCGGCGACCCGGCGCTCGTTGGCGCCTTCGGGAGCCAGGACGATCTGGGGCCGGGGCTGGCCCTGCACCACGTCGAAGCTGCGGTTTCCGAAGGTATAGGTGCCATAGGGCAGCAGGCCCTCGAAGCGGCCGGTCTCGCTCAGCGCCTGCTGCGCCGCACCGATGGCGGAGCGCTGATCGGGCGCAAAAGGCATCTCTTTGGGCGCCATATCGGTGGCGCCCTTGTACTTCTCGTCCTTGGCCAGGAGCACCATTCCGTACGAGGCTTCAATGTCGAGGATCCACTCGAGGACCTCTTTTTCGGTGCGCTGGGCCTTGGCCTTTTCCAGGCGCAGGTAGACATCGGTGATGCGGCCAAGCTCGCGTGCGGCCTGCGCGCCCATCAGGTGATCGTCGTAGGTCAGCACCACACCGTCTTTTTCGAGGGCGACCATGGCGGTGTACTTGTCTTCGACCCCCCGCCAGGCGTTGCGGGTAGCGAGCTTGCGCATCTCTTCGAAGAGGCGGGTGTGCTCGGCCTTTGCAGCGTCCGGCGACAAGGCCTGCGCGGGGCTGGACCCCAGCAGCAACGCCAGGGGGAGCGCAAAGAGCAGGGTGGTGGAGATGCGGCGCATCGGCGCTCCGGTCAAGGTGCGGGAGTCTCTCATAGCGTACCCGAGGCGGGGCGGGCGCCGGTGGACGCCGATGAAGTGCCGCTGTCTTCCGGCTGGATCGCGACGCAGGCGACGCGGTGCCCCTCGCCGTCCAGCGCGCGAAGCTCCGGCACCGCGCGCGCACAGGGGCCATTGGGGTCCTGGGCGGGCGGCAATGGGCAGTTGCTGCGAAAGGGGCAGCCCGTCGTGTCCAGGGCCTCCCGGGGCACCGGACCCGACCAGGGATCGAAGAGGATGCGGGCGTAGGGGTGGCGCGGCGTGGCCTTGGACAGATCCAGCTCTTCGATCACCCGGCCAGCCAGCATCACCAGGACACGATCACACCAATCCCGGGCCTCGGACATGTCGTGGGTGACCAGGATGCAGCCCGCGCCCTCGGGCAGGTTGCCCACCAGCGCCTCCAACACCGAGGCGCGGCGATCGGGGTCCAGGCCGCTGGTGGGCTCATCGGCGACCACCAGGCGGGGATCGAGGGCCAGGACCCGAGCCAGGGTCACCCGGCGTTGCTCTCCGCCCGACATCTCGCGCGGCAATGCGTTCAGGCGCTCCCCCAGCCCCAGGTGGGTGAGCATGGCGACCGCCTTCTCGTGGGCGGCAGCGCGATCACAGCCCCCCAGCACCGACAGGGTCTCGGCGACATGCTCCAGGGCCGTCTGCTGGGGGTCCAATGCGCCCATCGCGTCCTGGGGCACATATTGGAAGCGCACCCGCAGCGGCCGGCGCTGGGCCTCGCTCAGGCCGTCCCAGCGCTGGCCGTCCAGCAGGATCTCGCCGGCGCTGGGCTCCTCCAGGCCGAGCACGATGCGCGACACCGTGGTCTTGCCCGAGCCCGACTGCCCCACCAGCGCGACCACCTCGCCGGCGGCCACCGTGAAGTCCACGCCCGCGACGGCGTGCACCTCCCGGCTGGGGCTCCAGGGCCAGGGGCCGGACTGGGTGAAGGTCTTCACCAGACCTCGCACGGTGACGACCGGCTTCATGGGGGATCCTCCCCCGCACCTTCGACGCCCGGCAGGGTGACCACCGTGTCGGCGATGCGGGCGACCGTGTCTTCGTGGTGGCTGATCAGCAGCAGGCCCGCGCCGTGGTCGCGGCAGACATCCACCAGCAGCTCGACCACCGCCCGGCGCAGCACCGGGTCCAGCCCGGTCTCGGGTTCATCGGCGATCACCAGCCGGGGCAAGGGCGCGACCGCGATGGCCAGGGCTGCGCGCTGGCACATGCCCCCGGACAGCTCGCCGGGCAGGGCCGCCGACACCCGCGGGTCCAGGCCCACCTGGGCGAGGATGCGCCGGACCTCTTCGGCGACGCTGGCCGGGGCGCTGTCCCGCCGGCCGATGGCCAGCTCGAGCTGCCGGCCGATGGTGCGCGCGGGATTCAAGGCCGAAGAGGCCGCCTGGGGCGAGTAGGTGAACCAGGCGCCGCGCAGGCGCCGAGATTCTTGCAGGAGGCGGCGCTGGGCGGCCGGTCCCTGGCCCCGGACGCCGTCATACCAGTCTTTCTGCGGGTCCAAGGCAGGGAAACGCAGGCTGCCCCCCACCAGGCCCGGGCTGACGTCCAGCACGCACATCACGGCGCGCGCGGTCAGGGACTTTCCTGCGCCCGAGGGGCCGACCAGGGCGGTCACCTTGCCAGGAAAGACTTCCAGCCCCACGTCTTCGACGAGCATGCGGTTGGGCGCCCGAATGGCCAGCCCCTGCAAGGCGACCAGCGGCGTCATCGGGACCTCACCGCGCGGCCCAGCGCCAGCGCAAGCACCGCCACCACCCCAATCAGGGTGAGGCCCAGGGCGAGGGCGTGGCCGGTGGGTACGTCGAGAATCAGCGAGGTGTAGCCGAGGTTGAGCAGGTCGGCCCAGCTCTTGAGGCTGTCGGGGTGGGTGAAGCTGGGCTGGTCCTGGGCCAGCGCGAGGTAGGACAGGGCGATCTCCAGAAAGACCACCTGCATGCTCACCTCGGCCAGCTGCCGCAGCACCACCGGTCGCAGGTTCAGGGCGACGAGGTGGTAACCGAAGATGCGCGTGGCCGAGTAGCCGTGGGCCCGCAGGGCCTCGACGAAGCGGGCCCCGCCCAGGCGCTCGGCCACCGCGGCGGCCTCGTCCATGGCCCCCGGCGCCGCCAGCACCGCCCAGGTGATGGCCAGGGGCAGCAGGCCCCGGGCGTCGCGGGGCAGCACCAGGGCCACCACCAGCACCACCACCATGCGGGGCAAGGCGCCCACGACCTCGCCCACGGCCTGCACGGTGCGGTCGAGGCGGTGAAAGCCCATGGCGCGAATCAGGCCGCCCAGGGTGGCCAGGAGGCCCACCAGCAGCCCCGCGGCCACCGCAGGCAACACGGCCACCCGGGCGCCCTGTTGGGCATAGGCCAGCAGGGGGCGGCCACCGTCGTCGGCGCCGAAGGGGGGCAGGGCCGACGGCGGCGCATAGCGCAAGGCGGGCTGCAGGTCGGGCAGGTGCTCGGGGGCGAGGAGGGCGGCCACCAGCAGCAGCGACAGGCAGGCCCCGACCACCAGCCCGGCGGGCCAGCGCCGCACCTGCGAGGCGTCGCGGTTGCGGGTGATCGCGGCCTTCACGGCACCACCCCGGCCGGCGAGCGCCGAATATGCACGGCCACGCCAATCTCAGTGAGGGCTTGCACCAGCAGCAGCAGGCTGGACAGCAAGGCGAAGCCGGTCGCGGCAGCCAGGACCACCCCAAAGTCCTGCCAGAGGGCCCCATTCCAGAGCAGATCGCCCAGACCGTCGATGCCCAGCACGGCCTCGACCACGACCGCACCGCTCAGCAGGTGCAGGACGCGGGCGCGCAGCTGGCCGGCCAGCGCGGGCGCGACATTGGGCAGGGTGTTGCCCAGGCGGCCCTCGCCGCGGAGGATGGCGATGCCCACATAGCGCTGCTGGTCTTCGCTTCGGAAGAGGCCGCGGGTGCCGGTGACCGCGCCCGCAAAGGCGCCATCGGCGAGCCCAAGCACCAGGGCACCTGCGAGAATGCGCGCCCAGCGCGCCTCTCCCACATAGGAGGCCGCGCCATAGTTCATCTGCACCAGCGCCGCAGCCGCCAGCGCCAGCACGATGGCTGGCACCAGGCCAAGGACTTGGAGCACGGGGTCGGCCTTTTCGGGCAGGGCGCGGGTGGCGCCAGCCGCCGATCCGAGCAGCACCGGCACCAGGGCGACCGCGATCAAGACCAGCGTGGTGGGGATGGCCTGGGCCAGCAGGACCGAGACCTCCTCCCCCTGCAGCAGCCGCCAGCTCCGGCCGAAGTCGCCCTGCAGGGCGCCGCCCAGCCAATTGCGGAAGAAGCCCATGGGGCCGGCGTCCAGGTGCCAGCGTTCGGCCAGGGCCGCGGTCCCGCCGCAGCTCTCGGGGGGGCAGATGATGCTGGCAGGGTCGCCGGGCAGGGCCCAGATCATCAAGGTGATGATGGCAGGCACGGCTATGGGCAGCAGGAGCGCCGCCGCCATTCGAACCGCCGGTCTCACCCACCACTGACGCACCGCGCTGCTCCTCAGAACTGGAGGTCGCCCCCGCGGCCTGGGCGCGTGGCCCCGGCGCCGCGGCGGCGGGGGCCGCTACTGGCCGTACTTCCAGCCGTCAATCTCGGTGAAATAGTAGTAGGGCGCGATGATGTTGCCGCGAACCTCGGTGCGCCAGGCGCTGCGGGTGTCCAGCTTCCAGAGGAAGAGGTAGGGCAGGTCCTTGGCCAGTGAGGCGTGCAGGTCGTGGTAGGCGTCCTGGGCGGCGGTGTCGGTGCGGGCCTCGGCGTAGCGCTGCAGGATGCTGTCCACCTCTGCGTTGCTGTAGTTGAAGATATTCTTCTGCCCTTCGCGCCCCTTGCGGGAGTGGAAGAGGTGGTTCACGTCTTCCACGATGCCAAAGGACCACTTGCCCACCAGCAGGTCGTAGTCGTTGGTGGCCTGACCGGTGACCACCTTGCGCTGCCACTCGTCCACGCTGATCTTGTGGTCCTGGCGCTTGAAGCCGCCCTGGGACAGCTGGTTGCCGATCTGGCTGAGCAGGTCGGGCGCCTCGTTGTCCAGGGGGGCCAACATGCCGATGCGCAGGTTGACGGGCTCACCCTTGTACATCCAGGTGCCGCCCACCAGGGACATGCCCGAGGCCTCGAGCAGCTTCTTGGCCTTGGCCTGATCCGAGCGCTCTGCAGCGGGCACGGCCCGGTTGTAGAAGGGGCTGGACTGCACGAAGGGACCGGAGATGAACTCGCAGGGGCTGTTCTGTTCGCCGGGCTTCACGCCGATGGACAGGCGCCGAAGCTCCGTTCGGTCGATCATCAGGTCCAGCGCCTGCCGCACCCGCTGGTCGGCCAGGGGGCCCTTGGTGGCGTTGACCGCCACAAACCACCAGCTGCGCAGGTCATAGGACTTGAGCGCGACCTCGTCCGAGGCGCTCACATCGGGCCGAAGCGGCGGCGGGACGGCGATGATGCCTTGCACACCGTTGCTGGTCAGGGTGCGCACCTGCACCAGGGGGTCGTTGCCCTCCTGCAGGTTGAGCTGGCTGACCTTGGGGTCGTGGTGGGCATTGGCGAAGGCGTCAAAGGTCACGCCCCGGCGGCCGCGGCTGCCCTTGAAGGGGCCAGTGCCGATGGGCCGGGCCGAGAAGGACAGGTCCGGCGAGATGGCGGTGCTCGTGAAGGACTTTTCGGGCAGGACCGAGAAAGCGAGGCGTTCACGGGGGTTGTGGTAGACCCGGGTGAATTCGATGATCGCGGTGGTATTGCCTTCTTTGGTGCAACCCGCCAGCACCTCCCGGTAGCCCTCGGCGATGGGGCTGGGGGTGTTGGGGTCGAGCATGGCATCGACCGTGAAGCAGATGTCCTTGGCGGACAGGGGCGTGCCGTCCTGCCACTTGACGCCCTGCTTCAGGAAGACCTTGATCGCCTTGCCGCCATTGGCCAGCTCCCAACGTTCGACCAGCCGGCTCTTGAGCTCGTTGGTGATGGGATCATGGAACCAGAGCCGGTCAAAGACCAGCTCTTGGGAGCGATGATCCACCATGGTGCTGGCGAAGAGCGGGTTCATGCTCGTGGGCAGGCTCTCCTCGAAATAGGAGAGGGTCGCTGCGGTCCCCGTCAGGGCGAGCGCTGCGGCGCCAGCGGCGAGCAGGGCGGTTCTCACGGCCATCGGGTTGCTCCTGGTGTCACAGCGCCATTGCCGAAGTTCTTGAATGCACCATCGACCCATGCACTGCTGATCAATGTACCGGTCATCAATGCACCGGGGTCGCCGGTGCGGCGTTTCGGCTCAGGCGGATGTGCATGGCGTCGAGGGGGTAACGCGCGACGCCGACCGCCGTGTAGCGGCCGACGAGCTTGTGAATGATCTCCTGGGCGCGAAGGGGGTTGCGGTTGCCCGCATCCCACGCCGCCACCGAGGCGATGAAGACCGGATCGCCGGCCGGGCCGCTGGAGCGCTCCAGGGCATTGATGCGCAGGATGCCCGCGTCCCGGTACTGATCCGAGCCATCGGCCACCACCATGCCCGCACGCAGCAAGCCCACCCGGGCCAGCTCGGCGAAGGGCTCGTGAAAGCCCTGGCTGCCGCCATTGACCGCGGACATGGCCGCAAGCAGCTGCTTGCCCAGCGCGGCGGCCTGGTCCAGCACGATCTCGGGTACCAGGACGCCGTCCTGAATGGCGGGCACAAGGGCCGCCGCCAGGGCGCTCTGGCCCGCCCAGTCCGCCACCGCAGGCACCCCGCGGCTGCGGGCGTCCGCCAGGAAGGCGGCATCGGCGGGCAGGAGCAGAAAGTCGGCGAAGAGCAGAGCGTCGTCGGTGGGCAAGACGTCCAAGGCCGGCGCCTCGTCCCGGATCTCCCAGAGCGCGCCGCGCTGGTCCAACGTGGGGCCATCGGCCTCGGGCGCGACCTGGTGGGCGGCCTGGCGATGCCACTCGGCCAACAGGGCCAGGGTGGTGGGGTCGCCGGCGGCCACCTCGCGCTGCTCCTCGCTCTGCTCGACCAGGCGGTAGTGGGGCAAGGTGCCCGCGTCCGGCAGCTGGCCCGCGATCACGGCGCCCGGCGCACCGGGGAGCGCAGCTGCGGCCGCCAGGTCGAGGGTGGCGGGGCAGCCCGCAGCGACCTGGGCCTTCCAGAAGGCCAGGCCCGGCGCCAGGGCGGGAGGGACGGCCGGCCCGGAGGGCAGCTCGGCCAGGGCAGCCCCAGCACCGGCGCAATCCCCCGTGAGCCCCCGGGCAGCAGCGAGCAGGTAGGCGACCGCGGCCGGATCGACGTCCTGGCGGTCCTCGCCATAGACCTGCAGCGTCGAATTTGCCGCGAGCAAGGCGGCTTGTTCGTGCAGCGCGGCCAGCTCGTAGTGCACGCGGGCGAGGCCCCGGCCCTGGGTGGGGTCCGCCGCAAAGGCGCTGAGGGCCGCGGGCAGGTCGCGCTGAAAGAGGGCGCCCCAGGCGGCGTTGCCTTCGAAGGGGGCGCGAAGCGTGTCGTCGGATAGGCGCACCATCCAGGACTGCGCCAGCAGATCGGCTGGCACGACCGGGCCACCGGCGACCGCCGCCGGGGCATCGCTGGGGCTGTCCCCGCCCACACAGCCCACCCCAAAGCCCAAAGCGGCCCGGAGCAGGAGGGTGGCGGCGACCGCGCGGCCCGGGGGCAGCGCCGCCATTACTGGCAGAACTCGGCGCTACCGGCGGCCGACACGCAGAGGGCCAGGGGCGCCTTGGTCTCTTGGGCGGATGCCCGCGCATAATCCAGCCACTCGCGGGAGTAGTCCTTGACCGTGCCCCGAAGCTGCTTGGCCTTCTGCTCGTTCTCGTCGCTGCGGTCTTCCACGAAGGCCTTGTCGGCGGCGGTCCACTGCAGATTCGCAGCCTGGGCCCGCAACTTGTAGAGCGTATAGACGTTCTTCTTATAGGTGGTGCCGGACCAGGACGCCTTGTTTTCGAGGGCGTAATCGGCCCACCGGATGACCCCGTTGGCCCGCCCCACGCCGCCCCGGTACAGGTGCACCGCGTACTTCAGGCAGAGGTTGGGGTCGGAGCGGTCGATGGTCTCGAGGTGGCGCTTGATGATGCGCTCCCAATCGGCGCGATCGGCGCGGGCCTCGGCGTCCACCATCAAGACCACGCTGATCTTGCTCTTCTGGGTCTGGGCGCCTGCGCCCGCCAACGCGCCTTCGAGGCACTTGCGGCGGGCGGCGCCCAACTGCCCCATCATGGCCGGGGCTTCGAGGGCGATGATGTCGTCGCAGCTCTCGTCCTGCACGGCGGGCGGCGGCGGCTTGGCGGCCGGGGCGCTGGCGGCGGCCACGGCGTCGTCCTGGCGGGGCGGAAGCGGGGGCGGCGCGGGGGCCGGCGCGGGGCCGGCGCGGGCGCAGGGGCAGCCGCGACGGGCAGGGGCGCGGGGGCCGGCGCGGGCGCAGGGGCCGGCGCGGGCGCAGGGGCGGGCGCAGGGGCGGGGCCGGCGGCGCGCTGCGGGCGCTGCTGGTGCTGGCGCCGGGATCGCTTCGGGGCGCGGGCGCGGGCGCGGGCGCCGCAACCGGCACCGGCACCGGCACCGGGGCCGGCGCGGGGTTGCTGCGCGCGGCAACAGCGACGGGACGGTCGTCTTCGACGGGGTCTTCCGCACGGGCCTGCGGCGGGTCATTGCGCGGCGGGTCATCGCGCGGCGACGGCGCAGCAGCGGGGACCGGGGCCTGTGCCGGCGCGGCTTCGGCGCTCTCGGCGTAATCCGACAGGCCCGCAAAGGGGCTGAGGCCAGGCAGCGCGTCGAGGTCGAAGAAGCCCATGCGCATATTGGCAGGATGGGGCCGCTGGCCGGCATCCAACACCATGCCCGGGCTGACCACCTTGCCATCGACGATGCAGCCGGCCCAGCCGTCCATACAGGGCAAGCCGGGGAAGGCCGGCTGGAAGCTGGACCAGGTGGCCGCGGCAGCGACGCCGGCGCCTGCGATCAGGCTCGCAAGGAACAGGGTCTTGGCAGGGAGGCGATTGCTCACGAGGAGGCTCCTTGGGCGGCGCGACGGGCGCGCGCGGCACCGAAGACGAAAATCAGGGGTTGGCCCTCAATTGGCCGGACCGGCGCCGCCGACGTCCCGGGGACGGTCGCGGCCGAACTGGATGAGGGGCTCCTCGATCTCCTCTTCAACTTCGATGGGGAGTGGCGGGAGCGTGATCTCGATCTTGTTCTTCCGCTTGCGGATGTCGTAGGCGACGATCTGCGTCATGTAGCCCGGCGCCGACACCTCGAGGGTGATGCTCATGCCGGGGGTGAAGATCATCTCGCTGCCATCGGGCAGGTAGAGCACCGAGGCGAACCACTCGCCCGTCAGCGCGTTGACCCGGTGCCGGTCGGCCTCGTCGGGGTGGCGGACGACCGCTGTGCTGACGGGTTCGCCCTCGCCATCGAGGACCTTGACATAGACGGGGACACCCTCACCGTCCGCCTTCTTGGCAAAGGCGTCGGGAGCGGCCACCAGGCCGAAGCCGAGGCCCAGGCCGAGGATGCGGGCAGCGGATGAGAGCAGCGGCGTCGCCATGGTTCAGCCCCCCGCCTTGAGGAAGTCGCTCAACATGCCGCCGGGTGCGGATTCTCGGGCAGCAGCGCGGTCGCCGCTCTCCAGCAGGGCCCGGGCGGCCGGGTTGGAGATGTAGGGGCTGGCGAGCTTCTTGGCGAGATCGGCGTCCTGATCCGCCACCAGGAAGGCAGCGGTGGCGCGGGCGTCGGCCAGGCCGTCAGAGGGGGCGTTGCCCTCGAGGGTGTCGAAGAGGGTCAGGCACTGCTCGCCCTCGCCATCGGCGCAATGCACGATGGCCCGGGTGGCGACCCGCCGCCACTGCTGGCCTTCGGGGGCGAAGATGAGCGCTTCCAGCAGGCTTCGGGCCACCTCGGTCTCTCCGACGGAGGCGGCGCGCCCCGCCCAGATGAGCAGCTGGTCGCCGCGGTCGCCGCGCTCATCGGAGAGGTTCTTGACCAGCTCCTCAACCGACTGGACGGCCACCTTGCGTTCGCCCAGGGCCCACAGGGCCTGGGCCTCGGACAGGCCGGCCACGAGGGGATCGCCGTCTTCGATGAGGTCGAGGTAGTCGCCCGCAGCGCTGGCCACCGCGCCGCCCGCGGCCTTGGCCTCTGCGAGCAGAGCGGCGGCGTCTTCGCGCTCGCCGTCGGCCAGGGCGACCTCGGCGGCGAGCAGCTTGCCCTGGGGCAGGCCGCTGGCCTTGGCGTGGGTGGCGACATCGTCGAGGTTGCCCGCCTGCAGCGCCACCAGGGCGCGGCGCAGCTTGATCTGGGGCAGGGCCTCGCCGGCTTCGGGCTCGGCCAGGGCCAGAGCGGCGTCCGCACCGCTGGTATCGCCCTGTTGAAGCAGGGTGAAGGCGTAGCCGGTGGCCGCGCAGGCCGCTGTGGGGCTGTCGGCAGCGGCAGCGCCATAGGCATCGGCCGCACCGGGCAGATCCCCCGCTTTGAGGAGGGTCTCTGCCTCGGCGCAGGCGGCGTCGGCGCCCCCCCCGATCAGGCCTTCGATCATGTCACAGCCCGCCAGGCCGCCAGAGGCGACCAGCAACAGGACAGCGCGAAGGGCCACCGGCGAGGGGCGAAGGGAGTGGGGGGCGGGTCGCGTCATCTGCATGAAGCCTCGTGGTGTCTCGGCGCATCGGGCCCTGCGGGGAGCCGCTGTGGCTGTCGCGCGGGGCCGCTGTCCGACCCAGGATGGGGCTGCCGCCGGGAGCAACCCACCTGCGTTTAACCACACGCAGCCGGGAGGGCGCAAGACCCCCGCGGCGGGTGGCCGGCAACGTGGTAGAGTCCGACTGGATAACCACTGCTCCAGTCCGCTGGAAGCAATCCCCTATCCAACCTCCGACGGCGCGGGCGCATTCCGGGCGGGAAGATAGGCGCGGTCTCGCTGAATCCAAGGGCTCCATGCAAGCAGCGCAGCAGACACGCCAGCTCCGCATCACCCTGCTCCAGGAGCGGAGCGCGGGCACCTTTGCGCGGGTCTACCTGGCCGAAGCCACTGGCGACGGCGGCATCTCGCGCATCGTGGCCGTCAAGGTGCTCAAGGAGCAGTGGGCGGGCAGCGAGGAGCTGCTCGACCGGACCCAGGACGAGGCCCGGCTGCTGGCGCGCCTGCACCACAAGAATATCCTGCGGGTGGAGGCCCTCGCCGAGATCGACGGCCAGCCCGCCATCGTGATGGAATTCGTCGATGGGGTGGACCTCAAGCAGCTCATCGAGAGCCTCGCGGCCTCGGGCAGCCGCATCCCGGCGCGGGCGGCCTACCGCATCGCCCTTTGCGCAGCATCGGCCTTGGACGCCGCCTATAGCCGCGCACCCTATGGCCGGGGCGAGGCCCTGCGGGTGGTGCACCGGGACCTCAAGCCCAGCAATGTGATGGTGAGCGTCGAAGGCGAGGTCAAGGTGCTGGACTTCGGCACCGCCCGCTTCACCGACGAGGCCCGCATCGCCAAGACCGGCGTCCTGCGCTTTGGCAGCATGAAATATATGTCGCCGGAGCGCCGCCTGGGCGACCGGGGCGAGCACCCCTCCGACATCTATGCGCTGGGCCTGCTGCTGCTGGAGATGCTGCGCGGCGAACAGCTGCCGCTGCTGCCGTTGGACCGCGAAGAACACGACGAGGCCCTCCGCGAGATCATCGACCGCCTGCCCGAACTCGGCCTGCCCAACGCCGAATGGGAGGGCAGCCTGCGGCAGACCTTGCAGCGCATGATCCACCACGACCCCTCCGGTCGCTTGGAAGCCAAGCAGGTGATGGAGCTGCTGCGCGCCTTCGCCGACCACGCCGACGGGCCCTCCTTGGACTCCTGGTCGGCGGACACCGTGGCCCGGGTCACCCGCCAGGTCTACGGCGACGGCATCGACGGCGCCTTGTCCGGATCGCAGGTCTTTGTGCGCCTGAGCGCGGGCGGCACCGGCGTGGGCAGCGAGGTGGTCGCCCAGCGGGTGGACAGCTCGGGCCCCCGCCACGTCCCCGATCCCGCCCAGGCCGCTGGCGGCCACCCCGATCCGGTGATCACCCGCAATGGACCCACCGCGGGCCGCGCCAGCGGGCGGGGCACCCCGCCGGGGGGCAACCTGCTGGGGGGCTCGCCCATCCTGGGGGCGCCGCACGCGTTGGCCGACGAGCCCACGATGCTCCAAATGGACGCCGATCGCACCGAGCCCGAGGTGGAAGCACAGAATTGGCAGCCCACGCCCTTGCCGGCGCCGCAGCCCCAGGCCACCCCCGCCATCCAGCCCGGCCTGGCCGATGCCGGACCCACCCGCACCGCGCCCAAGGCCGCTGCGGCACCGGCCGGCAACAAGAAGATGATGATGCTGGCCCTCGCAGGGGGCCTGCTGGTGGGCTTTCTGCTGCTGGCGGGCCTGGGATTGGCCGGCGGGCTCTACTACTATCTCAGCGGCAGCAAAGACCTCCCCGTGGCGGGGGCCGACGATGGGCCCACCGCCGAGGCACCTGTCCCCGACGCCCCCGCAGCCGGTGCGAAGCTCGACCTGCAGCTCAGCACCAGCGATCCCACGATCCAGTGGTTGAAGCTGGAAGATGAGGCCGGCGGGCGCCTGGCCAAGGCCGCGCCGAGCGCGTCGGCCGCAGTGGCCCCCGGCGCCTATGCCCTGTCGGGCAAGGTGGTGGGTCGGGGCACCGTTCAGGCCCAGATCGTGGTCTCGGCAGACTCCAGCTGGAGCTGCGCCGCCGCCGATGCCGGCGCCATTCGCTGCGATGACGCAGTGGGCGGCGCCAGCGTCCTGCTGAAGCCCTGAGCCCCCCTCCGTCCTGGCCCCCGCTTGGAGCCCCGACATGTCGTCCGCCTTGCTGGTCCTGATCGCCGCGCTGCTGGCATCGCCGATGGCCGGTGCGGCGCCCCCGCCCGCCGACGAGGACGGCGATCGGGACGGCTGGACCCAGGATGAGGACTGCAACGACGGCGAGGCGCGGGTGAACCCGGGCCTGCTGGAGGACTGCACCGACGGCCTGGACAACGACTGCGACGGCTACGCCGATGATCTGGACGCCGACTGCGTGTCCGATGACAGCGGATGCGCGGTGGTGCCGGCCCCGGGGAGGCTGGGCCTGCTCTTGGGCCTTGGCGCCCTGATCACCCGGCGTCGCCGGCCTCGGGCGGGCTGAGCCGCAGGGTCAGGGCACCGCGCGCTTGACCGCCTCGACCGTCTTTTCGCCGATATAGGGCGTGTCGGCGAAGGCCTGCAGGCTGGCGAAGGGGCGCTGCTCCAGGACGATGTTGGCCTGCCTTGCGGCCACGCCGGCCCGCAGCAGGCTGTCCTTGTCGGACTGGTTCAGAAAGGCGAGGGCGGCCCGCGCCTGGGCCTCGGTGAAGACCACACCATCGGCCACCACGCCCCCCGCCGGCGCAGCAGCCGACGCTGCGGGAGACGGCGCTGCGGGAGACGGCGCTGCGGCGGCAGCGGCAGGGGCAGCGACTGGCGCTGGGGCGGGGACCGCGACAGGCGCTGGCGCGACCGACGCGGGCGCTGCGACGGCCAAGGGCGAGAGGACCACCGCGCCCGCGGCCTGCTCGCCTGAGGTGTCGAGGACCAGGGCGGCGCTCTCATGGCCGGCGAGGCGCAGCCGCAAGGTGCGCTGATGGCCGGACTCTCCGGCTTGAACGCTTATTTTTCTGGATAGCGGCGTGATGCCCAGCACCGAACCATCCAGCAGGACCTCGGCCCCCGGCGGATCGCTGCTGACCACCAGGGCGACGGAGCGCGGGGCGGCATCATCGGCGACCGGGCCGTCTTGGGCCAGCAGCGCAGCATCTTCGTCGATCTCGACCGGAGCGACCGCGGCGACCGGATCCGCGAGGGGGAGCAAGGCGGGGCGCCCCGGGCCCACCGTCTCCCAGGCCAGGCCCCCCACACCCGCGGTGGCCAGGCCCAGGGCCACGAGGCCGCCCACCAGCAGGCGCCGGCTCCGGGAGGGCGTCGCCGAGGCGGCGTCGGCGGGGCCGGCACCCGAGGGGGCCTGCAAGGCCGGCGTCGGTCCGGCCAGGGTGGACTCCACCGACACCGGCAGGTGCGGCGCCACGAAGCGCCGGACGCCACGCAGATCCAGGAGCAGGGCGCTGGCGTCGGGGTAGCGATCGGGAGGCGCCTTCTCCATGCAGCGGCGCACGATGGCCTCGAGGGCCTCGGGCACGGCCACATCCGGGGCCCGGCTGGCCATCGGCGGGTAGGGGTCCTGCACATGGGCCACGGCGATGGCCATGGCGTCCTTGGACCAGTAGGGCAGCTTGCCGCAGAGGGCCCGGTAGAGCATCACCCCCACCGCGTAGAGGTCGGCGCGGGCGTCCACGGCCACCCCCCGCACCTGCTCGGGCGCGGCATAGTGGGGCGTGCCGACAAAGTAGCCATCGCGGGTGATCTCGGCGTCGCCATCGCCGCCCCGCACCAGGCCGAAATCCAGGATCTTGGCAAAGGCCACGCCGTCTTCGCCCGGTACAAGCTGGACATTCCCCGGCTTCATGTCCCGGTGCACCAGCCCGGCCCGGTGGGCGTGGCGCAAGCCCCGCACGATCTGTTCAAAGATGGGCAGGGCCTCGTCGGGGGGCATGGGCCCCTCGCTCATGCGCTCTTTCAGGCTGCGGCCGCCCAGCAGCTCCATGGCGATGTAGAGCGCGCCCGTCTCGGCCCGGCCATAGTCGTGCACCGTCACCACATGGGGGTGCTGCAGCTGGCCGGCCATGGAGGCCTCGCGAAAGAAGCGCTCTTCAAAGCGCTGCTCGTCATCGCCTTCGAGATCCGAGCGCAGCACCTTGATGGCCACGGGCCGGTCCAGGCTGAGCTGCCGGCCCACATAGATGCGCCCCGACCCGCCCCGCGCCAGCACCGCGTCGATCCGGTACTTGCCGTCCAGCACCTGGGCCAACATCGGATCGGCCCGAGGGGGCGGTCGGTCCCCGGTCGGGGTCGGCACCTCGGCGGAGCTCGCCGCGAGGGGCGTCTGGCCGGGGTCAGTGAGGGCGGTGGGATCGACCATCGGGTGAGAGGGTAGCCTTGCGCGGCCCTCGCGTCTCAGCGATCCCAGGGGACAAGGTTCAGATCCTGCATCAGGGCGCGCTCTTGGGCGTCGGCCTCGGCCAGGAAATTCACCTTGATATAGTCGCGCGTGGCCAGGGACTCCCCTCCCCCTTCGGGCACGCCGTTGTCTTCGAGGATGTCGCGAAACTGGAAGTCGTCGGGGTAGATGTAGAGCATGCCGATCTCTTCGAGGACGACCTGTTCACCGGCAGCCCCGCGGATCCACAGCTGGTGCCGACCGTCGTGGTACACAAGGTCTGCGTAGCGATCGAGGGCGTCGAGCACGCGATCCCGGGGCAGCTCGACCGCCACATGGGTGCGGGGCTTGGGCAGCTGGCCCTTCTGCCGGTCGGTCACCTGCTGGTAGAGGAGCTTGAAGGGGGGGGTCAACGCCGCCACGATCGCCCTGTGAACAGCTTTCACGCGCAGCCCCGGCAGGGACACGGTGAGCCGGGTGTGCCCGCCTTGGAGCACCTCGGGGGCGTAGAAGGTGGGCGGGACGAAGCCATCGTCCGCACCCTGGCGGGTGACGCTCTGGGCCTTGGGGGGATGCATGCCGGCCGGCTAACGCGCCCGATGGCGCCTTGACGCTGCACGCCGGGTCGGTGAACTTCCGCCCATGTCCGCCTTGCCCACCGCATTTTCCATCCGGGATGTCCGCATCTTCCCCAATGTCGTCCTGGCCCCCATGGAGGGGGTCACGGATCTGGGCTTTCGCCGCCTGATCCGCTCCATTGGTGGGGCGGGGCTCACCTGCACGGAATTCGTGCCCAGCAGCAGCCTGGCGGGCGTGAAGGACGAGGGGCGGGCCTTCGAGATGGCGGCCTTCGACCCCGACGAGCGCCCCGTGTCCATCCAGATCTATGGGCGCGATCCCGACATCATGGCCGAGGCCGCCCGGGTGGTGCAGGGCCTCGGCGCCACCATCTGCGACATCAACATGGGCTGCCCCTCCAAGAAGGTCTGCAAGAATTCCGGTGGGTCGGCCCTGATGCGCGACCTGGATCTGGCCACGGCGATCGTGGCCAAGGTGCGCAAGGCCATCACCATCCCGCTGACCGTGAAGATGCGCTCGGGCTTTGACGGCGAGGACCGCAACGGCGCCGAGCTGGCCTGGCGCTGCCAGGAGGAGGGTGCTGAGGCCATCACCATCCACTGGCGCACCCGGGCCGACCTCTACGGCGGCCAGCGCCAGGTGGATGTGATCGCCGCAGCCAAGGCCCGGCTGAAGGTGCCGCTCATCGGCAATGGCGACGTCATCGACCCGGCCTCGGCCGAGGCCATGATGCGCGAGACGGGCTGCGACGGGGTGATGGTGGGCCGGGGCGCCATGCGCAACCCCTGGTCCTTGCTGCAGATCAGCCAGCACCTGCAGGGCCTGCCCCTCACCCGCCCAGAACCCATGGAAAAACGCAGGGTCTTGCTGGGCTTTCTGGAGAGCCTGCGCCCTGGCTTCAAGAGCGAGCGGGGGGCGCTGGGCCGCTTCAAGAAGGTGGCCAACCACTTCACCGCCGGCCTGCCCCATGGCACGGAATTGCTGCGGGCCTCGGTGTTGCGCAGCCAGGACATCGACGAGGCCGTGACCCATGTCGACGCCTACTTCGCCCTCTACGCCCGCTGGGCCGATGGCGATGGGAGCGCCTTTGAGGCCGCGCTCGCCGCCGCTTGATGAAGCAAGGAGCGCACGGCCGCTCGCACCGCAGCCGAGGCCGCCGCTTGGAAGGCCGGATGGCCGGGGTGGGCGAAGCCATGGGCGGCGCCGGGGTGCAGCAAGACCCGGGCCCGCGGATTGCCGACGAGGGCCGCCCGCACCGCCGCCACCTCATCGGGCGGGATGCTAGGGTCCTCGGCCCCAAAGTGCAGGGACAAGGGCAGCGAGAGGGTGGAGAGCCGGTCGAGCATGCGCCCGAAGCCGCCCCCATGGGCCGCCGCGGCAAAGGCCAGCCCGGCCGCCTCGGCGGCGAGCACGGCGAGGTGGCCGCCAAAGCAGATGCCCAGGCTGCCCACCGGGCGCCCGCCCTCGCCCAGCGCTGCCGCCTGGCCGACAATGCGCTCGAGACCTTCATTCCGGTCAAAGGCAGCCATGCGGGCAAGGGCCTGCTGCAGGGCCTGCCCCGCGACGGCCCGGGGGCCCGGCGCGGCGGGAAAGAGCTCGGGCACACGCACCCAGGTGCCCGTTTCGGCGAAGGACCGGGCCAGCTCCATGGTGCCGGCGTCGGCCCCAAAGATGCTGGGCAACAGCAGCAGCGCAGCCTGCCCGCGGTCCTCGGCCGGACGCACCTCCCAGGCAACGCCCAGGTGCCGCTCCACCAGGACCGGGTCCCCCCCGAGCGGGGCCGCGGCGAGGTCCACGTGCATATGGCGGTGCGGGATGCCCGCGTCCATGAAGACCGGCCCGTCGGCGACATAGCCCAGGCGCCCATAGAAGGGCAGCGCCTCCAGCTGGGCACCCAGCTCGACCTGCGCCTTGCCCCAGCGGCGGGCCTCGCCCTCCAGGGCGCGCATCAGGCGCCGGCCCACCCCCGCGCCCCGCAGACCGGCCCGCACCGCCACGCGCTCGGCCTTGGCCGAGGCCCCGTCCAGATCGCGCAGCCGCGCACAGCCGATGACCTCTCGGCCCCCCTCGGGCCCCTGTTCGACGAGGATGTGGCTACACTGGGGATCCCGACCATCCACCTCTTCGGCCTCGGGCACCGCTTGCTCTTCGATGAAGACGCGGCGGCGCAGGGCCAGGGCCAGGGCGAGATCGGGGTCGCTGCCCTGCAGCAGCCGGATGCGGAGAGGGGAGAGAGCGTCCATGGTGCGACATTCTGCCAGAGGGAGGGCCGGCCTGGGCCTGGGCGCGTGGCTGCTGGCCGGGCCCGCCCTTGCGGCGCCGCCGGTGGGCTTTGTCGAGGGCGGGCCCTGGACCGGTAGCGGCCCCGCCCCCGTCACCGTCGCGCTGCTGATCCTGGTGGAGTCCGGGGAAGCCCCCCGCGACGAGGCCCGGGCCCTGCGCCAGCTGCTGGAGCACAGCCACCGCGCCGGGGTCTGGCCCGCCCAGGTGGCCTTTCGTCCCCAGAGCCTCAGCGCCTTGATGGCCGCAGACCGCGACCTGCCGCGGCTGCTGGCGGAGCTTCAACCGGTCCTGCTGCTGGTGGGCCCGGCCGGCGCCGACGACGGGCTGGCCGCTTGCGCCGCCTTGGGCAGGGCCCTGGACCGGGTGCCCGCCTCGGGCGGCGGCCGGGTGGGGGAGCTGCTGCGGGAAGACACCGATCTCATGCCCCTGGCCCGAAGCCGCAGCGACGAGGCCCAGCCCCTGATGGCGGACTGGGGCATCGTCCCCTCCCCCCGCCTGCTGGCCGGGTCCGGGTCGGGCCGCTCCACGGTCGAGGACCTCGCCCGCTGGCAGCGCAGCTGGGACCTCGCCCGACGCATGGCCAGCGGGCCCAGCCGGGTGGCGCCGGCCGATGCCGAGGCGGCCCTGGACGCGCTGGCCAGCCTGGCCGCCCTGGCCCGCAGCGTGGGCCTCGACCCCTTTGTGGTGCCGGGGCTGGACCGCCTGCTGGACGCCCGCACGCGGGCGGCGCTGCCGCCCTGGCGCTGGCCCCTGGCGGCGCTGCCCCTGGAGCGGGCCCGGCTGTTGGCGGCGGTCGAGGCCGACCCCGCGGCCAGCACCGCGGCCCTGGCCGCGACCCTGGGCCCCTCGCCCGCCACGCCTTGCAGCGGGCCGATGCCGGCCGGGAGATGTCTGCGCGCCTGGCGGAGCTGCCGGAAACATCCCGTTGGTCCGGCACAATCGCCCTCCGGGTCGAAGATGTGCGCCCGGGCGTGGAGGGTGCGGCGGGGCTGGAGGCCGCGGCCGCCCTGCTGGGCGCCCTGGGGCAGCACCCCCGCTATGAGGCCCCGGATGCGGCGGTGGCGCAGGCCCGCGCCCAGTGGTCCGAGGCCGCCCGGGCGGCCCTGCGCTGGCCCGCCGCCTTTGGGCTGCCGCCCAGTTCGGCGGGCCTGCTGAAGGCCGAGGAGGTCAGCAGCCTGCACCGGGAGTACCGCCGCCGCGACCAGCATCGCCGCGCCCGACAGCCGTGAGCGCGGTGGCCCGACCGCCCCGCCCTTCGACCGGCTGCTGCAGGGCCCACGGGATCTGGACCCCGCCCTTATTGCGGAGACCTGGGTCCAAGCTTCGCCCCCTCGGTCAGCCGCAGGCCCCGGGCCTCCCGGCGGCGCGCGGGGCCTCCACCCCGGCATCCAGCACCAGGCAGCGCAGGGCCGGCAGGGGCCTCCAGCAAGGCCGCCGCCACCGCCTGGGCCGGCAGCGGGCTGCTGCGCAGGCTGAGGGCCACCAGGCCCGGCAAGGCCGCATCGGTCGCCAAGGCCCGCAGGCCGGCGGCCTCCAGGCCCACATCGTTGAGGCTGAGCAGGCGCAGGCCCGGCAGGCTGCGCCCATAGGCCAGGCCGCGCATCCCCGCTTCTCCCAGGCCGGTGCCGCTGAGATCGAGCTTCTCGAGGCGCGACAGCCGCGGGCTGGCCCCGATGGCCTTGCCCACGGCGGGCCCCAGCGGCAGCCCGCTCAGGTCCAGGCCCCGCAAGCCTTCGGCCTGGGGGGCGGCCAGAAGCTGCTCCACCACCGCCGCATCCACCCCGGTGCTTCGGCTGAGATCGAGGTCGATGCCCCCCTCGTCGCCCGCCTCGATCAGCCGGGCAAGGCGGTCGCATCCAGCGGGCCGACCGGTTGCAGCCGGGCTGCGGGGCTGAAGTCGAGCGCCCCGGGGCAGGGGCCGCTGCTGGCCCGGGCAGAAGCTGCTGGGGCCAAGGGCGCCGCTGGGGACAGGGCCGGAGCAGGGAGCGTGGGGCCCGGGACGGGGCCCGGGATCGGCGCCTCGCCCCCATTCCCGCCACAGCCGGCGAGAATGAAGGCGAGCAGCACGCTCCCAAGGAGCTTCACAGGCCCTGGGGGCGAAGCAGCCAGGCCCCGCCAGAGTAGTTGCCGCCGCCGTCATGGCCATCCGCGCCCACCACCACCTCGTCCAGACCATCGCCGTTGACGTCAGGCCGCCGCCGCAGACGCCGGCGCGGTCATCGGCCGCCGCCCCCCGAATCCGGGCGGCAGCGGAGGTGCCGGCCACGGTGCCCGCCAAGGGCCCCGCGTAGAGGTAGACCGCCCCCCGACCGCTGCTGTGGCCCTCGGCGCCCACGCCCAGGTCCTCGGCGCCGTCCCCGTCCAGGTCGCCGCCGGGACACAGCGCGCCGCCCAGGTTCTCGCCGCCTGTCCGGCCCAGCAGCTTCGCGTCGGCCGAGGCCAGGGACAGCCGGCCGCTGCGCCCGCCCGCGACCACATAGGCCGCGCCGGCCCCGCCCCCCGCTGCGTCATTTCCGGTGGCCCCCACCACCAGGTCGGGCAGGCCGTCGCCGGTGAGATCGCCCGCCAGCAGCACCGCGCTGCCGGCGGCGTCACTGGCGGCCTCCCCCAGCAGCACGAGGTCGGCGTCGGCCAGGGACAAGGCCCCCGTCCAGGGCCCCAGCACGGCATAGGCCACGCCGGAATCCGTGGCCGATCCATCGGCCTGCCGTGCGCCCACGATCACGTCGTCCACCCCATCTCCATCGAGATCGCCCCCGCCGGACACGGCCTCTCCCGCCTGGTCCTGGGCGGCGGCGCCCATGAGCCGGGCGGTGGCCGCGCTGAGGTTCATGCGGCCCGTCACCGCCCCCGACACCACATAGACCGCGCCATTCCAGGTGGCGCCTTCGCTGTGGTGGTGGGCCCCCACCAGCAGGTCCACCGTACCGTCGCCGGTGAAGTCCCCCGCCGAAGACACCGCCTGGCCGGCGAGGTCCAAGGCGTCTTCTCCCGTCATCGTCAGGGTGGCCGCGGTGATGCGCGTGGCGCCGGCGATGGGCCCCGACACCAGGAAGGCGCCGCCGATGTCCAGCACGGTGCCGCTGCGGTCGTAGGTGGGGGCCCCCACCAGCATGTCGCCGATGCCGTCGCCGTCCACATCGCCCAGACCCGCGAGGCCATAGCCCAGCTGGTCGTTGCCGTATTCGCCCTGGATCTTGCCGTCGGCCGCCGACAGGTCCAGGGTGCCCGTGCGCGAGCCCCGCACGATGTAGACCACCCCCGCCCCGGTGGCCCTGCCGTCGTCCCCGGGGGCGCCCACGGCCACATCGGGCCAGCCATCGCCGGTGACATCGGGCACCAGGGCGACGTTGATGCCCGCATAATCGTAGAGGTCCTCGCCGATCAGGGTGAGGTCGCTGTCGGTGCCCAGCACCAGGTCGCCCACCAGGGCGCAGCCGCTTGCACCGCCATCGCAGTTGTTGTCCAGGCCGTCGTCGCAGACCTCGGCGGCCCCGGGGTTCACCCCTGCGGCCCCATCGTCGCAGTCTCCCCCGGCGCCCACATGGTCGGCCGGGCGGCTGCAGGCGCGCACCAGGCCCGCAGCGTCGCCATAGCCGTCGCCATCGACGTCGGGGTACCAGGCGCCGCCATCGGTGGGATCATCGTCGATGAGACCGTCGCAGTCTTGATCGACACCGTCGCAGCGCTCGGCGGCAAAGGGGTGGATGCTGGCGTTGCTGTCGTCACAGTCGCCCCCGGCGGACACGGTGCCGGCAGGCTGGCTGCAGGCGATGACCTGGGTGCTGGGGTCGCCATAGCCGTCGCCATCGCGGTCCACGAACCAGTCGGCGGCCTCCCCCCCCAGGCTGTCGTCGGCCTCGTCGGCCAGGCCGTCGCAGTCGTTGTCCAGGCCGCCGTCGCAGATCTCCTGGGCGCCGGGGTGGATCGCCCGCTGCCGGTCGTCGCAGTCCCGGCCATCGGCGCTGTGGGCCGGCGGCTGCTCGCAGGCATAGGTCAGGGTGGCGGGGTCGCCATAGCCGTCCTCGTCGGCGTCATAGAACCAGGCCAGGGCGTCGATGGCCGAGGCGCCGTCCACCTCGCCATCGCAGTCGTCGTCGGTGCCGTTGCACAGCTCGTCGGCGTCGGGGTGGATGTCGGGGTCGCCGTCCTCGCAGTCCTCGTCTTCGGTGTAGCCGTCCCCATCTTCGTCGATGGGCTCCGCATCGACGCCATCCACGGTGACCGGCTCGCTGCGGTCGCTGATCTCGTCCTTGGGCGGCGGCCCGAAGAGGGCGCAGCCCAGCGCCAGGCCGGGGGCCAGGGGCAGGCCGCCCCGAATCAGGCGGCGAGAGGACAGGCACATCTCGACTCCGGCTGGGGCCTCAGGTCCCGGCTTCTGGGCACTCATAGCGAAAACGCGAGGAGCCGATGACCACCCGGTCCCCGTTCTTGAGGATCTGGCTGCTGATGCCGAGGTTGTTGACCTTGACCACGGGAAAGAGGGTGCGCCGCTCCAGCACATGGGCCTTGCCATCCCAGGTGACGGCGGCCACCACCCCCCAGGTGAACCAGCCCTCCACCCGCACCAGGCCGGCCGAACCAAAGGAGAGCCCCTTGTCTTCGGGGTACCAGAAGCGGCGGCTGTCCTTGTCCAGCACGAAGCGGGCGTGCTCCACCAGCCGGTTGCCCTCGGACAGGGCCTTGAGCGCATCCACGCTCAGGGCGAAAGTGGCCGCCGTGTCCGGCATGATGCTGCTGGGCTCATAGGGCGGCAGGTAGGACACATAGCGGCCCTTGTAGAAGCGCTCTTCGCGCCCGCCGCCCAGGTAGATCAGGGTGAATTTGCCCACCTGGATCTCGTCGCCCCCATTGAGCACCTGCTGTTCGATGCGCTTGCCATTGACCAGGGTGCCATTCTGGCTGCCCGAGTCTTCGATGCTGGTGTTCTGGGCGCCCACCAGGATGCGGCAGTGCAGGCGGCTCACCGACACATTGGGCAGCTTGAGCCCGGCCTCGTCCCCGCGCCCGATCAGGGTCTCGCCCTCGGGCAGGTTGAAGAGCTGGTTCTTCTGGTGGGTGTACTTGACGATCAGACGACCGGCCACGGCGCCTCCTGGGCGCCGAGTATAGGCCGCGGGCAGCGGGTTGGCCTGCTTCAGCCCCGCTCGAGGGCGCGCTCCACATTGCGGCGGGCGATGGCCATGATGGTGGCCTGGGGGTTCACGCCGGGGGTGTCGGGCAGGATGCTGGCGTCATTGAGCATCACATTGTCGAGATCGTAGAGCTGGCCCCATGGATCGGTGGCCGAACGCTGGGGGTTGCCGCCCATGGGGCAAGAGCTGAACAGGTGGATGGCGGTGACATTGACCTTGCCGTGGGGCAGGCCCGCCCGGTAGCCCACCAGCTCGCGGGGGTGGCGCACCAGGGGTCCGCCTTCGATCGGGTTGACCACCTCGGTGGCGCCCGCGGCAAAGACCAGCTCGGACAGCTTGTGCACCGAGTCGCCCAGCAGGGCCATGTCGCCCCGGGTGAGGCGGTAGCGCACAAAGGCCTCGTCAAAGAAGGGCAGGCTGCGCACGGTGCCCAGGGTCTGCCCGGCGACGGCGCTGTAGAAGACGGCGATGTGCTCCCATTCGGCCAGGCGCGCGCGCTTGTCGGGCACATCCCCCGCCAGCCACAAGGCGATGTGGGGCAGGGCGCTGTGGGAGCAGCCCAGGGTGATGTGGGGCTTGAATTCCTCCACCTGCTGGACCGGAACCCCCCAGTGGGGCTCGTTGACCTTGTCGGGAAAGCGCGCCGCGATGCGGATCATGGGGTGCATGCGCAGGCTGTCGCCGATGTTGCGGGTCACGCCGCTGCGACGCAGCAAGGCCGGGGTCTGCACCGCACCACAGGCCAGAACCACGCGATCGAAGCGGATCTCCACCGGCTGCTCGCGCCCGTCGCGCCCCACGGTGGTGCCGATGGCGGCCACCGCCCTGCGCCCATCCAGCACCAGCCGCCGGATGCGGGTCTGGGCCAGCAGCCGGGCGCCCGCAGCTTCGGCCCGGGGCACCAGGGTCTCGGACATGCTCTGGCGGCGGTCGGACAGACTGCCGTCGGGCTTGGGCGAGTAGCGCCAGAAACGCTCGATCTCGGTGTGGCGCCAGCCCAGGCGATCCGCGCCCTTGATCAGGGTGCGCGAGGCCGGGCTCAGGCCGTCCTGGCGGTGGGACACCCCCACCTCGCGCTCGATGGCGCGAAAGCGGGGCTCGAGGTCGGCAAAGCTCAGCTCGTCCAGGTCGAAGCGGGCGGTCCAGTCGTCCAGGGTCTCGGGCAGGGGCAGGTGGTAGAGGGCGGCGTTGATCTCGCTGGCCCCGCCCACGCAGCGGCCCTCGATATAGGTCACCCGGGTGGGGCCCATGGCCGGCGTCAGGCCCCCATTGCGGTATTTGAGGTCCATCTCGGAGAGGGTGTAGCTCTCGACCTCGCCCACTCTGTAGCGGCGGCCTTCTTCGACCAGCAGCACGTCTTGGCCCGCTTCGGCCAACAAGGCGGCGGAGGTGGCCCCGCCCGGGCCCGACCCCACCACCAGCACCTCGGTCTTCAGCAGCAGGGCCATGGGCCTACTCCCCCTCGTGGTGGGACCAGTAGACGAAGATGCCCATCTTGCCGAAGAAGTCCATGAAGTCGCGCATCAGCGGCAGGCGGCTGTTGCGCCAGGCCTGGGCCTGGGCCCGGCGGGCGGCGGGCGGGTTGTCCCGAAAGAGACCCGGACCGAAACGCCGACCATCTCTATCAAACACAAGGGTCAACGCCGCGATTCCCATACCCATATAGCGGGGCATCTGCAGCAGCTTGCCCTGCATCGTCTGCACCGTCCGGGCCAGGACGGCGGCGTCCATGGCGGCACCTTCGCCCAGCTCGGCCGAGACGATGGTGTGCAGCAGGGGCTGCAACACCGGGGTCAGGGGCTGGACGGGGAAAGAGAGCGACATCCGGCGGAGGATTACCCCAGCCCCCGACCGGCCACCACCGGCCGCGCCCGAGGCAGCCCGCGAAAGTGCACGGCAGCGACACTCACCGGCCACGCGCGACGGGATAGGCGCCCTGCCCTGCCTTGGGAGACCCGATGCGCCCGCTGGCCCTCCGGATGTTGTGCCCGCTGCCGCTGGCCCTCGCGGTCGGCTGCCCCACCAGCCCCCAAGACAGGCCCCCCGTGCCCGTTGTGGCCCCGGCGCACCCGGCGGCCGAAGCCCCCGCCCTGGTCGTCTATGTGGTGGTGGACCAGCTGGGCGAGGAGCAGCTGGATCGCATGATAGACCGCTTCAAAGGCGGACTTGCGCGCCTTACCAGCGACACGGCCTATCGGGCCGTCGCCCGCTACCACCACAGCAGCACCGAGACCTGCCCGGGCCATGCCACCCTGGCCACCGGGGGGTCGCCAGCGGTGCACGGGATCGTCGGCAACAGCTTCGTCTTGAAGGGCAAAGAGGCCTATTGCCTGGACGCCTTGCCCCTGCCGGTGGACACCGTCGGGGACGCGGCCCGCGCGGCCGGCGGCGAGGTGGTCTCCTTGTCCCTGAAGGACCGGGGCAGCGTGCTGTTGTCGGGCCGCGCCCCCACCCTCGCGATGTGGATGGACCGAAGAAAGGGCGCACAGGTCAGCTTGCCCCTGGACTTTCCCAAGGCGGTGACCCCGCCGCTGGTGGCCCGTGACGCCTGGGTGGCCTGGATGGACCCGCCCTGGACGCTCAGCGACCCCAGCCTGGAGGGGCTCTTTGGCATTCAAGACCAGCAGGCCCACGAGCGGGATGTGGGCACCGGCCTCACCTTTCCCCACCCCGGCCCGGCCGGCGCCCTGCCCGCGCCCGCCTTGCCCAGCGCCCTGATGAACACCCCCGCCGGGGGAGACTTCTTGACCGCGGCGGCCCTGGAGGCCGTGGACCGCTTCGCCTTGGGGCAGAACGGCCCGCCTGATCTGCTCACCGTCTCCTACAGCCACTTCGACGGCATCGGCCACAGCTACACCCCCGCCAGCCTGGAGTCCTTGGACGCCTTGTTGCGGCTGGACGGCCAGCTGCAGGAGCTGATGGACGGGCTGGATGCCAAGGTGGGCCCCGGACGCTGGTCCCTGGTGCTGAGCGCCGATCATGGCGCCCCCATGATTCCCCCCACCTATGTCGACCTGGACGACCTGCCGGCGGCCATCGACGCCGCCCTGAAGGCCGAAGGGCTGCCCGCCGCCGCCTTGTTCTTCGGCACGACGGTGGTGTTGGATCCGGCCCTGGACGCCGATGGGCGCGCCCGCAGCGCGGCCGTGGTGCGTCGCCTCGTGCTGGCGGTGCCCGGGGTGGAGGACCTGGTCGATCTCGCCAACCCCGAGGGGCCATTCGCAGCGGCCTTCGCCCAGTCCCGCTACCAGGACCGCGCCGGCGACCTCACGCTGGTGCTGGCTGAGAACGCGGTCCCTCTCTACAAGAAGGACCCGACGGGCACCACCCATGGCAGCCCGCGGCCCTATGATCAGCAGGTGCCCTTCCTGGCCTTTGGGGCCGGGGTGAAGGCCGGCAAGGGGCCCGAGGTGGACGCCCGGCAGATCGCCCCCACGGTGGTGCGGCTGCTGCATGCGCCGCCCCTGTCCGGCGCCGAGCTGCCCGCGGTGGCGGCCGCCCTGCGCTGAGCCCCGGCGTCAACGCCAGGGCATGTCGGGCGCGCGGGCGTCCTCTTGAAAGACCTCGTCGCGGAAGCGGAAGAGATCCGCCGCAAAGAGGCTGTAGTCGAAGAGCACGACCCCATAGGCGCCCTCTTCGCGGGCGGCCCGGATGCAGGACAGGGCCTGGTCGGTGCTGACGCCCTCGCCCCCCAGCCCGGCATAGACGTGGCGGCCGGCCCCATGGGCCACGTGGTCGGCCACCAGGGTGCGGAAGTCCAGGCGCTCGCCTGGGATATCGGTGACGGGCCAGTAGATCATCGGGATGTTGGCATCCAGCAGGCCCTCGGCCAGAAAGGCGCGGCTGTCCTGGTAGTAGTCCAGGTTGCCCTGGCTGGTGCGCCAGCCCCAGGCGTCTTCGTAGATGCCCCAGACCGCGGCTGTGACCGGCACACCCACGGCCTCGGACACGCCCGCCACCGTGGCCTTGACCTGCTCCCGCTGCCAGTCGCCCCAGCTCAGCCCGCCACCCTCCGAAGCGAAGCGGGCATCCGAGGTTGCGTCATGGCTGTAGCCGCTGCCAGGGTAGCGGATATAATCCAGGTGAATGCCGTCCACATCGTAGTTTTCAGCGATATCCGCCGCCACGGCCGCCACCCGGGCCTGCACCTCGGGGTTGCCCGGGGACGCGAAGACATAGGAGGGGTTGAGGGCCATGGGCACGCCGCTGCCGTCGGCAACCAGCCAGGCCGGGTGGTCCAGGAGGGCGTGCCGGGGCGTGCTCTCGGGGGGCGGGCTGCTGCCCTGCCAGAAGGGGAAGACGTTGATGTAGGCGTGCACCTGCAGGCCCTGGGCGTGGCCGGCCTCCACGGCGACCGCCAGGGGGTCCCAGCCCGGATCCTGCCCCAGGGTGCCCGACAGCAGCGCCGACCAGGGCTCCAGGCTGGAGAGGTAGAAGGCGTCGTAGCTGCCCCGCACCTGGAAGAAGACGGTGTTGAAGCCGGCAGGCCACATCGGCCAGGATGGCCTCGACGTCGGCGGCCGAACCATAGGTCCAGCGGGTCACCCAGATGCTGCATCTCTGCAAGCTGGGCCGGTGCCGTCGCCGCTCGTCGCTGCCGTCGCTGCCGTCGCTGCCGTCGCTGCCGTCGCTGCTGTCGGTTCCGTCGTTGGGCGTCCAGGCCTCAGCGCTGTCGCCATCGGTGGTGCCCGCCTCACCGGTGCGGGTGCGGGCGTCGGGCTGGGCGAAGTTGCAGGCCAGGGCCGCCAGCAGCAGCAGGGTCAACGGCCACCCCCTGCGGGCGGCGGCCCCGGGGGCTCCTCAAAGGCGGCCAGGGTGAGGTTGTGGCTGCTGTTGGACTCGCCGGTCTGCAAGCGGCCGTTGGGATCGCCGCCCCCCGCGGCGACGGCCTCCCCCACCTCGTTGACCACGCCATTGCCGTCTTGGTCGGCATAGGCCCACAGGTAGACCAGGGTGTCGGCTGGCACCACGAAGGACCAGTTGACAGAGCTGCGCCCGGTCAGATCCGGCCACTCGAATACCTGGTAGCCATAGCTGTCCTCGACGAAAGACTCCAGCTCCAAGCTACCGTTTCGGCGGTACTTGGTGGCGGCTACAAGGACCGTTGACCCCGAGGGCAAGGCGTCAAAGCCATCCACCATGCCCACGCTGCCCGACAGCTGCACGAAGGGCACCAGGTTGAGGCCATCCTCGCCGTCGCTCAGCGGGATCTCGATGGTGTGGTCCTCGAGGTTGGTGCTGGCGACCGTCACGGGGTTGCCGCTGGTGCCCGGCGCGGTGGCGAAGTTGCCGCGCACATCCATGGGGTCGATGAGCTGGTTGCGGTTGTTGTCCCAGGCCCCTTGCAGGCGCACATAGCCCTGGTCCGAGCAGGACTGGAAGCTGTAGGTGCCCCGAGCGCCGCCCTCGGCGGTGGGGTCGAGGTCCACCCAGGTCCAGTCGTAGGGGCCCTCGTTGTCCTGGTCGATGAGGTAGGCCAGGGCCTCTCCTTCGACATAATCGCTGACGGTGACGTCCACGGTGCCCGACAGGGTCACGTCGCTGCAGCCCGTGCGCTCGTCGCTGCCGTCCTCCGCCGCGGCCTGGGCCGCCGTGCGCCCGGCGAAGTCTGCATAGGGGGCCAGAATCGTGAATTCGAAGCCCGACAGGGTGTCGCCGGGCCGCACCAGGATCTCCTGGGCGTAGGTGCCCACGGGGTCGGTGGAGTGGATGATGTCGTTGCCCCAGTAGTCCAAGGCGCCAAAGAGGATGGCCTCCTTCTGCTGGTCCAGGAAGAGGGGCAGGCTGAAGCTGTCGCCGTCCGGGCTGGGGCTGCGCACGATGCCATGGCCCAACCACAGGCCCACCGCGCCGCTGTCGCCGATCTTGGTGCGGTCCACCCCGGCCAGGAAGATGGGGCCGAAAGGAAAGGCCCCGGCATAGTCCTCGGGCCAGGCCACGAATTCGATGTCGCCCTGCTCGTCCAGGGTGTAGAGCTGCACCCGCACCCGGCCCTCGATCCAGGCGTTGGGTTCGGTGGGAAGCTCCTCGCCATCGGTGGCGTCGGTGCTGTCCCCCCCATCACCCAGGCCGTCGCCGCCGCCGTCATTCGCCCCATCGCCGGAGCCGTCGGCCCCCGCCCCCTTGCCGGAGGGGTCGCCGCCGCAAGACAGCGCCAGCACTCCGGCGACCCAGGCCGCGACCCACGATGCTCTCGCCATCTTCTCTCCCCGAGCGGATGGCAGCAGTCTACCGCAAGGCGCCCGCCACCGCCCACCCTAGCGGGAGAGCAGGCTGGCCACGGCCAGGATGAGGGCCACCAGCAACAGGGCGCCCAGCACCGCCGCCACCACCAGGGCCACCTTGACCAGCGAGATCGGCGCCTTGCCCGACAGGCGGCCGGTCTGGCCGTTGATGACCACCCGAAAGACCTGGTCCTTGAAGCGCCAGGCCCCGATGTAGACCGGCAGCAGCACCGGCCGGCCCTGCACCGACCGCAACAAGCTGCTGGCCTTTACGCCGCTGGCTTGCTGGGCCTTGGCGATCTGCCCGGCGTGGGCGGCGGCCATCGCCGCGGTGGCCCGCTCCCGCGCGGCGCTGCGCGACAGCAGGCCGGGCTCGAAGGGCTCGGCGTCCACGCCGGGGTCGAAGGGCTCCTCTTCGGCGTGCTCAAAGGGGGCGATGTGGCTGAGCTCGGCCTGGGTGAGCGCGGTGGACGCAGGCACCACAATGCCCTCCAGGCGTCCATTCTCAACGCCTGCTATCGGGCGCTTTCCCGAGGCGGTCGCGGCCTGCACCAGGCCCGTGTAGTGGGTCTCCAGGTCGCCGGACCAGGCCCAGGCAGCCAGCAGCACCCGCTCCAGCTTCAGCCTGGCGTCGCGAATTTCCGTCGGGTACCAGAAGCTGCTGCGCGTGAAGCGCCGAAAGACGTGGTCGGCCTCCTCCGGGCTGATCTTGAAGGGGATGCGGTGCTCGGGCTGCTCGATGCGCTCGTCCAGCTCCCCCACATCCAGCGCGTCGGACCCGCAGTACAAGCAGCGCGGCACCGCGCGCCCGGCCTCCATGGCCACGGCTCCCGCGCAGGTGCGACAGGTCACCGCTTGAATCTGGACCTCGGACATGGGGCCCCCTATCGACGCTGGTTGAGCAGGGCGACGGCGCCGGCAAAGCCGCCCGCACAGACAAAGAGCGCCAGAGAGACCGCCAGGACGAGGCCCACCACGATGAGGATCTTGAGGTGGCTCTTGGGCACCTGGCCCACCACCTCGCCGGTCTGGCCATTGACCATCAGCCGCAGCACCTTGCCCTTCCAGTGCCAGGTGGCCACCCAGACCGGCAGCAGCACCAGGCGCACCTGGGACACGCTGACCTCGGTGCGGGTCTGCAGCTTGCGGCTGCTGTCCCCGGGCAAGAAGCGGCCGACGGCCGCCCGCTCGCGCTGCTCCAGCTCCTGCCGCGCCACCTCGGCGGCGGCGGCGTGGTCCACGCTGGGCAGCTCCGCCACCTGCCCGGCCAGCAAGGCGGCGGCAAAGGGCTGGGCCCGCCCCACGTCAAAGGGCTCCAGCTCGTTGCTCTCGGCCTCGGGCAGGCCCCGGGACCCGCTCACCAGGTGGTCGGTATAATCGAAGGCGTGGGTGCCGCTGGCCCGGTGCCAATCCGTGTGCCGCACCTGCCGGGTGCGGACCTCGGTCTTGCCATTCACCGTGACCGTATAGGTCTCGGTCTCGTAATAGGTGATGCCCACATCGGCGCTCCAGTCGCTGCGGGCGGTGGCGTCATAGCACCAGAAGGGCACCAGAACGGCCTTCAGCTCTTCGGGGCGGCCGGCCTTGCGCAGCTCTTCGGGGGCCCAGCGCTTGCCTTGCAGGTGCGCGGCCAGCCGGCCGGCCGCCTGGGACCGGTCCAGCTCGAAGGGGGCCACGCGGTCGATGGGCTCCTGGCTCTGGTCGGGGCTGCGCACCAGCGGGGTCTCGCAGAAGGCGCAGCAGTGGCTCAACAGCCCCGAGGGGAAGGCGACCTCGGACCCACAGCCGGGGCAGTCGTAGCGCTGGGGCGGGGCATCGGTCACGCGGCCTCCAGGGGCTTCCGGTCAGGGGCTGTCCATCAGGGGGCGATTGCCGCTGCGGGGCCGCTGGGACTCCTCCAGCAGGCGTTTGCGCACCCCCGCCCAGCTGCAGATGGGGCAGGCGTTGGGATCATGGCCCCGTGCCGGGCAAGAGGCCCGTCCAAAGAAGATGATCTGCAGGTGCAGCTTGTTCCAGGAGGCGCGCGGAAACAAGGCTTTGAGGTCGGCCTCGGTGCGCTCCACCTTGCTGCCATCGCTCAAGCCCCAGCGCCAGGCCAGGCGGTGGATGTGGGTGTCCACGGGAAAGGCGGGGTGGCCAAAGGCCTGGCTCATCACCACGCTGGCCGTCTTGTGGCCGACGCCGGGCAGGGCCTCCAAGGCGGCGAAGTCTTCGGGCACCTGCCCCCCGTGGCGCTCCACCAGCAGGCGGCCCAGCTCCACGAGGTGCCGGGCCTTTGTATTGGCAAAGCCGATCTGCCGGATGAGATCCTTGACCTGCTCCACAGGCAGGGCGGCCAGCTCGACCGGACCGGGGGCGGCGGCAAAGAGGGCCGGCGTGACCTCGTTGACCTTCTTGTCGGTGGTCTGGGCCGAGAGCAGCACCGCCACCAGCAGGGTGAAGGGGTCTGCGTGATCGAGGGGTACGGGGGTCTCCGGGTGCTGCTCGTCCAGGATCTGCTGGATTCGCGCTGCCTTTTCGGCCATCTTCATGGGAGCGCCCTAGTTCAGCGCATAGGGCTCGGCGAGGTGAAAGGGGGCCACCTCGGCGTCAAAGCGCTCCCCCTCGGGTGTGACCAGCTGGTAGCTGCCGTGCATGGCCCCAAAGGCCGTGTCCAAGGGCGCCCCCGACGAATAGCGGAAGGTCTCGCCGGGGGCGATGACCGGCTGCTGCCCCACCACGCCGGGGCCGCGCACATGCTCCTCGGTGCCGTGGGCGTTGGTGATGATCCAGTGGCGGCTGAGCAGGCGCACGGGCTGCTCGCCCTGGTTGGTCACGGCCACATGGTAGGCGTGAACCCACAACCCGCGCTCGGGTTCGGACTGGTCGGGCAGGAATTCGGGGGTGACCTCGACCCGCACACCCCGGGTGATTGCGACGCTCATGGCAGGCTCCTCGGAGTCGGTGGGGGCCACCCGTACCTCGCGGCGGCTGCCTGGGGTAGCAGCAGGGCGAGTCCCAGAAGCCTTGTGCGGGGGGCTGGTCAACGGCCGAAGGCGTGTCTACTGCTTTGCGGCGTGGCAACAGGAGTGGTGATGGCGGGTGGTGGTGACGACAAGCGCCGGCGAACGGATGACCCCGGCGAACACCGGGAGCGCGACGAGTCCGTCCTGGTCAAGGAGCGCACCAAGCGCCCTCGCCGTTTCAAGGTGCTCATGCACAATGACGACTTCACACCGATGGAATTCGTGATCCTGGTCCTGGAGCAGGTCTTTCACCGCTCCAAGGCCGAGGCCACGCGCATCATGTTGACGGTGCACAACGAAGGCGCCGGCATCGCCGGCGTCTACTCCCGCGAGGTGGCCGAAACCAAGGCCGCCAACACCATCCAGATCGCCCGAAGCTCTGGATACCCGCTGCTGGTCACCACGGAGCCCGAGTGACGATGCCCGCCTGCCTGTCCCGCCGCGTCCACACGCCCCCCAGCGAGGTCCGCCCATGAAGGTCTCCAACAATCTCCGGATCGCGCTGTCTCGGGCCATGGAGGACGCCACCGAGCGCCGCCATGAATTCCTGACGCTCGAACATGTGCTGCTGGCGCTGCTTCACGATCCCGCCACCGCCAAGCTGCTCAAGGCCGTGGGCGGCAAGCTGTCCCGCCTGGAAAAGGAGCTGGAAGCCTATCTGGACAACGAGGTCGAGAAGCTGCCCGAGGGCCGCACCCAGGAGCCCGCCCAGACCCTGGCCTTTGGCCGCGTCTTCCAGCGGGCCGCCTTCCATGTGCAGAACTCCGGCAAGGAGGAGCTGGACGGCCCCACGGTGCTGACCGAGCTGCTGCGCGAAGAGGAGTCCTATGCCGTGCACCTGCTCGAACAGCAGGGCATCGCCCGCCTGGACATCACCGCCTACCTGTCCCATGGCATCAACAAGGACGGCATCGTGCCCCGCAAGAAGGCCTCTGCCGGCGGCGAGTCCGACGAAGAGGGCGACGATGTCGGGCTGGAAGACGACGACGACCCCCTCAGCCGCTACACCACCGAGCTGGTGGCCCGGGCCGCCGCCGGCCTGGTGGACCCCCTCATCGGCCGGTCCTCCGAGCTGGAACGCATCGTCCAGATCCTCGCCCGCCGCCGCAAGAACAACCCCATGCTGGTGGGCGATCCCGGCGTGGGCAAGACGGCGCTGATCGAGGGCCTGGCCCTGGCAATCCACGAGAAGAAGGTCCCCGACGCCATCTCAGACGCCAAGGTCTACAGCCTGGACATGGGCGCCCTGCTGGCGGGCACCCGCTACCGGGGCGACTTCGAAGAGCGGCTGAAGGCCGTCATGAAGCGGCTGGCCGAGATTCCGCACGCCATCCTCTTCATCGACGAGATCCACACCATCGTCGGGGCCGGCGCCACCACCGGCGGCACCATGGACGCCAGCAACCTGCTCAAGCCGGCGCTGCAGTCCGGCGCCTTGCGCTGCATCGGATCCACCACCCACGCCGAATTCAAGCAGAGCTTCGGCAAGGACCGTGCCTTGGCCCGGCGCTTCCAGAAGCTCGATCTCAACGAGCCTTCGGTAGAAGAAGCCATCGAGATCCTCCGGGGCCTGAAGAAGGTCTACGAGGAGCACCACGGCGTGACCTACACCCCCGAGGCGGTGGAGGCCGCGGCCCGCCTGGCCGCCAAGCACCTGCAAGACCTCAAGCTGCCGGACAAGGCCATCGATGTCATCGACGAGAGCGGCGCCACCGCCCGCCTCGCCGGCAAGAAGGAGGTCACCCTGCAGGATGTCGAGGCCACCATCGCCCGCATGGCCCGCATCCCCGCCAAGAGCGTGACCGAAGACGAGACCCACAGCCTGGGCACCCTCACCCAGGATCTGCAGGCTGCCATCTTTGGCCAGGACGAGGCCGTCGAGCAGGTGGCCGCCGCCATCAAGCTCAGCCGCGCCGGGCTCAAGGACCCCAACAAGCCGGTCGGAAACTTCCTCTTCGCCGGCCCCACCGGCGTGGGCAAGACCGAGCTGGCCCGCCAGCTCGCCGCCACCCTGGGCATCGCCTTCCACCGCTTCGACATGTCGGAGTACCAGGAGGGCCACACCGCCAGCCGCCTGATCGGCGCGCCCCCTGGCTATGTGGGCTTCGACCAGGGCGGCCTGCTGACGGATGCCATCAACCGCACGCCCCATTGCGTGCTGCTGCTCGACGAGATCGAGAAGGCCCACCCCTCCATCTACAACCTGCTGCTGCAGGTGATGGACCACGCCTCCTTGACCGACAACAACGGCAAGAAGGCCGACTTCCGCAGCGTGGTGCTCATCATGACCACCAACGCGGGCGCCCGGGACGCCGCGGTCAAGTCGGTGGGCTTTGGCAGCCGCAGCTCGGACCACAAGTCCGATGCCGCCCTGTCGCGCACCTTCTCGCCGGAGTTCCGCAACCGCCTGGACGCCCTGGTCAAGTTCGGCCCCCTGCCCGAGGCGGTGGTCAGCCAGATCGTGGACAAGTTCATCGGCGAGCTGAACACCCAGCTGCAAGAGCGCAATGTGTCGGTGGAGCTGACCCCCGAGGCCCGGCAGTGGCTGGCCGAGCGGGGCTACAAGCCCGAGTTCGGCGCCCGCGAGATGGGCCGCGTCATCCACCAGAACATCAAGACGCCCATGGCCGACCTGATGCTCTTTGGCGCCCTCAAGGGCGGCGGCGTGGCGCGGGTCGAGCTGCAGCCCGGCGAGACCGAGGGCAGCCAGAAGGTGCGCATCGTGGTCCTGCCCCGGCCGCCAGCGCCCCCCGAGGCCACAGAAGGCGCCCCAGGTGATCCAGTCGAAAATGAAGCCAAGGAGCCCATTCTCGACGATTCCACCAAAAAGGGCGAGGCTGCCCCGCCCAAGGTCCTCACCGAGGGCTGAGGCCCGGACGGACGCCCCCCGGCCCCGGTGGCCGGGGGCCTTCGCCGATCAGAGCTTGTGCAGGCCCAGCTGGGCCAGCCGCTCCTGCAAGAAGGCGTAGCCGGTGATGTCTTCGGCGGGTTGCGGAAAGCTGGGACCCCGGCAGCAGTCCAGCACCCGCAGCACGGCGTCCGGCCGCGGGTGCACGAAGAAGGGCATGCTCAGCCGCTCTTCGTTGCCAGCCTCGGGGTTGACCACCCGGTGGGTGGTGGCGGGGATGTGGCCGTTGGTGACCCGCTGCAACATATCGCCCGAGTCCGCGACAATCTCGCCGGGCAGCGCGTTCACCGCCAGCCACTGCCCATCCCGGGTGAGCAGCTCCAGCCCGTTGCTGGTGGAGGTGATCAGCAGCGTGATGATGTTGATGTCTTCGTGGGCGGCGGCGCGCACCGCACCGGCGGGCAGCTCCCGCCCTTCGAGGGGCGGGTAGCGAAGCGCCCGAAGCACCGTGTTGCCCTGGGCGGTGAGCCCGGTGAAGCAGTCGATGGGCTGACCCAGGTAGAGGGCCAGGGCTTCGAGCACCACCACCGAGGCCTGCTCCAGCGCGCCATAGAGGGCGAGCATGGCCGACCGGAAGTCGGGCACCTCCTCGGGCCAGAGATTGGGCGGGTAGAGGGGCGCGAGGGGGTGGCCGGCCGGCAGCTCTCGCCCCGTGTGCCAGAACTCCTTGAGGTCCGGCGTGGGGTTGTCCTTGGCGTGTTCGGCCCCAAAGGGCGAGTAGCCCCGCTCGCCGGCGCCGCCGGGCACGATGTAGCGGGCCTTCTCGGCCTCGGACAGGTGAAAGAAGCGCTGGGCGGCCGCATAGGCGGGGTCGGCCAGGTCGGGGCTGACCCCGTGGCCAGACAAGCGCACAAAGCCGAAGTGGCGGAAGGCGTCCCCCAGGGCCAACACAAAGGCGGCCCGGGTGTCGGCGTCGCCCTGGGTGTAGGCGCGCAGGTCGAGGCGGGGAACGGCGGTGGGCGAAGCGGTCATGGGGCTCCCGGCTGGCGGCCGTGCTAACGCCCCACCTTGGAGCGCGCGATGCCCAGCCCCCCTGCCCCCCCCTTCTGGCCCGTGGTGGACCTGCCCGCCGACGCCGTCGTGTTGGACCTGCGCCAGCCCGGCGGCTTCGCGGTGCCCGGTGCAAGCTGGACCATCGGCCGCTACGACGAGGATCGGGCCATCTACACCCAGGCCCTCTTCCAAGGCGCGGGCGAGCCGCGCACCGTGCACATGGGCGTGGACCTGGGGGGCCCGGCCGGATCGCCGGTGCGGGCCTTCGCGCCGGGCGTGGTGCGCTTTGCGGGCCTCAACCCGGCCCCCGGCGACTATGGCCCCACCCTGATCACCGAGCACCGGGTTGCGGGCGCGCGGCTCTGGGCCTTGCACGGCCACCTGTCCCAGAGCAGCCTGCGCCTGTCTCCGCCCGGCCGCCTGCTGGCCGGGGGCGACCTGCTGGGCTGGCTGGGCTGTCCCATCGAAAACGGAGGTTGGGCGCCCCATCTCCACTTCCAGCTGAGCACGGAGGAACCCCAGGGTCCCGACCTGCCCGGGGTGGTGCGGCGCAGCGAACGCGAGGCGGCGCGGCGCCGTTTTCCCGACCCGCGGCAGGTCCTGGGCCCGATCTACTGAAGCTCAGAGGTCGTCGGCGTCGGCCAGCATCCAGGCCAGGGCCGCCATCGCGCCGGTGGCCTCGGCCAGGCTGGCTGGGTCCACCTTGTCCACGGTGTCGGCGTGGGTGTGGTGCACATCGAAGTAGTGGCTGTCATCGGGGCGCAGGCCCACCAGCAGCACGCCTTCGGGCCCCAAGGGGGAGATGTCGGCCCCGCCACCGCCTTCGAGGACGGGCATGCCAAGGCGCGCCGCGTGGCGCCGCAGCCAGGCCAGCTGCTCGGGCTGACCGGTGGCCCCCCAGGCCAGGGGCCAGCCGCCGCCCAGATCGGCCTCGATGGCGGCGACATGGCGCTGGCCCGCCCCCTGCGCTCCCCAGGCCGCCGCATAAGCCACGCCCCCCCGAAGCCCATTCTCTTCGTTGGCAAAGAGCACGGCGCGGATGGTGCGGGCCGGGCGCTCACCGGTGCGCTGCACCCGCTCGCGGATCAGCCGCAGGGCCTCCATCACCTCCATCACCCCCGCGCCGTCGTCGTGGGCGCCCTGTCCCACGTCCCAAGAGTCCAGGTGGGCGCCGATGAGCACGATCTCATCGGCTTTCTCGCCCCCACGAACCTCGGCGATGACGTTGGGGTTGTTCACGTCGGGCAGCACCTGGGCGCCCAGGTCCAGCCGCATGCGCAGGGGGGTGCCCGCGTCGCTCAGCCGGTGCAGCCAGGCCGCGTCCTCTGGGGTGATGGCCGCCGCGGGGATCTTGGGCTGTTCGGGATCGTAGCGCAGGGCGCCCGTGTGGGGTGTGTAGAGGGACCGGGCGGTCAGGCTGCGCACCAGGGCGGCCACAGCCCCATGAGCGGCGGCCTTGGAGGCGCCCCCGCCGCGCACGCTCACGGTGGCCCCATATTCGGCGATGGCGGGCAGATCCGGCTTCATGGGCACATCGAAGACCACGATGTGGCCGGCGACCTGGGGCCCCAGCTCGGCCTCGGAGCCCACCACCACCACCGGCGCCTCCAGGCCCACTGCCGGCACCGTGCCCCCCAGCCCCAGCAGGGCGAGATCGCGGGACAAGGGGCTGAGCAGCTGCAAGCGCTCGGGGCCGCGCACCCAGACCGGCACCTGCACCGGCTCGGCGCGCACGGCCTCCTGGCCGTCGGCGGAGAAGCCCGCCTGGGTCCAGGCCACCGCCGCAAGGTAGCCGGGGGATCCGGACAGACGATGTCCGACCTGGTCGCAGAAGGCGGCCAGCCGACCCCAGATGGCGTCGGGGCGGGCGCGGGCGGCATCCACCAGCTCCCGCACCGGCCCGGCTTCGACGCCGCTGGCGATGGGGGGATGGGCGGGCGTGGGATCCGGCGCCGCCCGGGCCGGCGCGGCCAGGGCGCAGAGCAGCAGGACCGCGGGGACCAGGGGCTTGGGCGAAGCGAACATGAAGCCGCCCTAACCCCGCCGGCCGGCGGCGCAGCCCTGCCCACAGCGGCGGGTGCACCTGCGGCCGCTGGGATAGAGCGGCGCCCTCCCGGTCCCCCATGCACGCCCTCTCCCCGAAGCCCGCCCTGCTGCTCGCCCTGCTGCTGGCGCCGGCTCTCGCCCGGTCCCAGCCGCCTGGCCCCCACACGGGCCTGCCGGTGGACGGCATCGACGAGGCCCTGGCGGCGCCGCGGTTCCATTCGGCAAGAATGGGCTATAGCCGCGACTTTCCGAAGGGCATAGCCCGGGTCTATGTGGGCGATGGCGAGGCCGCCGCGACCGAGTGGTTCGACGAGATGGCCACCCGCATCCACAAGCAGAAGCCGGTGCCGGTCGATGCCCTGGGAGACGCCGCCCTTCAGGTGGGCGACAAGGTGCTGCTGGTTCGAGAGGCCAATATCGGCCTGATGGTGGAGACCGCCGCCGGCGCCGAGGTCTGGATGACCAGGCTGCGGGGGGCCATCACCGACGCCCCCGCCGCCCCCCCTGCCCTGCCCGCCCTGCGGGTGGAGGGCGCCGCCTTCGTCGTGGAGGCCCCCCGGGACTGCCGCCAGCTCAGCTGGGTGGGCGGCCGGCTCTCCGCCGCTTCGACGGCCCTGGACGCGCCCCTGCGCTTTGACGAGCCGCCCTCGCGGCTGGTGGCCTGGGACGCCCTGGGCCGCGCCGCTGTGCAGGACTTCGACGCCGATGGCCGCCCCCGGCCCACGCCCCCGCTGCGCCCCCAAGCGGGTCTCGCAGCGCCCCAAGGAGCCCCTCCGTGACCGAGATCATCGCCTCGTTGGGCCAGCCCGACACCTGGATCGCCCTGCTCACGCTGACGATGCTCGAGATCGTCTTGGGCGTCGACAACATCGTCTTCATCGCGATCCTGTCCGGACGCCTGCCCAAGGACAAGCAGGCCAAGGCCTATCGGCTGGGCCTCGCGGCGGCCCTGCTCAGCCGGCTGGGGCTGCTGGCGGCCATCTCCTGGGTGATGGGCCTCACCGCCGACCTCTTCGAGCTCTTCGGCCAGGGCATCTCGGGCCGCGACATCATCCTGCTGGTGGGCGGCATCTTCCTGATCGGCAAATCCACCCACGAGATCTACGCCCAGGTCGAACACCCCGACGAGCATGGGCTGGACGGACCCAAGAAGGCAGTCGCCAGCATGGCCATGGTGGTGGGCCAGATCATGGTCATGGACCTCATCTTCTCCCTGGACTCGGTCATCACCGCCGTGGGCATGGCCAAGCAGTTCTGGGTGATGGCGACGGCCATGGTGACGGCGGTGGTGGTGATGCTGGTCTTTGCCCAGAGAATCGGCGACTTCGTCAACGAGCACCCGTCGATGAAGGTGCTCGCCCTGAGCTTCCTGCTGCTCATCGGCGTGCTGCTCACCGCGGAAGCCCTCGGCCAGCACGTGGACAAGGGCTATATCTACTTCGCGATGGGCTTCTCGCTCATCGTCGAGCTGGTCAATATACGCATGCGAAAGAGCAAGAACAAGGTAGCTTCTTCTTGATTTCTGCGGATCAGCTGTCCGCAGGCACGGTGGCCAGGGGGTTGCGCAGCACCAGGCCAGCACCCACCAGCAGGGGCAGGGCCGCGTCATAGCGGGGGCCCAGGGCGCTGTTGAGGGTGGCGAGGCCCACCAGCACCGCGAAGGGCCCGCTCAGGGCGGCCACCGCACCCGTGGCGCCTTTCACCTTGAGCAGGGTGGGGCCCACCCGGGGCACCAGGGCCAGCAGGCGCCACAGGGGTCCCTGCATCAGGCCCAGCAGCCGCAGCGAAGCCCAGCGGCTGCCCAGGGCGCTCCCCACCCCCGACAGGCCCAGCAGCTCCCGCCAGGCCCCGCGGCGCAGGCGCTTTCGGCTGCTCTCGGGCAAGGCGTCCAGGTCGATGGGGCGGTTGCTGGGCACCAGGGCGTCGGTCAGCACCGCGAGCTGCTCCCAGGGGTCGCCCGCGCCCAGGTCGATGCCCAGCTTCTTGCCGCTGCGGCCCACCAGATCGCCCAGGCTGTCGGGCGAGAGCACCTGCCCGACGGGGCTGTGGCTGCGCCACCACAGGGCCGCCACCAGCTTGCGGGCCAGGGCCTCGGCCCCCTCGTCCGGCCCGTCGTGGGCGACATCGGCGGCGTCCAGCACGGCGGCGAGCAGGCCCGCATCCCGCTCCCCCAGGCGGGCTTGCAGCAGCTCGGGCGTCACGGGGGCGGCGGCGGGTGCGGGCATGGGGGCTCCAGGGGCGACAAGGCGGGCAGGCGCCCCGAACAGACCCCACAGCGCCACGGATTGTTTCAGCCCGGGGCCGGCGAGCGGGTCAACGCCAGGCCGCCACCAGGTCGGACACGCCCGCGGAGAAGGGGCGCATGGGCACCCCCGTGGCCGCGATCAGCGCGCCGGGATCGGCCAGCTCGTCCTCGTCGGCGGCGGCGAGCAGCTCGGGGTCGAGGTCGGCGTTGTACCGCGCGATCTGCACGAAGAGGGCCTTGGGCAGGTGCAGGATGCGGGGCCGCCGACCCAGGGCCCGGCCGATGGTGGCCACCACCGCGTCCATGGGGAGGGCCTCGCTGCCGCCGGCCTCAAAGGCGCGGCTGGGCAGGCCCTGCTCCAGCAGCGCGAGCACCGCATCGGCGAAATCGGCGACATGCACGGGCTGGCGCCGGTAGGTCCCATCGCCGATGACCGGCACCAGCGGCAGGCGGGCCACCATCTCCACCAGCGTGTGAAAGCTCTCCTTGTGGCCGGGCCGGTGGGTGGCGAGGGCGGGGCCATAAGGGGCGCTGGGCCGCAGAATCGCGTATGGAAGGCCGCTTTGGGCCAGCCGCTCCTCGTCTTCGCGGCGGCTGGCGCCATAGGCCGTGTCCTGGCTCCAGTGCACCACCGTGCTGGATGCATAGACCACCGGCAGGCCCAGAGACAGCACGGCGTCCATCATCTGGCGGTTGGTGCGGGCGGCGGCCTGGCCGCTGGTCTCGCCCGGACGGGCGTCGGCCCGGATGCGGCAGGCGGTGTGCACCACGGCGTCGGCACCCACGGCCTGCAGCCGGGCCACATCGCGCTGGCGGCGGAGATCCACCCGCATCGGCGTCACCCCGTTCAGCCGCAGGGGCTGCCGGTGGTGCAGGGCCACGACCTCATGCAGCCGGGCGGCGCGCTGGCTGAGCCAGGCGCCCACGAAGCTGCTGCCTCCGGTGACGATCAATCGCATCGAAGTCAGGTAGCCCGACCCGGGCGGCCTGCCGAGAGCCCGGCTTCAGCGGCTGGGCAGCAGCTGCCTGGGCGGGTCGGGGGCCTCGTGGGGGGCGGTGGGCGACACCGCGTCTTCTTCCACCCGCAGCTCCACCAGCACCAGGGTGGCGTCATCGTCCACCCCCACCCGAGCGACCTCCTGCAGGATCTCCTCCACGCAGCGCTCCGGATCGCGGGTGCGCTCCCAGGCGGTCATCAGGTCGTCTTCGTCCAGGGCGTCCAGGATGCCATCGGACATGAGCAAGAGGACGTCGCCGGGCTCCAGCGTCCACCTGTCGTGCTCCAGGACGCCGAGCACCGCGGGGCCCATGCCCAGGTAGGCGCGCAGGCCCTTGCGAATGACGCCGGTGCGTTCGGTGCCCGCCTGCTTCAAGCGGCCCTTGCGCACCCGAAAGACCGGCGAGTCGCCCACCGTCACGACATGGGCGGTGTCGCCATGCACCCACACGGTCGCCAGGGTGCAATAGGCCCCGTCGCCCGCCCCCCGCAGCTCCCAGTCGATCTCGCTCACCAGCTGCACCAGCGCGTTGAGGGTGCGGGGCACCTCGGGCTCGCCGAACTGGGAGAGGCGCTCGCAGGCCAGCTCGGCCGCGAGGCGCCCCCGGCCCGCCGTGCTCACCCCATCGCAGACCGCAAAGAGCCCGCAAGGCCGATCGGCCCCCTCGCCCTCTTCTGGCACATAGGCACACCACGCATCCTCGTTTCGGAGGTGGTGTGGCCCCGGCCGGCTCGCCGCAGCCACCACGACTCGGGTCGGAGGAGCGCTCACGGCTTCAGGCTACTCCTCGCGGCGCCGGCGCACCATCACCAGGAGCCCCGCACCCAGGCCCAGCAGCCCCGGCCAGGCAGGCGCCCCGGTGGTGCCGCAGCCGCAGCCGACCTCGCTCTGAATCACGGTGGGGCGCACGCCCCCACCGTCTGCGCCCGCATTGCCGTCCGTGTCGTCGGCCTCGGGATCGATGGCCAGCCCCGTGAAGCTGATCTCGGTGAGGGGGGCCATGGGATCGTTGCTCTCGAGCACCAGCGTGGCGGAGAAGCGGCCCGGCTCTTCGGGGGCGAAGGTCACCACCACGCCGTCTTCGGTGTAGGGCGCGGCGAGGAAGTAGTCGGGGAAGCTGGTGAAGAAGGGGGAGCCGAGCAGGCCCGCGGCCCCTTCGAGGTTGAGCTCGCCGATGTTGCGGATGGCCACCTGCTGGTTGACCGCCGCGCCGATCTCGACCTCACCAAAGTCGTATTCCAAGGCCGGAAGCTCAAGCACCGGAAGGGGGAATTCCAGGTAGGTGGGCTCGAACTCGGACTCGAAGTCGTCAAAGGCCAGGGGGATGGGAATGTCGATGTCGACCAGGTCCCAGCAGCCGATCAGATCGACGCAGACGGCAAAGGTGGGGTTGAGCACCAGGTCCAGGGTGCTCTGCCAGCGGCCCACGAAGGTGGTGTCGGTGGTCTGCACCGGCAGGCCCTGGGGCTCCAGGTCGATCAGCGCGCCCTCTTCGGCGATGGCGCCCTCTTCGGTCCACCAGTGCTGCCCCTCGAAGGTGGTCAGGGCGTCGGGCCCCATGTCCACGTTGAAGGTCAGGTTCACGCCGGTGAAGACCTGAAAGCTGTAGTCGATCAGCTGCGTGCGGTTTCCTTCGAATTCCACGCTCACCCGGTCCAGGGCGGATCCGGTGAGCAGGAAGGGGTCGAAGGTGCCCTCGCCCTGAACCGTGATGCCGCGCCGATCCAGCTCTTGTTCCCAGCTGTAGCCGGCCACGTCGAAGCGCAGAGAGGTGACGGCTGCGAGCTCGGCGTCCACCAGGATCTCGCCGCTGCCGACCTCTCCGAGGAGTTGCAGCGTGAGGGCATCGGGCCAGGTGAGGTTGCCGTCGCCCTCCATGCCCACCCAGGCGCCGCCTTCGCTGGCGATCTGGAACTGCACGGCGAGGGGGCTGCCCGAGGGCACCCAGCCGGTGCTGAATTCCGAGGAATTGTAGAGCTCGACCGTATCTTCGAGCACGAAGTGCTGGGCTTCGCTCGAGAACTCCTGCGCCTGGGCGAGGCCGATGAGGAGGAGGATCACGGTGCACTCCGGAATGCGCTGGGGAGGCCACCATACCGCGAGCGCTCCCCACCGTCGACGGGGGGGAATCGGACTGAAAGCGGCGCGGGCTCGGCAGCCCGGTCAGGGCGGGCCGCGCCGACCCACCACCGATCGCCCGGTCCACAGCAGGGAGGCGGGCCGCCCGGCCTCGGCCAGCAGGGGCTCGATGGCGCGGGCATCGCCCACCACCAGCCACAGGCGGTCCCCCCGATCGCCGAGGGCGGCAGGCCCGGCGCCAGCGCTGCAGCGATGAAGGGTGGCGGCGGCGGCCACGGCCCGGGCCTCGGCATCGGCCGGCTCCTCCCGGGTCAGCCGGTTGCCCAGGCGCCAGGCCAGGCGGGCGTCGCTCAGCAGATCCTGGCTGGCTTGCACCCGCAGGCCATTGCGGGCGGCCCGGGCCTCGGCCTCGGTGGGCAGGTCCAGGGCTGCTTGATCGAGGATCTCCTCCATGGCCACCAGGGCCGGCGCGAGGTGCTCTGGCGCGAGGGGCAGCTCGACGACCAGGCGCCCGGCCTCGGGCCGCGCCTCTACCCGGCAGGACACCCCATAGGTCCACCCCTCCGACAGGCGCAGGCGCTGGTTCATGCGGCTGGTATAGGCCCCGCACAGGATCTCGGCGTCCAGTTCAAAGGCGGGCAAGGACGGATCGCCCAGGGGCGGCGCTGGCATCGACAGCAGCAGGCGGGCCAGGGCCACGCCGGGGTGATCCACCAGGATCAGGCGCTCGCCCTGGGGGCGCGGCGGGGCCAGGTGCGGCAGGTCGCGGCTGCCCTGCAGCCAGCCCAGGTGGCGCTCGAGCAGCGGCATCAGGGTCTGGGAGGGAGGCCGCCCCCACCACCAGGATGGCGGGGCTGCTGCGGTCGCGGGCCTGCTGCCGTGCCGCGCGCACGCGGCGCCGGCTCAGGCGGCGGTGATCCTCGGGGCCCCAGATGCGGCCCAGGGGATGGTCCGGCGGGTAGAGCGCGCGGGCCTGGGCGGCGCCCGCCACGGTCTCCGCCGAGCTCCAATCCCGGCGGGCCGAACGCTGCCAGGCCCGCCGGCTGCGGCGCAGGGGACCGGCCGGCAACCGAGGCTCCTTCAACAGGTCGGAAATAAGCGCGAGCGCTTCATTCTCATCGCCTTCAATCAGCTCGATATCGGCCCACACCCGGTCGGCCCCGGCCCCCACATCCACCCGGGCGCCGAGCTGGGCGAGCTCCTGGGCCCAGGCCCGCCCCGGGCGAAGGCGGGTGCCCTCGTCCAACAGCCGGCTGGCCAGCTGCAGAGCGAGGGGGTCCAGACTGCTCATCATGCCGCCCCGCAGGCTGATCTCCACCCTCAGGCGCGGCAGATCCGGGCGGGAGAGGATCCAGACGGGCACCCCCGAGGCCAGCGCATGCACCGTCGGCGTGGGCACCTGGGGCAAGTCGGCGTCCAGGGGCAGATCCTGAGCGGGATCCTGGGCGAAGGCGCACAGCAGCAGGGCCAGCAGCGGGGCCGCGATCATCAGGGCAGGTCCACGGGCCGCGCCCCGGCCAGGGCCATTGCCTCTTGCCCTTCGGGCACGGTGGACAGCAAGGTCTGGGGGGCCCAGGGCAGCCAGCGGCGGCGGGCGGCGTCCAGGGCGGCGGCATCCAGCGATGTGAGGCGATCCAGCTCGACCTGGGGGCAGTCGGTGCCCCGGTGGCCGACAGGCAGAGGGCCAGGGCCTCGGCCCGGGTGGCCGGGTCCTCAAAGCGGCGCAGGCGGTCCAGCAGGGCGGCGGCGCGGGCGCGCTCCAGGGCCGCGGGGTCCACCGGGGCCACCCAGGCCCGCCGCAGCCGCGGCCACAGGCGGCGGCGCTGCGGTCCAGATCCCGCCCGCCCCGGCTGAGGCTGAGCACGAAGAGGCCGCCGCGCTGGCCTTGCCACATCCAGGCCTCGGCCCGGTCCACCCGGCGCCGCCGGCTGAGCATCGCCTTGAATTCCGAGGCCGGGTCCTGGGTGAGCATGCGGCTGAGCAGCTCCAGGGCGACTCCGTCGGGGTGGCCGGCCGGGGGCGCGGGCCAGACCAGGTGCAAGGCGGGCGCCCGGGTGGGCCCGGCGTGCACCCACGAGCCGGACTGCAGCTTGACAATGGACTCGCTGACTTCATTCTCGTCGGCAGGGGCGAGGGACGGCAGGGCGCCCAGCCGCGCCTCGATGGCTGCCAAGGCAGCAGCGGCGTCCACATCGCCCACCAGGACGAGGATCCACCGCGCGGGCCCATGGTGGCCGGCGTAGAAGGCCTGCAGGGCTTCTGGGCGGGCCGCGTCCAAGGTCGCCGGGTCGCCCATCACCGGCGACCGGTAGGGATGGCCCGGGGGAAAGGCAGCCGCCAGCAGGGCGTCCATGCGGTGGCCATCCGGGGCGTCGGCGGCGATGTCGGCCTCGCTGGCCACCACATCGCGCTGGCGGGCCAGCGCTGGGCCGTCGATGCCCGCCAGGGGGGCCAACCAGCGGCGGGCCTCCAGCTCCAGCAGGCGGTCCAGGCCCGATCGGGGGGCCGTCGCCAGAAAGGCCGTGCGGTCGTGGTCGGTCCAGGCGTTGGAGCTGCCGCCCAGGGCTTCCAGGCCGCGGTCATAGGCCCCACCCGACCCTTCAAAGGCGAGGTGTTCGAAGAGGTGGGCGAAGCCGGATTCGCCCGGCCCTTCGGCGGCAGCGCCCCCCTCGGCCATCAACAGCAGGTGCACGATCGGCGCGCGGTGATCGGGCTGAATCACCACGGAGAGCCCGTTGGCCAGCGTGGCCTGGGTCGCCTCCAGGCGCAGGCGCGGCGCGGCGGCGGGGCTGGGCGCGGCCGCGCCGGAAGCCTGGACCCATAGCAAGCAGAGGTGGAGAAAGGAGTCCATGGCGCTGGATAACCGCCAGGGGCGCGGCCCGAGGCGGCCCGCGGGGCCGGGCGCAGGAGGGCCCGGCGCGATAGGCGCCGCTGCTACCGACCTGGCCTCGCTTTCGGAGACGATATGGACGATCTGCTGGCCCTCCTCGCCGAGGGCAACGTCGAAGCATTCAACGAACAGCGCCCGCGGCGCGGCAAGTTGGAGCTCTACGCCGCCGACCTCTCCGGGGTGCAGGCTGCGGGCGGGGTGGACCTCAGCTCGGCCACCTTGGAGAAGGCCGACCTCACCGGCGCCGACCTGACCGACGCCATGCTCGCGCGTTCGGACCTGTCCGGCGCCGACATCAGCAGCGCCAAGCTCAGCGGCATCATGGCCCTCCAGAGCCGCTGGCGCGAGGCCTTCATCGAAGAGACCGACTTCAGCGACGCCGACCTCTCGGGGGCGGACTTCAGCGACGCCGAGCTGTCGGACTGCGACCTCAGCAATGTGGTGCTCACCTCGGCCAAGCTCAAGCGCACCGTCCTGAAGCGCTGCAAGCTGGACCACGCCGAGATGGCCGAGGCCCGCATGGCCGAAGCCAAGCTCGAGGACTGTGATCTCACCGAGGCCAACCTGACGGAGGCCCGCTTCAACGACGCGGTGCTGGCCGGCTGCAACTTCACCGGGGCCGACCTCTCCCGGGCGCGCCTGGGCGGGGCCGATCTCAGCGGCGCCAACCTCTCGGGGGCCAAGCTCATCGAGGCCGACCTGTCTCGGGCCAAGCTGGTCGGCGTGAACTTCGAAGGCGCCGATCTGGGCCGGGCCGACCTCTCCGAAGTGGACCTTGAAGGCGTCGATCTGAGCGGTGCCCGCCTGACCGACGCCCAGCTGCCCCCCAGCCACCTCCACCTCGCAGTGGGCGTCGCCCCGCCCATGAAGGTGATGATGATGGAGGAGCCCCAGGTCGCGGCCTCGGGCAAGCTGGTCGCCACCCTCTGGGAGAATGCCGAAGCCCCCCCCGGCCGCAGCTGGCTGCGGGTGCTCTTTGGCACCATGGGTATAGACGCCCCCGAAGACGCAGCCGCGCTGCCCATTCCCGCGGATCTGGTGGTGGCGCGCACCCTGGCGGCCACCCCCGATGGCTTCGTGGTGATGCTGCTCCTGGAGCGCCCCGGTGGCACCGCCGCCCTGGTCGTGCCCGTAGACAAGGCGGGCAAGATCGGCACGCCCCGGCGGCTGAAGCTGGGCTACACGCCGGCGGCCCGGCCGGTGCTCCGCTACGAAGACGGCGCGCTGGTGCTCTATGGCATCGCCCGCGAAGGCCCGGGCATCCTGGCCCACCGGGTGGACGAGGCCGAGCTGGTCACCCTGCACGGCGAGGGCATGCGCACGGTGCGCGGCTTCGTGAGCGACCACCACCCCGTCGTCCTCAGCAAGGGCGGCACGCTGGTGAGCATGAGCAGCAGCCGTGTGGGCGCGCCCATCTCGGCCCCCGCCGACTTCCCCGGACGGCGCTATGCCGCCGCCCCCAGCCAGGGCGGCCTGGCCCTGGCCTGGTGCCCCGCCGAAAAGACCGGCCTGCGCACCGCTGTGGTGGGCACTCGGGGTGGGGACAGCGACCACCACCTGCTCAAGAAGATGCCCATCGGCGTGGTGGACGCCGCCAGCTTCAAAGATGTGGCCTGGGCCGTCTTCACCCGCGAACCCACCACCCCCGAAGGCGCCGCCAGCGCCTGGGCCGTGCGCCTGCCCGACGGCGAGCCCTTCCCCGTCGTGGACGACGAGGGCCGGGACGTGTCCGAGATCCGCATGGTGATGGGCACCGACACCCCGCTGGTGGCCATCATCGACCTGGACGGCACCCTGGAGATCTTCGCCCTCAAGGAGGGCAAGGCAGAGAGCCGCTGGCGCGCGGGGTGAGCACCGAGCTGGGCGAGGGGCCGCGAATCGCGGCTTGCTTCCATGGCTTTCTGCGCACCGGGGTCAGCATGCTGCCGGTGCGCTGGCGCTTGCGCAGAGAGGGCTATCGCGAGGTGCTCTGCCCCACCGCCCGCTACGAGCTGGCGGACCTGCCCACGCTGGGGGCGCAGGCCGCCGCCCGGATCGGCGCGCTCTCGGACCGCCACGGCGGCGCCCGGGTGGATGTGATCACCCACAGCATGGGCGGCCTGGTCTTGCGGGCGGCGCTGGCCCACTCCCCTCCCCTGCGCCGCGTCGTCATGCTGGCGCCGCCCAACCAGGGGGCCCAAGCCGCCGAGAAGGTCCGGCAGATCCTGCCCATTCACCGGCTGGGCTGGGATCCGCTCGCCCCGCTGCTGCCCGGTCGCCCCCTGCACCTGCCCGTCCCGGTGGACGCGGGTGTGGAGCTGGGCATCCTGGTGGGCGGAACCGGCGATGAGCGCGGCTTCTCGCGCCTTCTGGAGGGCGACAACGACGGCAAGGTGCGGGTGGCCGAGGCCCGGCTGGCCGGGGCGGCGGATTTCGCCGTGATTCCCGCCGGCCACAGCTTTGTGATGGCCCGCCCCTGGGTGTTGGACCAGGTGCTCTCTTTCTTGGACACCGGCCGCTTCCAACCCGACTTGGGTGGCGGAAGCTGATCCGCTACAGGTCGAAGTGGGATTGTGGTGATCCCCGGCGAGACGCCCAATAAGGTGCCCTCCCCTCGCCCCCCCTGAACGGAGCCCCCCATGTTCACGGTCAAGAAGATCCTCGTGCCGGTCGACTATTCCGAGGTCTCGCGCGCCGCGGTGTCCGCCGCCATGCAGCTTGCCAGCCAGAACCAGGCCGAGCTGGTGCTGCTCCATGTGCAGCCCGACCTGGACGCGACCTTGAGCCGCCGGGTCGACAACCACGACCTGCACAACCTCATCGCGGGGGACATCGAATCCGAGGAGCGTCGCCTGGTGGAGGTGGTGGCCTCCGAGCAGGCCCGCGCGACCGCCGCCGGCCGCGGCCTGCCCGAGATTGCCGTAAGCGCCTACATCAGCGGGGGCGATTGGCTGGAGGTGGCGCTCAAGGTCATCGCCGACGAAGAGATCGACCTGGTCGTGAGCGGCACCCACGGCCCCCGCGGCATCAAGGGCTTCTTGATGGGCTCCATGAGCGAACAGCTGGTGTCCAAGGCCACCTGCTCGGTCTTTGTGGTCAAGCCCAAGGGCTACCCCTACTTGCGGGACTGAGCGGCGGCTTGGGGGGGGCCGAAAATCCGTCACCTGTCGACGGATCCTTCGACACCCTCCCGTCAAGCCCCTGAAATCACGGCGGCACGACTCATGCACCTCTGCTTGGCAGGAGGTGTCTGATGACTGGTTCCCTCGCCCTCGTCTCGCCGGCTGTCCCCCAGGGCCCGGCCCTGGCCCGCACGCCCCCGTGCCCGGCGCCGGACCCCTGGCAGCGGGTGCTCACCCCCGCCCTGCGCGGACAACGCCGCGCCTTCTTTGCGGCCGTGGACGCCTTGGAGGCCGAGGATGCGCGGCATCCGTCCTTGGCCGAGCTGACCGCCCGCGGGCTCTTCGCGTTGGGCCTCGAGCGGGCGGCCCTGCAGTCCCTCGACCTCGCCCTGACGGGCGGGCTGCCCAGCGCCTTCAGCCTCGCTGCCCTCGCCCTGCCCGAGCCCGAGGCCACGGCCCGGCTGGGCGGATGGTTGCAGGAGCTGCCCCCCGCGGCCCAGGCCGACCTGCGCTGCGATCTGGCGGCGCGGGCCCTGCTGCGTTCCGACCTGGCCGGCGCCCAGGCCCAGATCGACGCCGCCCTGTGCACCAGCCCGCAGCACGCCGAGACGCGACGCTGGCACCGGCTGATCACCGACGCCCGCGGGCGGGCCTGCCCCCGCACCGACGCCCGGGAGCGCGGCGCCCTGCTGCCGCGGGCGGCCGGCGGCTGGATCAGCGAGGAGCGCTGGCTGCGGCGCATCACTGGGGGCTGGTCCCGGCCGGCGGCCCCCGAGAGCGGGCTCGGCCGGCCCAGGCCCTCGGCACGCAGAGCCGTCTGCTGGCCCAGGATGAGGACTACGCGCTCATTGACCGCGACCATCCCCTGGTACGCGCCGAACACCACCTCGACCAGGCGATCAGCCTGGATCGCGAGGGCCGCGATGCCGGCGCCGCCGCCCTGGACGCCTGGCAGGCCGCCGCGCGGGTGGACCTGGAGGCCCTGCACGACTGCGGCAGCGGGCTGGTGGCCTTGGGGGTGCGCAACCCCGACGCCGCCCCCGCTGGGCTGGTGGCGGTGGATCTGCTTCGGCGCCTGCACCCCGACGCCCCCTTGTGGATGGCCTATGAGGCCCGGCTGCGCTCCTTGATCGGCGACGCCGGGGCCACCGGCGCCGCTGCAGCGGTGCTGGAGCGGGGCGACCTCGACCCGGTCAGCTTCGGGCTGGCGGTGGACGCCCTGCGACCGACAGCGCGCCGTGCTCGCCCGCCGCAAGACCCGCGAAGCCCTGCTGCGACCCCGGCTGGCCGACACGGCGCGGCTCATCCTGGCGGCCTGGGATAGCCCCCGCAGGTTGCATCCGGTGGTCTCGGATCGGGTGCGGCCCCGCTTCGCCTCCGTCACCGCCTGAGCCGCCCATGACCGCTTGGACCCTGGACATCCGCGGCCTGCCCTTGCGGGTGTGGGAGCTCGGCCCGCAGCCCGCCGACACGACCTCGCCGCCGGTGGTCTGTCTGCACGGCTTCCTCGACCAGGGCTTCGTCTTCGCTGCGGTGGCGGAGGGACGGCCGGGGCGCTGGCTGGCGCCGGACCAGCGGGGTTTTGGCGCCAGCGGCCACCTGGCCCCCGCGGCCTGGTACCACTTCTCGGACCTGGTGGCCGATGTGGACGCGCTGGTGGCCCGGCTCGCCGCCGAGGGGCACCCGCAGGTGGACCTCGTGGGCCACTCCATGGGGGGTACGGTGGCCGCTCTTTGCGGCGGCCCGGCCAGACCGGGTGCGCCGCCTCGTGCTGGTGGACGGCCTGGGGGCGCCCGAGCTGGGCAACGAGGACCCCAGGATCGCATGGTCGCCTTCTGGACGGTGTGGGCGCGGGTCCACCGGCCCAGCGCCCCACAGCCCGCCGAAACCGCGGTGCTGCTGAACGAACGCTCCGCCCGGCAGCTTCGCCTTCAGCGGGCACGACCGCACCCACGCCCACATGGTCGAGGCGACCCCCGACGGGGGCCGCCGGTGGACCCACGACCCCCGCCACCGCATTCGCAGCCCCACCACCTTCCGCGAGGTGGAATTGCTGGCCTTCTTGCGGCGCATCCAGGCCCCCACCCTGCTGGTCTGGCCCGAATACAGCCTCTATTCGGCCGAGGTGCAGCAGCGGCGCAGCGCGGCCTTGCCCTGTGCCCGCTCCCAGACCTTGCCCGGCGGCCACCTCGTGCCCCTGGAGCAGCCCCAGGCCCTGGGCAGCGCCATCGCCGCCTTCCTGGCCGAGGTCCAAGTCCGATGACCCCGCGCAAGCGAGGGCCCTTGGGCAAGCTGCTGGTGGCAGCCATCGTGCTGGGCGTGCTGCTGGCCCTGATCTGCGGCGGCGCGCCCGGCAGCTTCGCCCCCCTGCCCCGAGAGCTCGAAGATCTGCGCGGACACCTCGTTCTGCTGGGGGTGGCCATGAGCATCGCCCTGGTGACCGCCCTGGCCTTCTTGCCGGCCATCGCCGCGCGCGGGCAGGACCTGGACTTCTATACCGACGCCGTCGCGGCCCCCCGGGGCTGGGTGGTCGCCGACGAGGGCTTCTTCTTTCGGCGGCTGACCGGCAGCCTGGCCGGCCGCAAGGTCGCCCTGGTGGCGTCGATGGGCCGCCACAGCCCCTACGCCAACCCCGGCCAGCTCCGCCTCTACCTCTCTGCCACCACGGGTCGGCGCATGCAGCTGACCACCCCGGCCCATGGCGCCTTGATCGCCGATCTGGGCCGCGGCCTCGACCTGCTCAACCTGCGCGAGCATCCCGAGGTGGTAGGGCTGGCCGGCGATCCAGCCGGCGTGCGGGCCCTGCTGGCCTGGCCCGAGGTCAAGGCCGCCCTACAGCGCCTGTTGGCGCAGCCCCCGGGCAACAGCCCCCTCTTTCGGGTGGAGCCCGACGCCGTCTGCCTGACCCTGGCAGGGCCCGACGCCCACCGCTGGACCCCCGAGCAGCTGGACGCCTGGCTGGCGGATCTGGCCGTGCTGGCCGAAGGTCTCGAGACGGTCGGCGCACCGCGCCCGCCCGAGGCCCCCTGGCCCGCCGAGCAGGAATTGCAGCACAACCCCCGCCGCCAGCGCCTCAAGGCGACGCTGGGCTGCGGGGGTTGCCTCACGCTGGCGGGCCTCGCCTGGTTGGGCTCGGCCCTGGCCATCGCGCTGTCCAAGCTGCTTTGAGCCCCAGGGCAGGGCCCAGCCCGCCTCAGAGGACCAGGCCGCCATCCACATCGATGGTGCGGCCCGTGAAGTAGTCGTTCTCGATGATGAACTTCACGGTCATATACATCTCTTCGGGCTCGCCGATGCGCTTGAGGGGCACGGGCTGCACCACCTTGGCCAGCATCTCGGGGGGCATGCCTTCGAGGATGGGGGTGCGGGTGAAGCCGGGGGCGATGGCGCCGGTGCGGATGCCATAGCGGGCCAGCTCGCCGCCCCACAGCTTGGTCATGGCCACGATGCCGGCCTTGGCGGCCGAGTAGTTGCTCTGGCCCATATTTCCGTGGCGGCTGATGCTGGAGATGGAGACCACCACGCCGCCACCGCTGCCATATTCGGCGTACCAGGCGGCGAATTCGCGCGTACCCAGAAAGACGCCGGTCAGGTTGACGTCAATGACCTGCTGCCACTTCTTCATGGACAGCTTGCTGATGGCGCCGGTCTCGCGGTCCTTCTTGATGAGCAGGCCGTCGCGGATGATGCCGGCGTTGTTGATGATGCCGTTGAGGCCACCCAGTGCCGCCGCCGCATCGGCGATCAGCTTCTCGACCTGGTCCTCCTTGGACACATCGCAGGAGAAGCCAACCACCTTGCCGGGCAGCTTCGCGCCCTCGGCGACGACGGCCTGGATGCCTTCATCGCCCAGGTCGCAAAAGGCGACGTCGGCGCCGTCGCGGGCCAGCGAGAGGGTGAAGTGCCGGCCCATGCCGCTGGCACCGCCGGTGACGAGGAACTTGTTGCCCTGAATCTTCATGTCGTGCTCCCTGCGGGGTGTGGGGATCCCCATGTCAGGATCCGCCGAGGCCGCCTCGGTAACACGACCGGCCCCGGGGGGACCGACCGAGGGCTCAGAGGGGGACAGCGTCGATGAGACCGGCGTCCAACACGGCATCCTGGCTGCCATCGGCCGAGGCCGCCCCAAAGTCCAGGCAGCCCCTCCAGGACCCGGTGCCCGCTGCTGTGCCGCCGGCGCTCAGCACCAGGCTGCCGCCGCTGCCCTCCTTGCTGGACAGGCTTGTGCTGCCGGCCTCGGGATAGAGCAGGGCCCAGCCGTCGTCGGCGCCCAGGCTGACCTCTGCCGGAAAGCCCCCGCTATCGGCGATCTCGGCCATCGTCCGGCCCTCGATGTCCCGGTGGGCCACCAGGGTCATGCGCCAGCCGTCGGTGGTGCCGGTGTTGACTTGCAGGCTGTCGCCGCTCCAGGACCAGGTGGCCGGGCTGGACCAGGCCGCGCCGGACAGGGTGCCGGTCACCTGCCCCGGAGTGGCGCCCGAGGCGTCGCAGCCGCCGGCGCTGTCGTCCTTGGCGCCGCAGCCGGTGCCCAGGGCCGAGAGGGCGCAGAACAGGCCCAGAGGGCGCAATGCGAAGGCAGACATGGGGACTCCAGTGGGCTCAGCTTGCGGCGCGCAGGCGGCGAACACCGTCTTTGAGGCCGCTCACGCTCAGGGGGAACATGGGGAAGAGGGCGCCGATGGCCCGCACGGTGGGGTGGTCCCACCACTGCGCGGGGTCGGGGTTGAGCCAGATGCTCGCGGGGCAGCGGCCCTTGATGAGCTTGAGCCAGTCCAGGCCCGACAGCCGGACCTCTGCATTGGCCCGGGCAAAGCCCCAGCCGTAGCCCTGGGCATCGAAGAGCTCATAGGGGGCCATCGAGGCGTCCCCCACGAAGACCAGCCGGTGCTGGGGCGTCCACTGGCGGAGCAGCTCGTCGATGCTCACCCGGTCGTTGCGCTCATAGCTCCGGTAGAAGCCGCCATAGGGCGCGTTGTGGAATTGGAGCGCCTCGAAGCTCTTGAATCCCTTCTCGTCCTGGGCCGCCTTGAACAGGGCCTCGACCAGCCGGGCATGGGGCGACATGGAGCCGCCGGTGTCCATCAACAGCACGAGGTGAACGCGGTTCTGGCGCGCCCGCCGAAAGACGAGGTCGATGTCGCCGGCATTTGCCGCCGTCCGGTCGATGGTATCGTCCAGATCCAGCTCCTCGGGCCCCTCTCGGGCGAGGTTGCGCAGGGCCCGCAGGGCCACCGCGAAGTCCCGCTGGGACAAGGCGCGGTCTGCCCGGTAATCCTCCCACTCCCGGGCCCCCGCGACGGCCACCGCCGAGCGGTTGCCACCGCCGCCCACCTGGATGCCGGTGCTGGCCCGACCCTGCCGGCCAAAGGGAGAGGTGCCCCCGGTGCCAATCCACTTGGAGCCGCCGTCATGGCGCTCCTTCTGCTCGCGCAGCCGCTGCTCGAAGAGGGTCCGCAGCTCTTCGGGGCTCATGCCCGGGTCCACCAGGGGACCCGGGTTGAGCACGGCCTCATCGAGCCAGGCCGCGAGCTGCTGGCTGATCTCGGGCGGCAGCTCCACCCCCTGAAAGGTGGCGGTAAAGGCAAGATCCCACGCATCGTAGCGGGCCTCGCTATGAACCAGCACGGCGCGACCGAAACGGTAGAGCTCGTCCAGGTTGGTGGCCAGCCCCTTGCGCAGTCCGTCCAGGAAGGCGAGCCACTCGCCCAGCCCCACCCGGATGCCCTGGCTGCGCAGGTTGATCAGCAGCAGCTGAAACATGCCGCCCCCCACTCAGGCCCAGGGGACCCGACGGCTCTTGAGCAGATCGATGTCCCGCTCCTGCTTCACCAGCACCCCCAAGAAGGGCATGCGCTTGAGCACCTCTTGGGGGTCGGCGCCGCTGCGGGACAGCACCATCAGCCAGTCCAACAGCTCGCTGGTGGAGGGCTTCTTGCGCAGGCCCTCGATGCGCCGCAGGCCGTAGAAGCGCTCGATGGCCGCCGTCACCAGCTCCTCCTGCAGGTCGGGCAGGTGGGCGTTGACGATCCGCTTGATCCGGTCAGGTTCGGGGAAGCGGATATAATGAAAGACGCAGCGCCGCAGAAAGGCGTCCGGCAGCTCTTTCTCGGCGTTGCTGGTGATGATGGTGACCGGTCGGTTGACCGCCCGCACCGTCTCGTCGATCTCGGGGATGTGAAAGGCCATCTCGTCGAGTTCGCGCAGCAGGTCGTTGGGGAACTCGACGTCGGCCTTGTCGATCTCGTCAATCAGCAGCACGACGGGCTTTTCAACCGTGAAGGCCCGGCCGAGCACCCCCATGCGGATGTAGCGACGGATGTCGCTGACATCGATGCCGTCCACCTCTGCAAAGCGCGCGTCGTTCAGACGCTGCACGACATCGTAGTGGTAGAGCCCCTCCTGTGCGGAGGTGGTGCTCTTGACATGCCAGGTCATCAGGGGGCGACCCAGCCCCTCTGCGACGGCGTGGGCCAGCATGGTCTTGCCGGTGCCGGGCTCTCCCCGAACCAGCAGCGGCCGCTGCAAGGCCACGGCGGCGTTGACATCGGCGATCAGGCCCTCGTCGGGGATGTACTGGCTGCCGCCGACGAACTGGTCGAATTCCACAAGCTGCTCCTGGGCGCGCGACCCTCCGCGAGTAGCCCGAAATCCGGTGGCGAGCCCAGCCTTGGGCTTGTCCGGGAGGGTGGCAACGCTTATGCAGGCGGCGTCAAGAGCGGTCCATACCGCCGCGAATCGCGCGAGCCCGGGCCGACACCTGAGAAATCCGTTCCCGGACCGTCCCCTTGGAAAACAAGCTCTGCGTCCTCATCGACTTCGAAAATGTTGCCGCCGGCACTGAAAAAGAAGGCCTCGGCAAGTTCGACATCAAGGCGGTGATGCGCCGCCTGAAGGACAAGGGCCGCATCCTGGTCGCCCGCAGCTACGGGGACTGGGGCCGTTTCGCCAAGTTCAAGCAGCAGTTCCTGGAAGCCGGCATCACGATGGTCGAGATGACCAGCTACCGGGGCCAGGACAAGAACCGCGCCGACATCGCCCTGGTCGTGGACGCGATGGAGCTGGCCTTCACCCGGCCCTACCTCGACACCTTCGTCCTGCTCAGCGGGGACAGCGACTTCACCCCCTGCGTGATGCGCCTCAAGGAGCTGGACCGGCGCGTGATCGGCATCGGCACCCGGGGCAGCACCAGCCGCCTGCTGGTCGAGAGCTGCGACGAGTTCATCTTCTACGAGTCCTTGCGCAAGAGCGCGTCGGAGCCCGTTCGCATCGAGCGCGAGCCCCCCCGCGAGGACCGCGAGGGCCCCTTGCCCGGCCCCGGCCCCGAGGCCGAGCGCGCCCGCGCCCTGCCCCGCACCGAAGCCTTCGCCCTGCTGGTCGAGACCGTCGAAGGCATCCTCCGCGAAGATCCGGGCGAGGTGCTGGCGGGCCTGGTCAAGCAGAGCATGCTGCGCAAGGAGCCCGCTTTCGACGAGACGGAGTACGGCTATGCCGGCTACGCCCGCTTCTTGGAGGCCGCCCGCGACAAGGGCCTGGTGCGCCTGAGCAAGGACACCCGCTCTGGCGGCTACCGGGTGGACCTGCCCGGCCCCGCAGGCGCCGAGATCGAGGTCGCCCGCCCGGTGGTGGCGGCAGAGCCCGGTCTGCCCCACGCCGCAGGCCCCGACGATGGCCCCGACGATGGCCCCGGCGAGGACCAGGAGGAGGCCGAGGTGCCCCGCCTGGAAGGTCGGGCCGGCGTGCTGCAGTCCCTGCTCAACGATGCCGGCGAGCACCCCCTGACCCACTTCATCCGCCACACCGTGGTGCATGAGTTCGTGGACCACGTCACCGAGCGGCAGGCCAAGAAGAAGCGCAACACGCTGATGTATGTCTATGGCGACATCGCCCGGCGCTGCCGCAAGACCGACCCCTATGTGGGCGCCCGCGAGGTCAAGCAGGTCATCAACGCGCTGAAGTCCGCCGGCGAGCTGCGCCACACCTCCGGCCAGCCCGTGCGCAGCGCCAACGCGCACTTCACCCTGTCCAAGGACGCCGAAGAGCTGCTGGTGTCCCTGCGCCGCTACTACATCAACCTGCTCCTGGACCGCGACGCCGAGCTCAACGACAGCGCCGCCATCTCCGAGCTGCTCTGGGGCGATCTCGAGCACCGCCTGGAGGCCGAGGAGCTGGTGGCCTGGGTCCAGCACGAGCGCAGCCAGCGCGTGGACGAAGAGCCCGTTGCGGAAGACTTCGAGGCCGAGGAGGCCCCCCGCAGCCGCCGCTCCCGCAACGGGCGCAAGCCTGCCGGCAGCGAAGGCACCGACGAGGCCGAGGCGCCCAAGGCCGAGCCCGCCAAGAAGGCCGAGGCGCCCAAAGCCGAGGCACCCAAGGCCGAGGCACCCAAGGCCGAGCCCGCCAAGAAGGCCGAGGCACCCAAGGCCGAGGCACCCAAGGCCGAGGCACCCAAGGCCGAGGCCGAAAAGAAGCCCGCCAAGAAGCCGGTCAAGCGGTCCACCAAGCCCAAGGCCCCCAAGGCCGAGGCCGACGCTGAGGCCGACAAGAAGCCGGCCAAGAAGCCGGCCGCAAAGAACACAAAGACCGCAAAGACCGCAAAGACCGAGCCCGCCCCCGAATAGCGCGGGCGCGCTGCCGGCCACAAGACAGCGGCCGCCTCTCAGCTGGGGGCGGCCGCTTTGCTGTCACGGGGCCAGGGTCCCTCTTCGGTTCGTGCCGCCCTGCAGGCAGGGCGCCTCCCGAATCAGTCGTACTGGTAGATATTCAGCACGAAGTCCCCGCCCTCGCTGCTGAATGCGTCCACCACGATGGTGATCGGGGCGACCGAAGCGACCTCGAATTCCACGGCCGAGGTCGTGCTGCCGCCGTCGTCATCGTTGCAGGCGAAGGCCACGCCTTCACACTCGCCCTCGATCAGCGTCAGGTAGGTGTCGAAATTGGAGCCCACCGTGTCGATGCGGAAGTAGCCGGTAGAGGGCGGCTCCCAGACAAAGACAGCGTCGGGGGTATTTCCCTGATCGTCGGCTTGGAAGCTGCCATCGCAATGGTCGTAGTGGTCCTCTTCGCCCAAGGTCGAGCCCTCGGCCACGGCCTCGCCCAGCCGGCTGCCCAGGTCGCGCGCGCCGCAGGCCCCCACGCGCCCGCCACCGCCATCGCCGCCGTCGCCACCGTCGCCACCGTCGCCGCTCCCCCAGCCGCTCGTCGAGTCGGAGGGGTCGTCCACGCCGTCACCGTCGCCGTCGTCGTCGCTGTCGTCCTTGTCGCCGCAGGCCACCAGGCCCACCAGACCCAAGGCCATCAGCGCGTTGAATCGCATCATCGGATCTCCAGGGTCTTTCCCATTCCAGGCTGAAAAATAGCCCGTGTTTCAGCGCAGGACCATCTGGTGGATGCTGCGGATGGCCGTGGGGTCACCCGTGCTGCGGGCGGCCTCCTCCACCAGGCGCTGCAGGGCGGCCTCGTCCAGGGGGCGATCGATCAGGGCCAGGTCATAGGCCAGGCCCAGCTCTTCGAAGTCCTTGTGCACGCTGGACAGGTTGCTGGCGCCCGACTGGTAGATGGCCTCGTCGATGGCCCGCTTGGTGCCTCGGGTGGTGGCATGGGCCACGGCCAGCAGGGCGCCGCCACCGCGGGCGTCCTCCACCAGGCTGAGCATCGTGCGCGGCGAGAAGACGCAGTCCCGAACCGACCCGTGCAGGGCGAATTCGCGGAAGGTGGCCGCCACCCGCGTGGCGATGCGGGGCTGGGCCTCCTGGGTCGAGGCGCCGATATGCGGGGTCACCGCCACCCGGGGCTCGTCCACATAGGGGTTGCGCCAGGGCTCCTTGCCCCGAGGCTCGTCGGGGTAGACGTCCACGGCCGCGCGGCGCACGGCCCCCTGACGGATGGCCGCCAGCAGGTCCTCGGGGTCGAAGAGGAAGCCCCGGGAGAGGTTGAGCAGCAGCCGGGGCGAGTCTTCGGGGCGATCGGCCCCCAGCCGCATCAGCAGGTCGCGGGTGATCAACCCGGCGTTGGACCGGCCATGGATGTCCTGGGCCGACAGGTGCAAGGTGACGGCATCGGAGCCCGCGAAGAGCTCCTCCAGGGTGGCGCAGCCCTCCCAGCCCAGCTCGCGGCCCACCTCGCGCGAGACCTCGCGGGTGTCGTAGAAGCGAATGCGCATGCCCATGAGTTCGGCGGCGCGGGCGGTGGCCCGACCGATATTGCCCAGACCCAGCACACCGAGCACCTTCCCCCGGATCTCCCAGCGCTCGGTGGCGCTCTTGTCCCAGCCCCCGGCGCGGGTGTCCAGGTCGGTCTCGTAGAGGCGGCGCGACAGGGCGATGAGGTGGCCGATGGCCAGCTCGACCACGCTGCGCCCGTTGCTGATGGGGTCGTTGAAGACCAGCACGCCGTGATCGGCGCAGGCGGCCTTGTCCACCGAGTCGTCGCCGATGCTGCACAGCTGCACGGCCACGAGGTCGGGGCAGGCCTCGAGCAGCGCGCGGCTGACCGGCACCCGGCTGCGCTTGAAGAGCACCTGCGACCGGTGCGCCTGGAGCGCGGCGATGAGGTCGCCGGTCTCGGGCGCGCCGCCGGGCAGACGCATCACGTCCACACCCGCCTCTTGCAGCAGCGCATCCAGGCTGGGGTGTGGGTCTTCGACCACGAGGGCCCGATTCAGGGGACCTTGAACGATGCGCGCCATGCAACCTCCGGAGGCGCGCAGCCTAACCAGCCTCAGTTGACCGTGAGCGCGCCGGCGGTGCTGGGGCTGTAGCCATCGTCGCTGCCGATTTGCCGCCGCAGCCGCCGCCTCAGGTCGCAGTGGGTCCAGCTCAGGCCGCCGTCGGCGCTGACCCGAGCGCCGTAATCATAGCTGGCGGCGGTGGCGGGAACGGTGAAGCTGCCGGCATACTCGTCGTTGGCCAGGTCGCCGGGGTTGATGCCGTCCTTGTCGTCATTCCAGGCGGCGGCAGACCAGGCCCAACCGCTGCTGGGGCTGGAGCCATCGGGGCCCACGCCGACTTGAACCGTCATCCCGGCACCTTCGCCGACGCCCGGCGTGACCCCGGCCTGGTAGACCCAGACATAGACCACGGGGGAGGTGCTGCCCGGGCTGGCCGTCATCGAGCAGGGCCACTGCACATGGCAATAATCGACGGGAATGGGCACCAGGCCCGTGTCTCCGCCAGTCCCACCGTCGGTGCCATCCGTGCCATCCGTGCCATCCGTGCCGTCTGCGCCATCCGTGCCGTCGGCGCCATCCGTGCCGTCGGCGCCATCCGCGCCGTCGGTGCCATCCGCGCCGTCGGTTGCCATCCGCGCCGTCGGTGCCATCCGCGCCGTCGCTCCCGTCGCTGCCATCCGTACCGTCGTCGCCCCCCTCGACCACATAGGTGAAGCCCGCGCGGGCCAGCTCGCCGTCCTCGCCGCGGGTGACCTCGACCGTGACCTGCCCGGCGGCGCCGCCGGGGGTGACGCAGTGCAGCTCGACCGCCGACAGCAGCGTGACGGTGCCGCAGGGGTCGCCCCCCACCGTCACCGATGTGCCCTCGGTGAAGCCCGCACCCAGCAGGGTGATCTCGGTGCCGCCCGCGGCCGGCCCCTGGTCGGGGACGAGGTTGTCCAAGGACAGGGCGCCCAGGCTGACATCGGAGTCGTCGCCCTTGATCTCGCCGAGGTCTCCACCCCCGCAGGCGGTGGTGGTCAACAGCAGCAGGACGCAGCGCATGGAGGCTCCAGGTGGGAGGCGCCCTATCGTAGCCGCTCGCCGCTCTCCTTGTGGAAGCGGCAGACCCGGCCCAGCTGCACCTGGATCGGGCCCAGGCCGGGCGGCGGACCCTCTACCCGGGCGACCAGGGCCTCGGCCCCCAGGCGCAGGTGCAGGTGGCTCTCAAAGCCCAGCGTCTCCACCACCTCCACCACGGCGTCCAACAGCGGGCCGTCGCCGGGCTGGATGCGGGCGCCCACCCGCACCTCGTGGGGGCGCACGCCCAAGACGGCCGCGGGGTCTACCGACGTCAGGAAGCTCATGGCCGGTGACCCCATGAAGCCCGCCACGAAGCGGTTCGCCGGATCGTCGTAGAGCTCCTGGGGCGTACCCACCTGCTGCAGGTGGCCGCCATTCATCACGGCGATGCGGTCGGCCAGGGTCATGGCCTCCACCTGGTCGTGGGTGACATAGACCATGGTGGTGCCAAAGCGCTGGTGCAGGCGCTTGAGTTCGACCCGCAGCTGGGTGCGCAAGGACGCGTCCAGGTTGGATAGCGGCTCGTCAAAGAGGAAGACCTTGGGGCGGCGCACGATGGCGCGGCCCATGGCCACCCGCTGGCGCTGCCCCCCCGACAGCTCTTTGGGGTAGCGGTCCAGCAGGCTGCCCAAGGCCAGCATCTGCGCGGCCTCGCCCACCATCGAGGCGATCTCTGCGCGGGGCCGCTTCTGCAAAGACAGGGCGAAACCCATATTTTCGCGCACCGTCATGTGCGGGTAGAGCGCATAGCTCTGAAAGACCATGGCCACGTCGCGCTCGCGGGGGGCCACGTCGTTGACCCGGCGGTCCCCGATATAGAGCTCGCCGTCGGTGACCGCCTCCAGGCCGGCGATCATGCGCAGCAGCGTGCTCTTGCCGCAGCCCGAGGGCCCGACCAGCACCAGGAATTCCCCCGACGCCACCTCCAGGTCGATGCGGTGCAGCACCTGCACCTGATCATAGGACTTCTGGATGCCGCGGAAGCTGAGACTGGCCATGGGCCGCAGTCTACGCCGCGCCGCCCCAGGGGGCGAGGGCGAATGGGCCCCGCATCCGGCGGCTCAGCCCTCTTCCCGCCGAAGCTCCCGCCGCTGTCGGGCCACCTCGTCGAGCAGGTTGTGGCGCTTGAGGAATTTGTTGAGGCGCGAGGGGTTCATGCGCAGATCCGTCGCGGCCTTGCTCTGTACGAAGGCGTTGCGGCGCAAGGCCTGCCAGACCGTGTCCACCACCGCCTGGTCGATGCCTTCGGCGTCGATGTCGATGGCGCTCTCCAGGGCCTCGTCCTCCAGACCCAGCCGCGCGAGCTGCTCGGAGCGCAGCGGCTGGCCCGTGCTGCGGTGCAGGTGGGCCGCCCGCTCGGCAAAGCGCTGGAGCTGGCGCAGGTTGCCCGGCCACTCCCAGCCCGTCACCCGGTGCAGGGCCGCGACATCAAAGACCTCCTCGGGCCGTCCGGCCTCCTGGGCGGCCAGCATGGACGCCAGGTAGAGGTAGATCGCCTGTGGGCCGCGATCGCGCAGGGGCGGCAGCACCAGGTGCACCGCCGACATGCGGTACCAGAGGTCTTCGCGGAAGCGCTCTGCCCATCGGCCGCGGCCCACCTCGGCGTTGGTGCCCAGGATGATGTGCAGATCCCGGCCCAGGGGCGCCGAGGAGGCGGTCAGGCCCCCGAAATAGCGCTCCGGCAGCTCCAGGAGCGGCAGGAGGATCTGCTGCCCCGCCTCGTCGAGGTTCTGCACCTCGTCCAGAAAGAGGGCGCGCTTCAGGCGCAGGCAGCGCTGGATGGCGCCCTCGCGATCGGTGGCCCCGGTGTACTCGCCCCTTTGTGCGCCCGTCAGCTGGGTGATCAGGAACTGGGGGTCGCCCACCCGCAGGACCACCGCCTCGACATCCTCCAGGCCCAGCAGGTCGCGGGCCACCCGCCGGGCCATGACGCTCTTGCCGGCGCCCGTGGGGCCGCTGATGAGCAGGTTGGTCTGCGACCTGCCGCGCAGCATGGACAGGCTCTCCTCCAGATCGGCGATCTGGGCCGGGTTGCTGAGCAGCACCCCCAGCAGCTCCTGGGGCTCGGCAAAGACCTGGCCCCGCCGCCCCAGGCTCAACATCGGCAACATTCGGCCCACCCCCGCCGCGAGGCGCTTGAGGATGGCCACATCGGCGTCGCTGAAGCGGTTGGTGCGGTGCAGATCGTCCACATAGAGCGCGCCGACGGCCTTGTCGCCTTGGGGAATGGCCACGGCCAGCAGGCTCTTGAGCTCGAAGGTGCGCACCGTCTGGCTGGTCTGGCGCAGGTGGGGGTCGGCGAAGGCGTTGTGGGCCAGCCAGTGGTCGTCGGGCTTCTGGATGCGCCGGAGCACCTCCCGGCCGATGCCCGCGGCCTCGGCCCCCGACAGCTCGGTATAGGTCACCTGCCGGCCCAGACCCGGGATGGCCACCATGATCAGCACCCGGTAGGCGCCCAGGGCCTGCCCCACCAGCCGGGCCAAGGCGCCGGGAAAGGCCCGGGGGTCGTGCATGGCCTCGGTGAGCTGCACGATGCCTTCGAGGTTGGCGTGATGATCGAGGAAAAAGACATCGCGGATATCACAAA
>JAGYJW010000036.1 GCA_018401435.1 Deltaproteobacteria bacterium | reverse complement strand
ATCCAGTGGGGATTTCTATGATGGCGAGCAAACGTTCGGGCGCGGTGCTGGGCTGTTCAAGATAGTAAGGATGAGGAAGCGCTGACACTGGGACGTCGGCATGCGTGAGTTTTTCGTGCTGCTTGGTAAAATCCTCGGCCATCTTGATCCTCCTGGGGCGGGTCACGCCCTCTGACTGACACGTCAGTCTATTGGCGGCTATCGCCGCTGAGGGGCCGATGGCAAGGCGGGCGCGCCGGAAAAGCGACCGTGGGGTTATACGCGGCGAATGGCACGAGCCCGACCGATGGATCCCGAAGAGCGCCGCCTGCAGCTGCTGGCGGCAGCCCGCGCCGTCTTTGCGCGGCAGGGCTACCACGGCACCTCGGTCGCCGATGTCATCGCAGAGGCCCGCGTCGCCCGGGGCACCTTCTACAACTACTTCGACAGCAAGCGGGCCATCTTTCAAGAGGTGCTCGTCGGGCTGGCGCAGGAGATCACGGCTGCGGCCCGCCCCATCGACGTCAACCGGCCCCTGGCGCCGCAGGTGCGCGACAACTTCAGCGTGGTCATTTCCGCGGCCATGGCGCCCGAGGCCGCGCGCCTGCTCTTTGGAGAGGCCGTGGGCATGGACGCCGAAGGCGACGCGGCCCTGCGCGCCTTCTATGACGCGGCGGTCGCCCGGCTGCGGGCGAGCCTGGAGCTGGGCCAGCGCATCGGCGTGGTCCGGCAGGGCGATATGGGGCTCACGGCTGAGTGCATCATCGGCATGATCAAAGGCCCCGTGCTGATCGCCGCCTTGCGGGGGGAGCAGCTGGACCCCGACGCCCTGGTGGACGAGGTCTACTTGCTGCTCTCCGTGGGAGCCCTGACGGTGGATCTGGGCTGATCCGACTGGTAGCGCGCGCTGGACGCACTTTCTCACGGATTCCTCGCGAGCGATGTGCGACCGGCTGGCCTGTAGCGATTAGCTTTGGGGAGCCTGCCGCGGCCTGTGAGGACCGCCCCAGGATTGGCTACCCGCCAGCCCCCTGTCTTCGCACCCGACGTAGACCCACCTTCGAACTCTGGAGTTCCCATGTTCAACCTTCGTTTTGCGCTGCCCGTCCTGGCCTTTGCCATCGCCTGTGGCGGCGAGCCCGCTCCGGCCCCGCGCCCGCTCGGCCCCCGCGCCTGTCGCTGCGGCGCCCGCGCCCGCGCCCGCCCCTCCGGCCGCGCCCGCCGCCGCCGACACCCCCGAAGCCCGCGGCAAGGCCCTCTTCAGCCAGCCCCTGATCGGCAGCCAGGCCGGCTGCATGACCTGCCACAAGGTGGACACCGACGACAAGATCGTCGGCCCCTCTCTCAAGGGCATCAAGGAGCGCGCCGCCACCCGGGTGGAGGGCAAGAGCGCCGAGGAGTACCTCAAGGCCTCGATCCTCGCCCCCAACGAGTATGTGGTGGAGGGCTTCGTGCAGGGCCTGATGCCCGCGGGCTACCGCGAGGCCCTGACCGACGACCAGCTCAACGACGTGGTCGCCTACCTCATGAGCATCTGAGCCCGACGGGGGACGCGCCTGCGCTCCCCCGCCGGTCTGCCGCCTGGCCCCCTCGGATCGCGATCCGGGGGGGTCTTGTTGCGTCGGCTGACGGGGCACAGGCCGTGGGCGGCCCCCTGCCACGGCATCCCCGCTTCATGCTACCTGCGCAGCATGGCTTTGAACCTCGCGACCACCCATATGGACGCCGATCCCGACGGGATGGGTGGAATCCTCGCCCTCTCCCTGCTGGAGGGCCCCCTGCACCTCACCCTGCCGGCGGGCATGGAGCCCACCGCGCGGCGGCTGTGGGAGGACCAGGGGTCCGCCCTTCCGCCCTTGTTGAGCCCGGCAGAGGTGCAGCGGCGCTTGGAGGCCGAGGGCCCGGGTCGGTTGCTGGTGGCGGATGCCTGTCGCCCCGATCGGCTGGGCTGGCTGGCGGCAGAGCTGCACCGCTTTGTGGATGTGCGCGCCTATGACACCCACCCCGAGGGCCCTGAAGATCTGCCCCGGGAGCCTCTTCCCGCGGCGGGGGCGGCCACGTCCCCCCTGGTGATGCGCCTGGTGGAGCGGGGCATCGCGCCCAGCCCGGCCGAGGCGGGGGTGATGCTGGTGGGCATCCACGTCGACACCGGCCACTTCACCTTTCCGGCCACCTCGGCGGTGGACCACGCGGCGGCGGCGGCTTGCTTGGGTTGGGGAGCGGATCCGCGCTGGCCGGGTCACTACGCCCCCCGGGGCTTCACCGCCCACCAGCTGCACCTGCTCGAAAAGATGGCGGACAACGTGCGACTGGTCGAGGCCGCCGGCATGGTGATCGCCCTGGTGAGCCTGGAGACCGAGGACTATGAGCCCGACGCCTCGTCCTTGCTGGGTCAGCTCCGGGAGGCCGAAGGTTGGCCGGCTGTGCTGCTGCTGGCCTCCTGGGGCGGCAAGGTGCAGCTGATCGGCCGCTCAGACGGGCAGCTCGACATTGGGGGCCTCTGCGCGGATCTGGGCGGCGGCGGCCACCGCCAGGCCGCGGCGGCCACCCTGGAGGGCCTGGGCCTGGCCGAGGCGCGCGCCCTGGTGCTGTCGGCATCGCGGCGGCGCCTGGAGACCGCGCGGCGGGTCCGAGAGCTGGCCATCCCCGACTATGTCCGGGCCGACGCCGACAGCCCGATTCAGCAGGTCGCCGACCTGCTCCACCAGCACCGGATCAACGCCTTGCCGCTGGTGCGGGGCCAGGGGGCTGGCTTGCGGGTGGTGGGCCAGGTCAACCGCCAGGATGTCGAGGCCGCCTTGCGCCACGGCCTGGGGGCGCAGCCGGCCGATACCATCAGCGCCCGCTCGCCGGGCTGCATCGACCCCGATGCGCCGCTGATCGAGGCCCAGCGCCGCTTCAGCGAGACCGGCGGGCGCCTGCTGATGGTGGGCCGGGCCGGCGAGGCCCCCGTGGCCCTGGTCACCCGCACGGGCCTGTTGCAAGAGCTTGCGGCCACCGTGGACCCGCCGCGCCGCACCCGCCCGCCCCATCCCCGCGTGGTCAAGGGCCTGCTGCGCAAGCACCTGGGCGCGAGCTGGCCCCGGGTCGAACAAGCGGGCGAAGTGGGCGCCGAGCTGGGCCTGGCGGTTCAGCTGGTGGGGGGTGCCGTCCGGGATGTGCTGCTGGAGCGCAATGTCGAGGATGCCGACCTGGTGGTCGAGGGGGACGCTGGCGCCCTGGCAACCGCGCTGGCGGCGCGTTTTGGGGGAGAGGTGGTGCACCACGCCGCCTTTGGCACCGCCAAGTGGAAGACGCCCGATGCCGGCGTGACCGTCGATCTGGCACGGGCCCGGGCCGAGTTCTATGGGGGCCGGGCCCAGCTCCCGTCGGTGATGCACGCCGCCTTGCAGCGGGATCTGGGGCGCCGGGACTTCAGCATCAACGCCATGGCCATCTCCCTGGCCCCCGCCGAGCTGGGCGCGGTGATCGACCCCCACGGCGGATACGCCGACCTCAAGCAGGGCCTGCTGCGCGTCCTGCACGGGTTGAGCTTCCAGGATGACCCCACCCGCTGCTTCCGGGCCGCGCGTTTTGCCGCGCGCTTTGGTTTCCGGTTGGCCGAAGACACCCAGGGGCTGCTGCGAGGGCTGCTGCGCTCCGATGGGCTGGCCGACCTGGGGCGGGAGCGCCTGGGCGCCGAGTTGGACCGGCTGCTGGCCGAAGGCGCGGTGGTCGAGGGCCTGCGCCTGCTGGAGGAGTGGCGACTGAGCCGCACCATCCACCCCAAGCTGGCCCTGGGGCCTGCCGAGCTGGACCGGGTGCGTCGGGTGGTCGCGGCCACCCACGAGGTGGCCGGCATGGTGGGCGAGGCCGCCGCCCCCGCCCAGTCCGAAGCGCTGTGGATCGCGCTGGCCTTCGATCTGCCCGGTGCCGATCGCAAACCCATGCTGCGCTTCGTGCCGGGGCCCCTCAGCCGGCAGGCCTGTTGGACCGAGGGCCCCGAGCAGGTGGGCCGCTGCCGCTTTGGCCTGCGCACGGCCCGCAGCCGCAGCGAGGCCGCTCGCCGCTTGCGAGACATCCCCCTGGCTGCCCAGGTGGTGGCCCTGGCCCTCAACGAGGAGCCCACCATTGACGCCACCCTGCGCTGGTGGCTGCGCCAGGGGCGGGTGCTGCGTACGGTCGTGGACGGGCGGCGCCTGCAGGGGGAGGGGCTGGCGGTGGGCCCGGCCATTGGCAAGGCCCTGGCGGCCGCGCAGGACGCAGCCTGGGATGGGCTCGGCGAAAAAGAGCAGCTTGAACGTGCGCTTCAGTCTGCTCAGCCCTGAGCGCCCTCCAGCCTGCGGGCGGCCTGCAGGATGGGGAAGGTGGCGATGAACTCTGCGCCGCCGGCCCCGGTGCAGTTGCGGGCGAGGATGCTGCCCCCGGCGGCTTCCACGATGCGTCGGGTGATGGCCAGCCCCAGCCCATGGCCGCCGGTCTGGCTGCTGCGGATTCCCCGCTCGAAGATCTGGGGCAGCAGCGCGTCCGGGATGCCCGGCCCGTGGTCGCGCACGCGCAGCTCCGCCCGGTCTCCCAGGCCCTCGACGCGCACCTCCACCGGCGTGCCCGCTGCGGTGTGCTGCAAGGCGTTGGCGAGCAGGTTGGTGATGGCCCGGTCCAGCTCGTCGGGATCGGCCAGGATGTGGGCGTCGCCGATGGCCTCGAAGTGTAGGGCCCGGCCGCCCACCCGCGCGTCGCGGGCGGCGAGCCCGACCAGGCGCTCGGCTCGGACGGCGAGGTCGACGGGCCGGGGCTGCCCTGGGCGGTCTTCGAGCACCCGCTCGGCCAGGCCCATCACCCGGCGGGCCTGCGCCTCCATCAGCTCGAGGGTCTCGTGGGCCCATTCGGGCAGACCGCCCAGCTCCACCAGCTGCTCGGCGGCCATGGCCACCGATGACAGGGGGCTGCGGATGTCGTGGGCCATCTCGGCGGCCCGCTCGGCGCGCTGCAGGCTCTCGGTGAGCAGCCGCGCGTTGGTCACCGCGACCCCCGCCAGGCCCGCCAGCGCCCGCAACAGGCGCGTGCTGAGGGTCAGCTCGCCCTGGCTGGCCACCCGGCTGTCCACATAGATGGCGCCGATGGCGCGATCGCCCTCCAGCATGGGCACGCAGAGGGCGCTGCGCAGCCGCATGTGCACGATGCTGTCCTGGGCGCGCAGGTCGCCGCGTTCGGCCACATCGGACACGATGACCTCTCGGCCACGCTTCAGGGTGGTGTGCACCACCGAGCTGGAGGGTCGGCCCGGCCGGGACCCGTCGATGCTGCGGGCGGCTACCACCTTGGGGTCGCCGGCCTCGTCCAGCAGCACCACAAAGGCGCGGTCGGCGTGCACCAGGTGCAAGGCGGCGTCCACGATGCGGTCCAACAGGCGGGGCAGCTCGCGCTCTCCGCCCAGCGCCACGGCGATCTCCAGCAGGCGCTCCAGGTCGCCCGGCGCCCCCGCGGGGCTGTCGCGCTGGGCCTGGGCCCGCGCCCGGGCGGTGAGGTCGTCGGCGCGGGTGCGGTAGAGGGTGTGGCCCACCTCGTCGGCCCAGACCACCGCCCGCGCGGCCTCTTCGATGGCGAGGTCGGGCTGGCCGGAGTCCAACAGGGCCTCGGCCGCCCACAGGCGCACCTCGGCGAGGGTGCGGGCCGCGCCGGCTCGAATAAGGGGGGCGCAGGCGCGGTCCAAGGTGGGGCGCAGCTGCTCGACCCGGCCCATTCGACCCAGCAGCACCGCCTTGAGGGCCATCACCCGGCAGGCGTCCCGGCTGAGTTCGGCCTGGTTGGCGGCGGTCAGGGCGTCGCTGACGGTCTGCATGGCCCGGGGGTCGTGGATGCGCACGGCAAGCTCGGCCCAGCGGCGGGCGAGGCGTGCGCGGGCCCGCACCAGCTTGTTGCGTTCGACCAGGGCGGCGCAGCGGCCGAACCAGGTGGCGGCCTCGTCGGTGGCGCCCGAAACCAGCCGCAGATCCCCCATGGCCAGGGCGGCGTTGATGGCGTGGTGGGCGACGCCTGCGGCCAGGGCGCTGTCATAGGCCTCCTGGCCCACCCGCGCGGCGTCTTCGAAGCGACAGACCTCGCGCAGCACCGAGGCCAGGGTGGCGCCGATGCGGGCCACCTCGACCACCAGGGCTGCATTCCGGGCCAGGGTCATGGCCTGGGTCCAGGCCTCCACCGATCCCGCCCGGTCGCCGCCATGGTAGCGGGCGGTCGCGGCCCGGTCCATCCAGCGCACCTGGTCGGCGCTGTGGGTGCTCGGATCGAAGCGGGCGGCCCGGGCATAGGCCTCCCCGGCCGGGATGAACTGGCCGGCACGCCACAGCAGGGACCCGGTCTCGACCCAGAAGAGCTCGCGTTCGTCGGTCGAGGCATCGTCGGGCAGGTCCGCGAGGCGGGCGGTGGCGGCGTCGATGCGTCCCCCGGCGGCCAGGGCCTGCGCCTCGAAGATTCGGAGCCGCACCCAGGCGCTGCGCTCCCAGGATGGCGCTGGGATGGGCCGGTTCGTGCCCTGGCGCGCGGTGGCCAGGGCCTGGCTGCCATGCTCGTCCTGCTGGTGCAACGCCGTCTCGACATCCAGCAAGACCAGGGGGGGCACCCCGCCGGCGAGGGCCCGGCGGCCCTCGCGCAGGGCTGCCCGGGCGGCGGTACGATCCCAGCTGATCGAGGTGCAGGCGGGCCATCTCGGAGAAGAGCGTGGCCCGGACGCCGGGGTCTGCGGTGGGGTCGGCTTCAGCGCCTTCGATGGCATGCTCGCCGAGGGTGAGGGCCTCTCCCGGGCGCCCGCCCCGGCCCAAGGTGCGCACGCAGACCGCTCCCAGGGCCGTGTGGGGCCCCAGCGCCCACAACAAGCCGGCGGCGCGTTGGGCGGCCTTGGGGTCGCGGTCATCGAGGTCGATCAGCGCCCCAGCCCCCAGCCGCAGCGCCGCGTCCCGGTCTTTGCGCCGACCAGGTGGGGCACCAGCCAGGCCCGCGGCGCTGGCCCCTCGGCCCAGGCCAGGGCCAGCCGCAGGTGCAGGGCCGCGGCCTGGGTGGGGCGGGGCTGCAGGGCCGCGACTGCTTGCCGATCCCAGGCGCAGACGGTGCCGCGCTCCAGCCGCAGCCGGCGCTGGCTGTGCAGGGCACGCAGGGCGGCCTCCACCCGGGCCTCGCGCTCGCCGCTGAGGTGGGCGAGCTGGGGCAGGGTCCAGCAGCGGCGTGACAGGGCGACAAGGCAGGCCAGGTCGGCCTCGAGCGCCTCTGTGGCCGACAGCGGGGCTGCGGCCGCGGTGGGGGAGGCCAGCGAGGCCTCCAGCCGGTCCACCAGGCGGCCGGGCCGGCCCTCGCTCTCGGCCACCCAGCGGGCCAGCAGCGCCGGATCGGGCGTCTGCTCCAGCAGCTGCGTGGCGAGGCTGGCCAGGGCCTCGGCCGACCAGGAGGGCAGCACCACCGCCCGGTCGCACCAGGCCGGCGAGCGCTCCGCTGCCACGACGATAGCGGTCTGGGGCAGCCGCGCCAGGGCGGCGAGGGCCGCTGCCGAAGCGGCGTCCAGGGCCTCCAGATCGTCCACCAGCAGCGTCAAGCGGCCCGAACAACGCGCCCGCAGCTCGCGGGCCGCCACCTGGGCCCTGCGATCGGGATCCGCCCGCTGGGGCAGGCTGCGGGGCGGGCCGGGCAGGCCCGGATCGGCCAGGGCCTGCTCGATCCCGGACCAGGCGCCTGCGCCCAGGCTGGCCAGGCGCAACCAGTGGCCCGGACCCGCGTCCACCCGCGCCATGCAGGCGTCGATCAGGGTGCTGCGCCCACTCCGGGCTGGACCCACCAGGGCCAGGCGCCCGCCGGCCTCGGCAAAGTGCTCCAGGGCCTTGCTGAGTTCGGGGCCCAGACGGAGGCTGGCCGCGCGGCGTGCGCGAGAGGCGGTGGACGCGGAGGGGCTGGGGTCCAGGGGGGCCTCGCGAGAGGGGGGCGACCAGCGGCGGCGACCCGCGCGGTCATCCTATCGCCATCTGCGCGGGCCCACAGGGCGACACCCCCGCAGCCTCACTCCCAGGGCTGCTGGTCCCATTCGGTGAAGGCGCTGAAGTCGGCGCAGGCCTGGCCCACGGCGACCCCGGCATGCCAGGCGGTGGCGCAGCCATCGCAGGCCTCGGGGCTCTCCCACCCGCCGTCAAAGACCACATCGTACCAACCGTCTGGGCCCAGCAGGCTGGCCGTGCCACCGGGTTCGGCCGGGCAGGCGACGCCCGCCGCGGCATTGACCAGGGCCAGCTCTTCAAAGACCACCGCCTGGACCGGGCCATCGGGCAGATCCACCCGCCCGCTCAGGTAGGCGGATCGGATGCCGCTGTCGTCATAGGCGATGCCATAGGTGCTCAGCTCGGGGCTGGAGCCGTCGGCCAGCCAGGTGCCCTCCGCCGCGGGTCCATCGTAGGAGAACCCGCCTTCAAGGTAGCTATATTCGATTCGCCCCCCGTCGGCCTGCCGGCCGCTCAACAGGGAGGCCCCCCCGACGGCCTCCAGGGTCCAGTCGGCCGCGGCGATGGTGGCGGCGCCGTAGACCCCGATCCCATCCCAGATCCGGTCGCCGTCGGCATGGTCCACATAGGGGATCGCATAGCCGTAACCATCGAAGCGCACGCCGGCCGAGGTGGTGCAGGCGTCGAACCAGTAGTCCAGCCCGTCGTCGGAATACCAGGTGGGGCAGCCTTCTTCGGCGGCGGTCATGGCCTCGGCGAAGGCCAGCACCGCCGGCCCGGCCTGGGCCTCGCGGGCAAGCATCAGCGCCTCGATCAGAATGGGGCCGATCTCGTCGGGATCGAGCGCGGGGGGCTCAATCTCGCCGGGCTCGTCCACATAGGCGTCGTCGCGGGCGGGCTCCTCCCAGGGGCTGCCGCTGTCGTCGGTCCCGGGCGTCTTCTGGGTCCCGGTGGTGCAGCCGATCGCCAGCAGCAGCAGGGGGAGGGCCCGCGGCCCCCAGGGGTGGTGGGCAGCCGTCATCGTCCCTCCCAGCAGCGCAGCCAGATCTCGACCCGCAGCCGGTCGTCGGTGGACACGCCCCCCGAGGGCGGCATGGTGGGTGAATCGCCGGTGACCCGGGCCAGGATGCGCTCGGACAAGGCCAGGGCCTGGGCCTTGTCGTCAAAGACCACCGATTCGGGGGCGCCGCGGCGATCCGGGCTGGTGGAGGCGTGGCAGGGCTGGCAGCTCTCGCGGGTGAAGCCCTCGCCGAAGTTCTCCCAGGTGAGCACGGCGGCGTCGGCGCAGAAGGGCTCTGAGGAGTCCGCCTGGACCCCGCTGTCGGCCGGGTCGCCGGCGTCCTTGCCACAGGCCCAAAGCGGGCCACAGAGGGAGCCCAACACAAGCGACGCGCCGGCAGAGGGCAGCTTCATCCCAGCATCCCATCCAGCGGGCCGGTCCCGCTCACCCATTCTGCCGGGTCCACATCGGCCAGGGCCAGCAGGGCCGCCCCCACCGACTCCACGCTCAACACATGGCCGCCGGGCTGGGGCTCGGCCGATGCCAGGTCCATCTCCAACCCGTAATAGCGCTCGTCAAAGCCGCCGATCACGCGGTTGGTTGTGAGCCCCGGGCCCAGCATCATGACGCTGGTATAAGGCCAGTGGTCCTTGCCCAGGGTGGCGTTGAGCTGGGGCGTGCGCCCCATCTCGGAGAGCACGACCACCACCGTCTCGTCGGCCAGGCTGGGGCTGCTCTCGCCCGGGGTGGCGTCCAGCAGGGCCATGAGCTGGGAGAGGCCGCTGAAGAGGGCCTCAAACAGGGTGCTCTGGTCTTCGTCGTTGTTGGCGTGGGTGTCCCAGCCCAGCCCCGCGCCCGCGCCGGGGAAGCCGAGGCTCACGCAGCGGGACAAGCCCAGCGACAGCGCATCCACCGCCACCGCGGCCTGGTTGGCCAGGCCCTGGCCGCCGGTGAAGTCCATCACATAGCGGTAGTCCTTGAGCCCCAGCGCCTTGTCCATGGCGTCGGCATAGGCGCCGGAGAGGGCGGCGTCGCCCTGGCTGCGCGAGGCGGCGGCCCGGGCCCCCGCCCGGCGCTGCAGGTAGCGGTCCACCACGTCTTCGGCCTGTCGGGGCAAGCGACCGGGCAGCCGGATGTCGCTGCGGTCGAGGATCTGCCCGCTCAGCAGGCCCTCGAGCTGCCCGCTGATCCCGGTGCGCGCCACCGAGGTTCCCAGGGCACCCGTGAGGGAGGGTCCGCCCAGAACGAGGTGTGGCAGCGTATTCTGGCTGCTTCCGGCATGGGCGATGATGGTGGCCCAATCCGGCGCGAAGCCCGAAGTGTCGCCGCTCAGCGCGATCATCGTGCAGATCTCGTGGGCGATGCTCCGCACCTGCACGCCGTTGATGACCAGCATGCGGGCGTAGTTCTGCCGGAAGAAGGCGCCGACGCTGGGGCGGTCGGCGTGGGCGACATAGCGCAGGTTGCCGGCGGTGGCGGGCTCGGCCCCTGGCTCCATATCGACGTTTCGGTTGGAGAATTCCGGCGCGAAGACCCGCGTGGGGTCCCAGCCGCCGGTGTTGAAGACGAAGAGGAACTTGAGGTCGGCCCCCGACGCGGCGCGGGCCGGGCGGGAGGGCAAGGCGAGGCCGGCGGTGGCCAGCGCGCTGCTCCCCAGGAAGGTCCGGCGGTTCATGCGTGCTCCGGCATCAGTAGAGGAGGAATTCAGGGTCGCGCAGCAGGGCCGAGAGCAGGCCCGCCCAGGCCACATAGGGGTCGCCCGACACCGCCATCAGCTCTTGCCAGAGGGCGAGGTTTGCGGCGACCTCGGGGCCATCTGCGGCCACCTCCTGGGCGAAGATGCGCAGGTGCAGGTCCTGGATCTGCGCCACCATGGCCGCCTCGCCCGGACCCCCGGGGCGCTCGCCATAGTCCAGCCGGGTGAAGAGCCGGCGTTCGCTGGGATCCTCGGCGAGCACGTCATGTTCGAGCACATGCAAGGCGCCGGCCTCGGCCAGGCGCTCCTGGACCAGCAGCAGCGTGGCGTTGGGGCTGCGGGCGCTGCGCACCACGCTCTGGCCGTCGGCGCCACCGGCCAGCGTGCGCAGCCCGTACAGGTCGCTGCGCATCAAGTCATAGCCCTCCCAGGTCCACCGGAAGCCGGTGAGGTCGGCCACCTGGTCGGCGAGCTGGTCCACGGTGACCATCTTGCTGGGGACGGCCCCCACGGCGTCGAGGGCGGGGTGGGCGCTGTCGGCCGCCCGGTAGCGCGGGTCGGCGATGACCGAGGCGATGAGGGGCTTGATGGACAGGCCGCCGGCCAGCAGGGCCTCGCGGTGGTGGGTGAGGGTGTCGTCGTCCAGCAGGGCGGCGTCCCGACGCAGCAGGCCGCCATAGACCTGCTCGACCAGGCAAGCGGGAAAGCGCGGGTCGCCGGCGATCTGGTTGCCCAGGTCCACCAGCGAGGACCCCGGCACCCCATACCAGGCGGGGGCCACCCCGGTGGCCTGCTGCCAGAGCCGCTCGCGTTCGGGGTGGTAGCTGGTGTTTTCCAGCCAACTATCCTGGTTATAGGCCCAGAAACCGAAGAGATAGCTGGCGATGGGGTCCAGGCTGGCATGGCAGGCCACGCAGCCCGGGTCTGTCGCGATGGCGTCTTCGACCGCCTCGGAGTCCAGCAGGTTCACGTTGCGGTCGAAGTCCAGCGGGCGCAGCAGGTAGTCGTTGCAGAGCAGGATGCGGCTGATCTGGTTGGCCCGCTTGCGGTTTGCGTTGGAGTCGGTGCTCTGGTAGCGCCACCACATGCCGTTGCTGGCCAGGATGCCGGCGCTGGGGCGGCCATCGGTGTAGCGGGCTTCGGCCCAGCCAGCGGCGTCGGCCTCGCCTGTGCGCTCAAGCGGCCAGATGTCCAGCAACAGGTCGTCGGCCAGGGTCCAATCGGCGGTGACCACCTCGGTCCAGGGGCGGCCTTCTGCGGCCACGCGGGCCATCAGGCGCACGGGCTCCTCACCCACGGAACGAGCAAAGCGGGCCTCGTCGTAGCGCCCGAAGTCGCTGGCGCTGAAGAAGAAGCTGTCGGCCCGGGTGAGGGTGATCTCGGCCCAGAAGTCCACCATACGGCCCTCGAAGCGCGCATCCTCCATGAAGGCCAGGGTCAGCTCTTGCAGCGCGCCGGGATCGGCCTGGACCTGGGCGATCTCAGCGAGGCTGGGCCGCACGCCCCGCAGGTCCAGGCTGATGCGCGTGAGCAGGTCGGGGGGGGCCATCTCGGGCACCGCCGCAGCCGGATCCCTGGCGCTGCCGGCAGCCGGGGCCGGCGCTGGGATCTCCTCGGTCTGGCAGGCCGAGAGCCCCAGGAGCAGGGCGAGGCCGATGCCCGGTGGGCCTTGCATCACCATGGACTCGTCTCCCAATCGAGCATGGGCGAGAAGTCCGCGCAGACCTCGCCCACATAGGTCTCACCGTCAAAGACGCCGCCGCAGCCGTCACATTCACCGGTCAGGCGCCCACGGTCGTCCAGGTCGAAGCGGATCTCCCACCAGTGGCCGCTGCTGTCGCGCACCGACAGCGTGCCCATAGGTTCGGCCTCGCAGGCATAGCCCAGGGCGGTGTGGGCCATGCTGAGGTCGTTGAGGTGCAGGGCGGCGCTGCCCCCGGCCAGGCCGGCGATGGCGCCGGTCTCGTAGCGGTAGTTGTAGGCCAGCCCGCCCAGCTCGTATTGGATGGCGTAGAGCAGCAGGGAGGGGCTGCCGCCCTCGGCCATCCAGCTGCCTTCGGAGCCGGGGCCATCCCACAAGAAGGCGCCGGCCACCTGGCTCACCCACAGGCGGGCGCCGTCGGTGGACAGGCCGGTGCCGTCGTAGAGGTCGCCGCCGATATGCAGCGTGTGGCCAGCATTGTCGCGCACGGTGGCCGAGCCGCTGATGGCGGTCAGCTCCCACAGGTTGCCATCCCCGAAGGCGTCGACGCCGTCATAGACGGTGTAGAAGCCGTAGCCGTCGAAAGAGGTGCCCGTGCTGGTGCTGCAGTAGGCATACCAGAAGGTGTTGCCGTCCACCTCGTACCAGTCGGGGCAGCCGGGTTCGGCCGCTTCCAGCACCTGGGCATAGGCGTCCATCACCGGCGTCGCCGAAAAGACCATGGACCCGGTGAGGTATTCATCGAGGATGGCTTCGAGGGCGTCGGCGTCGAAGCGGGCCTCTGCCTGCGCTTGCGGGGTGTAGACATATGCGCTGGGTGGGTCGGCGAGGCCGGGCTGCTCCTGCCCCTTCTGGTCCGTCGCGTCCTGGGTGCTGGACCCACATGCGGCCGCCAGCAGCAGTCCGGTGATCCATCTCATGGGGCCCATCCTTCCTTCCTGCCGATTCATGAAAGCGAGCGGCGTGCTCTCGCATGGCCGGTGCATGGTCGCTGTGGAGGATAAACGGGACCCGGGACATTGTCAGGTCCCTGCCCGGATGGAGAGCCGCCGATGATGATGGACACCTGGAAGCGCGCCCAGAACCTGCAAGTCGCCACCCTCGAAGAGGGGGCGCTGGTGGGGCGGCTCGACGACTTCCAATTCGACCTCGAGACCCTGCGCATCTATGGCTGGCGGCTGAAGTCCGCGGGCGTATTCGGCCGATCCGGCGGCGTGCGGGCGAGCGAGATGAACCTCATCGGGCGGGATCTCGCCTTTGTCCGCACCGAGGCCGCCGTCGAATGGACCAGCGGCAAGCCAGCGGCCGTGGGCGGTCGGGCCTGGGCCAGCAGCTACCGGGGCACCACGGCGATCACCCGGCGGGGGCGCTCCCTGGGCACGGTTCAGGACTATGTGATCGACCGAGCCGGTCAAAAAGTGACCGGACTCATCCTGCACGGCGGCGCGCTGCTGCCGCTGGATGGTCGCGTGAACACGGGTCCCGCCGCGGTCATCGTAGAGAGCGAGGACCTCGCCGTGCAGCTGCCCGAAGACGAGGGCGAGGAGCGCACCGACTGGTGGAACCGCCTGCGCGAGGCCGTGGGCGGCAAGGACGAGAAGACGGCCAGCAAGTTGGCCGGCACCGGGCCGATCCAGGTCGAGGAGGAGCCGACGGTCGGCGTCGTCGTTGGCGCTTCGGAGGACCCCACCAGCGAGGGCTGAGCGCCCTCAGAAGTCGATGACGCTGGCGTCGTCGCCCGCCGGCCGGGGCGGCAGGACCACCCGTGCGTCCGCCCCCTCGTAGATCTCGATGTAGCGCATATAGTGGCTGGATACGCGCTTGACGTAGTCGCGCGTCTCGTCATATTGGATGGTCTCGACCAGGGCGTCGAGATCGATGCCGTCGCCCGCCTTCTTGTCGGTCCAGGGGCGATACCAGCGGCTCATGTTGTGGGGGCCGCCATTGTAGCTGGCCACGGCCAACGGAAAGACCCCGTCGAATCGATCCATCAACCGACTGAAGTAGTAGATGCCATAGCGCAGGTTGGTCTTGGGATCTTCCAGCATGCCCGGTGAATAGCGGTGCTCTCCCAGCAGGGCCGCGACCTTGGCGCCGGTGGCGGGCATCACCTGGATGAGGCCGATGGCGCCCACCGGCGAGAGGGCCGCGTTCCGGTAGGTGCTCTCTTGGCGCATGATGCCGTAGATCAAGTAGGGGTCGACGTTGTAGCGGCGGGCCGTCTGCCAGACCAGGTCCGGGCGGACCAGCGGGTAGCCCAGCCGCAAGGCGGCGATGCGTTCGGCCTCGTCGCTGGCGGATTTCTCCAGGCCCCAGCAGGCCCGCGCGGCGTGGTAGTGGTCGCGCACCAGGAGCAGAAAGGGCCGCCAGTCCGTGAGCCGCAGCCTCAGGGACGCGATCTGCTGCCGGCGGGGGTCGCCCTTGGCCCCATCTTGCACCACCGACCGCCACTCCTCGTAGGCGTCGAAGAGCTCGCGGGCCGCGTCGGTGTAGAGGCCGGCCATGGCCAGGTCGTAGGCGGCGGGAAGGCCGGGCCAGAGCGCCTTGTGGGCCTCGCTGAAGCGCAGGAAGTCCCGCGCGGCCGCGTCGCGGTCATACCAGGAGCAGGCGGGGTAGCCGTCGGGCAGGGCGAGGCCGGACTGGGGCAAGGCCGGACCCGGGTCGAGGGCGGCGGTGCGGACCGGGGCCGCCGGGGGAGCCTGAAGCGCCTGCCAGCGCAGTGTGGCAAAGGGTCTGGGGCCGAGGGCCTGGTCCAGTCGGGTGTCCAGGGCATGTCCGCCCAGGCCGGTCTGGGCCAGGGCCTGCACCCCGGGCCGCACCAGCGTGGGCAGGCTGGGGGCGGCCGGCCCGTGCCAGCGGCCATCGCGCTCTCTCCAGCCGCTGAAGTCGCCCGTGGGGGGCTTGGCCGCGTTGTCCAAGAGCAGGCCGTACCAGCCGTCGGAGTCGGTGACCCGGGCCATCTGGCGGTCGTTCTCGGCGGCGGTGTCGTCGCCCTGGGCCGCGTGCACCTTGGCGCGCCAATAGTGGGCCGGCGCGGTCCAGTCGGTCCTGCGTTCGGTCAGGGCGTCGAAGCCGGCCTTGGCCGTCTCGAAGTCTCCACCGCGATAGGCTGAAAATGCAGCGTAGAAGGCTGCTTTTCTGCCGAAATCCCCACCTGCTTTGGATAGGGCCGACCAGCGCTCCTGGGCCTCCTTGTATTGGCCGGCCAGCAGGGTGGCCCAAGCCATGTCGTCCTTGGCGGCCTTCCAGCGATAGTGGCTCTTGTGGGCGTCCAGGCCCTTGCGCCCCCAGTCTGCCGCTTTCGCCCACTCGCCGGCCCGGCTCCAGGCCACGAAGATGCTCCAGGCCTGGTCGGGATCGGGGGCCGCCTCGTACTGGGCGCTGAGGGCCTCGGCATAGACGTCGTAGTTGCGCGTGCCCCAGGCCATGCGCTCCTCGTTGTCTTCGATCCAGCGGGCCACCTCTGGGTTGGCCTCGCCCAGCTTGGCCAGCTCGTTGAAGAGCGCCCAGGCGTCTTCATAGAGCCCCGAGCGGCGCAAGGAGGCCGTGCGCCGCATCAAGGAGGGCGGGTCGGTGGGCAGCAGGGCCTCGGGGTGGCCGGCCTCCCGCAGGGCGGCGAGCTCGGCTTGCACCGCCAGATCGGTGGAGGGGTAGCTGTGATCCAGGCCCAGGGCCTGCAGCAGGGCGATGCCGCGCTTGGGGTCGGTGCGGGCATAAGCCAGGGCCGTGGCCAGCTGGATCTCCTCCTTGCGCGGGGTGTCGGGGTGGTGCTCCAGGTATTGGCCATAGGCGCCCAGGCTGGCGCTGCGCGCGCCATCGGCCGCATAGGCGTCGCCCATCAGCAGCAGACACTCATCGGCGTGGGGGCCGTCGGGCCAGCTGTTGCGGTAGCTGCTGCACTCTCGGGCGGCGACCCGGTGGCGGCCCCGTCGGTGGTCCACCAGGGCCTCGTTCCAGGCGCCATAAGGGGCGAGGGGGCCCCCGGTGCGGCGCACCTGGTAGAAGTGGTAGCTGGAAAGATTCCAGTTTTCAAGCCCAAAGTGAGCCATTCCCAGCAGCAGGTGTCCGGCGGTTCGGCTGCGACCGTGGGGGCCTTTGCGGCTCTCCAGCCAGGGGGTCAAGGCGGCGATGGTGCCCGCCAGGTCGCCCTCGGCATAGCGTTCGCGGCCCAGGCTGAGGGGGTCGGTCACCTCGGGGGCCACCCGGCCCGGCGCGGCCGAGGGTGCCTCTGCCAGCACCATGCCCGGCGTCCGCGGTCCAGGGGCCGGCGCGGGGGCGGGCACCGGCAGCGGGGCCACCACCTCGGCGGGGGCGGCGGCGCCTCGGCCACTGGCCGGCTGCGGCGACCCGGCCAGCAGCGCGAGCAGGAGCAGGGGAGGGAGGGGGCCCGGCGGCGCATGGGGGCCTCAGCGGCCGAGGTCGGCGGCGGTGAAGGGGCCGGCGGCCTGCTCGTCTTCGGTCCAGGTGCGGTAGGTGCGCGCGCTGGCATCGCCATCCACCGCGAGGATCCAGGCCTGGGTGCCATCGGGCTGCCGCACCGAGTCGCCGATCTTGAAGGCGCCGCCCGCCGGGACGGCGGGGATCTCGACCGGCTCGTCGTGCTCGATCCACTCGGCGAAGCCACCTTGCAACCGGCGGGCCATCGTCCAGCCTTGCTCCCGCAGCCAGGCCGCCATTTCGGCCGAGCCCAGCTCGCCGGTCTGGTCGTAGAGCGTGACCCGCACATCCTTGGCCGGGAGCAGGTCCAGGCGGCGCTTGAGCAGGTCTTTGGGGACGACCCGCGCGCCGGGCAGGATGCCGGCGATGCACTCCTGGGGCGGGCGCAGGTCCACAAAGACCGGGGCGACCCCGCCGATCAGCTGGGCAGCGACCCAGGGGCGGCCGATGTCCTCTTTGGCGTTGGGGCCGGGCGTGTCGCCATCTCCGTCCACCAGCGGGGGGATCTTGTCGGGATCATAGCGGCTGGCGTCGGGGTTGCCGCGGGCCGCGGGGTCGCGGTCCTGGGTGTCGAATTCCATGTTGAGCAGCCGGATGGCGGCCTTGCGGGCGGCGGACTTCAGGCGGTCGCGGATCATTCAGGCTCCGTGGGCGGCGCCCGATCATAGCCCTTGCACCGCCCCGCGCCCGCCCCGTGTGGACTGGGGTCTGCGGGGGCCGCTGCGGGATCGGCCCGGCGTGATATGACCAGGGGGTCGGCATCCGGCCTCTGGCCGCTGGGAGAGCATCCGTGGGCATCCTTCGCACCCTGCTGGTCGGGCGGGAAAACGGGCTTCGGGCCGGCATCCGGCGGCGCCTGTTCAAGGGCCCCGTGGACACCTCGCCGGGCTCCTCCTATTCGGCCCCCCGCGACGACGATCCTCCCGCGCCCCGCCCGGCCGAAGCCTCCTTGGGGCTCAAGCCCGAGCCCCCGCGGGGCGTCACCCCGCCGGATGGCTACGAGGTCGTGCTGCACCGCGAGGCCCTCAAGCCCGGCAAGATCACCGAGATCATCATCGGCGGCACCGCCATCGCGGTCGCCAACACCGGGGATGGCTTCCACGCCTGCACCAACACCTGCCCCCATGCCGGTGGGCCCCTGGGCGAGGGTGAATTGGTCGGGAATGTGCTCACCTGCCCCTATCACGGCTGGTCCTTCGACCTCGCCGAGGGCACTTGTCTGACCAATGGCGACGTCGAACTGCTCACCTATGACGTGAAGGTCGTCGGCGACGCGGTCTGCGTGAAGCTCTAAGCCGTGGCCCTGCTTGCCCATGGGGGGGTAGAGCGCGCGCCATCGGGCGCCGCTCCGGTCGCCCTGGCCGCGAGCAGCCTGGACGACACCGAGGCCGCCCTCGACGAGATTGAAGCCGCCTTGGCCCACTGCGCGGCGGCCCTGGTGCTGGTCTTCCACAGCCCGCGCCACGCGGCCCCCGCCGTGGCCGAGAGCGTGGCCCGGCGCTTCCCCGGATGCGCCACCGCAGGCTGCACCACCGCGGGCGAGCTATCCCCCGATGGCTTCAGCAGCGGGGGAATGGTGGCCTTGGCCATCGGCGGTACGGCGCGGGCGGCGGTCAGCCTGGTGCCCAACCTCGCCGAGCTGGCCGTCGAGCGCATGGCCCGCATCGTCGGCACCCTGGCCGCCTCTGCCGACATCTCCCCCACCCAGCTGCGGCCCGACCGCCAGGTCTTCATCACCCTCACCGACGGCCTGGTGGGGGGAGGAGAGCGCCTGCTCGCGGCCTTGGCCGACGCCGCGCCGGGCATTCCCGTGGTGGGCGGCAGCGCCGGCGATGGCGACCGCCTGCACCAGACCTGGGTGTGGGCCGATGGGGTCGCCGCCTGCGAGGCCGCGGCCATCCTGCTGCTGGACCCGGGGCTGCCCTTCCGGACATTCGCGGTGCACCACTTCGAGGCCACCGCGCAGCGCTCGGTCGTGACCGGCGCCTCTGCCGGCCTTCACCGCATTCACGAGCTGGATGGCCGGCCGGCGGCCGGCCGCCTCGCCGAGCTCCTGCAGATCCCCCTGGTCGAGCTGGCCCGCCCCCGGCTGCAGACCCTCGCCCTGGAGCGCCAGCTCGGCTTCCTGGTGGGCGGGCAGCTGCATATGCGGGGGCTCTTGGGTCTGGATGGTAGCGACCTCATCCTGGCCGGCGCGGTGGAAGAGGGCATGGTGCTGCGGGTGGGCCTGGCGGGCGATGTGGTCGAGACCACCCGCCGCCGCCTGCGCGAGGTGCTCGCCCAGCTGGGCAGCCCGCCCCGGGTCATCCTCGGCTTCAACTGTGTCGGGCGGCTGATTCAGTGCCCGCCCAGCCGCCTGAAGGACCTGCATGGCGCCCTGGAGGGTGTGCCCCTGGTGGGCTTCTCCACCCTGGGTGAGCAATTCGGTCCCTTGCAGGTGAATTACACGCTGGCTGGCCTTGTGTTGGGCACCGGGGTCACGCTTGGCTGAGGGCCCGCCCCTGGCGTCCCCCGCGGTGGCCGATGCATTGGCTCGGGTGGCCGCCCTCGAGGCCGAACTCGCCGCCGCCCACCGCACCATCGAGGTGCTGATGGACCGGGTGGAGCGGCCCGTCATCGCTGCCGGGGCCGACCGCTTCGCCCTGCACAAGACCATCGCGGGGCTGCAGGACGAGGTGCGCCAGCGCACCCGGGCCATCGAACAGATCGCGGGCCACTACCGCGCGCTCTATGACCAGAGCCCCGACGCCGTGCTCACCATCGACCCCGACAGCCGCATCTCGGATTGCAACCGGACGGCCGAGCGGCTCTTTGGACGGCGCCGCGAGGAGGTGCAAGGCGGCACCCTGTCCGCCCTGCTGGATCCCGCCAGCGCCGCCGCCCTCACCACCCTGCTGTGGAGCGGCTTCACCGGCTCGGGCGAGTCCGCCATCGCCCTGGCCGACGGGCGGCGCCTGAGCTTTGCCGTGGCCGCTCGGCCCGACGAGGGCTGGCTGATCGTGATGCGGGACATCACCCGCAGCCACCAGCTCGACCAGGAGACCCTGCACGAGCGCCGCCTGGCGTCGGTGGGGCGGCTGGCGGCCAGCGTCGCCGCCGAGATCAACAACCCCCTGGCCGTCATCCAGGGCCGCTTGGAGCTGATGGAGGCCCAGCCCGGCGCAGTGCCCACGGCGGTGCTCCGCCAGCTGCCCATCATCCGCGAACAATGTGGGCGCATCAGCGGCCTGATGCGCAACCTCCAGACCTTTGCCGTGCCGCCCAGCCCCCGGCGCCAGTGGCTGTCGGTGGCGGCGGCCCTGGCCGAGGCGGTGGACAGCGGCTCGTCTCGCTTGCGGCTGGTATCGGTGCAGATCGACGTGAGCCCCAGCGATCTGCAGGTGCGGGCGGACCCCGATCTGCTCAGCCAGCTGCTGGGCGGCTTGTTGCGGCAATCCAAGGAGGGCAGCCCCCCCGGCAGCCACCTGCGGGTGACCGCCCGACCCGCCGAGGGCGGCGTGCGCCTGAGCGTCCATGCCGAAGGCGGCGTGCTGCGAGAGGAGCTGCTGGCCGAGCTGCGCAGCCCCTATTGCGGGCGCCAGGTAGACCCCGCCCTGGGCCTGCACCTGGCCATCGCCTGGGCCATCGCCCAGGATCACGGCGGCTGGTTGACCGCTGAAAATGACGGTGGAAGCGCCATTTTTCATGTCTACCTGCCGGATCTTGCAGCCGACGTGCCGGTGGCCGATCCCCCCCGCCGCCTGAGCGTGCTGGTGGTGGACGACGACCAGCTGCTCTGCGACGCGGTGGGCTGGATGCTCAGCACCGAGGGCCACCGCATCGTCACCGTCGAATCGGGCGAAGAGGCGCTGGAGCGGCTGGCCCTGGGCAACTTCGACCTGGTCGTGACCGACTACCGCCTGCCGGGCATGGATGGCGAGGCCCTGGCGCGCATCATCGACCAGCGCTGGCCGGCCTTGAGCGGGCGCACGGTGCTCACCAGCGGGCTGCTCCACACCCCCAAGGGGCCCTGGCCTTATCTGCAGAAGCCCTTCACCTCGGCCCAGCTGTTGGGGCTGGTGCGGTCATTGGAAGGCCGGAGCAGCGGCTGAGGGTGGTCCAACAGCAAGCGGCCCCGCCAGCCATGCCAGCGGAGCCCCAAGCGGTGCGGTCACAGCGATCCCCGTGGGGGACCCCTGCGGCGATCAGAGGCCGCGGAGGTCCACGCCCTGTTCGGCGGCGAAGGCGGCCAGACCCTTCTTGTTGAGGGTGCGGAGCGCGCGGGTCGAGACCTTCAAGGTCACGAAGCGGCCCTCCTCCTCAAACCAGATCTTGCGGGTCTGGAGGTTCGGCAGCTGCCGCTTCTTGGTCTTGATATTGGAATGCGAGACCCGGTTGGCCACATTCGGGCGCTTGCCGGTGAGCGTGCAGACGCGTGCCATATCGAAACTCCGAGAGGTCTTGGGGAGCAGCAGGGCTCCCAGAAATCGGGGAAGCGGGGACCCTCAGGGCCCTCGACCGAAGCCGAAGCGGGGGTGCACGCTGAACCCGTGGCGTATACCGCGAGGCCCTGGTGGCGGCAAGGTCGGAGGACCTTGGACCGGGTCCGCCCGATCACCCTCCCCGCCGGAATGCCGGGGCGCGGCGCCCGCCCGCCTCAGATGCCGAAGTCGATGATGGCGACGCCGCGCTCTTCGCGCTCTTCGCGACCCTCGTCCTCGGTGGCGTCCTTGGGCCGGCGCCGGTCGATTTCGGGCAGGGGCTGGTGCGGCGGGACCTCGACCTGCAGCGGCAGGCGCAGCCCGACGTCCCGAGACTCCCGCTCGCGCCGAATCCGATCGATGATGTAGGCGTCGAGCATGTCGACTCCGGTCGGTTCCGCTTCGGTCGGAATATACCACCGGTCTCCGCGACGGCAACCGCTGGGGCTGGCGCCGTCGAAGATCGGCTGAGGCTGGGTGCCTGCGACGAGGTCCGAACCGATTTCGCGGGCGAAGTCGAGGGAGTTGGTTCGCATCGCGCCCTCCAGGAGCTTTGGCCAACCCGATTGGTGGGCCTCCTCCTGTTGTACGGAACACGTGGCCGACTTCTTCAATCCGATTGGGGGCTGCGCAGGCGGAGGGCCGCTTCGAGCAGGGCCCGGTAGGTGACCCCCACCTCGGCATCCAGGCCGGCCTCTGTGAGGGCCTGCTGGTGGCCGGCGATGACGGCATGGTCGCCCCGCGCGACCGGGCCGGTGAGGGCCCGCGCGGGGCCCACCTGGGCCGCATTCTGGATGGAGGCCAGGGCGAGGGGGGCGAGCAGGGCAGGGGCCTGGGCCTCGGGCACGCCAGCGGCGGCGAGGCAGCGGGTGGCCTCGGCCAGCAGGGCGGTCGCGAAGTTGCCTGCGAGCACTGCAGCGGCGTGGTAGAGCCTGCGGTCCCCATCCACCGAAAATGGCGTCCAACCCAGGGCTTGGGCCAGTGCAAGGGCGGCGGATCGGGCCCTGGGGCTGCCCGCGATGGCCGCTGGCACCCCGAAGCGGGGGTCGGGCAGGCCCAGCTCCGGCCCCGGAAAGCTCATCAGCGGGTGCAAGGACCCCGTCTCGGCGTGGGGCGCCAACACGCCGAGATCTGCAGCCCCCGAAGCGTGCAGCAGGATCCCACCGGGGGGCACCAGGGCGGCGGCGGCGGCGATCTCGCGGTCGGGCACGGTGAGCCAGGTGAGCGGCGCGGCGGGGATGCGATCGCCGCGGCCCACCATGCGCAGGCGGTGCGGCCCCCCGGCGAGCAGCGCCACCACGCTGCGGCCCAGGCGGCCGGGGCCCACCAGGACGAGGTCCAGGGGCGGGGCGGCGTCGGGAGGGGCAGGGGGATGGGCGAGCATCGGGCGGCATCCAGGGCTTCGACCGGGTGGACCGGATATCCTGCCCGGGCCGCGCGATGGGGTTCGCCGCCCCAACCTGTCGGTGGGAGCCCCCATGAGCGCCAGCCGCCCCCTGCCCGATGAACCCGGACGCCGCATCCTCCGGTTGCTGGCGGCCTGCCGGGGCGAAGCCGCCTTGCGCATCAGCCAGACAGCCCATGCCGCGGGCATCGAGAGCGTGGTGCTCATCCAGGAGTCCGACGCGGAGGCCCTCTGGCCGGACGAGGCCGACTACTCCGTGTGGGTGCCCGAGGTGCAAGGCCCGGCCTGGCCCGACCCCGAGCGGGTGGTCTCTGCCGGTGTGGATGCTGGCTGCGACGCCATTCACCCCGGCTGGGAGGGCGTGGTGCGCTCCCCCCTCGCCGCAGAGCTGGTGGTGCGCAGCGGCATGGCCTGGCTGGGGCCCTCCTTGCGGGCGCTGGAGGCCGTGGCCGATCGCGGGGCCCAGCGCGCGGTGGCGGAGCGCTTGAAGATTCCGCTGGTGCCTGGCTCCGAACCGGTCAGCGAGCGCAGCCAGGTGCAGACCTGGCTGGCCTGGGCCGGTCAGCCCGCGCTGCTCAAGCCGGTGGACACGCTGGGGCTCCCGGGTCGCTCCTTGCGCATCGACAGCCTGGACGAGGTGGCCGGGCAGGTCGGCGACATCCTGGCCGAGGGGCCGGTGGTGGTCGAGCGCCTGGTCCTGGCGGCCCGCGAGATCGAGGTGCCGGTGCTGGCGGGGGCCGATGGCCGGGTGGCCACCCTGTCGGACCGCGAGACCACCGTGCGGTCGGGCACCGACCGGCTGCTGGTGGAGTCGCCGGCGGCGGGCCTGTCGCCTGCGCTGCGGGCCACCCTGCATCGGGACGCCGCGCGCATCGCCGAGGCCCTGGGCTGGCAAGGCTCGGGCTCGGTGCGCTTCCTGCTCACCTCCGACCAGCGGGCCTGGTTCTTGGGCTTGCGCCCGGGCTTGCGCCCCTGGCACGGGGCCACAGAGCTATCCCTGGATGTGGACCTGGTCGCGGTAGAGCTGGGGCTGGCCGGCGGGGCCGATCTGGCGTGGGAGCCGGCGGATCTCGTGCCCCGGGGCCACTGCATCAGCCTGCGGCTCCCTCTGGCCGAAGACAGCGTCCTGGACGCCATTGCCGACCTTCCCGACGATGTGCGGGTGACGGCGGCGGGCGTCGCGGGAGACCGGCTCCGGGCCGGCGAGATCTGCGGCACCCTCAGCCTGCGGGCCCCCACCCGACAGGCCTGTATCGTGCGGGCGCGGGCGATTCTGGACCGCTGGCCGATGGCGGGGCTGGTGCTTGATGATGGACCACTAAGGCGTCTTCTCGAAGACCGGGCCTTTTGGAAGGCCCCCCTGGATCGCGAGATGGCTGCCCAGCGCACGGGGCTGGGGGCGCGGGCCTTGCCCGGTCAGCCGATGCTGCCGGATTGACAGGGGCTGGCGGTGTCCATAGGCCGTCGCCATGAGCGCTCCCAACCGTCCCGACCGCGTCGCTGGCGAGATCACCGCCGCCCTGTCCCAGATCCTCCGCGAGGGTCTGCGCGACCCCCGGGTGGGCCAGATCACCCTCACCTCGGTGCGGATGACCGATGACCTGCGCCTGGCGCGGGTGAATTTCATCCCGCTGGGCGGGCAGGGCGACCCCGAAGAGATCGTGCAGGGCCTGCAGTCGGCCTCGGGCTACCTCCGCCGCGAGCTCGGGAACCGCGTTCACCTGCGCTATGTGCCCGAGCTGCGCTTCCACCTCGACACCCACCTCGACGAGGCCATGCACATCACCGGTGTGCTGGACAAGATGATCGAAGACCGGGCTGCGGGCGATGGGGGTCGCACCGTCGGCGACGGCGAAGACACCTCGGATGAGGCCACCGAGGACGGGGCGGTGTCGTGAAGCCCGCCTTCCTGGTGATGGACAAGCCGGTGGGCATCACCAGCCACGATGTGGTGGCGGTGCTGCGTGCGGTGCTCGGCATCAAGAAGGTGGGCCACACCGGCACCCTCGATCCCTTTGCGACCGGCGTGCTCCCCCTGGCCCTGGGTCCGGCGACCCGGCTGATCCAGTACCTGGACGAGGGCGTCAAGATCTACGACGCCACCATCCAGCTGGGGGCCGAGACGGACACCGGCGACCCAACCGGCGAGATCGGGCGTACTGCGCCCATTCCGGACTTGGATGAGGCCCGCATCCTCGATGTCCTGGCGGGCTTTGCTGGCATCCGGCAGCAGGTGCCGCCCCGCCACAGCGCGGTCAAGGTCAACGGCCGCCCGCTCTACGCCTATGCCCGCGCCGGAGAAGAGGTGGAGGCCGCCGCCCGGCCCATTCGCATCGACCGCATCGACCTGGTCGATCGGGGGCCCGACTGGCTGCGCGTGGAGATCCACTGCGGGCGCGGCACCTATGCGCGGGTGCTGGCGGTCGAGATCGCCGAGGCCCTGGGCAGCGCCGGTCACCTGTCGGCCTTGCGCCGGTTGCGCAGCGGCCCCTTCTTGGAGTCCGCCGCCCTGGACTTCCCGCGCCTGTCGGAGATTGTGAGCGGCGACCCCGACTGGCGCAAGGTGCTGCGGCCGGCCCGCGGCGCCGAGCGCATGCCCTGGCGGCCCCGGGACCTGGTGCGGCGCGAGCTGATGCCTTGGCTGCTCAGCCCCGCCCAAGCCCTGGATCACCTGCCCGCCGTGGATGTGCCCGAGGCCCTGCGCGCCCGGGTGCGCAGCGGCGGCGGCGTGCCCGGCCCGCCGGCCGGGGTGGAGCTGGGCGGCCGATACCGGGTGATGGGCGGCGAAGAGCTGCTGGCCCTGGCCGTTCTGGAGGATCAGGGGGCGCGCGCGCTGCGGGTGGTGGACGCCGCCTGATCGGCTGGGCCCGCCACCAGAAAGGGGCGGAGATCCTCGACGGTTGCCGGGCCGATGCCCTTGACCCGGGCCAGGTCGTCCACGGAGCGGTAGGGGCCGTCGGCGTCGCGGCTGGCCACGATGTCGGCTGCCCGGCGGTCGCCGATGCCGGGGATCGCGGTGAGGGCCCGGGCGCTGGCACGGTTGATGTCGACCGGCAGGCCCACCACCAGCAGGTCGTCCATGGGCTCCAAGCGCAGCTCGCCGGCCTCGGACAGCCGGATGCGGGTGCCCGGCGACAAGGCGGCGTCCACCTGGCCGGCTGGGTCGGCCCCGGCGGCCCGCAAGGCCGCGTGCACGGTGAGGGGCCCGGCGAGGGCGTGAAAGCCGGGCTGCGGGACCGCGCCGCGCACCTCGACCACCCGGCGTTCGGGCGGGGGCGCGGGGGCCGGGCTGAACAGGCGGGTGGCCGCCAGCATGCCCGCCGCCAAGGCCAGCAGCAGCGCCATGGCCCGCAGCCGACCCGCCACCTCGGGAGGGGCGCGGCCCGGACGCCGAAAGCGGGGGGCGTCAGCGGCCAAGCGCGGCCCTCCAGGCGGCCAGCGCGGCCGTCGCGCGGGGGCCATGGGCGCGGATCTGCACCTGCCGGCCCGGGGCGGCGATGTTCAGGCGCAGCTGGATGTGGTCGAGGGGCAGCAGGCCGGGCAGGCGCTCGGCCCACTCCACCAGGGCCAGGCCCGGCCAGGTCTCCAGCGCCTCCTCCAGGCCGATTCCAGCGGCGTCCGCGGCCTCCAGCCGGTAGCAGTCGGCGTGGAGAAGGGGCAGCCTGCCTTCATATTCGGCGACCAGGACGAAGGTGGGGCTGACGACGGCTTCTTGCACCTGCAGACCGTCGCCGGCTCCTTGGGCGAAGCAGGTCTTGCCCGCACCCAGGTCGCCCTCCAGCGACAGGCACAGGGGGCCCGCCAGGCTCTCCCCCAGGGCGCGGCCCAGGGCGCGGGTGTCTTCAGGCTGCGCACAGGGGACAATCCACATCGATGAATCCTTCCCGCTCTCGCCGATCGGGGCAACGGTGCGAAGGTCAAGGCTGGTCAAGATGCGCGCCCCCCCCATTGGGCCCGCCCCCGCTGTGAGGCGAGGACCGGCGGGGGTGGATAGGGGGCTGTGAAGCGAGGAGCCACCGCTTGGACACCCTGTTGCGCTATGGGCTGGTGGCCGTATTCCTGGCGTTGATCCTCACGCCCTTTGGTTTGCCCATCCCCGAAGACGTCAGCCTGCTGGTGGCGGGCGTATTGACCGTCACAGGCCACGCCTCCCTGCCGGCGGCCATCGTGGTTGGCTATATCGGGGTGGTCGGCGGGGATGTGATCTCCTGGACCTTTGGCCGTCGGGTGGGGCTGCACCCCCGCGGCTTCATCGCCAAGCTGGTCGGCACCGAAGACATCGAGCGCATCGAGCGCTTCTACCGGCGCTATGGGCCCTGGGCCATCGCCATCGCCCGCAATGTGCCCGGCATGCGCCTGCCCGCCTTCTTCTTTGCCGGGGCCAGCGGCATCAGCCTGCCCCGCTTCCTGGTGATCGACGGGCTGGCGGCCTGGATCACCGTGGGGGTCTTCATCACCCTGGGCCGGGTCTTTGCCGACGACCTCGGGCGTGTGGTGGTCTTTCTCGACAATTTCCGCATCGTGGGCACGGTGCTCTTTGCCAGCCTGATCGGCCTGGTTCTGTGGCGGGTGCTGCGCAGGCGCAGGCTCGCCCGCGAGGCGGCCCAGGCCGACCCCGACGCCGGCGAGGCCGCTGAGCCACCGGGGTCCTGACCCGGCGGTCAGGGCCCGACGCCCAGCGGCCCCAGCCAGGCTGTGCCCGCGGCAGCCAGGCCCTCGGGCAGCTGCACCGGGCCCAGCTGCAGCAGCGGCAGGTCGGGCCCCAGCTGCTCGCGAAGATCCTCGGCATTCCAGGCCATCAGCGGGCTTTGTGGCTGCTGGATCCGGTTGAGGATCAGGCCCGCCACCCGGCAGCCGGCCGCCTGGATGGACTCCACGGTGAGCAGGCTGTGGTTGAGGACGCCCAGGCGGTTGGCGGCCACCACGAGCACGGGCAGGTCCAGGGCCTGGGCCAGCTCCCGCACGGATAGCCCCGGCGCCAGGGGCACCCGCCAGCCACCCACGCCCTCCACCAGGGTGAAGCCGGGGCTGGCCTGGGCGCGAATCCACCGAACCAGGTCGTCGCCATTGACCTGCAGGCCTTGCTGCCTGGCGGCGCGCAGTGGCGCGGCCGGTTCGTGAAAACAGGCATATACACTGGGTTCGTGCTGTGCGGCAAGGCCCAGCAGGGTCGCGTCTTCGCCCGGCGCCGGCCCCCCGGTGGCCAGGGACTTCAGCGCCCGCACCCGATGACCCCGCGCCCGCAAGGCGGCGGCCAGGGCGGCCGTGGCGACGGTCTTGCCCACCTCGGTGTCGGTGCCGGTGACGAGCCAGCCCCTCATGCGTGGCCTCGGCCCAGACGCCAGCCCGCCGGGTCGGCCTGGGCCTCCCCCGCCGCCACCAGCCAGCGCAGGTGGCAGAGCACCTGCCGGGCGGCCACCGGGTAGAAGTCCGCGGGCAGCTCGGGGTAGAGCGTGGGCACCAGGTCGATGGGCTGTCGCGGCGCGCCGTCGGCCAGGGCCCGGCGCACCTGGTCGGTGCGCGCCTGTCGGTGGGCGATGTAGTGGTCGAGCACCGGCAGGGCGGGGGCGATGGCCGGGCCATGGGCCGGCAGCAGCCGGGTGGGGGCGAGGTCGCGCAAGCGGCGGAGGCTGGCCAGGTAGAGGCCGAGATCCCCTTCGGGTGGGTCCAGCACGATGGTGCCCTCGCCCGCCACCATATCGCCCGCCAGCACGGTCTCTCCGTCGAATGCACAGAGGTGCCCGCTGGCATGGCCCGGGGTGTGCAGCAGGCGCCAGTCCCGCCCATCGTCGGTGGGCAGGGGGTCGCCCTCGTGAAGCAGGCCATCGACGGCGAAGGGCAGGCGAGCAGCGGTGGCCGGGTGGGCCAGGACGGGGGCTGCAAAGGCCGCGCGCAGGGCCGGGGCGCCGCCGATGTGGTCGCCGTGGTGGTGGGTCAACAAGATGCGGGCCACCCGCAGCCCGGCCGCCCGCAGGTTGCCGGAGAGGGTCGCCTGGTCGGCCTCGGTGACGCCGGCAGGGTCCACCGCGACCAGCTCCGTGGCGCCCAGCAGCCAGCAATTGGTGGTGGTGGCGGGCGGCAAGGTGGGGGAGGGCACCGCCTGCCAGCGAATACCAGGCGCAAGCGTGCTCAGCCGGCCGGCTTCCATGCTCAGAAGAAGCGCCAGGCCACGAAGGACAGGCCCATGATCAGCAGCAGGGCCATCATCACCACCGCGAGCAGCTCGGTCAGGCGCAGGCCCTCGGTGATCTGCGCAGAGACGAGGTTGGGGGGCGCATTTTCGTCGAGGGGCTCCTCGTCGGAGTCGGGCCCGCCCGGGGCGATGGCGCCGGGGTCCACCGGGTCGAGATCGTGGGTCTCGGGCTCCTCTTCGGCGGGGTCCACATCGGGGCTGAGGGTCTGCTCCTCTTCCGGGTCGCGGGCGGGCGCGGGCCCCACCCCCAGGCCCAGGCCCTCCAAGACGTCGTCCCCCTCGTCGGGTGGGGCCGGCGCCCGCCGGGGTGGCGCCGGGTCCAGGCCCTCGTCGATGCGGGGCAGGTCCATGGACACCGGCGTATGGGATTCGCTGTCGGGCTCTGGCGCGCTGATCTGGGCCGGGGCCTTGGCGACGGTCGGGGGCCGCGGGGGCGCGGCGTCGGCGGGCAGGGTCTCCAACAGGGCGCCCGGCGCCGGGTCGGTGATCTCCTCCTCCAAGCGGCTGCGGTCCACCAAGATGGGCATGGGCAGGTGCACATGGGCCGTCGCCGGCGCGGGCGCGGGGGCCGGCGCGGGCGCCTGAAGGGCCTCGGGGGGGGCCAACAGGGCGCGCTGCTGGGCCCGCCGCAGGGCGGGATGCTCGGGCTGATCCTGCAGCCGGCGGGGCTCCTGGCCCAGGCGCTGGGCCGCGCGCCGCGCGGAGTCGGGGTCGATATCGTCTTCGAGGGGGACCAGGGTGCTGTCCACCTTGGGTTCGGCGGCGCTCTTGACCTGGGGCATGCCCTCGGTGGGGGCGGGGCTCTGGACCGGGGCCTCGGGCGGCGGCAGCAAGGCGGCCACCCGAGAGGCCAGGGCGGTCACATCGGCCCGCCCGCCAATGGTGCGGCCGGCCGTGAGCAGGTCGTGCACCAGGTCGGCCTCGCGCTCGTAGCGGTCGCCGGCCGCGGGGGCGAGACAGCGGGCCAGGACGCGGCAGACCTCGGGCCAGCGGCGCTCCAGGCGGTCCAGCCACGGCCCCACCCGGCCCGAGAGGGCCTCGGCCGTGGGATCGGTCGTATTGCTGTAGAGGGCCTGGCCCAGCAGCATCTCGATGCCCAGCGAGCCCAAGGCCCACTGGTCGCTGCGGGCGTCGAGGAAGGCGCCCGCGGCCTGTTCGGGCGGTGTGTAGCTGGGCACCCGCCGGGGGGCCGCGCGCCCGAAGCCCAGCACCTTGACCTGGCCGTTGCGGGTGAGCTGCACCCGGTCCGGATTGAGGTGCCCGTGCATGATCAGACCGCCCGGGCCCGAGGTGCTGTGCGCGTGGCGCAGGGCCTGGGCGAGGTTGAGCAGGATGTCCACGGCGGTGGCGGCGTCGATGGGCACCCGCCCGGCCTGGCGCAGGCGCAGGGCGTCGGCCAGGGTCACCCCGTCGATGTCTTCCATGGCCACGGCCACCTGGGAGGCGTAGTAGCCATAGGGGCGCAGGATGGCGGGGTGTGCGGGCTCCGACAAGGCCCGCAGGACGTCGTATTCGTTGCGAATCCAGGCCGCCGCGCGCTCATCCCGGGGGTCGTCGGCGACGCGGATGGCCACCACCCGGGGCTCGCGGGAGCCCGCCGGACGCACGGCGCGGTAGAGGGCGGCGCTGCCGTCGCCGTCAAGTCGCTCGGCCAGCTCGAAGGGGCCGATGCGCTGGCCAATGCGTGTGCCTGCCATCCGGACCCCGATGACTCCAGTCGCGGCGGGCAAGCTCGCCCCCCGCCTGTTGGCCGTCACGTCACATGTTCCGCCTATATTGGCCACCCACGGCGTAGAGGGCGGTCGAGATCTGACCGAGGGTGCAGGTCTTGCATGCCTCCATCAGCTCTGCGAAGAGGTTCTGCTGGGCCAGCGCCGCGGCCTGCAGGCGCTTGAGGCTGGCGGCGGAGCGGGCCGGCAGGCGGGCGCGGACGGCGTCGCGGTCGGCGATGGCCTGCTCCTTCTCTTCGGGGGTGGCGCGAATCACCTCGTCGGGGATGCGCGTGGGGGAGCCCCGGTCGTCCAAGAAGGTGTTCACGCCGATGACCGGGAGCGCGCCGGTGTGCTTCAGGGTCTCGTAGTGCAGGGACTCGTCCTGGATGCGAGAGCGCTGGTACATGCGCTCCATGGCGCCGAGCACGCCGCCCCGGTCGGACAGGCGCCGGAACTCGGCCAGCACTGCGGCCTCCACCCCATCGGTCAGCTGCTCGATGATGAAGGAGCCCTGGACGGGGTTCTCGTTCATGGACAGCCCCAGCTCCTTGTTGATGATGAGCTGGATGGCGAGGGCCCGCCGCACCGACTCCTCGGTGGGGGTGGTGATGGCCTCGTCATAGGCGTTGGTGTGCAGCGAATTGCAGTTGTCGTTGAGGGCGTAGAGCGCCTGCAGCGTCGTGCGGATGTCGTTGAAGGCGATCTCCTGGGCGTGCAGGGACCGGCCGCTGGTCTGGATGTGGTACTTCAGCTGCTGGCTGCGGGCGCTGGCCCCATAGAGCAGCTTCATGGCCCGCGCCCAGATGCGCCGGGCCACCCGCCCGATGACGCTATATTCGGGGTCCATGCCATTGCTGAAGAAGAAGCTCAGGTTTGCGGCGAAGTCGTCCACCTGCAGCCCCCGGGCCCGGTAGTACTCCACAAAGGTGAAGCCATTGGCCAGGGTGAAGGCCAGCTGGGTGATGGGATTGGCCCCGGCCTCGGCGATGTGGTAGCCGCTGATGCTCACCGAATAGAAGTTTCGAATCTTGTTTTCGGTGAAGTACTCCTGAATGTCGCCCATCATGCGCAGGGCGAATTCGGTGGAGAAGATGCAGGTGTTCTGGGCCTGGTCCTCTTTGAGGATGTCGGCCTGCACCGTGCCCCGCACCCGGCTGAGGGTGTCGGCCTTGATGCGGGCGTAGACCTCGGCGGGCAGGACCTCGTCGCCGGTGACGCCCAGCAGCAGCAGGCCCAGGCCGTCGTGGCCCTCGGGCAGCTCGCCGTGGTAGCGCGGCCGCTTGGCCCCTCGCTCGGCAAAGAGGGCCTCCATCCGAGCCTCAACCTGCTCCAGAAGCCCATTCTCGCGGATGTAGCGCTCGCACTGCTGGTCGATGGCGGCGTTCATGAAGAAGCCGAGCAGCATGGGCGCCGGCCCGTTGATGGTCATGCTGACCGAGGTGGAGGGGTCGGCGAGATCAAAGCCGGAGTAGAGCTTCTTGGCGTCGTCCAGCGAGCAGACGCTGACCCCGGAATTCCCTACCTTGCCCCAGATATCGGGCCGGTGGTCGGGGTCTTCGCCGTAGAGGGTCACCGAGTCGAAGGCGGTGGACAAGCGCTTGGCGGGCATTCCCCGCGACAGGTAGTGGAAGCGCCGGTTGGTGCGCTCGGGGCCCCCCTCGCCGGCAAACATGCGGGCCGGGTCTTCTCCTTCGCGCTTCAGCGGGAAGACGCCTGCGGCATAGGGCCAGGCACCGGGCACATTCTCGCGAAGCTGCCAGCGCAGCAGATCGCCCCAGTCCGACAGGCGCGGCAGGGCGACCTTGGGGATGCGGGTGCCCGACAGGCTGGTGCGCACCAGGGGCTGTTCGAGGGTGCGGCCCCGCACCTGGAAGCGGAAGACATCGTCGGCATAGCGCGCCTGGGTGGCGGGCCAGGTCTCCAACAAGGCGCGGTGGTCGGGGTGCAGGCGCTGCCGCAACGCGTTGTAGCGGCGCACGAGATCGTGCACCTCGGGCCCGTCCTCGTCGAGGGTGGCCAGTGGCCCCGCCGGGATCTCCACCGCCTGGCTGCCGCTATCCCGCAGCAGGGCGATGCAGCCGTCCAGCTGAAAGAGGCGCCGGGCCAGCGCGCAGGCTGCGTCCACCTCAGCCTCGTGGCGGCCGATGGTATCGGCGATCTCGGCGAGGTAGCGGGCCCGCTGGGGCGGGATGATGTCCTGGCGGTCGGTGGCGGTCGGCGACAGGGGCAGGCTGCTCTTCCAGCCCGCGCCGGTCACCGCGTCGATGCGGTCCATGAGCAAGGCATAGAGGGCGTCCACCCCGGGGTCGGCGAATCGCGAGGCGATGGTGCCCAGCACCGGCAGGCTGTCGTCGCTGTCGCCGAAGCGGCTGTGGTTGCGGCGGAACTGCTTGCGCACATCCCGCAGGGCGTCCTCAGAGCCGCGCTTGTCGAACTTGTTGATGGCGACCACATCGGCAAAGTCGAGCATGTCGATCTTTTCGAGCTGGGTCTGGGCGCCGTATTCCGAGGTCATCACATAGAGGGAGACATCGGCGTGTTCGGTGATCTCGGTGTCGGACTGGCCGATGCCGCTGGTCTCGACCACCACCAGGTCGTAGTCGGCGGCCTGGCAGGCCTCGATGGCGTGGCGCACATGGGCCGACAGCGCGAGGTTGGACTGGCGGGTGGCCAGGGAGCGCACGAAGACCCGGGGGTCGTCGGCGGCATTCATGCGGATGCGGTCGCCCAACAAGGCGCCGCCGGTGCGCCGCTTGCTGGGGTCTACGCTGATGACGGCGATGCGCCCCTCGGCGCGATCGAGCAGGAAGCGCCGCACCAGCTCGTCCACCAGGCTGGACTTGCCAGAGCCGCCGGTGCCCGTGACACCCAGCACGGGCACGCGGCGGTCGCCCCGGGCGGCCACCAGGGCCTGGCGCAGGGCCTCGCCCTCCTCGGGGTGGTTCTCGGCGATGGTCACCAGGGCGGCGAGGTCGGCCGGGTCGCCCTGGCGCAGGCGGGCGAGGTGGGGGGCCCAATCGGCCCCCCGTCGGGGGCGGTCGCAGCGCTCCAGCAGATCGTTGATCATGCCCTGCAGGCCCAGCTCGCGGCCGTCGTCGGGCGAATAGATGCGGTTGATGCCATAGGCATGCAGGGCGGCGATCTCGGTGGGCAGGATGGTGCCGCCGCCGCCGCCGAAGATCTGCACATCGGCCCCGCGCTGGGCGAAGAGGTCGTGCATATATTTGAAGAATTCGACGTGGCCGCCCTGGTAGCTGGTGATGGCCACCGCCTGGGCGTCTTCTTGGATCGCGCAGTCGACGATCTCGCCCACCGACCGGTTGTGGCCCAGGTGGATGACCTCGGCCCCCGAGGCCTGGATGATGCGGCGCATCACGTTGATGGCGGCGTCGTGCCCGTCGAAGAGGGACGCGGCCGTCACGATGCGGATCGGGTTCTTGGGGCGGTAGATCTCGGTCGCCGGGCGGTTCATGGCGCCTCCTCAGAAGGGCCTGGGCCTATCCCGTCGGCGTCGGGCCCGGGGCAATTGCCGACCGGGCCCGCGCGCCCCCGACCCTCACTCCAGCTCGATGAAGACATCCTGGGCGCCAACGAAGTCAACGAAGATGCGCTCCCGGTTCAAGTCGAGGTGCCGCAGCTCGACATTGAAGAGGAATTTTGAGAGGGCCACGGTGCGCTCGCTTTCGAATGCCAGCTGAAAGCTGTCGTTGAAGCGGGTCAATCGGCCTGTGAGCTGGCTGGCGATGCGCAGGGTCACATCGAATCCCAGCAGCCGCACCCGTCGCTGGATGGCCGGCCCCTGGTTGAAGAAGCTCGTGGGCCGCAGGTGGAGATCGCCCCGGCCCGCAAGCTGCTGGCGGAAGTCGGGGGCGATCTGGATGCCCAGGACCCGCACCAGCTCTGTCAGCGGGATCTCATGGCCAGCGGGCTGCTGACAGACCAACTCGACGAGATCGCGCACCTCGTCGCGTAGGTCGGGGCGCTTGATGCGGACGGGCTCCAGAAGCATGGCGTCACGACGACCTATGGGCAACGGTCGTCGGCTGTAGCATGTTATGACGCTCGCTCACCGTGGTCGGGACAGGTCCCGGCCTCCTCCCGTGCTCCCTGGAATCCCCTCCGATGGCCCTCTCTCCCGCCGATTTCAAGGCTGCGCTCGGTCGCTTCGCGTCAGGGGTCACCGTCGTGACCCTCCGCGATCCCGATGCCGGCCCCGATGGCGATGCGGGCCACCACGGGATGACGGCCAGCGCCTTCTGTTCGCTTTCCCTGGATCCACCCCTCGTATTGGTCTGCGTGGGCAACCGGGGGGACACCCACGCCCGCTTGCTGCGGGCCGATGGTTTTGCCATCAACATCTTGAACGACGCCCAGGTGGATGTGTCCAACCGCTTTGCCGGCTGGGGCTCCCCGGGCGGTTCGCCCTGGGACGGCCTGTCCTTCCAGCTGGGTGCGGTGAGTGGCGCGCGCCTCATCGATGGCTCCCTGGCCACGCTGGATTGCAAGCGCTGGAACCGCCTGGATGGCGGCGACCACAGCATCTTCATCGGAGAGGTCCACGCAACGACCCTCCGTGGTGAGACCCTTCGCGACGAAGCTCAAAGCGAGCTCTCGCCGCTGCTCTACTTCTCGGGTCGGTATCGGACGGTCGGCACCGCCCCCTGAGTCACAATCCCCGCGCCCTCGCGCGAGGCACCCCGTTCGGAGGTTGGCACATGCCCAAGGCACCCCATGTGGTCGTTACCGGCGGCGGTCGCGGCATCGGCGCAGCCACTGCTCGACGCTTCAAGAAGGAGGGCTACCGCGTCACGGTGATGGCCCGCACCCGAAATGAGATCGAAGCACTTGCAGATGAAATCGGCGCCTATGCGGTCCGTGTCGATGTGGGCGACCCCGCCAGCGTGGAGGCCGCGTTCATGGCCGCCGGGCCGGTGGACGTGCTCATCAACAACGCGGGCATGATCCGCCCCAGCCTGGTCACCAAGACCGATGTGCGCGTCTGGGAGGAGCACCTCAAGGTCAACCTGACCGGTGCCTTCCTCTGCGCCCTCAAGGTGCTGCCGGGCATGATCAACCGGGGCTCCGGTCGCATCATCAACATCTCCAGCACCAGCGCCCTGCGCGGCCAGCACTTCATGGCTGCCTATGGCGCCTCCAAGGCGGGGCTCTTGGGCTTCACCCGCTCCTTGGCCAGCGAGGTCGGCGGCAGCGGGGTCAACGTCAACGCGCTGATCCTCGGTCTGACCGAGTCTCCGCTGGTGGACGCCGCCGCCCTGGGCATCTCCGAAAAGGGAGAGGGTACAGAGAGCGACATCAAGGCCGCCTGGATGAGCAAGGTGCCCCGCGGTCGCCCCCTGACCCTCGACGAGATCGCCGACACCCTGCTGTTCATGGCCTCTACCGGCGCAGCCGGCATGAATGGGCAGTTCGTCACCCTCGACGGTGGCGAGCTGGCCTGAACCGAAGGCGGCCCCGGGGCCGCGCCTGCACCCCGCGACGCGCGGCTCCTGGCTGGGGCCGCGCGTTCTGCCTTTTTGGGGGGCGGCCTGGCTGCCTGCTGCCGCTGGGCCCCTAGGGGATCAGGGCTCGAAGCGGTAGCCCACGCCATGAATGGTGAGGATGTGGCGGGGGTCGGCCGGCCGCTCTTCGATCTTCTTGCGCAGCTTGAGGATCTGGTTGTCCACGGTGCGGGTCTGCATGCTGGGCGAATAGCCCCAGACCTTCTCCAGCAGCTCTTCGCGGGTGACATCGCCGCCGCGGTGCTCGATCAGGTACTGAAGGACGCCGGCCTCGTGGGTGGTCAGGCGGATCTCGTCGTCATCCTTGTGCAGAACGCGCCGGCGCAGGTCCACGCGCATATCGCCGAAGCTGAAGATGTCGTCGCCATCCTGGGCTGGGGCGGGCGGCAAGGCGCGCAGCCGGGCGCGGACCCGCGCGAGCAGCTCCTGCATGGAGAAGGGCTTGGCCACATAGTCGTCGGCGCCGGCATCCAGGCCGTCGATGCGGTCCTGCTCGGCCCCCTTGGCCGTGAGCATGATCACCTTGAGATCGCCGTGCTGCTGCCGGATGTAGCGAAGGGCGCTCAGCCCGTCGATGCCGGGCAGCATGCGGTCGAGGATGACGACATGGGGCTTCCAATTTGCGACATCGTCAAGGGCCATCTCGGCGCGCTCGTGGTGGCGCACATCGTGACCCTCCAGGCGCAAGGCGGCCTCCAATCCCAGCGCGATGGTCTCGTCGTCCTCGACGATCATGATGCGCGCGCGTCTCTCTGGATTCATCGCTTTCTCCTCAACTTCAATCGGAATCGGGCCCCGCCGTCCAAGCCCTCGGAGCACTCCACCGTACCCTTGTGGGCTGCGGCCGCCTCGGCGACAAATGCCAATCCGAGCCCGTGGCCCCCCGCCTTGCCCCGACCCGGGCCTTCGACGCGGGTGAAGCGTTCGAAGATCCGGCGGCGCATCGCGGGGGGGACGCCCATACCATTATCCACCACCTCGAAGATCACCCATCGCCCCGTCTCGGCGGTGCGCACAACGCAGCGGCCCTTCACGCCGGGACGCTGGTACTTGAGGGCATTGTCGAGGAGGTTGCCCAAGGCGTCCCGCATGAGCGGGGGGTCGGCGGGCACCGGGTGGCAGGGGCGCAGGTCGGTGGTCAGCTCGGCGCCGGCCTGTTGAAAGCGGGGCCGCCAGGTGTCGACGACCTCCTGGGCGAGGGCGTCCAGGCGCACGGGGGTGCGCTCGCTGACCTCGGGGCGGCGGGCGGCGGTCAGCACCTCGTCGATGCGGTTGCCCAGCTTCTCGGTCTCTTGGATGATGCGGTCCAGGAATTTCCGCGCTGTGGCGGGTTCGGTGGCGGCGCCCATCTGCAGGGTCTCGGCCATCACGCGGATGCCGGCCAGCGGCGTCTTCAGCTCGTGGGTCACCCGGGCGATGAAGGCCTGCTGCCGGTCGAAGAGCTCGCGCTCGCGGCGGTTGGCCGCCAGCTGCACGGCGATGGCCAGCACGCCGAGGGCCATGGCCACGCCCATGGGCAGCAGCTGGACGAGCACGCCTTCGACCTGTCGCTGGAGGGCCTCGCCGGGGGTGCTCAGCACGCCGATGCGCAGGTGGGGAAAGAGCCAGCCCAGGGGCACATCGGCGAGGAGCAGGGCCTCGGGCGGCGGGTCTCCCAGGCCGGCCACCGGCTGGCTGGTCGCGTCGATGATGGCGATGCGCCGCCCCGACTCCTCGGTGTTTCGTTCGGCCCGGACGAGGTTTTCGAGCAGCGCCATGCCGTCGAGGTGGGCTGCGGCGCTGCGCCCGCTGTCCCCAAGGGGCGCCCAGACCAGGATGAAGCCCGGATCGCTATACATATCGTGCATGACCCGCAGCCGCCCGATGCCGCCCGGCAGGTTGGGGCCGGTTGGCGTGATCTGCGAGTCTTCGATGCGGCTGAGGCGCTCTTGCACTTCGAGGAAGCCCGCCACCCGCCGCCGCGCCCGGCCCAGGCGGGCCTCGCAATCGGCGACCTCCTCCTCGGACAGGGCCGAGGCGAGGTCGACCCGGAAGAGGCGCTCGGCCGTGGGCAGCAGCGCCTCGAGGTCGGGTCCGGACAAGGCGACGATCTCGGCGAAGCTGTCTTGGGCCAGGTCCAGGGCCTCGGCCCGGCGGCTGAGGGCGTCCAGCACCTCGATGGCCAACATGCGGCGGGTGAGCAGGCGGCGCAGGGAGAGGCCGGCCTCCGCCGCCTCCACAAAGGGGAGGAGCAGCGGGGGATCGGCCTGGTAGAGGGTCTGCCAGGCCTCTTCGGAGCGCCCCAGATCCTGCTGGTTTCGGGCGGCGAGGCTATTCGCCAGCAGGCGCTCGGGGGGCGGGCCCTGGCAGGCCAGGAAGCTGCGGGCGGCGCCGTCCCGGTTGCCCATCACCGCCAGCCCGTGGGCCTTTCGCATGCATGGGCTGGCCAGCAGCGGCTGCAGATCCTTCGGGGGCGCCCACGGGTAGGTCAGCCGGGGGCCGCCAGGACCGCGCTCCCATTCATAGAAGGCGTCGAACCAGGAGACTTGCTGCCGCACCTGCTGCTCCCGCTGGCGCAGATCCGGGGCGTCGGGCAGGTCCACCAGCCAGCTGGCGATGCGTTCGCCGATGAGCCCGTCCCAGATGCCCACGACGGTGCTCAGCTCGGTGCGGGCCCGGGCCGCGCTCAGGCGGCCCTCCTCCTCGGCCAGGGCCCGGCTGCGCAAGACCGCCAGCACGGCGATGAGCACCAGCACGGCACCGAGCAGGATGGTGGAGATCCACCGCAGGGGCACCGAGGTCCTGGAACCGTTCATTGCCCGGTACCTAGCGCGGGGCCCGGGGCCCGGCACCCGCGGGCGTCAGCGCGACGTGCCGCCGCCGTCCGCCAGCGCAAACATGGCCGCTGCCCGCACGGCGGGGCGGGGATCGCCGGTGGCATCGAGCAGCTTGCGGCGGGCGGCGTTGCGCTCCCAGGCGTTCAGCTGCCCCCGCTCCACCAGCTCGGCCAAGGCCTCCAGGGCGACCACCCGCTGCAAGGGGGTGCCCCGGTCCGACCGCTCCAGCAGGGTGGCCACCACCAGCCGATCGGCGTCGGGCAGCAGGGCGTCCACCGCGAGCACCGGCAGGGTGCTGGCGGGCATCGGGCCGCCATGGGCCGTCATGCCCAGCAGCAGCTTGCGGTGGTACACGCCCAGCCCCGCGAGGGCCTCGCTGGCCTGGGGCAGCCCCGATGCGGCGGCCTGGGCGTAGAGGGTCAAGGCCGCGACGAAGTGGCCTTCGGACTCGGCCTGGGCGCCGGCTTGAAAGGCCTGTGCGGCGGCATCCGGGTCCAGCAGCTCGAGGGTGTGGGCCTTGCCGGGCTCGCCCTCTCCCAACAGCAGGCTGGCATAGGCCAGGGCCTCCTGGTCCCGGCGGCCCAGCTCGGGCTCAGCCTCCAGCTGATCGCTGCGCGCGGCGCGCCAGGCCGACAGGGCGGCTTCGTCGGGCAGGGCCGCCAGGAAGGCCGCTCGGCGCTCACCCTGCACCCGGGCCCGCACCGCATCCAGGGCCAGCTGGGCCGGCGCCGCGAGGCTGGGGGCTTCTTGGGCCACCAGGCTCTCCAACAGGGCGAGGCTGTCGGCGCCGCCCTGCTCACCGAGGGTCTGAAGCGCCACAAAGACGGGGTCAATCGCCGGCAATTCGCCGGGTCCGAAGCGGGACAGCAGGCGCAGGGCCGCGTCTTCGGGGAGAGCTGCCGCGTCCTGGACGGGTGTGGGCGGCGCCGTCAACCCCGCCCCGCCCTCGACGCTGGCGCCCAGGAGCATGCCGCTGAAGAGGGGGACGAGGAGGAGGGCAGCCATGGTCACTCCGGGGGAGGGGGTCTGCAGGAGAGCAACGATCCAGGCATCGGTCGGATTCCCTCTGCATTCAGGCTGTCTCAGCTCTCGGGCGGCGTCCTGGCATTTTTTGTCGGCAATGCGCCCGGCGCGAAGGAGAGGCCCAGCAGCAGGCGCCGCGCGGGGGCCCCAGGCCGCCGGTCAGGCCCAGCCCGCCGCCCACGAGCAGATCCAGCCCCGAGCCCGGCCCGCCCACGCAGGCTGCCGGTCAGCTCGACAGGCGTGGCGCCCGGCGCATCACCCGCGGGCAGGATCCGGGCGCCCCCCAGCTCCAGGGCCGCAGCCCCCCAGGGCCGTGGCCACCAGGCCGCCCCCACGGCGCTGGTCAGCCGCGATCCCAGGGCGAGGTCGCCGACAAAGGAGGGGGGCTCGACCCGGGCCCCCAAGGCGGCCGTGGCCTGCAGGGTGTGGCCCAGGCTGAGGGCCAGCTGGCCATGGGCGGTGGGGCCGGGCGCCCCCAGCCAGTCGCGCTCGGGGCCCGTCGGCGCGCTCAGCCGCAAGGTCGCGGCCAGGGCCAGGTTGGCAGGCGCGCGCTCCAGCAGCGCGAGGGCCGCGTCCACCGCGACATCGCCCAGCCGCTGCCGATCCGCGGGGTTGATGCCCTGGCCCTCTGCTTGCAGGTGCCAGGGCAGGTCCACCCCGACACGCCAACGCCCCAAGCCCCACCATGCTTGCAGATCAAGGGTGCCGACACGACCGAGAATGGGCACGTCAACGGTGTTCCCATCGGCTGGTTGCGTCCGGTAGACAAAGGGGTCCACCGCCTGGTTGGCTTGCAAGGCCACCCCGGGGCCCGGCCTGCTGCGCCGGGCGTCGGGGGCCGAGACCCAGCTGCCCTGGCCCAGGGCCGGTCGGTGGAGCTGGGCGTCCAGCTCTTGGGCGGCGGCCGGGCGAAGGGCCAGAAGGCCCACCAGCAGCGGCAGGAGGCGGGACCGACGGCGCAGGCCGGCCAGGGCCACCAGGCCCACCAGGGCGAGGGGCAGGGCAGGGGAGCCTCCCCCCTGATCGCAGCCGCCGCCGCCCCCGAAGTGGCCGCCGGTGAGGCCGTATTGGTCCTCCCCCTCGCGCACCGCCGGGTCCAGCTCGCCCGCGTCGTCCCTCGGGTCGAAGATGTCGGCGATGCCGTCCCCATCGGCGTCGTCCTCACAGCTCTCCACGCCGTCCAGCTGCCCGTCGCCGTCGGTGTCGGCGGTGGTCGGGTCGCTGCCGCACGCCGCCTCGGTCGCGTTGTCCAGGCCGTCCCCGTCCAGATCGCCGCAGGGCCCGTCGGCGTCCATCGGGTCAATCCGGTTTCGCAGGCCGTCGCAGTCGTCGTCGCCCAGGGGCTCTTCGGCGTCGGGGCGGCCGTCGTCGTCGGAGTCCAGGTCCAGGTGGTCGGGCGTGCCGTCCCCATCGCTGTCGACCCTGCCTTCGGCCCGGGTGCTGTAGCCGTCGCCGTCGTCGTCGGCGTCGCAGAAGGCGGGCGCGCGGTCCCCGTCGGGGTCCATCGTCCCCTCCTCGATGTCGGGGATGCCGTCGTCGTCGCGGTCCTCGGCCGATCCCCCCAAGGAGCAGGCCAGCTCGGCGCCGTCGTTGATGCCATCGTCGTCGCTGTCGGGATCATCGGGGTCGGTGCCGGCCGCGGCCTCGGCGCCCAGGCTCAGTCCGTCCTCGTCGGCATCCACGAAGATGAAGTCGCTGAGCCCATCTTCGAGGATCGACCCGCTGGCTGCTCCGCCCGCGAGATCGGTGGTGAAGGCCCCCCCGCCATTGGCGTCGGTGACCAGGGCCAGGCGGAATGGCTGGCCGTGAATATAGGAGAGGTCCTCCAAGGCATCGACGGGCAGCGCGAGATCGAGGAGCCAGGCCCCTTCGGCCGCGATCACCGAAAGCCGGCCCGAGCCAGCGGGATCGCCGTCCACCGGCCCATCCACGCGGTCCGGGCTGTCGGTCCAGCCATCGGGGCGGGTGACCGCGGTATTGGGGCTGAGGCTGAGCCCATCCGCCGCGAGCCCTGCGGCCAGCTCATAGGCCAGCCCGTCGCCGTCGAGGTCCAGCAGCAGCCCATAGCGCCGGCCCGGTGCGGCCCAGGTGGGTCCGGGCTCGCCCACCAGGCGCATGCGCACCATCAAGTGGGCGTCATCGGCATACCAGGCGCCCGCTGCTCCGGTCGGCCCGCCGATGTCGAGGGCGGGGTCGGCCACGTCGATGTCGTCCAGGAGCGGCAGACCCGCCTGGGTGAGGGGGATCCACTCTCCCTCGTCGGGCCAGGCCACGCCCAGCAGCAGCGGCAGGGCCAGGACGACCGCGCTTCGGGCCCAGGCTGTGGGTGGCCGGCCTTGGGGATGGGACATCGGGCCTCCCAGGCCCCAAAGAGCTTGGCGGCCAACGGGGAGGGGCTATCGCGGTGTCCCCATGCGGGCCCGGCGGTGGACCGGCCCCAGGCCCGGCATTAGAGCCGGGCCATGAGCATCGTTGCCAGCGCCCCGACCCCCGACGCGGTTGACCTCGCCCTGGACCGCCTGCGGGCGATCTTCGGCGAGATGGGCCAGGTGCTGGTCACCTTCTCGGGCGGGGTGGACTCGGCCCTGGTGGCCTGCGTGGCCGGCGAGGTGCTGGGTGATCGGGCCGTGGCCCTGACCGCGGATTCGCCGACCTTCCCCCCCGAAGAGCTGGCCGAGGCCCGTCGCATCGCCGACGCGCTGGGCCTGCAGCACGTCATCGTGGACTCCACCGAGCTGGAACAAGAGGGCTACGCGCAGAACGCCGGCAACCGCTGCTATTTCTGCAAGACCGAGCTCTTCTCGCTGGCCCGGCGCACCGCGCAGCAGCTCGACATCCCCTGGGTGGCCGATGGCACCATCACCGACGACCTGGGCGACCACCGGCCGGGTCTGCAGGCCGCCGCTGAAAAGGCCGTGCGCCACCCCTTGGTGGAGGCCGGCTTCGACAAGGCCACGGTGCGCGAGGCCGCCCGCCGCTATGGGCTGACCGTCTGGGACAAGCCCGCCTTTGCCTGCCTGGGCAGCCGCTTTCCGGTGGGCACCCGGGTGACGGTCACCCGCATCCGGCAGGTGCAGAAGGTGGAGAGCTACCTGCGCCTGCTCGGGCTGCGGCAGTTCCGGGCGCGCTGGCATGAGCTGGAGGGCCGGCCGCTGGTCCGCCTCGAAGTCCACCCCGACGAGCTCCCTCGACTCGTCGAAGCCGGGGTGCGCGAATCCATCGTCGAGGTCTGTCAGGCGGAGGGCTTTGCGTGGGTGACCCTGGATCTCCTCGGCTACCAGCGGGGGCGCCTGTCCCACGCCCTGTAGAGCGAGGGGATCGCGTCGACCCCGACGCGCGGCCACGGCCGGTCCTGCTCGAGCTGCTCGGCCTGTGGCTGGTCACCTTGCTGCTCATTCGTGGCGTGGTCGCCGTCTCGGATCTGGGCCTGCCGGACTGGGTGCTGGCGGCGGTTCCCCTGCTCTTCATCTATGCGCCGGTCCTGCTCTGCCGGCTGCGCGGGGTGGACTCCTGGTCCTACCGGCTGAGCATTCCGGCCTTTCGGGACCTGCGGGCCTGGAAGGAGGCCCTGGTGCTTGCCGGGGGCCTCAGCCTGCTGGTCGCGATGCCCTTTGTTGTCGGCTACCACGTCTACCAGACCCGCCTCTTTGGCGCCGCGCCCGGTCATGGCCTGCCCCAAGACCTGCTGGTGCTGGTGGCCTACCAGCTCTTCTTCGTGGCCATCCCCGAAGAGTTCTTCTATCGCGGCTATTTCCAGACGCGGCTGAACGAGGTCTTTCCGCGCCGGTGGCTCATTTTCGGCGTGCCCATGGGGTGGGGGGCCGTCATCGCCGGCCTCTTCTTCGCCTTTGGCCACTCGGTGGTGAGCCTGCAGTGGTGGCACTTTGCCACCTTCTTTCCGGGCATGGCCTTCGCCTGGCTGCGGGAGCGCAGCGGCGGGGTGGTGGCAGGGGCGCTCTTTCACGCCGCCTGCAATATCGGCGTGACCCTGCTCGACTCCTACTACGGCCTGCGCTGAGCGGGGGCTCAGGCCGTGGGAGCCGGGAAGCCATCCAGGTTGCCGCGGCGCCACTGCTGGTAGTGCTTGCCGCAGAAGCTCTTGGCCCGCACCTTGCCGGTGCAGCCGGACACGCGGCACGCCTCGGGGTCGGCGTGGGCATCCGCTTTGGTGGCAGGGGCGGGCTTGGCGGCAGCGGCCTTGGCCCGGGCGGCTTTGCGGGCCGGGGCTTTGGCGGCGGGCGCGGGCGCGGGCGCATCGGAGAGCAGCAGCGCGTTGTATGCGGCCGCGGCCAGCCTCAGGCACCCATGCGGGCGGCCAGCGTCCATGCGGCGGCCAGGCGGCGGCGCGCCGCGGGCTTGCGTCCCGAGGGGCTTCCATTGCTCGGTCCGTCGTCCACCGTCCGGCCAGCTTCTGACGCCGGTGGCCCCAGAGCTGCCCTCAGCTGGTTCACCAGGTCGCGGATCTCGGTGAAGTCGGTGCGGGTGGGGATCTGTCGGGTGTCGATGGTCTCGTAGATGACGTCTTCTACGGGGCGGCGAAGAATGGGCAGCAGCGCATCGGCAAAGGTGGCGGCGACGAAATCGCGGGAGCTGCTCATGGTCCTCCTCCGGGGGGCGCTCGTTAGGGAGCTGTCAGGCCTCCTACCCGGTGGAGCCTTGGCGTGCGAGGGAACCAGAGTGGGGTCCGGGGTGTCCACCCTGCGATCCCATCTGCTTGTCCCCTGACGGTTGCCGCGGGGTCCAATCGGGTGCTACTGTCCCGATTCCCGCGAGCCTGCCCGTGGGCCGCGAGGAGGACGAATGGGTGCATGTCCCTTCTGTGGGGCTGAGGTCGGCGAAGAGCTCCTCCGAAATGGGGGGCACTGTCCCAGCTGCTTGATCGAGATCCCGGGCGAGGACACGCCGACCGATCCGGGTGCAGAGGCCCAGGCCCAGCAGCAAGCCGAGGCCGCCGCGGTGGCCAAGGGCCGCAGCCGATCCATGGCCTTGTTGGGCGCCGCTTTCGGGCTGCTGGTGGTTGCCGGGGGGGCCTATGCCTGGTCCCAGCGTCAGGCCGACACCATGCAGGTTGAACTTGGCGAATTCAGCTTTGCGCCCATGTCTGCGCACCAGGACCTGGAGGCCCAGGCGCAGCCGAAGCCGAAGCCGAGGCTGAGGCGGTCGCCGCTACCGGCGGCCGCAGCAGCGCCCGGCGCGCCTCTGCGGCGGCCACGCGACGCCCCGCACCGGCGCAGGAGATCGCCGAAGCCCGGCATCCCCCGGTGGAGGCCCGCTCTGGCCCCTCCGTCGGGTCCGGCGGCGCGCCTTCGGGCGACCCCCTCGACGCCTTCGCCGTGGGCGGCGGTGGCCCCGCCCAAAAGGGCGTGCAAGGCATCGTGAAGTGCGGTCCTGGCGAGATCTACGAGGCGGTGCGCTCGGTGATGCGGGTCAACAGCAACCAGCTCAACCACTGCTACCAGACCGCCATCAAGGCCAACGAGGGCCTGCGCGGCACCTGGGACGCCAGCTTCGTCGTGCAAAAAGACGGCACCACCGCAGCGGTCAAGGCCAAGGGCGCCGGCGTGTCGGATCCGGGGCTCGAGGCCTGCATCGTGCGCCAGATCGAGCGCTGGAGCTTCCCGCAGCTCTGCGAGGCCACCCCCATCGAGACCCCCCTGCGCTTCGGTCTCTGATCCGCGGCCACCGCGCCCGTCCTGGGTGGGCCGGCCGCCGCCTCAGCGCGCGCCGGCCTTGCTCTGGCCCCAGCCGCCGCCTTCGCCAAAAGGATCGGGGGCTCGGCGCTCGGCCACCGGCGGCTGCTCCAGCAGCACCTGGGCCATCAAGCAAAGGAATTCCCCAGCCGTGAGGGCGAGTCCCTCCACCGCGGGATGGCCTTGCTGGCCTGCAGCAGCTCGGCGGCGCTTCGGATCGCAGCGGCCGGGACGGGGCGCCCCTCTGCAGGCAGGCTGCTGCGCCCGAAATCCGGACGTAAAGAGTCGGGCAGGGGCAGGCGCTCGGCACCGGGGTTGGCCACAGCGGAGAGCAAGGCCGCGTAGGCCTCGGTCAGGTTCAGTCCGCCGGGAAGGGTCCGCGGCAGGCGGCTGCGGCCGGGCAGGCGGCCGCGACCTTCAGGGTGGCCACATCCAGGTCCCGGGCCGCCGGGGGCGGGCAGTGGCGGCGGGCGGCGATGCGCACCCGGCTCCACCTCGCTCGCCTTGAGCAGGCGCACCTGGGCGGGCGCCAGCACCTCGTCCAACCAGCGCGCCAGCAGGGCTGGATCGGCTCCCGCCAGGGGCAAGGCCACGCGCCCCGGCGCGCCCGCGGTGCCGTAGCGGGTGGCCCGGTCCAAGGCGCCGGGCGTCCAAGCTGGCAGCTGGGCGCCGCAGCTATCCGGGTAGGGGCCCGGGCTCAGCACCCGCGCCCGGCCGGGCTGTCCAGCGGTCGCCGCGCTGCGCCGCACCGGCGAACGGGCCCCATCCTCCAAGGGCAATATGGTACGAAAGCCCTGCTGATCCGCCGCCAATTCGGCTTCGCGCTGGCTGGGCCGCAGGGCCACCACCCGCACCGGGGCGTGGGCGGCCTTCTGCACCACCTTCTTGGCCGCCCGCAGCTCCTCCCACCACTGGGCATAGGCCTCGGCCCCGCCAATCAGCAGGGGACCCACCTCGGCGCGGGGCAGCAGCAGGCCGATCTCGTGGCCGGCCTTGGCCGCCTCGCGCAAGGTGGGGCCCAGGGCCTCGGCCACCTCGGGGGCCACCAGGAGCGTCGCCGGCAGCTTGCGTGCGCTCAGGGGGGCGATCAACGCGGCGATGGATTCGGCGGTGGCCCCGCGATCGATGCGCAGCTCCAGGACGAGGCCCCCGCCGGTGAGGGCGTCGCCGCGCAAGGCGCCATCCGGGGCATCGGGCGGGATGGGGCAGGCGGCGTGGGCGGCCCCCAGGCCCAGCGTGAGCAAGGCGGCGATGGGGGGAATGATCCAGGCGGCGATCATGGCGACGTTCCAGGGGCAGAATCGGCGGGAGATTCCGGCTTTGGGGCGGCGTCGAAGCGGTAGAGCCGGGCGGCGCAGCCGTCTTGGTAGTAATCGCGCCGTCGGTGGCCGAGCACGAAGCCTTCCCGCTCGTAAAGCGCGATGGCTGGCGCGTTGTCCTCGCGAACCTCCAGGTGGATGGCCTCCGCTCCCTGGCCCGATGCCCGCTCGATGAAAGCGCGCAGCAGCAGGCCGCCCAGACCATGGCCCCGGTGGTCGGGGTGGATGGCGATGCGCAGCAGCTCGGCCTCGCCGGCGATGGACCAGCCCAAGGCGTAGCCCATCCAGGCGCCCTGCCCGTCTTGGAGCCCCAGCCCACAGGCCCCCGGGCGCCGGATCTCCTCGGCCACGGCGGCAGCACTCCAGGGGCCGATCGCAAAGGCGATACCATCGAGAATAGCGATGGATGCTTCATCCTCATACAGGAGCGGCCGGGGCGTCATGGGTCTTGCCGGGGGTCTACCGCCCGGATCTCCACCGGGTCCCGAGCGGCCTGGATCCAGGCCAGGTAGCGCTCCAGGGCCTCGGCATCGGACTCCTCGGCCGCCTCGGAGGCGATGCCCACATTGCGGTAGACGAAGCGCTCCACCACCATGCGCGAGTAGAGCCTGCCCGCCAGGCGATCCTCGTCCAGGCCATTGAATAGCAGGAAGCGGGCCCAGTCGTCGGGATCGACCCAAGAGGCCCGCAGCCGGGCCAGGCGCTGCTGAACCTCGGTCGGGCTGGGGGCGTAGATGGCGATGTTGCCGGCGAGGTTGCGCACCACGGCGGCATCCACCAGCAGCTCCAGCGGGTCGGCCCGGCGCCGCGCCTCGAGGGCGGGCACCGGACAGGGGTCCCGTCGGGCCAGCTCCAACTCCAGCCGCAGATCGGAGCCGGTCACGATGCGATCGCCCACCACCACCAGCACCCGGTCCAGCACCAGGGGTGCGCTCGGGCCCTCCGGGGCTTGGGCCTGGGCGGGGCTGCAGAGGTGGAGGCACAGGGTCAGGGCGATCACGGGTCGGCTCCGAGGGCTCCCCTTTACCAGCCTGGGCGGACCCATTACACATCGAAGTCTCAGGCGCCGCCCTCTCGTCGCCTGCCACCTCCTCGAGCCCGCCATGATCTCGGCCCAGAGCCTGACCAAGCGCTACGGCAGCCTGCTGGCCGTCGACAAGGTCTCCTTCGAGGTGGAGAAGGGCGAGCTGTTGGGCTTCATCGGGCCCAATGGCGCGGGCAAGACCACCACCATGCGCATGCTGACGGGCTTCCTGCCGGCCACCGAAGGCCGCTGCGTGGTGGCCGGGCACGATGTCTTTGAAGAGACCATGCAGGTGCGCCGCAAGGTTGGCTACCTGCCCGAGACGCCGCCGTTATATCCCGAGCTCACCATCGGGGATTATCTGCACTTCATCGCTGAGATTCGCGGGGTGCCGCGCAGCACCCGCAGCCGGCGGGTGGGTGAGGTGATGGAGAAGGTGGGCCTGTCGGGCTGGGAGGGCCGCATCCTGGGCTCCTTGTCCAAGGGCTACCGCCAGCGGGTGGGCCTCGCCCAGGCGGTGGTTCACGACCCCGAGGTGCTCATCCTCGACGAGCCCACCTCCGGTCTCGATCCCGCGCAGATGGTCGGGATCCGCGACTACATCAGCAATCTCGCGCAGGACCGCACCGTCATCCTCTCCACCCACATCCTCCCCCAGGTCGAGCTGCTCTGCCAGCGCATCGTCATGGTGGCCAAGGGGCGCGTGGTGGCCGACGGCACCCTGGACGCGGTGCGCGAGCGCGCGGGCCATGGCCTGCGCTACCGCATCGAGCTTCGGGGGGAGGGCCTGGACGACACGCTGCTCGCCGCCAAGGTGGGCGCCCTGCCCGAGGTCGAGCAGGTCAAGCCGCTGTCCCGGTCCGAGGGCTTCTCGATGCTGGAGGTGCGCGCCCCCGCCGACCCCCGCACCGCCATCGCCGGCCTCGCAACCGCGCACTCCTGGCAGATTCGCGCCATGGAGCGCCACGTCCCCAGCCTCGAAGAGGCCTTCCTCGCCATCGTCGGCCGCGAGAAGTAGGGAGCCTCGACACCCATGCCCATCGCCTGGTCCATCTTCAAGAAGGAGATGCGGGTCTACTTCGTGAGCCCGCTCGCCTACGTCTTTCTTGGCGTCTTCCTCTTTCTGGCGGGGCTCTTCTTCTATATGGGCATCACCCTGACGGGGGAGGCCAGCCTGCGCGTCATGCTGGGCAACCTGTCGGTGACCCTGCTCTTCCTGCTGCCCCTGCTCACCATGAAGCACTTCGCAGAAGAGCGCCGCAGCGGCACCTTCGAGCTGATGATGACCGCGCCGGTGCCCCTGTGGGCGCTCCTGGCCGGCAAGTGGGCCGCCAGCGTGGCCCTCTGCGCCATCTTGCTGGGGGGGACGGCCATCTTCCCCATGGTGCTCGCCTATTATGGCGACCCGGACTGGGGTGTGGTGGCCACCAGCTACCTGGGCCTGTTCCTGTGCTGCTTTGCTTTCGTGGCGGCCGGGCTCTTCTCGTCCAGCCTCACCAATGAGCCCGTGGCCGCGGGCCTGGGCGGGGTGCTCATCCTGCTGCCCTTCTGGATTTCGGGGGCGGCGGCCGATATGGTCGAGGCCGAGTGGGCCCGCAACGCGTTGCGGGAGCTGTCCTTCCTGACCCATATCGAGCCCTTCACCCGGGGGGTCATCGACACCGCGCACCTGGCCTGGTTCGGGCTCTTCACCTTCGGCTTCCTCTTCTTGACCTGGCGCTCGATCGAGTCGAGGAGATGGTCGTGAAGCAGTCCACCCGCCGCCTGCTGGCCTATGGCAGCAACGCCTCTCTGGTGACCGTGATGGTCATCGGGGCCTTGGTGCTCTGCTATCTGCTGGCCGACAAGTACCGCTGGCGCGTCGATCTCAGCGAGGGTGCCTCCAACACGCTGCAAGCCGAGACGGTACAGAAGCTGGCACTGCTGGACCAGGATGCCCGGCCCGTCACCATCACCGCCTTCAGCAACCAGCGGGGCAAAGACGACGCCTACTTCAAGGACCGCTCCATCAAGGACCTGCTGCGCGAGCTGGGCGAGCAGAGCACCATGGTGGAGTGGCGGCAGGTGGACTTCGACAAGGAGCGGCTGACCGCCGAGAGCCTCGGCGTCAACGACTATGGTCGCGTCGTCATCCAGCGCGGGGACGAGCGCGTCGACATCAAGGACCGGGAGCTGTTCCGCCGGGTGGGCAAGGGAAAGGACCGTTCTCTGGAATTTGTCGGAGAGCCGGCGATCAGCCGGGCGTTTTCGCAGCTGATGAACCCCAGCCGGCGCACCATCTATGTGCTGACCGGACATGGCGAGCTGAGCCCCGAAGACCGCACCCCCTCGGGCCTGTCGGATCTGGTCGTGGCGCTGGACCAGGAGCGCTACGACGTCGAGACCCTGGACCTGCTGCGCAGCGACCGCGAGGGCGGCCTGCCGGTGGTTCCCGACGATGCGGCCGTGGTGGTGGTCGCCCGCCCCAAAGAGCCCCTGACCGCCCAGGAACAGGACAGCCTGCTGGCCTGGATCGGGCGCGGAGGCTCTGTGCTCTTTGCCATGGATGTCGGGCGCCCCGTGCCCGAGCTGCTCGGCCGCATGGGCGTCGGCATCCCGGACGGCGTGGCCCTTCAGCCCGAGATGCAGGTGCCCTACCGGGACCGCCCCATCCCGGTCTACCGCAGCCACCCCATCACCACCGAGCTGCTCGAAGAGAAGCTGGTGACGGTGCTGGCCCACCCCGCGCCCGTGGGGGTCGTGGACCCGCTGCCCCAGGGCGTGCGGGCGACCATGGTGCTGACCACCACCCGGGACGGCTGGATCGACCTGGGCGGGGCCCTGCAGGGGGGCGGCGCTGTCTATGAGCCTGGCATCGACATTCAGGGTCCGGTCAACCTGGCGGTGGCCCTCGATCTGCTGGCCGGCCAGGGCCTGGTGCGCCCCGGCAAGCCCGCCGCCCGGGTCTTCGTGATTGGCGACGGCGACGCCTTCACCAACGCGCTGCTCGCAGAGGCGCCGGGCAACCGGCTCTTCGCCGTCAACGTCTTTCACTGGCTGGCCGGTGAAGACCGCCGCCTGGGCGTCACCGTCGGCACCGTGGGCAAGTCCACGGCGGCCCGGCGCCTGGCCCTCACCCAACAGGAGCTGGGCCTGCTCCGGCTCCTCACCATCGGCTTGATGCCGGTGATGGTGCTGCTGATGGGGATCGGGACCTGGATGTCGAGGAGGGGGCGTTGAAGGCCTTTCGTGGGACGCTCATCGCAGCCGTGGCGCTGCTTCTGCTGGTGGGAGCGGTGCTGCTGCTCCGGCCGGATCTGCTCAGCGACGGCCCCGAGGGCCCGCCGCGGCTCTTTCAGTTCGAGAAGCACGAGCTGGTGCGCATCGAGGTCGCAAGGCCCGACGGCGACGTGATCGCCCTGGCTGAGAAAGACGGCCAGTGGACCATTGAGGGCACCGACTTCACGGCGGGCCGCAGCATGGTCAACCGGGTCAAGCACCAGATCCACGACCTGACCGCGCGGGCCACGGTGGTCGAAGACCCCGAACAGCCCGAGCTTTATGGCCTGGGCAAGAACGCCACGCAGGTCAAGCTGCAGATGCGCGATGGCAAGGAGATGGCCTTCCTCGCCGGCGACCCCAACCCCTCGTCCGTCAGCTACTACATCCAGCCGCTGCCGGGGTCGGTGGTCTACACGGTCAAGAAGGCTGCGGTGGACTACTATAGCCTCACCCTGGACGAGTTCCGCGAGCGCCGCTTTGCGAGCTTCGACAGCAAGGACGCCACCCGGATCCAGGCCACCCTCCGCCAGGAGGGCGGCGACCTCGTCCTGGACATCGAGCGGGTGGGCGACAACGAGTGGCAGATGCACGCGCCCACCCAGATGGGCGCCAACGACGACCGGGTGCGTCGCCTGCTGGGGCGGGTGAGCGCCCTGAAGGCCAGCGACTTCATGACGCTGACCGACGCCGACCGGGCCCAGCGCCTGGTGGACTACGGGCTGAACCCGCCCCGGGCCGACATCACCGTGCGCTTTGCCAGCCGCGAGCCGCTGCATGTGCTGGTGGGACAGGACAGCCCCGCGGACAACCGCTTCGAGGAGCTGGCCTATATGATGCTGGAGGGCGACGACACCGTCTATGTCGCCCGGCGCGGCCTTCTTGAAGAGTTCAGCCAAGATCCGGCCGAGCTGCGCAACCGCCGCGTGGTCAGCCTGGCCACGGCCGATGTCGTGAGCGTGGATGCCTCGCTGAAGGCCGATGGCACCGACGATCTCAAGGGGGAGCACGGCGTTCGATTCGCCGCTGAGCAGTGGCTGTGGAAGGACGGCGTGCCCGTGCCCGGCAGCACCCCAGAGCGGGTGGCCCGCACCCTGGCCGAGCTGGAGGTGGACGCCTTTGTCGAGGACGCCCCCACCGACCTCTCGGCCTATGGCCTGGCCGATCCGCTGGCCCGGGCGGTCCTGGCTGACAAGGATGGCAATGAGCGCGTGGTGCTGATCGGCAGCACGGGGGCGCCCGAAGTGGACCCCGAAGGCCGGGAGCACGCCCGGCGTTATGCCGCCATCGAGGGCGACCCCGCCGTCTACCTGGTCAGCGACCGCAGCCTCAATGTCATCAAGGACCTGATCCGCGAGGGCAACCGCAAGGCCGAGGCCGACGCCGACAAGGCCGCCCGCCGCGAGCGCATCCCCAGCGCCTCGGGCGAAGGCGACGCGCTCCCGCCCGAAGGACAGCCATGAAGGCCTGGATTCCCGCAGCTGCCTTGGCCCTGCTGGGCTGCGCAGACGAGGCCGCAGCACCCCCGACCCCTCCGGTGGCCACCGATGCGGCCCGCGCGGTGGTCCTGGCCTACCAGAACAATGTCAACGGCGACATCGAACCCTGTGGTTGACCGAAACACCCTCAGGGCGGTCTGCCCCGACGCAACACGGCCATCGAGACGGAGCGCGCCAAGGGCGCCCCGGTCTTTGTAGTAGACGCGGGCGACTTTGCCTGGAAGGGCGGCGTGCTCCCCGACGACCGCCTGCCCCAGCAGCGCCGCAAGGCCCAGCTCCAGCTGGATGCCTTCACCCTGGTGGGCATCGATGGCATGACGCCCGGAGACGGTGATCTCGCCCTTGGCCTGGACTGGCTGCAGGCCGAGGCCACCCGCACCGGCGCCCCCTTTGTGACCAGCAACCTGCTTTGTGGCGGGCAGACGCCTTTTCCGCCGCTGCGTCGCATCGACAAGGATGGCGTGTCGGTCGCAATTCTCGGCATCCTCGGTGAGGGCGAGACCCTGCCTGCCGGGTGCGAGGCCACGGCGCCGGCGGTCGCGCTGACGGCCGCCCTGGCCGGGCTCGATGCGGTGGACCTCGTGGTGCTGCTCAGCCACCAGGATCCCAGCCTGGACGAGGCCCTCGCGGCCGCCGTGCCGGCCCTTGACCTTGTGGTCAACGCTGGAATCGGCGCCACCACCCACCCGCCCAAGGCCCTGCCCGAGGCCGCATTGCAGCTGGCCGCGGGTACCCGGGGCAAGCTGCTGGGCCTGGCGCGCATCCAGCTGCAGCCGGGTGGGCAGGGCTTCGCATCCGGGGGCGATCTCGACGATCTGGAACGGCAGCTGGCCCGCGCCCGCGGCCGCCGCGAGAAGGCGGTGGAAGACGCCGCCGCCGCCGAGGGCGATGCCGCCCAGGCCCGCGCCAGGCAGCGCGTGGGCTTCTATGACGGGGATATCGGCCGCTTGGAGTCCTTGATCGCGGCGGCGCGCACCCCCCAGGCCGCACCCTCACACCTCATCGAAAACGAGCTGTTGGGGCTGGATGTCGAGGTTCTGGATCACGCCGCCACCGCGGCCTTGCTGGATGCGGCCAAGGCCGAGATCGAAGCCGCCGCCGCGCCGGTGGCGGTCGGCCCCGCGGCCGCCTTGAATGGCCCCTTCGTGGGCAGCCAGGTCTGCAGCGGCTGCCATGTCGGCCCCGCCACCCAGTGGGCCACCACCGCCCACGCCCGGGCCTGGGCCTCGCTGGTGGGCCAGGCCCGCACCCAGGACCAGGATTGCGCGGGCTGTCATGTCACCGGCGCCTTCCACCCCGAGGGTCCCCAGGCCGGCGAGGTGGTGCACGAGGCCTTGCGGTCGGTGGGCTGCGAGTCCTGCCACGGGCCGGGCCGCGCCCATGTCTCGGACCCCGCGGGCAGCCCGCTGCTTCGCACGCCCCCCGCCACCGCCTGCATTCAATGCCACGACGGCGTGCGGGACGAGGGGCGCTTCCAGCTCGACGCCTATATGGACAAGGTGCGCCATCACCCCACGAGCCCGGACCCGGCGGACCCGGCCTTGTGAGCCGCCTGGGGTGGGCCGGCCGCCAGCGCATTAGGGGCTGGAAGCGCCTGCTGCTTTCGCCCCCGGGGCCCCTGTGAATGTGCTCGGCATCGAGACCTCCTGCGATGAGACCGCCGCCGCCGTCGTCAATGGCGCCGGGGTGCTCTCGGATGTGATTCACAGCCAGGGGGTGCACGCCCGCTACCTCGGCGTCGTGCCCGAGCTGGCCAGCCGGGCCCACGCCGACAAGGTGGTGGTGACGGTGCGCGCGGCCCTCGAAGAGGCGGGCATCGCGCGCCCCGACGCGGTCGCCGCCACCGCCGGCCCCGGGCTGCTCGGCGCGGTGCTGGTGGGCTTCTGCATGGGCAAGGCCCTCGCGGCGGGCTGGGGGGTGCCCTTCATCGCGGTCAACCACCTCGAGGCCCACCTGCTGGCCCCCCTGTTGGAAGACCCGGCTCCGGCCTTTCCCTTCTTGTCCCTGGTGGTCTCGGGGGGACACAGCACCCTCTATCTCGCCCAGGATGTCGGCCAATACGAGATTCTCGGCCAGACCATCGATGATGCGGCCGGCGAGGCCTATGACAAGGTCGCCCGCATGCTGGGCCTGGGCTACCCCGGCGGCCCCCCGGTCGACGCCCTGGCCCGGCAGGGCCGCGCCGACGCGGTGGCCTTCCCCCGGCCCAACCCGCGCCCCCTGTCCACCGTCAGCCGGCGCCGCCAGGCGGTGGCCCGCTCCGAGCTGGACATGAGCTTCTCGGGGCTGAAGACCGCCGTGCGGCAGCACCTCGAAGCCCCCGACCGCGCCAGCGATGCCGACGTCTGCGCCTCCTTCCAGGAGGCCGTGGTGGACGTGCTCTGCGGGCGCGTCGAGGCGGCCATGGCCCGAACGGGCATCCGGCGGGTGGCCATCGGGGGCGGCGTGGCGGCCAACAGCCGCCTTCGGGAACGAATCGCGGCAATTGACGGCGTAGAAGCCTGTATTCCGCCCCGAATTCGCTGTACGGACAACGGATCGATGATCGCCCATGTGGGCCGGCTGCGGCACCTTCGCGGGCAGTCCGACCCCCTGAGCACCACGGCGCGCGCCGCCTGGACCCCGGGCACCCCATGAAGCACCCCTCCCACCTGCTCAAGGAGCTTCAGGGGCGTGCCCGCAAGCGCTTCGGGCAGCACTTCCTGGCCTCCGAGGGCGTGCTGCGGCGCATCGTGGCCGCCGCCGAGCTGGGGCCCGCGCCCCGCGTGCTCGAGATCGGGCCAGGGCTGGGCGGTCTCACAGAGCTGCTGCTGGAGGAGGGGGCCGAGGTCCTCGCCGTGGAGCTCGACCGCGACCTGGCCGCCTTCTTGCGCGACCGCCTGGGCCACCACGAGAAGCTCACCGTGGTCGAGGCCGACGCCGCGAAGCTGGACTTCGGCGCGCTGCTCGAAGGTTCGGGCTGGGCCTGCGTCGCCAACCTGCCCTACAACGTGGGCACCACCATCACCACCCACCTGCTGGCCCACCCCGAGCGCCTGGACAAGCTGGTGCTGATGCTCCAGAAAGAGGTCGCAGAGCGCATGGTGGCGCCGGCTGGGGATCGCCGTCGGGGCTCTTTGAGCGTCTATGTGGAGGCCCGGGCAAAGGGGCAGGTGGTGCTGTCGGTTCCCCCCGGGGCCTTCCACCCGCCGCCCAAGGTGCACTCCTCGGTGATTCGCCTGGACCTGCTGCCAAAGCCCCACAGCGGCCCGGTTCGCCCCGCTCACCTCGAGCGGGTGGTGCGGTCGGCATTCGCCTCGCCGCGCAAGTCCATTCGCAACCCCTTGTCCGCCGACTGGCCGCGCGAACGGGTCGATCAGGCCCTGGCCGAGGCCGGACTCGATCCCACCGCGCGTCCGGCGGTGCTCGATCTCGACCAGTGGATCACCCTGGCCGCATGTCTGCCGGATGGGGCGAGCAACGAGGATCTTGACTGAGCGGGCGCTCCCGCGGGCTCTGGACGCAGCCGGGCCCGCTGGGTTAGCCGCTTGGGCTGCTGTCTACCTGGTTGCCCCTGACCCCGGAGCCCCCATGCGCATCACGTCTTGTGGCACGACGGATGTCGGTGTCAAGCGCACCAACAACGAGGACAATTACCTCATCAACGATGAGCTGAACCTCTTTGTGGTCTGCGACGGAATGGGTGGCCATGCCGGTGGAGAGTTCGCCAGCGCCATCGCCGTGAACACCGTCGAAGAGGTGCTCAGCTCCATGGAGCTGCTGCCCGAACAGCTCGGTGTCGAAGGCGACGATGGCCCCGTCGAGCTGACCCGCGAGAAGCTGCGCTACGCCATCCGACTCGCGGGCAAGCGCATCTTCGACAAGGCCAAGGAGGAGCCCGAATACAAGGGCATGGGCACCACCGCCCTGGCCTTGCTGGTCGAAGGCGGCAACGCCTTCGTGGCCCATGTGGGCGACTCGCGGGGCTACCTCGTGCGCGACGGCCGCATCGAACAGCTGACCGAGGACCACTCGCTGGTCAACGAGAAGATCAAGGCCGGCCTGCTCACCCCCGAAGAGGCCAAGAACCACAAGCTCAAGAATATCATCACGCGCTCCCTCGGCTATATGGAGGATGTGGAGATCGACATCCAGGTGCGCGCCATCCGCCGCGGCGACCGCTATGTCCTCTGCTCCGACGGGCTCTCCAACCTGGTGGAGACCGGCGAAATCGGCGAGGCCACCTTGGATTTCGGCCCGCAAGAGTCCTGCCGGCGCCTGATCGATCTCGCCTGCGAGCGCGGTGGTGACGACAACGTCACCGTGGTGGTGGCCCGCATCGACGAGGCCCCCTGATGCGGCGGCCGCCTCGGTGAAGGCCCCGCGCCGCCGCGACAGCGGGCCTGTCGGCGAGGTCCGCTACACCCTGATGGTGGTGCCCGAAGGGGCGCGGGGGCCGATCCGCCAGATCACGATCCCGCTGGCCACGGTGCGCCGCTGGCTGGTGCTGGCCGTCGCGGTGGCCACCCTCGGGCTCATGGGCCTGGGGCTGATGGCGTCCTCGGTGCCCACCACCCTGTCGCGCCGGGCCTTGCTCGACGAGAACCTCGCCCTGCGCGGCCGCATCGGTGAGATTGAAGGGAAGCTGGAGCAGGTTGAACGCGAGATGCAGCGCCTGCGCCTCTATGGCGCCCAGCTCGAAGACCTGCCCCCCGAGCTGCTGCCGGGCTTCGGGCCCATGGACAGCGACGAGCTGGAGGCCGCCGCGCAGCTGGGCGAGGGGATTGTGGTGGACCAGGGCCGCCTTTCCATGCTGGGCGAGGCGGGCGCCCCCATGGACGAGCACCCCGACCTGCCGGGCCTCGCCTTTGCGCCGGGTCCCCTGGCCGGCCTCGCCAGCCTGGATGGCCGCGCCGACCGCCTGCTCGCCGCCTTGCAGTTGGCCGAGGTCGAGCTGGGCCAACAGGCGGAGGTCGCAGAAGAGCTGCGCAGCATGCAGCATGCCGTGCCCCGGGGCTGGCCGGTCGCCGGTGCGGTGCTCACCAGTGGCTTCGGCTGGCGGCGCTCGCCCTTCACGCGACGTTGGAAGTTCCACAGCGGCCTCGACCTCGCCGCGCCCCGGGGCGCCCCGGTGGTCACGCCGGCGATGGGCACCGTCGTCACCGCCGACTTCCAGTCCGGCTATGGCCGGATGGTCGAGGTGGATCATGGCTTCGGCATCGTGACCCGCTATGCCCACAACGCGCGCCTGCTGGTCGCAGTGGGCGAGAAGGTGAGGCGAGGGCAGGTCATCAGCACGGTGGGCATGACCGGCGCCACCACCGGCCCCCACCTGCATTACGAGATTCGGGTGGATGGCGTGCCGGTGGACCCGCTGGAGTATCTGGAATAGCCAGGGCGTCCTGAAAGCCGTCCATCGCCTCTTGACCTCCGCTCTGGGGGGTCAACATAGGCCCGGTGGCCGCGCGCCCGCCCCCCTGGCGCGCTCCCCCCCGAACGGACCGGCGTGGAGACGAAATGCTCGGCCTGGAACAGATCGTAGACAAGGTCCTGGGGACCCGCTCCGAGCGCATGCTCAAGAAGCGTCAGCCCATGCTCGAGCGCATCAACAGCCTCGAATCCAAGATGCAGGGGCTCAGCGACGCCGAGCTTCGGGCGCTCACCCCCGCCTTCAAGGAGCAGGTCGCCAACGGCGCCTCCTTGGACACGCTGCTGCCCCAGGCCTTTGCCTGCGTGCGCGAGACGGCGGTGCGGGTGCTGGGCATGCGGCACTTCGACGTGCAGATGCTCGGCGGCATGGTCCTTCACGAGGGCATGATCGCCGAGATGAAGACCGGCGAGGGCAAGACCCTCACCTCCACCCTGGCGGTCTACCTCAACGCCTTGTCCGGCAAGGGCGTGCATGTCGTGACGGTCAACGACTACCTCGCCGGCCGCGACGCCGACTGGATGGGTCGGATCTACCGCTGGCATGGGCTGTCTGTGGGCAAGGTGCTCACCAGCGAACGCGAGCAATCGGTCAAGGCCGCCGCCTACGCCGCCGACATCACCTACGGCACCAACAACGAATTCGGCTTCGACTACCTGCGGGACAACATGAAGTTCCGCATCGAAGACTATGTCCAGCGGGGCCACAACTTCGCCATCGTGGACGAGGTCGACTCGATCCTGGTGGACGAGGCCCGCACCCCCTTGATCATCTCGGGTCCGGTCAACCAGGACGTCGATCGCTATTATGTGATTGATGGCGTTGTCCCGTTGTTGCAGGCCGAGCTGGACTACCTGGTGGACGAGAAGAGCCGCTCGGTCGCCCTGACGGATGCGGGCGTGGACAAGGTCGAAGAGAAGCTGGGCATCGGCAACCTCTACGACCCCCACAACATGGAGATCCTCCACCACGTCAACCAGGCGCTCAAGGCCCACACCCTGTTCAAGCGGGACCGCGACTATGTGGTTCTGCAGGGCAAGGTCACCATCGTGGACGAGAACACCGGCCGCCTGATGCCGGGGCGCCGCTGGTCCGATGGCCTCCACCAGGCCGTCGAGGCCAAAGAGAAGGTCACTGTCGAGCAAGAGAGCCAGACCTACGCCACCATCACCTTCCAGAACTACTTCCGGCTCTACAAGAAGCTGGCCGGCATGACCGGTACCGCCGAGACCGAGCGCGAAGAGTTCCAGAGCATCTACAACCTCGACGTGGTGGTGATCCCCACCAACCGGCCCATCCTGCGGAAGGACCACGACGACGTGGTCTACAAGACCCAGGCCGAGAAGTACCGCGCCATCCTCGACGAGATCGAGACGGTGCACGCCAAGGGGCAGCCCATCCTGGTGGGCACGGTGTCGGTGGAGAAGTCCGAGATCGTCAGCCGCCTGCTCCGCCAGCGGGGCATCACCCACGAGGTGCTCAACGCCCGCAACCACTCCCGCGAGGCCCAGATCGTCGCCCAGGCCGGCCACAAGGGTGCTGTGACCATCTCCACCAATATGGCGGGGCGCGGCACGGACATCAAGCTGGGCGGTGACCCCGAGTCCATGGCCATCGAGGCCACCGGCACGGATTCGGGTCCCGAGTTCGACGCCTCCTACGCCCGCTTTCGCGAGCAGACCGAGGCCGAGAAGGCCGAGGTGCTCGCCGCTGGCGGCCTGCACATCATCGGCACCGAGCGCCACGAGTCGCGCCGCATCGACAACCAGCTTCGGGGCCGCTCGGGCCGCCAGGGCGACCCCGGCTCCAGCCGCTTCTACATGGCCCTCGAAGACGACCTGCTGCGCATCTTCCAGGGCGAAAAGCTGGTGGGCTGGATGGAGAAGATGGGCCTGGAAGACGACGAGCCCATCGAGCACCGCTGGATCAACCGCTCCATCGAAAATGCCCAGAAGAAGGTGGAAGGCCACAACTTCAACATCCGGAAGAACCTGCTCGAATACGACGACGTCATGAACCTGCAGCGCCGCAGCATCTACGATATGCGGCGCCGGGCCCTGGAAGGCGACGGCATCCGCGAGATGGTGGTGGACGCCATCGAGCACCTCGTCGACGACGTGATGGACGAGTGCATCGTCGAGGGCTCCCACCCGGAATCCTGGGATATCGAGGGCCTGCGGGAGCGCATGAAGCGCATCTTCGGCCTGGACTGGGAAGAAGGCGACGACGAGATCCGCGACATGGCCTATGCCGAGATTCGCGGCCGGATGAATGAGGAGGTGGTCGCGCTCTATGAGGCCCAGGAGGGCCGCTTTGGCGCCGACCACCTGCGCCAGGTCGAGCGCATGCTGCTCCTGCAGTTCACCGACCAGCACTGGAAGGACCACCTGCTGGCGATGGACCGCCTGCGCGATGGCATCGGCCTGCGGGGCTATGGCCAGCGCAACCCCCTGCTGGAGTACAAGCGCGAGGGCACCGACATCTTCCGCATGATGAACTCTGTGCGGGACGAGGCCGTGGTTGCCCGCATCCTGCGCATGGAGGTCCAGGAGGACGAGCCGGTGCCCGAGGTGAGCAAGCGGGCAGCCCAGAACCTCGCCCAGCAGCTCTCGGTGGACGACGGGCCCGCTCCTGCGCCCGCCCCTGCACCGGCCGCGCCGCCCCCCTTGACCCTCGAGGAGGTCCAGCGCCGCCTCGCCGCCCAGGCCGCCCAGCGCCAGGCAGGCGCCTCAGCCCCGGCCAGCCCCGCCACCCCCGAGCAGGGCATCCCGGCCCGGCGCTACGCGCTGGCCAACGGCCTCAAGCGCAACGACCCCTGCCCCTGCGGCAGCGGTCAGAAGTTCAAGAAGTGCTGCTACCGGGTGCATGACCCCGAGGCCGAGGCCGAGTCCGCCGCCCCCATCAATGGAGAGGGCGGTCCCGACCTCGATGTCGGCGAGGACAGCAGCTCCACCCAGACCGCTTGATCCCCTCCCGCCGGCGCGCCCCCCGCCTTGCCCGACAAGGCGGCCCGGGCTAACCGGCGGCAGCTTCACCCAAGGTGAAGACTTCTCACGTCGGAGCCACGCGCTCTCCCGGTGGTGCCCCACTGCAGACATGCACGGGGTTGGGAGGCACGCCGACGGACGAACCAACCCGAACGGGTCCAGCGTGACCCCGGAGCCCCCACCATGTCCAACGTCAACGTGTCTCTGCGCGACCTGCTCGAAGCCGGCGTGCACTTCGGTCACCAGACCCGCCTGTGGAACCCCAAGATGAAGCCGTATATCTACGGCGACCGCAACGGGATCCACATCATCGACCTCCAGAAGACCGCCCGGTCGCTCATCGCGGCCACCCGCTTCGTGACCCACACGGTCTCCCGCGGCGGCACGGTCCTCTTCGTCGGCACCAAGCGCTCCGCCCAGGAGATCGTGCAGGAGCAGGCCGAGCGCTGCGGGATGTTCTACGTGAACAACCGCTGGCTGGGCGGCACCCTCACCAACTTCCAGACCGTGAAGCGCTCCATCGACCGCCTCGTCAACCTCGAGCGCGCTCGGGACGACGGCCGTCTGGACCTCCTCACCAAGAAGGAGGCCCTCGACATCAGCCGCCGCATCGAAAAGATGGACCGGTCGCTGGGCGGCATCAAGAACACCAAGTCCACCCCCGGCGTCATGTTCGTGGTGGACCCCAAGCGCGAGCACATCGCCGTGCGCGAGGCCATGAAGCTCGGCATCCCGGTCGTCGCCCTCTGCGACACCAACTGCGACCCCGACGGCATCGCCCACGTGATCCCGGGTAACGACGACGCCATCAAGAGCATCCGGCTCTTCACCACGGCCATCGCGGACGCCGTCCTCGACGGCGGCAACCTCAGCCGCGAGAGCCTCGGCGACGCTGTGGTGTCCCAGGCCGACGTCGGCGATGTCGAGATCATCCGCAAGGGTGGCGAGGCCGCCCAGCAGGACTGATCCGCTTCCCGGACCTCTCCCAACAAAAAACCCCTGCTTCGCCGCCGCCGCCACCCGCTGCCCGCGGGCTGGCGGCGCAGGTCGAAGCGCTGAGGAGCACATCCATGTCTGCATCTGACATCAAGGCCCTGCGCGAGCGCACCGGCGCCGGAATCCTGGACTGCAAGAAGGCCCTGGCTGAGTCCGACGGCACCATCGAAGGCGCCATCGACTGGCTGCGCACCAAGGGCATCGCCAAGGCCGCCAAGAAGGCCGGCCGCGTCGCCACCGAAGGCGTCTGCGAGAGCTATATCCACGCCGGCGGCCGCATCGGCGTCCTGGTCGAGGTCAACTGCGAGACGGACTTCGTCGCCAAGACCGACCAGTTCCAGGCCCTGGTGAAGGATATCGCGATGCACATCGCGGCGGCCGCCCCCGAGTTCGTGTCGGTGGAAGACGTGGCCCCCGAGGCCCGCGCCCACGAGAAGGCCGTGCAGATCGCCCGCGTGATGGAAGAAGGCAAGCCCGCCAACATCGCCGAAAAGATCGTCGAGGGCCGCATCTCCAAGTGGTACGAGGACGTCTGCCTGCTCGAGCAGAAGTTCGTCAAGGACGACTCGAAGACCATCAAGGAGGTCATCGACGGCGCCGTGGCCACCATGGGCGAGAATATCAAGGTGCGCCGCTTCGCCCGCTTCGTGCTGGGTGAGGGCCTCGAAAAGAAGCAGGACAACCTCGCCGAGGAGGTTGCGAAGATGGCCTCCGGCCAGGCCTGAGCCTGACCGGACCGCGCCTCCACCCCCAACCGGTGGCCCCATGACCGACGGTCCCAGCTACAAACGTGTTCTGCTCAAGATGTCCGGCGAGATGCTCGCCGGGGATCAGGGCTACGGCATCGAACCTGGGACCATCCAGCGCTACGCTCGGGAGATTCAGGAGCTGAGCGACATGGGGGTGGAGGTGGCCGTCGTCATCGGCGGCGGCAACATCCTGCGGGGCGCCACCAGCGCCAGCAAGGGCATGGACCGTGCCCACGCCGACTATATGGGCATGATGGGCACCGTGATCAACGCCCTCGCCCTGCAAGATGCGCTGGAGCAGCTCGGCTGCTTCACCCGGGTGATGACCGCCATCGCCATGGACCAGGTGGCGGAACCCTACATCCGCCGTCGCGCCATCCGCCACCTCGAAAAGGGGCGCGTGGTCATCTTTGGCGGCGGTACGGGCAACCCCTACTTCTCCACCGATACCGCGGCTGCGCTGCGGGCGGCCGAGATTCACGCCGAGGTCATCCTCAAGGCCACCAAGGTCGACGGCGTCTACGATCGGGACCCGCAAAAGCACGCAGATGCGGTACGCTTCGATGTCATCCACCACATGGATGTGCTGCAGCGCGGCCTGCGGGTGATGGACTCCACGGCCATCAGCCTCTGCATGGAGAATGCGATCCCCATCGTCGTCTTCAGCGTGATGGAGCCCGGCACCATTCGCCGGGTCGTCTGCGGTGAAGCCCTGGGTACGCGGGTTCTCCCCGACCAGCGGCGCGAACACTGACCCCCGCCTGCGGCCCAGCCCCGGGGAGAGGAGCGAGATGAGTAGCGAATACCTGGACGCGATGGCTGCAGATTTCACCAAGGTGGAAGAGGCCTACAAGCGCGAGCTGATCTCCATTCGCACGGGACGGGCCAGCCCCCGCCTGCTGGAAAATGTGTCGGTGGATGTGAGCGCCTATGGCAGCCGCATGCCCATCAACCAGCTGGCCACGATCAGCGCCCCCGACGCCCGCCTGCTGATCCTCAACCCCTGGGACAAGGGCACCATCTCCGACATCGAGAAGGGCATCCTCGCCGCGGGCCTGGGCCTCAACCCCAGCAACGACGGGCAGGTGATTCATGTGCCCGTGCCCGCCCTGACCGAGGAGCGGCGCCGCGACATGGTGAAGTCCATCCGCAAGCTGCTCGAGGACGCCAAGGTCCGCGCCCGGTCGGTGCGCCGCGAGTACCTCGACATCTTCAAGGAGATGGAGAGCGAGAAGGAGATCTCCGAGGACGAGCTGAAGCGGCTCAATGACGTGGTGCAGGCCGCCACCGACAGCGCGTCGAAGGCCCTCGATGAGGTCGCCTCCGGCAAGGAGAAGGAGATCCTCGAGGTCTGAGCCCTCGGCTCGATCCCGTCCTCCATGACCGACCCTGCCCACAGCGCGCGCCTGCCTCGCCACCTGGCCATCATCATGGATGGCAATGGGCGGTGGGCCAAGGCCCGCGGTGCCGAGCGCGAGGCCGGCCACCAGGCCGGCGCCGAGAGCGTCCGGGTGGTGGTGCGCGCCTGCCGCCGCAAGGGCATCGAGGCCCTGACCCTCTACAGCTTCTCCACCGAGAATTGGCGCCGCCCCGCCCACGAGGTGGGCGCGCTGATGACCCTGTTGCGCCAATATGTGCTCCAGGAGCGCCGGGAGATCCTCGACCAGGGCATCCGCCTGCAGGCCATCGGCCAGATTGACCGGCTGCCGGTGCTGGTGCGCACCCCGCTGCGGGCCCTCATCCGCGAGAGCCGCGACAACACCGGCATGGTGCTCAACCTGGCCCTCAGCTACGGCTCTCGGGCCGAGATCGTCGATGCCATGCAGGCCATCGCGCGCGAGGTGCAGGCCGGGCGCCTGTCGCCCGATGCCATCGACGAGGCCTGCGTAGACCGGCACCTCTACACCGCCGGGCTGCCCGATCCCGAGCTGCTGATTCGCACCAGCGGCGAGCTTCGCATCAGCAATTTCCTGCTCTGGCAGATCGCCTATGCCGAGCTTCACGTCACCGACGTGCTCTGGCCGGACTTCCGCGAGGCCCACCTGGACGCGGCCCTCTCCGACTTTGCCCGCCGCGAACGCCGCTTTGGAAAGACCGGCGAACAGATCAAGGAGGCCCGCCCATGATGCAGCGCGTGCTGGCGGCGGTGGTGGGTCTGCTGATGGTGGTGCCCGCCATCGCCTGGTTCGGGCTGCCGGCGGTGCAGATCATCGTGGCCATCGTGCTGGTGATCTGCCTGGACGAGTACCGCCGCATGGCCGCCCCCAGCCTGGGACTCGAGGGGCTGGTGGCCTTGTTGGCCGCCGGTGGCCTGGTCTTTGGCATGATGGTCTGGGGGGATGCCGCCCTGGTGACCCCGGCCCTGGCCGCTGGCACCGTGGGCCTGATGGTCTATGCGATGCTGCGGGTGCCCGATACCACCCAGGCCGCCACCCTGGGCCTGCGCCTGGTGGCCGGCCTGGTCTACATCCCAGTTTTGTTGGCCTTCATCCCATGGATCTGTGAGTTCGAGAGCGGCCGCACCTGGATCGCCTTGCTGCTCACCATCACCTGGGCCGGCGACACGGGCGCCTATTTTGCGGGGCGGGCCTTTGGGCGGCACAAGCTCTTTGAGCGGGTGAGCCCCAAGAAGACCTGGGAGGGGGCTGCCGGCGGCATGGTCGCTGCGATCCTTGGGGCGGGCGTGGTCAAGACCCTCGGCCTGCCGGGCCTGCCCTGGCTCCATTGCGTGCTGCTGGCCATCCTGGTGGACGCGGTGGGCATCACCGGTGATCTGGTCGAGTCCATGCTCAAGCGCAGCTTCGGCGTGAAGGACTCCGGGTCGATCATGCCGGGCCATGGCGGCCTGCTGGACCGGGTGGACGCCTTGCTCTTCACGGCGCCGGTCGCATGGATCTACGCGACCCTCTTCGACCTGGGTTGATCTCCGCGGTGCGCGCCCTGGCGGGGGGGCTGATCGCCACCTTGGCCCTCAGCCTGCTGCGGCTGCGGCTGGCAGCCCAGGTGGGCCTGGGGGACGACGAGGCCTATTACTGGGCCTGGTCGCGGCGGCTGGACCTGTCCTATTTCGACCACCCCGGCGGGGTGGCCTGGGCCATCGCGGCCGCAATCGCGGTGGTGGGGGAGGGGAGCCTGGGGGTGCGCCTGCCCAGCGTGCTCTGCGGGCTGCTGGTGGCCCTGCCGATGGCGGCCCTGTCGGCGGCCCTGGCCCAAGAGCAGGGGCGGCCGGTGGGCCCAGCCCTGCTCTGGGCCCTGCTGTTGCTTCAGGCTTGCCCGCTCTTTGCCCTGGCCTGGGTCTTTGCCGCCCCGGACGCCCTGCTCCTGCTGGCCTGGGCCGGCGCCATGGCCCTGGCCGCGGCGGCCCTGCAGCTGGATCGGCCCCGCCTGTGGCTGGGGGCGGGCCTGCTGTGTGGCCTGGGACTGGAGGCCAAGCACACCGCCGTGCTGCTGGTGCTGGGCCTTGGTCTGGGGCTTGGGTGCAGCGCCGTGGGCCGCCGGCAGCTGCGGGGCCCCTGGCCCTGGCTGGGGGGGGCGCTGGCCCTGGTCTGCTGGCTGCCGGTTCTCGTCTGGAATGGGCAGCACGGCTTCATCTCCGCGGCCTTCCACCTGCGGGGTCGCCCCGGGGGCGCGCCGGGTTTCTGGGCCGGTGAGGCGACGCTCTTGGGTGGCATGCTGCTGCTGCTGGGGCCCGCGGCGGCCCCGCTGGTCGCGGGCTTGGGGCAGGGGCTGCGCCAGCGGAGCCTGGGCGGCCTGGCCGGCGCCCTCGCCTTGCCCACGGTGCTGCTCTTTGCGGCGGCGGCGCCCTGGATTCGCCCCCAAGCCCACTGGCTGGCCCCAGCGGCCCTGGTGGCTGTGCCCTGGGCGGCGGGCTGGTGCCAACAGCGGCCGCGGCTGGGGGCCGTGCTGGTCGCGGGCAGCGCGCTGCTCACGGCCCTTCTCCACCTGCAGGCCCTCAGCGGGATCCTGCCCCTGCCCGCGGCGGCAGACCCCACGGTGGACACCCTGGGCTGGGAGGAGGTGGGGGCCGACCTCGAGGCCCTGCGCGCGACCTCGGACCGTCCCGATCGCACCCGGATCCTCGCCGGCCGCTACCAGCTGGCATCCCAGGCCGCATACGCCCTGCGCCACAGCGACGCCGTGGTCAGCCGGGTGGGGGGGCGCCCGGACCAGTTCGACCTCTGGCGGCAATTCGCTGGAGATGAGGGCTGGGACTCCATTCTGGTGGAGACCGACCGCTACCCCCTGGGGCAGGCTCAGAACCTAGGCGGCGGCTGTCAGCCCGCGGGGGGCCGCACCGTGACGCGGCGCGGCCGACCCCTGCGGCGCTTCTCCTATTGGCGCTGCCCGGGGGCTCAGGCGCCGAAGTAGTCGCGCAAGGCCTGGACGTGGTCGGTGCGCTCCCAGGTGAAGCCCTGGTCGTCGCGGCCAAAGTGGCCATAGGCCGCGGTGCGCTGGTAGATCGGCCGCAGCAGGTCCAGCTGGCGCACCAGATCGGCGGGCTTGCAGGGGAAGAGCTCGCGCACGGCGCGGGCGAGCTTCTCGTCGGCGACCTCGCCGGTTCCAAAGGTGTCCACCATGGCGCTGACCGGCTCGGCCACGCCGATGGCATAGGCCAGCTGCACCAGGCAGCGGGTGGCATAGCCGGCCGCCACGATGTTCTTGGCGATGTAGCGGCCCAGGTAGGCCGCCGACCGGTCCACCTTGCTGGGGTCCTTGCCCGAGAAGGCGCCGCCGCCGTGGGCGCCCCAGCCGCCATAGGTGTCCACGATGATCTTGCGGCCGGTGAGCCCGCAGTCGCCCATGGGGCCGCCCACCACGAAGCGGCCGGTGGGGTTGACGTGGAAGATGGTGTCCTTGTCAAGCAGCTCGGCGGGGATCACCGGGCGGATGACCCGCTCCACCACGGTCTCGCGGATCTCGTCCAGCGTGACGTCGGGGTCGTGCTGGGTGGAGATGACGACCGTGTGCACGCGAAGGGGCTTGCCGTCGCGGTACTCGATGGTGACCTGGCTCTTGCTGTCGGGGCGGGCCCAGCCGATCTCGCCGTTCTTGCGGACCCGGGCGAAGTGCTCGAGCAGCTTGTGGCTGTAGCTGATGCTCATGGGCATCAGCTCGGGGGTCTCGTCGCAGGCGTAGCCGAACATCATGCCCTGGTCGCCCGCACCCTGTTCGGCGTGCAGGCCCTGGCCCTCGGTGACGCCCTGGCTGATGTCGGGGCTCTGCTGCTCGATGGCGACCATGATGCCGCAGGTGTTGCCGTCAAAGCCCTTCTGGCTGTCGTCGTAGCCAATTTCGGTGACGGTCTGGCGGACGATGCGCTGGTAGTCGACGTGTGCGCCGCTGGTGATCTCGCCTGCGACTACCACGAAGCCGGTCTTGACCAGGGTCTCGCAGGCCACACGGGCGCGGTGGTCGCCGGCGAGGTGGGCGTCGAGGATGGCGTCCGAGATCTGGTCGCACATCTTGTCGGGGTGACCCTCGGAGACCGACTCAGACGTAAAGAGGTAGTCGCGGGCAGGCATCAGGCTTGGCCTCCGAGGGGAATCTTCCCCTGGGTTGGGAGAGGGGCGCACATCGCGGCCCGCACACTTAGAAGAGGGAAGGGGGCCTGTCAAGCGGCCCGGCGGCCTCTTGGGGGCCCCGCGTCGGGGCGCCGGGCCGGCTTTGGGCGCGCGCTTCCCCCGCTGCCCCCCAGGCGCTATCCTCTGCTCCTTTCCCGGAGTGCCGCCATGCGCGACGCCGGTGCCGCCGCCGCGGCCGCCCGCGACATCCAGAAGGCCCAACTGCACGCGAAGTGGCGTTGGACGGGCCTTCCCCTGCTGCTCTGCGGCGCCTCCCTGCTGTTGGGCGCGGTGGTGCAGGGCGTCGCTGGCGGGCCCTTCACCACGGTCATGCTGGCCCTCTTTGGCACTGGGCTGTCGCTGGCCTCTTTTGGCGCCAACCACGACACGGCGATGGCCCACGCGCTCAAGGCCCGGGCCGTGCCCGGCGTCACCTTGCCGCCCGCGCTGGCCGACGAGATCGAAGAGGAGCTGGAGCGCGATCGGGACGCGACCCTGGGCCTGCGGCCCGCGCCACGGGTGGCCCTGGCCGTGCCCCTGGTGGCGCTGGCGGTGCAGTGCTGGGTGCTCTTGCGGCTGGTGGGCATTTGACCGGGGGGGCCGACCCATCCGCCGCGCTGCCGGCTCACGGGTTGCCGCGCTTCGCCTTTGTGGGCCGCGATCGGCAGATCCACCTCGCCCGGGTGGATGGCACCGGGCGACGTCAGCTCACCTTTCCCCAGGTTCCAGGCCCCTTGTCCTCCTGGGGGGGAATGATTGGCGAGGACTCCTGCGCCTGGCCCACCCTGTCACCGGATGGGCGGTGGTTGGCCTGTTTTCGGTCACCCGGTCAGGGCGAGGGCCCCTCCGAGCTGAGCGCCTCGGTGCTGGAGGTGGACGGACTGGAGGAGCGCGAGCTGATGCGCCTGGACGAGGGCGCGCCGCTCTATGCGCGCTTCAGCCCGGACGGTCGCGCGGTGGCCCTGTTGACCCAGCGGGAGGACCAGCTGGAGCTGTGGGTGGGTCGCACCGACCAGGTGGGCGGCTGCAGCCTGCTGGACGAGGGGCCGCCTCTCTTCTTCTCGTGGATGCCCGACAACAGCCGACTGGTGCTGCACGCCGGCGGGCCCTCGGGCGGTCGGCTGGTGATTCGCGACGCCTTGGGCAGCGCCGAGGACGTGGCCCTGCCCGGCAGTCCGGGCACCTTCTGCGCGCCCATGGCCCTGGGCGATCGGGTGGTGGTCGCCTTCTCGCAGGGCGCCGGGGCCTCGGTGCTCTGCGCCATGGACGCCGATGGCGCAGAGCCCGTCCACCTCGTCGAGCTGGCGGGCCTGGTCGCCTTCTTGCCGTCGCCCGACGGCAGCAGCATCGTCTATGGGCAGGCCAGCGCCGACCGCGGCCCCTACCAGGGCCTCTTCCAGGTGGCTGTGGCCGGTGGCCAGCCTCCGGTCAAGGTCGTGGACGACGACTGCGTGGCCTTCTTCTGGTTGCCGGACGGCAGCGGGCTGATCTGGGCCAGCGGCGACGCCGAGCGCCGCTGCCTGTGGTGGAAGCGCCAGCGCTTCGGTCAGCCCGAGATCGAGGTTCTTTGTGCCTTTCGGCCCACCCGCGCCATGATGTTCCACCTGCACTTCTTCGAGCAGTTCGCCCAGAGCCACCCGCTGGTGTCGGGGGACGGGCGCTGGCTGATCTACGCCACCTGGCCGGGTGCCCCCGATGGCCCCTGGTCGGGCCGAGAATCCGCCCGCATCGAGGTGCTGGACCTTCACCAGGCCGAGGCCCGCCCCCAGCCGCTGGTCTCGGGGGACTACGCGACCTTCGCGCCCCAGGCCGGGGGCTGACCGTGGCAGGCCGCGCCTTCCTGTGGGCCCAGGCCAGCGCCCTGCTGGATCGGGCCTTGCAAACCCCCATTCGCGAGCAGATCGACGCCCTGCTGCAGGAAGAGGGCTGGTGCGGCCCGGAGGCCCAGGCCGCACTTCGGCAGCGGGTGGTCGGCCAGGAGGCGCGCCTGGCCGCCCTGTCGCCCCGCTTGGAGGCGGCCGAGGCGCGGTGCCAGGCCCTGGGCGAGCGCCTGGCGGCCTTGGAGGCGGAGTTGAGCCAGCGGCGGGCAGCCGAGGCCGCGGCCCTCGCCCGGGCGGAAGCCGCCGAGGCCCGCCTCGCGGCCCTCCAGCGCCGCCGCGCGCCGCCTTCCAAGGCGCGCGGACCCAAGGCCGACCCCAAGGCCCGCTGAGGCCGCTCAGCGCGCGCCTTGCCGACCCTCCCAGGCCCGGGTCCAGGCCCGCATGAAGTTCTCCCCGCGCAGGCCCTCCAGCTGCGCCTCGGTCCAGCCCCGCCGGGCCAGCTCCGCCCACAGCGCCCCCAGCTTGCTGGCGTCTTCGAGGCCCTTCGGGGTCTGGATGAAGCCGTCAAAGTCGCTGCCCAGCGCGACCACGCCATGGCCCCCGACCTGGGCCAGGGCGTCGGCCTGGTCGGCCACCTGGGCCACATCCGCCCCCAGGCCCACAAAGGGCGCATGGAAGTTGAGGCCAATCACGCCCCCCTTCTCGGCGATGCAGCGGATCTCCTCGTCCGTCAGGTTCCGCGCGTGCCCCCGCTGGCGAAAGGCGTTGGAGTGCGAGGCGATCACCGGCACCGGGGTCGCCTGGCAGACCTCCAGGGTGGTCTGGCGGCTGGCATGGCTGAGATCGATCAGCACGCCGGCCCCTTGGGCCCTCTGCACCAGGGCGCGGCCCGCGTCGGTCAGGCCCCCCCCCTGATCGCCGCTGCTGCCGGCAAAGCGGTTGCTGAAGCTCCAGCTGAGGCCCAACACCCGCAGACCCCTTCGGTGCAGCTCGTCGAAAACGGGCTCCCATGGCCCATCTCCCAGGCCATGGGCACCCTCCAGGCTGATCAGGACGGCGGTATTGCCGGCCTCGATCAACGCGCGGGCGCCGCTGGGGTGAAGCGCCTTTTCGACGCCGTCGATGCGGCCGATCTCCTGGTCCAGCCGGTCGAGCAGGGCGAAGCTGTGGGCCTTGTGGTCGGCCTTTCGCGGAGGCCAGAGCACCATGACGGCGAGGTTGGTGCCCCCGGCCCGCAGCTGCACCAGGCCCGCTTCCAGCCCGGTGGGCGCGTCCAGGGGCAGGTTCTGCGCCAGCAGCTGGCTGGGGGTGTCCAGGTGGAGGTCCGCGCGGACCGGCGTGGCGAATGCAGTCGCACCGCCGAGGGTTGCAAGGAGGGCCCAGCCGGGCATGGTCGCTCCGCTTGTCCAGGTCTTGTCGGAAGTCTGGAGATTTCCGCTGTGACCAGCTATCACGGGCCTTCAAGGGCTTCGCGCCAGAGCGGGCCAAGCGGCCCCAGGTGGCCACCGATCGGGAGAACCAGATGCTCAACGTCCTGCTCTTCGCCCTCAGCACGGCGGCCCTGGCTGCCGGCAGCTCCGCCTCCAGCGTGCTCAGCAACGCCGACGGAAAGGCCAGCGCCGACCTCGCCTTTGACGGCCTGCTCAAGTCGGGCTGGGCCGAGGGCGAGATGGGCTCGGGCGAGGGCCAGTGGGTCGAGCTGGACCTGGGCAAGGCCGTGCAGATCGACACCCTGTCCATCTGGCCGGGCAACCTCTCCGAGGGTGCCAAGAGCTACCGCGAATATGCCCGCCCCCGCACCCTGCGCGTGGTGGTGGACGGCGAGGTGGTGGGCGGCGACCAGCGCGTTCAGGACGAGATTCAGCGCTTTGACGCCAAGGTGGGGCGCACAGGCCGCAAGATCCGCGTCGAGGTGGTCGATGTCTACGAGGGCATCGTCTTCCAGGACCTCGGCATCGCCGAGATCGCGGTCAACTACCCCGACAACAGTCTGGCCACGAAGCTCGACCAGTGGATGGCCAGCGCCGACGCGGGCAAGCGGGCCGAGGTCTACAACGCCTCCATCGACGAGGCCTATGCGCGCCACAAGAGCGCCGAGTTCGGCGACTCCGACGCCCTGGCCTTGATCTCGGACTCGGTGGCCGATGGGCCGGAATTCCTGCGGCCCTATATCCAGAAGCTGGTGCCTGCCGGCTACCGCGCCCAGGCCGTGCGCTCCGGCGCCCGCGCCCAGAAGGCCATCCGCAAGCTGCTCGACCCCAACGGCATCCCCGCCCTCGAGCTCGCCGCCTTGCGGGCCATGGACCGCGACCAGGCCGAGCTGAAGGACCTCGTCGAGCGCTTCTACGCCTACCAGGAGCTCAAGGGTGGGCCCAGCCGCAACGTCGGCTACTGGGGGGCGCCGGGCTGGGCGCCGGGCCAGCTCAAGGGCCTGGGCGAGCCCCTCGCCATCGAGGCCGATCGCTATGGCGGCGTCTGGGTGGCCGACACCGGCAACAACCGCGTCCAGAAGTGGTCCGAAGAAGGCAAGCCCGAGAAGGTCTGGGGTCCGCCCCCCGACATCTCCGCCGCCTGGTTCCAGAAGGGCCGCAAGTGGTATGTCTCGGGCTCGGCATCGGGCGAAGAGGCCGGCCAGTGGACCAATCCCGTGGATGTCGAGATCATCCCGGGCAAGCTCTCCGATGGTTTTGCCGCCCTGGACGCCCTCGGGCGCATCCAGGTCTTTGACGGGGACGGCCGCCCGGTCATCGGCTGGAAGGTCGAGACCAAGCTGGCGGCGGTGCCGGGCATCGGGGGGTCGGCCTACCTGGAATATGACCCCAAGAGCGGGCACCTCATCGCCATCATCGAAGAGCAGGCCGTGGTCTACACCTTGGACTCCGAAGAGGTCGGCCGCTTCGAGATCAAGGATGGCACGCCCAATGCCGCAGAGATTGACGCCAAGGGCCGCCTGCTGCTGGCCTTTGGCGACGAGGTCATCGCCTTCAACGCGGCCGACGGCTTTCGCTATGGCAAGGTGATCGGCAGCGACATCCTCGGCCAGGGCTTTGAAGACATGGACCTCGCGATGGACGAGGAGAAGCGTCTGTGGGTGCTCACCGACACCGGCTGGGCCTTCCGCTTCAAGAAGCCCGGCAAGTTGGAGCAGAAGACCAAGGTGATCGAGCGGCCCATCCAACGGCCCCGATTCGCCGTGCACAAGGGCGTGATCTTCCTCACCAGCGACGACCGCATCGAGCGCATCGATGTGGTGCAGGTGCGGCTGGATCAGGCCCAGGCCGAGAAGGACGCCAAGGCCCAGGGGCAGGACTGATGGGCGCCGGGCAGCCCCGGCAC
>JAGYJW010000035.1 GCA_018401435.1 Deltaproteobacteria bacterium | reverse complement strand
CGGGCCGGCTGGATGGCCCCCTGGGCGACCAGGCCGGGCTGATGGCCCCCCTGCCCGATGTCAGCGGCGACGGCATCGCCGACCTGCTGGTGGGCGCCTATGACAGCGGCGACGTCTTCGTGGTGCAGGGCCCAATCACCAGCCGCCAATCCGTGGCCCTGGTGGGCCAGCGCATCACGGGCGCGGGCTACAGCCTGTCGGCCTTGGGCGCGGTGGGCGACCTGGACGGCGACGGGCTGACCGACCTCGCCGTGGGGGCAGAGTCCCGGGGCGGTACCGGCCGGGTCTGGCTGCTGAGCAACTACAGCGCCAGCTTCGGCGCCCTGGCCGACGCCGATGGCTATGTGGATGGCGACCTGAGCGAAGACCTCTTCGGTGCGAGCCTGGCCGGGGTCGGCGACCTGACGGGCGATGGCTACGATGACGTGCTGGTGGGCGCGCCGGGTGTGGACGTGAGCAGTCGCAACGAGGGCGCCGCCTTCCTGCTGGCCGGTCCCATCACCGGCAGCCCCCTGGTCTCCGACATCGCCTGGGCCAGCTTCCTGGGCGAATATGTCAACGATGGCACCGGCACGGACGTGGACGGCGGCGGCGACTTGAACGCCGATGGCTCACCCGATCTCATCATTGCCAGCCCCGGCCACGAGCAGGCTGGACGCGACGCGGGCATGGTCTACATCCACTACGGGCCGGTGTCGGGCAGCTACGAGCTGCGGCTGGCCGACGCCTTCTTGGAAGGCCGCGGCAGCCGCGAAGAGGCCGGACGCGCCGTGCGCATGGTGGGCGACCTGCAAGGCGACGGCTTCGACGACATCGCGGCGGGCTCACCCGGCAACGACATCGGCGGCGACAGCGCCGGCGCGGTGGACCTCTTCTTTGGGGCAGGGCTCTAACACCCCGGCCAGAACACCCCGGCCAGAAGACCCCGGCCAGCGCCCGCGCGGCGCGCTCCCAACAAAATGCAGCCGGTCAGCCCGAGAGGGCTTCGGGTACCGACCGGCTGCACAGTGTTGCGAACGATCCCAAGAGGGTCAACCAAGGCGCCCCGGGCGCAGAGGGCTCAACAAGCGCACCCCAAATCCAAGAGGGGAGAAGGGCGGGGCAATGGCGCACCGCGTCCAAGTCCACCCCGATGCAATGCAAATTGGATGCCAGCAGGCCCGATCGCTGGGCACCCAAAGGGCGCTCGCAGAATAAGTCGCTTTCAACGGCGTTTATATCGGCAGCCCCGAAGGCCGCCGTCGGCATGGAAATTCGCTAAATTGCCCAGTGGCTGGAAATTTCCACTCCAGAAATTTCCATAGCCCTCAATTGCCGGTGGGCCCGGCGTCGGCGAGGGGCCGATCCAGGGCCAGCCGCTGCCAGAGGGGCCCAAAGGACTGGCCCCAGAGCAGGACGGCCCGCCCCACGGCGTTGTCGGCGATGCGGGCCAGCCGGGGGTCCAGGGCGAGGATCAGCTCTGCCGCCCCCAAGGCCGCGACCAGCTCGCCATTCCAGGTCTCGTCCCCAAAGGCCCGGGAGGCCGCGAGGGCCAGGCCCGAGGCGCTCGCGCTGGCCTCTAGCAGGGGCACGATGGGCCCGCTGTCCACATCTTCGAAGGAGGCCACCCCCGCGGGCCACTCCCGGGAGTAGCCCAGCCCCAGCAGGCTTCGGCCCAGGTGCTGCCGCGCCAGGGCGTATTGGGCGTCGGCCAGCGCGGGATCGACCAGGCGCAAGGCGACCACAGCGAACCACAGCGACGAGCCCTCCGGGCCATCGAGGCTGCGCCCGTCCATGTCGAAAGAGCTGATCAGCAGCCCCGTCTGCCCATCGACCAGCCGCTGTCGGGCCACCTGCACGAAGGCCCGCCGGGCGGCGCTGTGGTCCGCACCATCCAGCAGCTCCTGCATGCGCAGCCCCACCAGGGCCATGCCATGGCAGAAGAGCCAGCCCTCGTCGGGATAGGACTCGGCCAGGGGGGCCAGGGGCGCCGAGCCGAAGGCGGCCACCACCCAGGCCGCCCGCTGGTCCATCTCGCGCTTCAGCTCGGGCCGGTCATCGGCCAGGATGCGCCGGGCGCCCAGCATCACCAGCACCTCCCCGTCCACGAAGAGGCTGCGCCCCGTGCCCCGCCAGGCCTGGGCGTCGGCATAAGACAGCAGCCAGTGGCGCGGGTCGCTCGCGGCCTCGGCCGCCAGGGTGTCGTCCACGATGGCGTCCACCACGCCCAGGGTTGCGGCCCGGCGGGCGGGCTCGGCCAGCGCCCGGTCGGCCAGCCCCAGCACCAGAAATGTGCGGGCTATCAGGTCATATTCCGGGTTCAACGCCCGCAGATCGGTGAAGGCTGCGGGGGCGCCCTCACCCGACCAGCCCGCGACCAGGGGCGGCTCCCAGGCGGCGGGATCGGGGGCCCACAGCGCAGAGACGGCGCGTGGAGCCAGCAGCAGGCCGACCAGCAGCAGGCCGACTAGTTCAACAATGCGCAAATAGCGCACCGTTGAACCAGCCCAATTCAGGCGGGGGCCCTGCCCCGCACCGCGCCCAAAGGGCGCTCCCACGGCGTCCTCTTGCGAGGCCGCCGGGCGGCCGGCACATGCGCCGGCCGCGTCCAACGAATCGGGACTTCCGATTCGCTGAACTAGCAGCAGGGCGGCGCTCAGGGGCGCGAAGGCGAGCTTGGTGGGGCGCATGGGACCTCCAGGGGGAGGATCCCTTCACGCGACGCCCCCATTTGCGGGCCCAGCAGCCGAACGGGCGGTCGAAGGCGCCGCCGCAGCGGTCGCCCCCGGCCGCCGAGCGGCCCGACCCGGGCTCAATCCAGGTGGTAGATCTGCCGGATGCGGTCGAGGATCTTGTCGAAGGGCACCTCGAGGTCGCGCAGCAGCCCGTTCTGGATGTCGTAGACCCAGCCGTGCACCCGGGGCATGCCCTCGGCGCGGTAGCGGCGCTGCACCCAGGAGGTCTTGATGACGTTGACGCACTGCTCGATCACATTGAGTTCGATCAGGCGCCGGTAGCGCGCATCTTCGTCGGCGATGGCGTCCAGCTCGTCGGCGTGCAGGCGGTAGACGTCCCGGATCTCCCGCAGCCAGTTGTTGAGCAGGCCGAGGTCCTGGGACTGCATGGCCGCCTTCACGCCGCCGCAACCATAATGACCGCAGACCACGATGTGCTGCACCTTCAGGGCATCGACGGCGTACTGGATGCAGGCGTGCACGTTGATGTCGGTGTTGGGCACCACGTTGGCGACATTGCGGTGCACGAAGACATCGCCGGGCTCCAGGCCCATGATCTGGTTGGCGGGCACGCGGCTGTCGGCGCAGCCGATGAAGAGGAAGCCGGGGGACTGGCCGCGGGAGAGGCGGTCAAAGTAGTGGGGGTCTTCTGCCAGGCAGGCCGCCACCCACTTCCGGTTGTTTTCGAAGATGTCGCTGATCAAGGTCCTGTCTCCAGGGTCGGGGTGTCCCCCCAAGGTGCCCCGATTCGGGAATCGGGGCAAACTGAGATACAGCCTGGAGTTGCAAAAATTGGTCCCCCCCGCGCTCAGCCTCTGGATGGCCCTCTTCTTCGCCCCGGCGGCGGGGGCTTCGGCCGGGGCGGAGCTGCCGCCCCCGCGCGCCACCGCGGACTGCCCGGACCCCTGGGACCTGGAGCGGGCGCGGGCCGAGTGGGCCTGGGCGCGGGCCGGCACCCGGGGCATCAACAGCCCCCGCATCGCTGTATTGGACGCCGGCTTTCGCAGCGACCACGTCGATCTCGCGGGCCGGATCAGCTCGTCCTGGGACCATGTGGCCCAGCAAGAGGCCGTCAGCGTCACGGGCGGCCCCAGCCCCGAACACGGCAGCTTCGCGGCGGGGGTTGCGGTGGCCGCCGACAACGAAGACGTGGCCCGCACCGGCTTCGCCCCCGAGGCCCGCTTGCACCTCGCCCAGATCGCCGGCGCCGACGGCCGCCTGTCCATGACCGCGGCGGTCGAGGCCCTCGACGGGCTGGCGGCCGGGGACTGGACCGACGTGGGCGTGGTCCTGCTGCCCTGGACCACAGACAACAGCAGCCGCACCCTGCAAGAGGCCATCGCCGCCCTGGAGGACGCCGATCTGCTGGTGGTGGCCGCGGCAGGCAGCTGCGGCGAGGGCTGCGACAACCCCGATCTGGACAGCGCGCCGGTCTACCCGGCGGGCTGGCGCATGGACCACCAGCTGGTGGTGACCGCCACGGACCGCGACGACGCCCTGGCGACCGACGCCCGCACCGGCCGACGCTCGGTGGACCTGGGCGCCCCCGGCGTGGACCTGTGCAGCCTGGGGGTAGACAGCCCACCGCCGCCACCCAGGCCAGCGACAGCGGCCATGCCGCCGCCGCCGTCGCCGGGGTCGCCGCCCTCGTCCGGGCGTGCTGCCCGAGCTGAGCGCCCCGAGGTGGCCGCCCTGCTGCGGGCCTCGGCCAGCCCCGCGCCCGCCTTGTCGGGGCTCAGCCGCAGCGGCGGGCGGCTGGACGCCGACCGGGCCTTCCAGGTGTCGATCCCGCGCCTGCACATCGGCGAGAGCGCCCCCGGCCAGCTCAGCCTCGACATCGAGGGCCTGGGCCAGGATGGGGACCTGGTGCTCATTTTCGAGCATCACGACGAGGTCTTCATCGACGCGGTGCTGGAGCCGGCCGGCTATGCGGTGGCGGCCCTGCTGCCCGGGGACCCGGTGCCCCTGCCCGACGCCAGCATGGGCGCGGCCAGCCAGCCCGGCAGCCTCGTCCAGGGCCCCCTGCCCGCGGGTCAGACCCTGCACCTGGTGCTGTCTGTGGCCGGCAGCGCGGCGGGCACCGGGTCGGTGCGGGGCGGCAGCACCAGCCCCGGCGCCCCCTTCCTGGCCACCCCCATCCGGGGCGACACGGTCGATGGCAACGACGCCCCCGCCTTCGTCGTGGACCTGCAACCCCTGCCCCTGGAGGCAGGCGACAGCGGCGGCGCCCCCCCAGGTCCCACCGCCAAGGAGGGCTGCGGCTGCGCCCAGGCCGGGCCCCAAGGCGGGGGGGCCCTGGGCCTGCTCGCCCTGCTGCTAGCCATGGCCCGCCGAAAGGGCAGCGACGACGAAGGCGACGACGCCGACAGCCCGGGGTCGGTGCGCGCCGACAAGTGGCTGTGGGCGGCCCGCTGCTTCAAGACCCGCAGCCAGGCCACCGAGGCCTGCGACGCCGGCCATTGCAAGATCAACGACAGCGTGGCCAAGCCCGCCCAGAAGCTGCGCCCCGGCGACCGGGTGGAGATCCTCTGCCCGGCGGGCCGCAAGCACTACGAGGTGGTGGCCCTGGCCGACCGCCGCGGCAGCGCCGAAGCCGCCGCCGCCCTCTTCATCGACCACACGCCCGAGGAGCCCAAGGTGGAGCGAGACCTGCTCTTTGAGATCGAGCGCGGCGAGGGCCGCCCCACCAAGCGCGACCGCCGGCGCCTCAGCCGCACCCGGGGCTGGTGATGGCGGCGCTGCGTTGGGGCATCGTGGGCCTGGGCCTGGCGGGGCGCGCCCGGGCGCGGGCCATGGCCGAAGATCCGCGCGCCGTCCCCGTTCTCGGCTTTCGGGGTGATCCGGCGGCCGTCGGGCTTCCGGTGGCGGACAGCCTGCAGGCCCTGCTGGCAGCCGACATCGACGCCGTCGCCATCTGCGCCCCGGATAGGACCCACCCCGAGCTGGTGGCGGCGGCCCTGGAGGCCGGAAAGCACGTGCTCTGCGAGTTCCCCCTGGCCGGCTCCGCGGCGCAGGCCGCCGCCCTCTTCGACCGGGCCGAGGCCGCCGGGCGGGTGCTCCACGTGGAACACATCGAGCTGCTGGGCCCCCAGGCCGCCTTTGTGCGCGACCACGCCCGAGGCCGGCAGATCCAGGGCGGATCTTGCCGCTTCACCAGCCGCCCGCGGACGGGCATCTTCAGCCTGGCCCACGCCAATATCGCCCGCCTGCACCGCATCCTCGACGCCTTGGGCCCGCCCGATGACGTGGCCGTCTTCGAACGCGACCCCGACAGCCTGTGGGCCCAGCTGTCCTGGCCGGGAAACCCCGAGCACTACACCGGAGAGGCCCGGATCGACCTGCATTTCAAGCAGGAGGAGGGCGCGAGTCGGCGCTTTGAGATGGTGCTGGACTTTGCAGGGGCCAGCCTCACCTGCCTGGACCGCACGGTGCTGGTACAGGGCCTGCCGGTGGCCCTGCCGCCGGGGCCGGGCCTCTTCCTGGCCGACCAGCTGGAAGCCAGCGCCGAGATCCTGGATGGCCAACCCCCGACCGTGGGCCGCGCCGCCGTCTTGCGGGCCCTCGCCCTGGCCGACCGGCTGGACCAGGACCCCTTGCGCCCCCCCCTGCCACCCGACCAATTCGACCTCAGCGAATTCGACCTGGACGCCATCGAGTTCGAGGCGGGCTGAGGCCCACCGCCCGACCCCTCCCAAGCCTGGAGGCCCCCCACGTGGAGCGCCACCGAGACCCGGCCTTGGGTTGGAACAATCGCTTGGTGACCAGCCGGCTGCCCCAGTGGATGAAGGCGGCAGCCAACCGAGAGCACTTGGCCCGGGGCCTGGCCCGCTTGCGGCAAGGACGCGCCGAAGTGTGAACCAAAGCGGCCGCCCCCGAGGGCCGCCGCGCCGATTCGACCCCAGCTTGCGCTACGCTTCGGCGCCGGAGATCCCGCCCGTGTCCGACAGCAAGCCCACTCCCGACGCCCGGTCCGGCTGGCCCCGCCGCCTGCCCGGCGACTTGGAGGGTGACTTTGATGCAGACAGGGCGCTGGACCAGGTGCGCAGCGCGATTCGCATCGAGCGCCACAGCACCACCCGGGCCGTGGACCTGCACATCCAAGAATGTCGCAGCCTGGACCCGTCTCAACGCCTGTGGCGGCTGCGGGTGGCCCTGCGCCCCGAGGGCCACCGCCTCACCCAGTGGGACGGGGCGACGGTCTGGTGTGACCTGGAGGATGGCGAGATCCCCTGGTCGGCGGAGGTGCTGGAGGCCGACATCCAAGACGGCTGGTTGACGGTGCAGGAGCTCTTTGGCGGCCCGCCCCAGCCGGGCGCCGCCCGGGCCCGGCCCATCGACTTTCTGGCCCCGGTGCGCACCCTGCTGGACAACCCGCGGCTCAACGGCGCGCTCCCACCCTATGGCCGGCTGCTGGGGGCCACGCTTCGCGCCCTGGAAGCCCCGACCGTCCAGGCCGAGAAGGGGCGCGGGGCGGGTCATCGCGCCTGGGACCAGGGCTGGGCCCTGGTGTGGGGGCCGCCGGGCACGGGCAAGACCCACACCCTGGTGGAGGCGGTGGCCCGGCTGCTGGAGCAGCCCGATACGCGGGTGCTGGTGCTGTCCACCACCAACCGCGCCACCGACGAGATCGCCCTGCGCCTGGGGCCGCGACCCGGCGGCGTGCTGCGGGTGGGCACGGTGCAGGTCGGGGCCTTTCGCGAGCGGGGCGCCATGGGCGTGCTGCCCCGGCCCGAGGCGCGCATGGACCTGCTCGCCGAGGCCCAGGCCGCCCTCGACGGCGCGCAGCTCCCTGGCGCGGGCGCGGGCCCGTGGCCCTGGCCCAGGCCCGCAACGGCCTGCCCCGGCTCAAGGACCTGCTCACCGACGAGCAGCCCCGCTGCGTCATCACCACCTTGCACGCGGGGCTCTCGGCCGCCGTCAGCCCCGAGATGGACCTCTTCCACTTGCACGGCCGCGCCCCCTTCACCACCGTGGTCATCGACGAGGCGGGCCTGGTGCCCCGGGCGACCGTGGCGCTGGCCGGCCTGCTGGCGGCCCGGCAGGTGGTGCTGGTGGGCGACCCCAAGCAGCTCTCCCCCATTTGTGTCGCAACGCGCTCCATGGCCCCTGACGTCAAGCGTTGGCTGGCCCTGTCGGCCATGGAGGGCGTGCGCCTGGCCAGCCCCAACACCCAGTCCTTGATGAACCAGCGGCGCATGCACCCCGACATCAGCGCCGTGGTGTCGCGATTCCAGTATGGCGGCCGGCTGCAGGATCACCTCGACGTAGAGAGGCGCCCCTTGCCGGCCAGCTTCGGGCGCCTGCGGGCCTGGCCCCGGGCGGCCTGGATGGTGCTGGACCGATGCAGCGGCATGGACAGCGCCAGCGTTGCGGCAGAGCGCGGCGACCAGCGCACCTGGACCCGCCCCGGCAGCATCGACCTGCTGGACCGACTCTTCACCCGCACCCCAGAGCTGAGGCGCCAGCAGGGCCTCTTCATCAGCCCCTACCGCGGGCAGGCCCGACTGGCGGGAGAGCTGTTCAAGCGCCACGGCGTCGCGGGACAGTGGGCAGCCAGCACCGTGCATGCCCAGCAGGGAAACGAAGCCGACGTCGTGATCTTCGACCTGGTGTGCCATGGGGGCTGGCCCGCCGACGAGTGGCGCAGACTGGTCAATGTGGCCCTGTCTCGCGCGCGCTTTCAGCTGCTCTTCCTGGCGGCCTCCGATGAGTTGGGGCAGCCCTGGCTGGACGGCCTGCGCGCCGGGCTCAAGGCCTGCGTCCTGTCGCGAGAGGGCGCCTTCTCCATCGAGCAGGACCCCAGCGCCCAGCGCTCCCTCTTTGCCAATTCCGTGGATGCCCTGTCGGTCGCAGAGGCGCCGGGACCCGGCTACGAGAGCGCCCCCACCGACCCCGGCGGCCCCGCAGCCGCCCGCACCGCTGAATCGGATCCCGCCACCCTGGGCGCCCAGGTGGCGCAGAGTCGGGCCGCGCGCCGGTCCATGACCCGGGCCCAGGCCCAGCTGGTCCACCGCAGCTTGCGGGATCTGGGCCCCCGCCTGGTGCGCGGCGTGGCCGGCAGCGGCAAGACCATCGTGCTGGCGCGCTGGGCCGCCCTGGAGCTGCACGAGCACGGGCGCCGGGCCACCGTGGTCTATGGCAACACCGCCCTGGAGCCCCACCTCAAGGATCTGTTGGCCCAAGCCTGGCGGGTCACCCAGGACGACCGGACGGCCGAACTGCCTTGGGATCGCATCGACCTGGTGCACATCGCGAGCCTGCTGGAGAGCCTGCGGGCAGAGGCCGGTCAGCCCCCGACCCCCGCGTCGGAGCGCTTCGACCTGGAGGCCCAGGCCCGCCGCCTGGCCCCCTGCGGCCTGCCCCCGCGCTTTGAGCTGCTCTATATCGACGAGGCCCAGGATCTGGGCCACGAGACCCTGGGCCTGCTGCTGTCCCTGGTCTGCCGCCACCGGGACGCCCAGGGCGAAGACCAGGTCCCAGTCCGCATCTTCTACGACAACGCCCAGAATGTCTACCGCCGCTCGACCCCACGTTGGGCCGAGTTTGGCTTGGATATGCGGGGCCGGGCGACGGTGCTGCGGGAGAGCTTCCGGGCCACCCGACCGGCCATGGAATTCGCCCTGGACGTGCTTCACCAGCTGCGCCCCCTCGATCAGGACCCCGATCTGCGCGAGCTGATCTCCCCCCGCAGCGGCCCCCCGCTGCTGGTGCTCCGCCCCGAGGGCGGCTGGCGGGCGGACTTCTGCGTGGTGCAAGGACAGCAGCCCACCGTCAGCTTGTGTTGGTCCTGGAAGGCCGAGCTGGCGGCCCTGGTGGGCACGGTGACGGGCTGGCTGGCCGAAGCGGTGCCCGCCAAGGACATCCGCGTGCTGGCCCCCACCAAGCGCCGCTGCGAGGAGGCCACCCAAGCCCTGCTGGCCGCCGGCATCGCCGCCGATCACGCCCGCTCGTCCCGCTTCCAACCCCGGGCGGCCCGGGTCATCGTCACCACCCCCCAGAGCTTCAAGGGCTACGAGGCCGAGCTGGTCGCGGTGATCGGGGTGGATGGCTTCTGCGACGCGTCGGGCAACCTGCTCATCGAGGCCCTCTATGTGGCCCTCACCCGCGCCCGCACCGCGATGTGGGTGTCGGCCACCCGGGTCGCCAGCGACGCGCCCACTGCGGGCCTGATCGAGGCCCTGGACGCCGCCGCCCGCCTGCGGGACAGGCGCGCGGACTGACCGACCCGGCTACCACAAGCCCGCATCGGTCAGCTGACCGATGAGGATGGCGCGCCGCTGGGGCTGCTGCGCGGATCGCTGCCCTCCGCCGTCCCGGCCACTGCGGCCCCAGGCGCGCCAACCGACAGGGTGAGGGACAAGGGATCGGCATAGAAGACCCTGTCTGCGCTGGCCAAGAGCACCAGCACCGGGCGGGCCGGGCTGTCGATATCCTCGATCCCCTCGTCCGTGGCGCTATCCCCCGCGGACCGGGCAGGGGTGGGCGTCAAGGGTCGGACGCGAGGCCGCGGGAGGGAGAGGGCGGGAGCCGGTTCAGGGCACAACGGTGGGGCGCAGGCGGTGAAGATGAAGCCGGGGGTCGAAGTCATCGCTGCGCGCCTGCACGGTCACCCAGGGATCCCCGGGGCAATCCTCCATCCAGCGCGCCGCAGCCTCGTCGCGAAGGCTTCGAATGTCGAGCTGCGTCTGGGGCATGCTGCCAAAGGCCTCCATCGCCTCGGCCAGCACGGCCGGAGTGGGCCCCAGCTCCCTCTCGACATCGCAGGCCGCCACCAGTCGCAACATCGCTGCTTCGACGTGGGGCAGGTCCAGCCCGCGGACCCGCCCGATCGCCTCCATTGCGATGGACAAGATGGACTCCCAAGCGACCAGGCTCTGCAGATCCGGAAAATAGCGCGGTCCCCAGCTGCTCCTCGAGTCATAGCGACGGGACACCAGGCCCCGCTCCAGGTTCTCAGCGGCCCAGGCGGCCTGCGTGTCCTCCTCCAGAAAGCCGTTGCACGGATCGCAATAGTTGATCGCCTTCTCCAGGGTCTGCTGGCGAAAGCGGCAGGCCTTCAACCGGTCTTCGGGGTCTGGAACGAAGACACCGACGTCGGGGTTGACCACCTCCAGCGGGTTGAAGCCCAGCCGCTGCTGCCAGCGCCGGAGCCGCACCAAGGCGGACCGGTGCTGCCTGGAATGGCGTCGCTTGTCCGCATGCGGGATCGCCTTGGCCCCCACCAGCGCCTTTCGATAGGCCAGCAGCGTCTCGTCCGTCTCCATTCGTCCTCCGCGACACCCGACATCGCCGATGCAACACAGCGACGGGGTAGCCCGCGAGTCTGCGGTGGCCAGGACAGAAAGTGTCCGCTTCTGGACGAGCAGGCCAGCCCGGACCACCCTGATGGCGGCGGGGTGTGGAGAGACGGGGCCCGCGAGGCTTATCCGCCCTCAGATCGCCATCCCATACAACCCATACAACAGCATCTTGGGCGAGATCGTCCGCAGCTCCACCATCTGCCGGCGGATCTGCTTGGGGCGCATATAGAAGCGGCGCAGGGCCCAGGATTGCATCTTGACCAGGTGCTCGGGGTCATAGCCCTGGGGGTGGTAGATCAGGCGGTCGGGGTCGGGGTTGAAGGTGGTGTAGTTCTCCCAGTCGTCCCGGAAGAGGTCCTTCTGCCAGCGGTCGCTGAAGAGCTTGCTGCCGGGGAAGGGCACCGTGATGGCGAACTTGGCGAAGTCCACGTCCAGGTCCACGGCGAATTCCACCGTCTCCTTGGTCATCTCGGGGGTCTCGCCGGGCATGCCGATCATGAAGAGGCCGACGGTCTGGATGCCGGCGGCCTTGGCGTTGGCCACGCCCTCGCGCACCTTGGCGGTGGTGATGTTCTTGTTGACATTGCCCAGCAGCAGGTCGGAGCCGGACTCGATGCCCATCAGCACCCGGCGGCAGCCGCCGGCGTACATGATCTCGCAGGTCTCCTTGTCCAGGCGGTCCGCGCGGGTCTCGCTCAGCCACTGGCACTTCTGGTCCAGGCCCCGGCGGACCAGCTCTTCGCAGAAGGGCTTCAGATCCTTCTTGACCAGGGGGAAGATGGGGTCGACGAAGCCGATCTGCTTTACGCCATAGCGGTCGATCAGGTACTCGTATTCATCGACGATCTTGATGGGATCGCGCTTGCGGTAGACCTTGCCGCCGGTGTTGATCAGCGAGCAGTAATCGCAGCGGTAGGGGCAGCCCCGCGAGCCCGTCATGGTGAGCACGGGCTTGGCGAAGTCGGCGAAGGGGAGCAGGCCGTAGCGGTGGTAGGGGAAGAGGTGCCAGGCGGGGTAGGCGAGGCGGTCCAGGTCGCGGTTGAGGGTGCGATCCTTGTTCTTGATCACCTGCCCGTCGGTGCTCATCCAGGACAGGCCGTCGATGGCGCTGAAGTCCTTTTCGCCGGCGGCCAGGGCGTCCACCAGCTCGCAGACGGTGTCTTCGCCATCCTGGTGGGCGCAGAAGTCGGCGTCGCCATCCCGGATGATGTCGTGGGCGAAGACGTCGGCGTGGATGGCGCCCCAGATGATCTTTACGCCGGGCAGGCGGGCGCGGATGGCCTGGGACAGCTCGCTGCAGATGGGGGCGGAGGGGGTGAGCACGGTCATGCCCACCAGGTCGGGCTTGAAGCGCGCGACCTTGTCCACGACCTCCTGGCCCGAGAGCTTCTCGGCGAACATGTCGATGGCCCGCACCATGCAGCCGTGGGCCTCCAGCGCGCCGGCGATGTAGGCGATGCCGGTGGGGGGCATGGGCTCCAGCAGCGCCGCGAAACGGCCCAGCTTCTGCATATTCATGGAGGGGTTGATGAGCAGGACCCGCACTGGACCCTCCGCGGCAGAGGTGGAGACGCGGGGGACCCGAGCCCCCCCCATCAGCCGCAGGTTAGCCCAGCCTGCGGACAAGGCCACAGGGGAGCGCGGATGGCTCGAGACGAGGACAGCCCGCTGCAGGCCGGCACGCTCTATGTGGTGTCCACGCCCATCGGAAATCTGGGGGACCTGAGCCCGCGGGCCCTGTCGGTGCTGCGCGGGGCCGAGATCCTGGCCGCCGAAGACACGCGGGTGCTGCGCAAGCTGGCCTCGGCCTTCGAGATCGGCAGCGGGGCCCGGCTGACGGCCCTGCACGAGCACAACGAGCGCGACCGCGCGGCCTGGGTGGTGCAGCAGCTCCAGGCGGGCCGCACCGTGGGGCTGTTCAGCGACGCGGGCACGCCGCTGGTATCGGATCCGGGCTTTCCGGTGGTGGCGGCGGCCGTGGCGGCGGGTTGCCCGGTGGTGGCGGTGCCGGGGGCCTCGGCCCTTCTCTGCGCCCTGGCGGTGGCGGGCCTGCCCACGGATGCCTTCCGCTTCTGCGGATTTCTGCCCCGGGTGGCCGGCAAGCGCCGGGCGGCGGTGGAGGCCCTGGCGGCAGAGTCGGGCACCCTGGTCTTCTATGAAGCCCAGCAGCGCGTTCTCGACACATTGGACGCCTTGCTGGAGGGCCTGGGCGACCGGCCGGTGGCCGCCTGCTGCGACCTCACCAAGCGCGGGGAGCGGGTGATGCGGGGCCCCATGTCCCGGGTGCGGGCGACCCTGGCCGAGGCCGCGCCGCTGCAAGGCGAGTGGGTGCTGGTGGTGGGCGGCAAGGCGCCCGCCGCGGCCACGGAGGGGCTGCCCCCGGAGGTGGAGCGCCTCCTCGCCGTTCTAGTGGGCAGCGCCCTGGGCGCGCGCGAGATTCGTGACGTGGTGGTCGCGACTTTCGAGGTGCCCAAAGGTCTTGTGTACAAGCGTGTGCTGGAGCTGCGGCCGGGTTAGAGGCGGGGGCCGGGACCGATCTCCCCACCGAGGCGCTGCAACCGACCTGAAGTTGCGGGTGGGCCAGCTTTCCGCCGAAGCTGGGGATGGCGATCCAGGGAGGCCCTGTCCACATGACCACTGTTGCCCCTACCGCCGGCGGGCCCACGACTGACCACTGCGCGAGAGCAGTGGTCAGCTCCGGGCGAGCCGGGGGCTTTGGGGGCTCAGGCGCCGGCGAGCAGGGCGTCGATGAGGGCGTCGGCGTAGCCGGGGTTCTGGCCGCGAAGCTCGCTGGCCTTGTCGAGCAGGTCGAGCACCGCCTCCTCGTCGAGATCCAGGGCCGGACCGGCCACCTGGACCTGGATGAGCTGGTCGGGGCCCTCGATGGCGCTGCCGACGCGGGTGCCCAGCTCCGACTTGCAGGTGGCCTGCCAGGCGATGTCGGATCCGTCGAAAACGACCACCACGCCGCACTCTTCAGCCGTCGGCTGCAGGGACAAGACGAGGGCGTCGGCCTGGGCGGGGCTTCCCAGCAAGGCCCCCGCGAAGACGATGGAGAGCAGGACCAGGAGGCGGGACGCGAATGCGAGCATGGGCGGACTCCTTGGGGCGTGGGTACTGGTGATCATTTCCCCAGCACTCTCACCGTAGCCCAACAATTTGCGGCTGGTGAAGCCAACAGCAGTCGTCCACCCTCGCGGTCCGGAGCTACGGACCCGAAACGACCCATTCATTGGGTCCAAGCTCGTTTATATGGATCCGAGAAAATCTCGCGCGCGGCCGCCCAGGCGATCGCCCGATAGATCCGCCCCATGGATCGCCTCACCCTGCCCCGCCCCCTCGACGCCCACCTGCACCTGCGCGACGGCGCCGCCCTGGCGGCGGTGCTGCCCGACAGCGCCCGGCAATTCGCCGACGCGGTGGTCATGCCCAACCTCAAGCCGCCGGTGCGAAGCACCGCCGACGCCTTGGCCTACCGGCAGCGCATCGTCGCGGCCCTGCCCGAGGGGGCGGACTTCCAGCCCCATATGACCCTGTACCTTACGGACCAGACCCCGCCGGATGAGGTGGAGAAGGCCGTCGCTGCGGGCATTGTGGGCGTCAAGCTCTACCCGGCCGGGGCCACCACCAACTCCGCGGAGGGGGTCACCGATCTGGACGCCCTGCGCCCGGTGCTGGCCGAGCTCTCCCGCCTGGGCCTGCCCCTGCTCATCCATGGAGAGGTCACCCACGACAGCGTCGACATCTTCGACCGCGAGCGCGTCTTCGTCGAGACGGTCCTCAGCCCGCTGCTCGATGCCCTGCCCGATCTGCCGGTGGTGCTGGAGCATGTGACCTCGGCCGCCGGCGTGGCCTTTGTGCGCGCCGCCGGGCCACGGGTCGCCGCCACGCTGACCGCCCACCACCTGCTCGTGGACCGCAACGCGCTTCTTGTGGGGGGAATCCGCCCGCACTACTACTGCCTGCCCATCCTCAAGCGGCGCGAGGACAGAGAGGCTCTGCTGGAGGCGGCCACCAGCGGAGATCCCGCCTTCTTCCTGGGGACCGACTCGGCCCCCCACGCGGTGGACGCCAAGGAGGCCGCCTGCGGATGCGCCGGCTGCTACACCGCCCACGCCGCCCTGGAGCTCTACGCCGAGGCCTTTGACGGAGTGGGCTGCCTGGACCGCCTGCCCTTCTTTGCCGCCACCGCGGGCCGCCGCTTCTATGGCCTGCCCGCGCCCGCCGGCAGACTCACCCTGGCCCGGGGCGAGTGGCAGCCCCCCAGCCAGCTGCCCTTTGGAGAGGGGCGGTCGCTGCGCCCCTTTCGCAGCGAGGCGCCCCTAAGCTGGCGGGTGCTGGCCTGACGGGCTCCGGCCGGCCGATTACAAGGCGGAGATGACCGACCGCTATTCAGCCCTGCTCCTGGGTCTCGACGGGGTGGGCGGGCAGCCTCCCGCACCACCTCGTCAAACGTCAACCCCACCGAGAGGGTCATCATGTCGGTGCGGTTGGTCATGATCTGCGAAACCTTGACGTCGCCCAGGTCGATCACGCCTTCGATCATGTCGCGGGCCGAGGCCTGCAGCCGGGAAGACGCGGCCGAGGCGCGGCACCAGGCCACGGGCACGCGCTTTCGCGAGGTGCATGCGGTGCTGGTCACCGTGGCCCAGGGCGCGCGCCGTCGCCTGGGGGCCGAAGACCCCCGCCTGGCCGTGAACCGCCACGCAGCCGGCGTCATCGACAAGGGCCTGGAGCGCTGGCTCAACCCCTACGCCGCCGACGCGGCGGGGGCATCGGAGCTGGCGGGCTGGGCGGCCGAGCTGCAGGCCCTGCCCCTGCCCCTGCACGCCCTGCTGGGCCCCCTGCTGGCGGCCATGCAAGACGCCCGCGAGGCCGGTGCGGCCTGGGATGCCGCCGAGGCCGCGCGGGCCGGCGCCATCGCCGAACGGGCCAAGGCCGAACACGCCTGGCGAGAGGCCGTGCGGGCGCTGGTGGCCGTGGTCGGGCCCGGCCCCTGGCTGAACCCCCTCGGCTTTGCCCGCCGCCCCTCCCAGGCCCAAGACACCTGGTTCGAGGACTGATCAGCGCTCGTCGCCGTCCTTCAGGCTGCGAAGCTCCCGATCCGTGCCAAAGAGGCGGTCCAGCAGCCCGATGGTGCCGAAGGACTCGGTGAAGCGGTAGTGGTGCCAGTCATGGGGCACGGACCAGGGCAGCCCCGGCAGCGCATAGCCGCTGTGGTGGGCGACGACGGTGTGCAAGGACAGCACGGTGAAGAGGTAGAGGGCCGGCAGGGACGGGGCCAGCAGCACCACCCCCACGGCCAGGGTGCCGAAGTTGGCCACCACGAATTCGAAGGGGTGGGCGTACTCCGAGGCCAGGGCCGAGCTGGTGCGGTACTCGTGGTGCACCCGATGCACCCGCTTCATCCACCAGGGATGGTGCAAGGCGCGGTGGCTGGCGTAGAACCAGACCAGCGAGAAGGCCGACAGGCCCGCGACCTCCAGCAGCAGCCGACCGGGGCCCGGCAAGGTGGTCTGGGGGGCCCAGCCGCGCAGCACCAAGGCGGCCCAGACGCCGGCCATCAGCAGGGGGCTGAAGAAGAGCTGGTTCCAGGCCAGCACCGGCAGCACGCGAGACAGGGGCGGCTGGCGGGGCGGCCCCTGCTGGATGCGGTGGCGGGCGACCCAGCCGGGCTTTCCGCTGCGGTCCACCGCCCCGTACAAGGCGGCCATGCCCCAGAAGACCAGGAGGTGCAGGGCGATGGGCACCCCCACCACCAGCAGCCCTTCGGGGACCTCCGCCACCACCCGGGCCCAGGGCCACGCGGCGCCAGGCCAGGCCACCAGCCCACAGGCCGCCGCCAGGCAGACCGCCGTGCTCAGGCTGTGGCTGAGGCGCGGGCGGGTGTAGCGGAAGCTCACGGGGCGGCTTCGGTGTCCAGCTCTGTGAAGCCGGTCAGCGAGAGATCGGCCTGGATCGTCAGGATTGCGCCGTCTTCCAGCTCGATCTCATCGGCCACCAGCTGCAGGAAGGAGCCTGCGCCGCCGGTCTTCTGGAAGCTGTAGCGGCTGGCCAGCAGGCGCCCCCCGCCAAAGCTGGACCGGAAGACCCGGGGGTCGCCGCCGCCGTCGGGGGTGACGAAGGCGGCCAGGGCGGCGGTCTCGGGGGCGGCCGAGGTCCGGGCATAGGCGTCGAGCACCCCCAGCATGGTCGCCTGGTCCTCGGCCAGGGGGTACTGCCAGGGCTCCAGGCCCAAAGGCCCGTTCAGCCGCTTGTTCCAGCCGCTCCAGGCCAGGCCCACGAGCACGCCATCCGAGGGGGACCAGCCGGCGGCTTCGGCGCCCGAATCCGGCGCGGCGCCGGTGTCGTCGGCGACGAGAGCGGCGGTGTCCAGGCGCAGCAGCAGGCGGCGGCTGCTCTTGGCCGGGCTGGTGGCCTGATAGGCGGCCCGGCAGCCCAGATCGCCCTCTCGCACCCGACCATTGGCCAGGGTCAAGGTATAGGATGCGGTGATGGCCTGGCAGGTGAGCTGCCCGGGCTTGACCTGGCAGGCCGCAAGGAGCGGCGCCAGCAGCAGCAGGCCGAAGCGGCAGGACGCGGCCTTCATGCCGCCTCCCGCAGCGACGCGGCCAGGGCGTCGCGGATGGCCTGGGAGACGGCGCCGGGTCGCTCCAGGTAGGGGGCGTGGCCGGCGTCGCGCAGGCGCTGCACCCGGCTGCCCGGGGGCAGGTGTCGGGCAAACCACTCGAAGTGCGCATCTGGCATGAGCTGATCTCCCTCTCCCCAAAGCAGGGTCACGGGCATGGACAGGCCGCCCAGGGCGGCGGCGTCAAGGAAGTGGTCGCCCCGGGCGCGGTCCAGCAGCTGGGCGATGTGGGGCTGGCCAAAGCGCTCTTGCAGGCCCCAGGCCAGCAGGCGCCGGGGCACCCGGGTGCGGGCGAAGGACTTGTCGACAAAGCGCCGTGCATCTGCGTGATCGCGCACCCGAAGCTGGTCGAAGAAGTCGTCCCGGTCCAGGGCGGCCATGGGGGCGCCCGCGGGCGAGGCCAGCACCAGGGCGGCCACCTTTTCGGGGGCTTGCTGGGCGAAGTGCAGGGCCACCAGCCCGCCCAAGGAGCTGCCGAAGACCACCGCGGGCCGGTCGATGAGGCCGCGCAAGGCAGCGGTGATCTGGGCGGCCATCCGGTCGGGCTCCAGGCCCGCCACCGGCACCGCGCTGTGGCCATGGCCGGGGAGATCCGGCGCGATCAAGGCGCCGCTATCGCCCCGGAGGCGCCGCAGCAGGCCGCCCAGATCCGCGGCGCAGGAGCCCATGCCATGCAGCAGCACGACGGGAGGACCGCTGGAAGGCCGGCCCCCGGTCAACACCGACAGCGGCCCCTGGGGGGTGGCCACCTCGACCCGACGCAACCCCGCCCCCACCAGGCCCAGGCCGGTCAAGCGCTCCGTGATCGTCGGCATCCGCACCTCGGCAGCAAGATAGAACACGCGGGCAACGTAGCGGTTGGGAGGCAGGTTGGCACAGAAGGGAACACGGGGAACCCTGCTCGATGCCCTGGAGCGACGCTTTGGCGGCGGCGACCTGGGCAGCGATCCGGGCAGCTTCGACCCCGATCTCACCCGGCGCGTAGAGGGCTGGACCCGCCTGTTCTGGGGGGACAACCGCTATTTTCCAATCGAGGTCACGGGCTTTCAGACCCTGCCCCCCGCGCCGGTGATGCTGGTCAGCAACCACTCCGGCGGCACGTCGATCCCCGACGCCTGGGGGCTGACGGTGGCCTGGTACCGGCAGCACGGCTTTGGGCGCCCGGTGCACATCCTGGGCCATGACATGGTCTTTGGGGTCAAGCCCCTGGGCCGGGCCTTTCAGCGCATGGGCATCCTGCGGGCCACCCGGGGCCAGGCCCGCACGGTCCTGCGCGACTGGAAGCGCGATCTGGTGGTCTTTCCCGGCGGAGACCTGGACACCTGGCGCCCCTTCCACGAACGCTACAGCGTGCGCTTTTCGGGGCGCCAGGGCTATGCCCGCCTGGCGGTGGAGATCGGCTGTCCCGTCGTGCCGGTGGCCCATGTGGGCGCCCACCACACCTTGATGGTGCTCACCGACGGCGCCTGGCTGGCCCGCAAGCTGGGCCTGCCCAAGCTGGCCCGGGCCACCATCTTCCCGGTTCACCTGAGCTTTCCGTGGGGGCTGGCCATCGGGCCCATGCCCCACCTGCCCCCGCCCACGGTGCTGCGCGCTACCGGCTGGGGCCGCCGCTGCAGGCCAACCCCGACATCCTCGATCCGGCCGATGCCGCCACTGATCTGGACGAGCGGGTGCGCGCCAGCATCCAGCGCATGCTGCACGAGCTTCGGGACGAGCGCAGGGCCGCCCGGTCCAAGACCTGAAGGGCGCTCAGGCGGCCAGCTTGCGGGTGGCCGGCCGCAGGGCCCAGCTCGCCAGGCACAGGCCGAGCATGATCAGGGGGGCGATGGCGTCGCCGACGGGGTCGCCCGCGGCGATGTGGGCCATGGAGGCGCTGGTGAGCACGATGGTGAAGCCCGACGTGGCCCACTCCTTGAGCCGGGCCAGCCCGGGCGCCAGCAGGGTGGCCGCGCCCAGCAGCTTGGCCCCGCCCAGCCAGGCGGGGAACCAGGCCGGAAAGCCGAGCCGGGCAAAGTTGGCCACCATCTCCTCCACGCCCAGCAAGGACGAGAGGCCCGATGCGGTCATGGCCAAGGAGAAGAGGACGGTGGGAATCCAGTAGCCAAGGGTGCGTGCCATCGGGTGCTCCGGGTCGCGGGGTAGGGGGCCGCGAAGGCTGTTGCAGGCTAAGCTGCCGTGTATCCGTCACAAGCGACAGATTCAGTACATCATCTGGTCATTATCGTCACGAATCGACGGCACAGGAGCAGGCGACATGGACGAGTGCACCGAGGGCTTCGAGGTCTTCGTGCGGATCGTCGAGCACGGCAGCGTCTCGGCCGCCGCGCGGGCCCTGGAGCAGCCCCGCGAGACCCTGAGCCGCCGCCTCGCCCGCCTGGAGGCCCGGCTGGGCGTGCGCCTGCTGCACCGCGAGACGCGGCGTCTGACCCTCACCCTGGCGGGGGAGGAGCTCTACCGGCGGGCCAGCCCCCTGGTGGCCGCCGCCCAGGAGGCCAACGCGGCGGTGCGGCGCCTGGACGACGAGCCCCGCGGCCTGCTGCGCCTCAGCCTGCCCCCCGAAGGCGGCCTCCTGGCTGAGATGTGCCTGGACTTCGCGGACCGCTACCCCGAGGTCCAGCTGGAGCTGATCAGCACCGCCCGCTTTGTCGACCTGGTGGCCGAACAGGTGGATGTGGCCTTGCGCGCCGGCACCCTGGGAGACCCCGCCCTGGTCGCCCGCCGGCTGTGGGCCACGGACCTGGTGGCGGTGGCGACGCCGGCCTACCTGGAAGGCTGGGGCCGCCCCGCCTCGCCCGCCGACCTGGCCGATCACGCCTGCATCCTGGGCTATGAGCAGGGCCTTCGCCCCGAGCGCCGCTGGCCGCTGCTGGCGGGGGGCACGGTGGCAGTCAAGGGCCGCATCGCCACGAACAACCTGCGCTTGCGGCGCATCGCCATCGAGCGGGGCGAGGGCATCGGCCTGATGCCCCGCTTCCTGGTGGAGGAGGCCTTGCGCAGCGGCCAGCTGGAGCCCCTGCTGGAGGGGCAGGTGGGCGGAAGCACCGGGATGGCGGTGGTCTTTGTCGAGCGCGCCTTCATGTTGCCCAAGGTGCGGGCCTTTGTGGACCACGCGGTGGCCTGGTTTCAGGACCTGGGCGACGCGGGGCTGCGCCGCGATTGGCACCCGGGCAGTCCGGAGTAGGCGGGGCAGCCTTGACGGCGCCAGCCCGCCGGGTGAAATGGCGGGGCAACAAGCCGGCTCATGCGGCAGGGCGCGTCCGTCAACGCGCCTCACCTGCAGGGCCCGGAAAACAGGAGAGTCCATGTCCATGACGGCGGCCGACAAGGCCGGAATCATTGAAAAGTTCGCGCGCGGCACCGACGACACCGGCTCGCCGGAAGTCCAGGTGGCCCTGCTCACCGCCCGCATCCGCTACCTCACCGACCACTTCCGCGACCATGCCAAGGATCACCACTCCCGGCGCGGTCTGCTCAAGATGGTCGGCCGTCGTCGCCGGCTGCTCAAGTACCTCCGAGTGAACCACGAGGACCGCTACAAGGCGGTCATCGCAGAGCTCGGGCTGCGTCGCTGAAGCCTTGGACGGGTCGGATCTTCGGGTCCGGCCCGTTCTTGCTTTCGGTCACGCGCAGCAGCCTCCCCCCACAGCCCAACCCATCGCCCCAGAAGCCCCCAGCCGTCAGCCCCGCTTTCCGCAGGTCTCCGCTGTCCGACCGGTCCCATCGGTCGTCCATCGCAGGTCTACGGGATCCCCGGCCGACGCCCCAGAGCCTCGGGTCGATCCCTTTCACCGATTCGTCACCTGACCTCTCCCGGCGCCCCTCAGCGGGCCTGCCGGAGGTCCACAACATCTTCAACCGGAGAAACAATGCACAAGAAGAATATCCACTCCGTGACCGTCGACGTCGGCGGCCGCCCCATGATCCTCGAGACCGGCTGGTACGCCAAGCAGGCGCACTCCGTCGTGGTCAAGCAGGACGAGAGCAGCGTCCTCGTCACCTTCGTGATGGACCGCGCCGTCCGTCCCTTCGACTTCCTCCCCCTCACGGTGAACTACGAGGACCGCACCGGCGCCTCGGGCAAGATCCCCGGCGGCTTCCTCAAGCGCGAAGGCCGCCCCGACGAGCGCGGCACCCTGATCTGCCGCCTGATCGACCGCCCCCTGCGCCCCCAGTTCCCCAAGCACCTGCGCTGCGAGCTGCAGTGCATGGCCACCGTGCTCAGCTACGACCCCGCCAGCGACACCGACGTGCTGGCCATGTGCGGCGCCTCCGCCGCCGCCCTGATCTCGGATGCCCCCATCGAGGCCGCCGTGGCCGGCGTGCGCGTCTGCCGCACCGAGGGCAAGTTCCTGGTCAACCCCTCGCGGGCTGAGATGGACCTCGCCGACCTCACCCTGATCGTGGCCGGCACCGCCGAGGCCATCGCCATGGTGGAAGGTGGGGCCAACGAGGCCACCGAGGCCGACATGCTCGCCGCCCTCGACCTCGCCCACGCCGAGATCAAGAAGATCTGCGCCGCCATCGACGAGCTGCGCGCCAAGGCCGGCGTCGAGAAGATGGTGCTGGCCCCCGCCGCCAAGCCCGACGCCGAGATCGCCGCCAAGGTGTCCGAGCTGGGCCAGGCCAGCCTGGTCGCCGCCCTGGCCATCCGCGCCAAGCACGAGCGCTCCGACGCCATCAAGGCCGCCCGCAACGAGGTCATCGCGCAGCTGGTCGCCGGCATCGAAGACCCCGAGAAGGTCGAGTTCCTGACCACCACGGCCAAGGCCGCCTGGCAGGGCATGATCCGCAAGACCATGCGCAGCACCGTCACCACCCAGGGCATCCGCATCGATGGCCGGGCCACCGACGAGATCCGCGACATCACCTGCGAGGTGGGCGTCGCCCCCCGGGCCCACGGCTCGGCGGTCTTCACCCGCGGCGAGACCCAGGCCTTCGTGACCGCCACCCTGGGCATCGAGATGGACGCCCAGCGCATCGACTTCGCGGGCGCCACCGACCCCTTCCGTCGCTGGATGCTGCAGTACAACTTCGCGCCCTTCTGCACCGGCGAGGTCCGCCGCCTCGGCGGTCCCAAGCGCCGCGAGATCGGCCACGGCGCCCTGGCCCACCGCGCCGTCGAGCCCCTCATCCCCTCCCAGGCCGACTTCCCCTATGTGCTGCGCTGCGTGAGCGATGTGCTGGAGTCCAACGGCTCCTCGTCCATGGCCACCGTCTGCGGCGCCTCCTTGGCCCTGATGGACGCCGGCGTGCCCCTCCGCAAGCCGGTCGCCGGCATCGCGATGGGCCTGGTCCGTGAAGACGGCAACTACGCCGTCCTCAGCGACATCCTCGGCGACGAGGACCACCTGGGCGATATGGACTTCAAGGTCACCGGCACCCGGGACGGCATCACCGCCTTCCAGATGGACACCAAGATCGCCGGCATCCCCCGCGACGTCATGGTGCGCGCCATGAACCAGGCCCGCGAGGGCCGGGTGCACATCCTCGACGAGATGGGCAAGGCGCTGGAGAGCGGCCGCGCCGAGATGAGCAAGTTCGCCCCCCGCATCACCTCGGTGAAGATCAACACCGACAAGATCCGCGACATCATCGGGCCCGGAGGCAAGATGATCCGCTCCATCCAGGAGCGCACCAACACGCGCATCAAGGTCGATGATGACGGCCGCGTCGAGATCGCCTCGACCGACCAGGCCGCCACCGACGCCGCCATGGCCATCATCCGCGAGCTCACCCAGGAGGCCGAGATCGGCAAGCTCTACCTGGGCGTGGTCAAGCGCACGGTGGACTTCGGCGCCTTCGTCGAGATCTTCCCCGGCACCGAGGGCCTGGTGCACATCAGCCACCTCGCCGAGGAGCGGGTCACCAAGACCACCGACGTCGTCCGCGAGGGCGATGAGCTGCTGGTGCGCGTGATCGACATCGACCGCGCCGGCAAGATCCGCCTCTCCCGCAAGGAGGCCCTGGCCGCCGGCACCGAGGGCGTGAACCTCTAAGCCTGCACCGGGCAAGACCCGCGGCGCCGGCAGCCTCGTGCTGTCGGCGCCGTCGTCGTATAGAGGCACACACACTTCATTTTCGACCCGTTGCCCACCTCGCCCCAAGCCCCAGGAGCCCCCGTGACCGCCCCCGTCCTGCGCATCCTCCGCCTGCCCCACAACCCGGACCTGCCCCTGCCCGCCTACGAGACCGCCGGGGCTGCGGGTTTGGACCTGCGGGCGGCCGTCACCCAGACGCGGGTGCTGGCGCCCCTGGACCGCTTCGCCGTGCCCACGGGCCTGGCGGTGGCCATCCCCGCCGGCTTCGAAGGCCAGGTGCGGGCGCGTTCGGGCCTCAGCCTCAAGCACGGGCTGGCCGTGCCCAACGCGCCGGGCACCATCGACTCCGACTACCGGGGCGAGCTCAAGGTGCTGCTGATCAACCTGGGCCGCGAGCCGGTGGAGATCACCCGGGGAATGCGGGTGGCCCAGCTCATCATCTCCCCGGTGGCCCAGGCCAGCCTCGTGGAGGTGCAGAGCCTGGACGAGACCGACCGGGGCGAGGGCGGCTTCGGGTCTACCGGCCACTGAGCCCGATGACCCGCGGGATCGTCCCGCAGGATCAGCGCGTGCCGGGCCGTCCCAGGTAGCTGCCCACCCGCGCGAGGCTGGGCAGGTCGTGCACATCCTCCTCGAAGCGGGGGATGCTCCACAGCACCTGGCGCCGGTGCATGTGTACGCGCAGGCGCTCGGTGATGAGCTGGTCTTCGCGCACGCTCAGCTCGCGCAGGCGCTTGTGGGCGGCCCCCAGGCGCGCCAGCAGCTGGCTGGCGGTGTGGGGGGGCAGGTCGCTGGCGGCTTCGGCCGCAGCGGCGCCCAGCACGGCCCGGGGGTCCAGGGCCTCGCCGCGGGTGAGGTGGCGCTGGTTCACGACCACGCCGGGGTTGGGCATGCCGCGCCGGGCCAGCTCGTCCAAGAAGAAGCCCGCGACCTCCAAAGAGGGTTCGGTGGGCGCGCAGACCACCAGAAAGGCCGTGGTGGGCTGGTTGAACATCTCCACCACCGCCTCCTGCCGCTCCCGGAAGCCGTCGTAGAGGTCCCGGAAGAGGTGGAAGTAGACCGAGAGATCCTCGAGGAACTCCTTGCCGAAGACATGGCCCAGCAGCCGAAAGGCGACGGCCGAGGTGCCCATCAGCAGCTTTCCGAAGACCTTCTGTTCATCGTAGGGGGTCAAGAACCACTTCATCACCCGCTTGTCCAGGAAGCGGGCGAGGCGGCCGGGGGCGTCCAAGAAGTCCAGGGCGTTCTTGACCGGGGGCGTGTCCAGCACCACGAGGTCGTAGCGGCGCGAGCCCACCACGTCGTAGAGCTTCTCGGTGGCCATATACTCCTGGCTGCCCGAGATGTTGTCGGCGGTGGCCCGGTAGATGCGGTTCTCGAGGATGCGGTCGCGGGCCTCGGTATTGGGGGCGATCTGCTTGATCAGATCGTCGAAGGTCTGCTGATTGTCCAGCATCATCGCCCAGAGTTGGCCGCCCTTGGCCTCGGCCTCGGCCATGCCCAGGCCCGCCAGATCGATGCGGGTCTCGTCGTTGCCGAAGCGGTTGAGGCCCAGGGAATTGGCCAGGCGCCGGGCCGGGTCGATGGTGAGCACCAGCACCTTGCGGCCCTGGGAGGCCGCCTGCAGGCCGATGGCCGCCGCGGTGGTGGTCTTGCCCACGCCGCCGGAGCCCACACAGATGAGCAGGCGCAAGGAGCCGATGAGGTCGGGCACGCTCATGACCGGGCCTCCTGGAGCTCGAGACGGGTGAGGGCGCCGGCCATCTGTTCGACGATGCGGTCGGGGCCGCCATCAAAGCCGCCCAGGGCGCCCAGGCGGGTGACCGAGGCCACCGTCGCGCCAGGCAGCTCTTCGCCCAGGCGCTCCAGCGCAGAGGCGGTCGCGGCCTCCAGGCCGGCCTCCAGCGCCCGGCCAGCAGCAGCTCGGCGGCCCCCCGCCGGGTCCGCCCCCGAGACCCGGCCAGCCGCGACAGCAAGCTGCGCTCGGCCTCGCTCAAGGAGGGGGTGGCGGCGCGGTTGAGCACCACCAGGGGGGGGCGCAGGGCCGCCACCTGCTGGCGCATGCGCCCCCACAGCTCGACCGTCTCGTTCACCACCATCTCTTCGGGCAGGGCCACCACGATGAGCTGGGTGCTGGGGGCCTGCAAGGCGGCCAGGATCTGGTGGGCCCGGTCGTGGATGGGCCCGTTGCGCATCAGGTCGATGGCCACATTGGGCACGCCCATCAAGCTGACGGCGTGGCCGCTGGCCGGCATGTCCACGATGACCTGGTCATAGACCTGGGTGAGCTTGATCACCCGCGACAGGATCACCAGCTCTTTGAGGCCGGGGGTGGCCTCCAAGAAGGGCTGCACGATGCGGTTGCCCAGGATGAGCTTGACCACGCGCTCGGCGGGCACGGTGTCCGTCAGCCACTCCACCAGGGAGTCCCGCCAGGACAGGTTGGCGATGAACAGGCCCTCACCCACCGGGCGGGGCTCATAGACGGGGGCGACGCCGAACATCGCCGTCAGAGCCGGACGAAAACTGTCCACCTCGACCACGATGGTGCGCCGACCGCGACGGGCCGACATCCGCCCCAAGGCCGAGGCCAGGGAGGTCTTGCCGGTGCCCCCCTTGCCCGTGACCAGCAGGAGCCGGCTGTCATGCAACGCGCGAAGCTTCACGGGTTCGCCTACCAGCGGATGAGGTTGGCGCCCCAGGTCAGCCCGGCGCCAAAGGCGGCGAGGACCACCAGGTCGCCGGGCTTCGCCCGACCCTCAGCCACGGCTTCGGTCAGGGCGATGGGGATGGAGGCGGCGGTGGTATTGCCGTAGCGCTGGATGTTGTTGTAGACGCGGTCGGGATCCAGGTGGAGCAGGCGCGCGACCATCTCGGAGATGCGCAGGTTGGCCTGGTGGGGGATGAGCAGGCCGATGTCGGCGGGGGTGTAGCCATTGGCGGCCAGCACCTCGGTGATGACCTCGGGGAAGCGCACCACCGCCTGCTTGAAGACGGCCTGCCCGACCATATGGGGGTAGTGGTCCCCATTCTGCAACATCTCTTGGGTCAGGCGGGGGTTGAGGCCGCTGGCCGGGGCCTTGACCATCAGGATGTCGTGCTGCGAGCCGTCGGCATGCAGCTTGTGATCGAGGAGAACGCGCCCCTGGTCTTTGTCTTCGGCGGCGGTGAGCACCGCGGCCCCCGCCCCGTCGCCAAAGATGACGGTGACGTCGCGGCCCCGGGTGCTGATGTCCAGACCCGAGCTGTGGACCTCGCCGCCCACCACCAGGATGCGCTGCATCATGCCGGTGCGGATGAACTGGTCGGCCACCGCCAGGGCATAGACGAAGCCCGTGCACTGGTTGCGAATGTCCAGGGTGGCCACGCCGGGCACCCCCAGGCGGGCCTGCAGCAAGCAGGAGGAGCCCGGGAAGTTGATATCTGGCGACAGGGTCGCGAAGATGATCAGGTCGAGCTGCGCGGCGTCGATGCCGGCCTCGGCCAGGGCCTTGCGGGCCGCGGGTTCGGCCAGCTCTGCCGGTCCGACATCGCCCTCCACCCACCGCCGCTCTTCGATGCCCGTCCGCTTGCGGATCCATTCGTCGCTGGTCTCCATCCACCGACTGAGGTCGTCATTGGTGACGATCCGGTCGGGGACGTGGAAGCCAAGCCCGGCGATGCGGCTGTGGCGCATGGATCCTCCTGCGGGACGCGAGGGCGATGAAGGGGGTCAGATATCCAGGTTGCGCACGTTGAGTGCATTTTCCTGGATGAAGGTGCGCCGCGGATCGACGGCATCGCCCATCAGCACGCTGAAGATGTGGTCGGCAGCACCCAGATCGTCCACCTTGACCTGCAGCAGGGTCCGGCGTTCGGGGTCCATGGTGGTCTCCCAGAGCTGCCCGGGATCCATCTCACCCAGACCCTTGTAGCGCTGGATCTCATAGCCCTTGCGACCATCCGCCAGCACGCCTTCGAGCAGGGTGCGCCAGGAGTGAACCGGCAGATCGTCGCCCTTGCGCTGCACCGGCAGGGGCAAGGAGACGGCGAGCTCGTCCACCACCCGCACGAGCTGTTCGGCCTCGGCGGTGGTGTAGCGCAGGCGGCTGCGCCGCTCTTCGCCGTCGCGCAGGGTGACGGCCTCGACGCAGAAGCGCTCCTGGCCGTCGTCATCGGGCAGGTCCGGCAGGGTGTCCACGCTCACCAGGTGCAGATCGGGGGAGATCAGCGCCAGCTGGTCCCGCAAGGCGTCGGCCTTGGCCTGGACCGACGCGCGGTCGGTAAAGACCGCCCGATGGCCGGCCACCAGGTACCAGGCGTCCAAGACCTCGGGCATCAGGCGGCGGCGCTGCTGGCCCAGGAAGCGCACATAGCGGCGCACCTGGTCCAGGGCGGCGGCCAGCTCCTCGGCCTCGGGGCTGTCGCCATCGCCGGTGGTCAAGGAGGCCGAGCGCAGGGCCTGTTCGAGCAGGAACTCGTCCAGCGCGGCGTCGTCCTTGAGGTAGCGCTCCTTCTTGCCCTTCTTGACCTTGTAGAGCGGCGGCTGGGCGATGTAGAGGTGGCCGCCCTTGACCAGGTTGGGCATCTGCCGCCAGAAGAAGGTGAGCAGCAAGGTGCGGATGTGGCTGCCGTCCACATCGGCGTCCGTCATCACGATGATGCGGTGATAGCGCAGCTTGTCCGTATCGAATTCCGATCCGATGCCCGTGCCCAGCGCCGAGATCATGGTCCGGATCTCTTCGTTGTTGAGCATCTTGTCGAAGCGGGCCTTCTCGACGTTGAGGATCTTGCCCCGCAGCGGCAGGATGGCCTGGTATTTGCGGTCGCGACCCTGCTTGGCCGAACCACCGGCGGAGTCACCCTCGACCAGGTAGAGCTCGCACAGCGCGGGGTTGCGCTCCTGGCAGTCGGCGAGCTTGCCGGGCAAGTCGCCGCCTTCGAGGGCGCTCTTTCGGCGGGCCAGGTCGCGGGCCTTGCGAGCGGCATCCCGGGCGCGGGCCGAGTCGATGGCCTTGCTGACCACCGTGCGGGCCACCGCGGGGTTCTCGTCGAAGTAGTAGCCGAGCTGTTCGCCGACGATGCTCTCGACCACGCCCTTGACGTCGGAGTTGCCCAGCTTGGTCTTGGTCTGGCCTTCGAACTGGGGTTCGGGCACCTTGACCGAGATGACCGTGGTGAGGCCCTCGCGGATGTCATCACCCGAGATGGTCTCGTTCTTGCCGGCCTTGAAGAAGCCCTTGGCGGTGGCGTAGTTGTTCACGCAGCGGGTGAGGGCGGCCTTGAGGCCCGAGACGTGGGTGCCGCCTTCGATGGTGTTGATATTGTTGACGAAGCTGAGGACATTCTCCTGGTAGGAGGTGGTCCACTGAAGGGCGACCTCGACCAGGATGCCGTCGCGGCCGCCTTCGCAGTAGACCACGCCCTCGTGCAGGGCGGTGCGGGCCTCGTTGAGGTGCTCGACGAAGGTGCGGATGCCGCCTTCATAATGGAAGAGGTCCGCCCGCTCGTCCCGCTCATCGCTCAGCGCGATGGTGATGCCGGGGTTCAAGAAGGCCAGCTCGCGCAGGCGGCGCTGCAGGGTCTCGTAGACGAAGTCGGTGGTCTCGGTGAAGATGTCCCGGTCCGGCATGAAGTGCACGCTGGTGCCCCGCAGCGGGCTCGCTTCGACCTTGTCCAGCGGGGTCTGGGGCACGCCGCGGGCATAGCGCTGCCGGTGGTGCCAGCCATCGCGCCAGATGTCGAGCATCAGCCACTCGGACAAGGCGTTGACGCAGGACACGCCCACGCCGTGCAAGCCGCCCGAGACGGCGTAGCTGCCCTTGTCGAATTTGCCGCCGGCGTGCAGCACCGTCATGACCACCTCGGCGGCCGGGCGGCCCTCCTTGGGGTGCATATCGGTGGGGATGCCGCGGCCATCGTCGCGAATGGACACGGAGCCGTCGCCCCGCACCGTCACGTCGATGCGGCTGCACCAGCCCGCCATGGCCTCGTCGATGGAGTTGTCGACCACCTCGGAGACGAGGTGGTGGAGGCCCCGGGTGGCGGTGTCGCCGATATACATGCCCGGGCGCTTGCGCACGGCCTCGAGGCCTTCCAGCACGGTGATGTTGCTGGCGCTGTAGTCTCCGCCGCCGGCCGGGTTCACATGCCCCGGGACGGTGACGGGGTCCCCCGCGTGGGGGACCTTGGGATCGGTGTCGTGCGGCTCCATCCAACCTCTCGGGGAGGGGCCTCATGGGAATCAGACCGCAGAGGCGCAGAACCGGTCCCGTAACCGGTGCGACCCCTCCCGTCCAAGACAGGAAATTCAGCGATTCTATTAGGTTATTCGCCGATTATCCATCAATTTCACGGATGGCGCCCCCCGCCTGCACCCGGAAGCGGGCGCTGCCACCAGCGGGCAGGGGGCCCAACCAGCCCGGATCGGTGGTGGTGATCCAGACCTGGTTGTCCAACGCACCCAGGATCTCGACCAGACGGGCCATCCGACGCCGATCCAGCTCGCTGGTGAGGTCGTCGAGCAGAAAGAGGGGGGCCTCGCCCCGCAGGCGCGCCGCCTCCAGCTCGGCCAGCTTGAGGGCGAGCACCAGGGAGCGGGCCTGGCCCTGGCTGGCGAATTGCCGCGCCGCGCGGCCATCGACGGCGATGACCAGCTCGTCGCGGTGGGGGCCGACCAGCACCAGGCCCCGGCGCAGCTCCTCGGCCTGGGCCTCGGCCATGGCCCGCAGCAGGGCGGCTTCGAGGGCGGGGCGATCGGCCGCATCCTCCCCCGTGCAGCGCAGGCGCAGGCCCACCGCCCCGGGCCCGGCGATGGCGGCGTGCATCTGCTGAAAGGGCCCCCGCAAGGCGTCCAGGGCCTCGCGCCGGCGGGTGGTCAGCTCGGCCCCCAACCGGGCCAGGCGCCCATTCCAGGCCTCCAGCTCGGCGGTGGAGGGGCGGGGCCCGCGCAGCAGGGCGGCCTTCTGCTGCACCACCCGCCGGTATTGCCGCACCAGGTCGAGGTGGGCCGGCCGGGCGGTAAAGGCGGCCCGATCGAGGAAGTCGCGGCGCTCGCCGGGCTCCCCCCGGATGATCGCGCCGTGTTCGGGGCAGAAGAGCACGGCCCGAAGCAGGTCGAACCACTCCTCCAGGCCCCGGGCCTGCCGGGCGTCGACGCGAAGATCTCGACCGCCACTGCGTTCCCGGGTCCACTGCAGCTGGCGCCGGCCCGCGATGCCGCGCACCTCGCCCAACACCCGGGCCTGGTCGGCGCCCTGGCGGATCAAGCGCAGCTGGCGGGTCTCGCGGAAGCTGCGCAGGTTGGCCAGCAGCCAGACCGCTTCGAGCAGGTTGGTCTTGCCCTGGGCGTTGTCACCGTGCAGCACGACAAAGCGCGCCTCGGTCTGCAGCCGGGCGCGCTCCAGGTTGCGAAAGTCCGTGACGGTGAGCTCGGTCAATCGCATGGGGGATGGCGCCAGGGCCGGGGGCAGGGGGGACAGGCTGGGGTGAGGCCGTAGCCCGGTGCCCCCCGGCTGCCGCGGCTCAGTCCAGGCGCATGGGCATGACCACGAACATGCAGTCGTCGCGGTCGGGCATGCGCACCAGGCAGGGGTCCAGGGCGTCGCCCAGCTCGAGCTGGAGGCTGTCGCTGCTGGTGGCCTGCAAGATGTCCTGGAAGTACTTCACGTTGAAGCCCGTGAAGAGCGCTTCGCCCTCGAGTTCGGCGGGGACCTCTTCGCGAACATCGCCGGAGTCGACATTCTGGGCAGTGAGCACCAGGCTGTCGCCCTCAAAGGCAAAACGCACGCTGTGGTTGCGGTCCGAGGCCATGATGCCCACGGCCTTGAGCGCCTTGGTGAACAGGTCGCGGGGCAGGACCACATTGCGCTTGAAGCCGTGGGGCACGACCTGCCGGTAGTCGGGGAACTCGCCGTCCACCAGGCGCACCACCAGGGTCAGGCCGGTGGTGGAGAAGGTGGCGGAGCGGTCGCCAAAGGAGATCTCCCAGGCGTTCTCGTCCACATCGATGAGCTTGCGCACCTCGCCCAGGGCCTTGCGGGGCAGGAGCATCTTGCGCCCCATGCCGAACTCGCCCTCGTAGACGCCTTCGGACCAGGACAGGCGGCTGCCGTCGGTGGCCACCAGGCGCACCCGGTTGCTGCCGTCCTTGCCGCTGATCTCCTCCATATGGGCGCCATTGAGGCCGTAGCGGTTGTCGTCGGGGCTGACCGAAAAGAGGGTCTCTTCGATCATGCGGCGCAGGGTGCCGCCGGACAGGGTCATGGTCGCCTTGTCGCTGCGGGTGGGCAGGGGGGCGAATTCCTCGGCGGACAGCCCCACCACGTTGAATTCGGCGCTGCCGCAGCGCACGGCCAGCCGGTTGCCCGTGGTCACGCGCAGGTGCACGGTGGGCTGGGTGAGGGTGCGGGCGATCTGGAAGAGGGTCTGGGCGTCCACGGACAACTCGCCCTCGCGTTCGACGCGGGCGGCGTAGTCCGAGACCAGGGCCAGGACGGTGTCGGTGGCGGTCAGCCGCAGGCGGTCGCCCTGGGCGCTCAGCAGCACGTGGGCCAGGGACGGGTTGGTGGTCCGGCGTTCAACGATGCCCTGCACCCGGGCGAGGCCCCGGATCAGCTCATCCCGATCGATGTAGAGGTCCATGACGGCTCCAGAGGTCAGCGCTCGCCCTATGGATCGATGAGATCAGATCCAGATCTGGATCGTAGTCGTCGATCGATCGGGCCCTGTGCACAGTGTGAAGAACGTTGAGAAGTTAGATGAGACGGCGATTCTGGGAGAGGGCCTGCTGTGGAACCTGCTGTGGAACCACTGCGGAATCCTGTGGAGAGCCTGTGGAAGAGCGGGGGGGGCTGTGGAGGACTGAAGTCGTCCACAGGGGGTCCACAGCTGCATTCACAGATCCGAGGCGCTTGCGCATAGCCTTTTCCACAAGGGATTTCACCCCTGGGGCGGCCTGGTGCAGGCGCAGGCGCGGGGGCATCAGGCCAGACCCAAGCTGCGCCGGATGGCCGCCACCGCGCCGCGGAGGTCGGCGTCATTGGGCAGGTCCCCCGCCACCTTCTTGCAGGCGTGGTGGATGGTGGCGTGGTCCTTGCCAAAGACCCGACCGATATCGGGAAAGCTGAGGTCGGTGTGCTCGCGCACCAGCCACATGGACAGGTGCCGGGGCCGCACCAGCTGGCGCTGGCGGCGGCTGCCCATCAGGTCCTCCACCCGCACGTTGAAGAGGCTGGCGACCGCCTTGATGACCTCCTGGGCGTCCACGCTGTGGGGCTCATCGGCCAGGACATTGCCCAGGTGCAGGCGGGCGAAGGCGATGGTGGGCTGGGCCTGGTGCAGCCTGCACAAGGCCGAGAGGCGCTTGATGAGACCTTCGATCTCGCGCACATTCCCGCGGACCCGCGCCGCCAGGAAGCGGGCCACGTCCGGGGTCACGTCCAAGCCCAGATCGGCGGCCTTCTGGTGCAGGATCGCCACCAGGGTCTCGAGATCGGGGGGCTGCATATCGGCCAGCATCCCGCTCTCGCAGCGGGTTCGCAGCCGCGGCTCGAAGCCGTGCACCTCGCGGGGCAAGACATCCGAGGTGAAGACGATCTGCCGCCCCCGCTCCTTGAGCCACTCGAAGGTGTGGAACAGCTCCTCCTGGGTCCGGTCCTTGCCGGTGAGGAACTGCACATCGTCCATGAGCAGCACGGCCGGCCAGCGCCGGTACTTCTCGCGGAAGTTCGACATGCGCCGGTAGCGCAAGGCGTCGATCAGCTCGTTGGTGAACTGTTCGGCCGTCACATAGAGGATGCGGGCGCTGGGATCGCGCCGCCGCACCTCGTTGCCGATGGCGTGCAGCAGGTGGGTCTTGCCCAGGCCCGTGCCCCCGTAGATGTAGAGGGGGTTGTACTGGGATTCGCCGGGCTGGTCGGCCACGGCGAGGGCGGCGGCGTGGGCGAATTGGTTGGAGGCGCCCACCACGAAGTTGTCGAAGATCTTGTCCGGTGACACGCCGATGGTGCTGCTGGCGTGGGAGCGGGCGACCTCTTCGGTGGGGGGGCGTCCCTCGTCGAGAACCGGCGGCAAAGGGGGAACTTCGAGGAACTCACCCTCGTCCACCTGGCTGGCCAGGCCCGAGCCCTGCGGGGGGCGGTCGGCCTCGGCCAGCAGCGGGGCCTGTTCGCTGGCGATCTCGAAGTGAAGCTCGACCCCGCGGCCCAAGGCACGGCCGAATGCGTCGGTCATGGTGGGGCCGTAGTTCGCCTGCACCCAGTCCCGGTAGTAGCGGTTGGGGACCTGGAGGTGGACCGCGTGGGGGGTCAGGTTCGACAGGCGGATGGGGCGGATCCAGATCTCGAAATTCTGCGCGCCCAGGCTCTGCATGAGCGCGCCCTGCACCTGCTCCCAGAGACGATCCATACGCAGTAGTCCATTGGCGAAGTGTCGCCTGTCATGCTGGTTCTCAGCGTCCCATCAGGGGGCCCGGTTCCGCCCCGGCGAGGGTAACAGCAGGGGCCGAGGCCGGACAAGCGGCGGACCGCCCTGGGGCGGCGAAGCGGTCGGCTGGAAGGGCCCCCCATGATCGGCTGCTCGTCGGAATTGATCCACAGGGTGTGGAGAAGCTGTGGATAAACCAGGGCGGCATCCACAGCGGCGGGCCCCCGTCAAAGATGGGGTCGAGGTGGGGATCTTCGGGCGGCCTGGCCGGCGGGTCGTCAAAGCTTTTCCACAGGCCAATGGGGGCCTTGTGGGCGGATCCGGGCGACCTCGCAGGCGATCGGGGGGATCCTGCTGGCGGCGCATCGGGGCTGCTTCCCCTCCCCGGGCCGCGGGATCTTGCAGAGGACCCCCGCCCGGAATAGGTCCGCGTCCCGCATGGCCCCTCTCCGGCCGGCGGCCCGTGTCGTCTTCGCCCTGAGCCCCCTGGCAGCGGGCTTCCCGAAGACCACACAGGTGACCCGGGCCCCGCCTGGCGTGCTGCCCGGTCACCCCGCCTCCTCTTCTGGCCGCAGAAAATACCTTCGGAGTTCCACGTGAAGCGCACCTACCAGCCCAGCAACATCAAGCGGAAGCGCGCCCACGGCTTCCGCGCCCGCATGCAGACCCCCGGCGGTCGCAACGTGCTCCGGCGCCGTCGGGCCAAGGGCCGCAAGCGCCTCGCCACGACCGTCCGGACCAAGCGCAGCTGAGCCCGCACCCCGCCCCGCCTGTGCAGGGTCGTGCGCGTCGTTTTCCCTTTCCCAAAGGGCTCCGGGTCCGGCGCAGCGCCGACTACCGACGGATCCAGGGTCGGGGGCGGCGCATGCGCGCGGCCAACCTGTTGGCCCTGGCGCTGCCCGCCTCGGCCCGGCAGAGCCGGGTGGGCATCACCGTCAGCCGCAAGGTCGGGAATGCCGTCGTCCGGAACCGGGTCAAGCGCTGGCTTCGTGAAGCCATCCGCCACGCGCTCCCCCGCCTGGCAGGGGAGCCGGCCTGGGATGTGGTGCTCATCGCCCACCCCCAGTCTCATGATGTCGGCCTGGACGCCATCGTCGCCGATGTCAACGCCATCTTCGATCGCCTGCTCAGCGGGCGGTCCCCGGGTCCCCGGCGGGACCGCCCATGAAGGCAACCGACCCGCTGGTGTGGACCATTCGGGGCTATCAGCGCCTGATCTCGCGCTATATGCCCCCGGTCTGCCGCTTCTATCCCTCCTGCAGCCGCTACACCGCCACCGCCCTCACCCGTCATGGGCTGCTGCGCGGAGGCTGGATGTCCCTCCTGCGCATCCTGCGCTGCAACCCCTTCTTCCCGGGTGGCCTCGACCCGGTCCCCCCGGCAGCGGCCCACGGCGCCTGCTGCGGAGCCTCCGATGAATGAGAACACCGACCGGAGGGCGCTGCTCGCGATCGTGCTGAGCCTGGGCGTCTACTTCCTCTGGTCCGCCTTCTTCGCGCCCCCGCCGCCCGTGGGCCCCCCCGAGGGCGACCCGGTGGCCGAGGGGTGCCGTCGTGCCGGCGCCGGCGCCCGGCGCCCTGCCGTGGCAGCAGCGGCGCCCACCTCGACCGAGACGGTGGTGCCGGCCCACGAAGAGGCGGTATTCAACGACTGCTTCGACGCTGCGGTCTTCTCCGAGGGGGGCGGCCTGGGCCATGTCTCGCTGAAGGACTACCGCTCGCACCGCCTGGTCACCCCCTGGTGGACCTGGGCCACCGACCGCGTCACGGGCAAGGCCGAAGACGGCTGGGCCCCCTATACCGGCGGGCAGGATCCCTACCGCCTGCTGAGCACCGGCGCCTTGGGCCTCGCGGGGGCGGGCAGCTTCTCGGCCGGCGACGGCTTCCAGGTGCGGCGCGAGGGCGCCGGCTGGGTGTCGCGGCGCACCCGCGCCGACGGCCTGGGCATCACCACCACCTTCTCGCCGGGCGATGCGCCCTGCACCGTGAAGGTGGCGGTGCGCTTTGACAATGGCAGCGGCAGCCCCATCAATGACCTCTGGGTGGGCGCGGCCGACAGCATGTCTGGCGACGCGGGCCGCTTCCTCAACGCCATCCGCCCGCTGGCCCATGTGGACGGAAGCGTCGAACACGTCGATGATCTCAGCGATGTCGAGGGCGCAGACCGCGAGGTGCTCGAGGGCCCGGTCAGCTGGCTGGGCATGGGCGACCGCTACTTCATGGCGGTGCTCATCCCCGACGAGCCCAGCCCCACCAGCCAGGTGGTGGTGGACCAACTCGCCGATGGCCGCACCGGCGCCTTCCTGGTGGACAGCCTGCCCCTGGACGCCGGCGCCAGCCGCACCCTGTCCATGCTCGCCTATATCGGCCCCAAGGACCTCGACGCCCTGAAGCCGCTCGGCCACGATTTGGACGAGGCCGTGGAATTCGGCTGGTTCGGCCTCTTCTCTCGGCTGCTGCTCTTCCTGCTGGAGATGTTCCAGAGCGCGGTGGTGAACTGGGGTGTGTCCATCATCCTCTTGACCTTCCTGGTCAAGCTGGTCTTCTTCCCGCTCACCCAGAAGGCCTTCGCCAGCAGCGGAAAGATGCAGGCCCTGCAGCCCAAGCTCGCCGAAATGCGCGAGAAGTACAAGGACAACAAGGAGCTGCAGACCCAGGAGACCATGAAGCTGTTCTCCGAGAACGGCGTCAACCCCCTGGGCGGCTGCCTGCCCACCCTGATCCAGCTGCCCGTCTGGTTCGCCCTGTACAACACGATGCTCTACAGCGTCGAGCTCTACGACACGTCCTTCCTCTACATCCAGGACCTGACGGAAGCCGACCCCTATGGGATCATCCCGACCCTCTATGCCGGCCTCATGTTCGCCCAACAGCGCATGATGCCCATGGGCTCCATGGATGAGGCCCAGCAGAAGATCCTCAAGATGATGCCCCTGATCTTCGCTTTCTTCATGTACAGCTTCCCCAGTGGGCTCGTGCTGTACTTCTGCATCAACATGAGCCTGACCATCCTCCAGCAGTGGTGGATCAAGCGGAACCTCGAGACCGTGCCCGCGCCGGCTTGAGCCCACAGCACCGGAGTCGCCAATGAGCGAAACGTCCAAGTCCGTCACCACCGAAGGCTACACCGTCGCCGAGGCCCTGCAGGCCGCCGCGAAGAGCCTGGGCGTGCCCGCCAACCAGATCAGCTACACCCTGGATGCCAGCCACTTCCGCAACGCCGAGGGCCGCACGGTGCCCCGGGACACGGTGCGCATCATCTGCACCGCGCGGGATGCCGCAGAGTCCCGCGGGGCCGAGGCCGCCCGGGACTGGGTTGCCGGCCTGCTCGAGCGCATGCAGGTCGAGGCCACCGTCACCTTCAAGGTGGACGACACCAAGAAGGCCACCATCCGCATCGACAGCCCCCGCGCCGCCCACCTGGTGGGCCGGCAGGGCTCCACGCTGGCCGCCATTCAGCACCTGCTGATCTCCACGCTGGAAGGCGGGGAATTCGGTGACTGGATGCTGCGCCTGGACGTCGAGGGCGGCCGGGATCGGGACGACCGCGGCGACCGCGACGACCGCGGTGACCGCGACGACCGCGGTGACCGCGACGACCGCGGCCGGGGCCGGGATCGGGACGACCGCGGCCGGGGCCGGGATCGGGACGACCGGGGGGACCGCCCCGAGCGCAAGTCCAAGCGCGACCTGGACCGGCTCAAGGCCCTGGCCCGCCGCCTGGCCGAGGAGGCCCTGGAGACGGGTGAGCCCGTGACCCTGCGCCAGGAGCTCAACTCCTTTGAGCGCCGCACCGTGCACGTCGAGCTTCAGGACATGCCGGGCGTCGTGACCGAGAGCGTGGGTGATGGCCCCGTCAAGCAGGTCATCATCCGCCCCGTGTCCCCCGACGCCTGAGCTGAAGGCCGACCGCGCCACCCTCGTCGCCCTCGCGACCCCCTGGGGTCGGGGGGCGATCGCCGTCTTGCGCCTGAGCGGGCCCGACGCCCGTGCCCTGGTGCAGACCCTCAGCCCCGGGGGACCGCCCTGGCGCCCCCGCCGCGCCAGCCTGCGCCGCCTGGTGGCCGGTGAGCTGGTGGATGAGGCGCTGGTGACCTGGATGCCCGGGCCCCGCAGCTTCACCGGCGAAGACGTCATCGAGCTGGCCTGCCATGGCAACCCCGTCATCGTGACCGCCCTGCAGGCGGCCCTGGTGGCCGCGGGAGCGCGGCCGGCCCGGCCGGGGGAATTCACCCGTCGCGCCGTCGAAAATGGGCGCCTGGACCTTATTGGCGCCGAGGGGCTGGCCGAGGTGATCGCCGCGTCCACGGTGGAGGGTGTGGCCCTGGCGCGGCGGGCCCTGGATGGCAGCCTGGGGGCGGCCGCCAGCGCCCTGCGGACTGCCCTGCTGGATTGGACGGCCGAGCTGGAGGCGCGCCTCGATCAGCCGGGCGGCGAGCTGGAGCTGGCCGAAGACGCCGTGGTGCTGGCCGGTCTGCGGGCGGCGGCGGCCCAGGCCCGGCAGCTCGCGGACAGCTGGCGGGCGGTGCGCCCCCGGCTCGAAGGCGCCCGGGTGGCCCTGGTGGGACCGGTCAACGCCGGCAAGTCCAGCCTCTTCAACCAGCTCGTGGGAGAGGCGCGCGCCCTGGTCAGCCCCCAGCCCGGCACCACCCGGGATGCCATTGAACGCCGGATCCAGCTGGGCGCCGTGGAGCTTCTGCTGATCGACACCGCAGGAGAGCGCGACGGGGCCGAGGATCTGGAGGCCGCCGGCCTGGCCATTGGCCGGCGCCTCGCGGATCAGGCCGACCTGCGGCTGGTGGTGCTGCCCCTGGACCGTGCGGCTCCCCCCCTCGCCCTGCCGCCCGGTCCGCCCACCCTGGTGGTGGGCAGCTTCGCCGATCGGCCCCGACACCCGGCGGCCCCGGCGGTGGCCCTGGCCTTCAGCAATGCGGATGGGCAGGGGATCGCAGCCCTGCGCGACGCCCTGGAGGCCGCCCTCTGCCAGCAGCCGGTGGCCGAGGCGGGCGCCATTGTCGTCAATGAGCGCCAGTACGCACTCTTCGTTGAGATCGCGGAGGCTTGCGAGGCGGCGGCCCAGGCCCTGGAGGGCTGGGCGGGCCCCGCCATCGCCGCCGAAGAGGCCACCGCCGCCTTGACCGCCCTGGCCGAGCTGACCGGCGAAGATGTGCGCGAGGCGGTGCTCGATCGGCTCTTCGCCCGCTTCTGCATCGGCAAGTAGCGGCGGCCCCCTATCCGCGTCGGGATATCCTGCTGTCCCGGCCATCCCCCAGGAGCCTGGATGTTGCGCACCCTCTTCGTGATGGACCCCCTCGACAAGATCCAGGTGTCGGGGGACTCGACCTATGCCCTGATGCGCGAGCACCGCCGCCGCGGCTGGCCGGTGTGGATGTGCACCCCCCACGAGCTCTTCGCCCGGCAGGGCCAGACCTGGGGCCACATCACGCCGGTGGACGTCACCGACGCCGCCCCGCACTTCCACCCCCAGGCCCGGGTGGACCTGCCGCTGTCGGACTTCGACGTGGTGTGGATGCGCAAGGACCCGCCCTTTGACATGTCCTATGTCTTCACGACCTACCTGCTGGACCTGGTGCCGCGCAGCACCCTGGTGCTCAACGACCCGCGCAGCATCCGCCAGGCCAACGAGAAGATGTTCGCCCTGCAGTGGCCCGAGCTGTGCCCCACCACCCTGGTCACCCGCGAGATCCGGCGTGCGCTGGACTTTATCGACAAGGCCCCCGGCGACATCGTCATGAAGCCCTGGGACGGAAATGGCGGCCGGGGGGTCCTGGTGAGCCGACGGGGAGACCCCAACCTGCGCAGCATGCTGGAGCTGCTCACCAGCCAGGAGCAGATCTGGGTGATCGTGCAACACTACATCCCCGAGATCCTCCAGGGGGACAAGCGCATCATCCTCTTTGACGGTGAACCGGTGGGCTGGATGCTCCGGGTGCCCCAGCCCGGCGACCACCGCGGCAATATGCACGTGGGCGCCACGGTGCAGGCCTGCGACCTGACCGAACGCGACCAGGAGATCTGCGCGGCCCTGGCCCCCCGCCTGGCCGATATGGGCCTGCTCTTTGTCGGCATCGACGTCATCGGCCGCTACTTGACCGAGATCAACGTCACCAGCCCCACCGGCTTCCGCGAGATCAACCACCTGATGGACACCTGCCTTGAGGCCCGCCTCGTGGACCGGGTGCTGGCGCGGGTTCAGGCCCGCAAGGAGACCGCATGACGCTCCGCACCCTCACCCGGCTGGGCCTGCTGGGCCTGGCCCTGTCCACCCCCGCCTTTGCCCAGGAGGACGGCAAGACCGGCACCGTGGGCGGCGGTCCCACGACCTCCGACCCCGAGGGCGAGTCCGACCCCGAGGGCGAGTCCGACCCCGACGCGCCCGATGTCGACGACACGGTGTCGGGCGCCCGCCCCAAGACGGGGTTGGGCGAGGTGGACCTCACCGACCGCGCCCAGTGGGACCAGAAGCTGGGCGCCTTCGAGGGCCGCCCCCACCCGCCCATCTACTATATGGGCTCGAAGTGGCTGGGCGTGTCGCCGGACTTCATCGCGTCGGCCCATGAGGGCCTCAACAAGATCTACCTGCGCGACTACAAGGGCGCGATGAGCCACTTCAACGGCATGGGGGGGGACTACCCCGGCATGGCCATCGGGCCTGTGGGCCAGGTGCTGATCTGGCAGGCCTTGATGCTGGAGAACTTCGACTTCAAGTACGAGAGCCAGTACCAGACCGCCAGCCGCAACGCCCGCCAGGAGGTCGAGCAGGCCCTGCTCTCCCCCGGAAGCGAGGCCTGGGAGCAATTCCTGCTGGCCGGCATGCTGGGCATCGAGTCCATTCACACCATGCGCCACGAGGAGTACGCCAAGGCCCTGTCCCGCGGCTACGAGGCCATGAAGGCGGTCAAGAAGTGCCAGGCCCTGGCGCCGGACTTCGTGGATATCCAGCTGGGTGACGGGCTCTTTGACTATTGGGCCACGGTGATCTCCCAATCCACCAAGCTGATCCCCAATATGGAGGACAAGCGGGCCGAAGGCATCCGCCAGCTGCTCGCGGTGGAAGAGCGCAGCCTCTTCCTGCGGGCGCCGGCCACGCTGGCCCTCACCTTCACCTGGATCGAAGAGGGCAAGCGCGAGAAGGCGCTGGCCAGCGCCTTGAAGAACTGGCGGCTCTACCCCAAGAACATCATCAACAACCTGGTGTTGGGCCGTGTCTATATGTACAACCGGAAATATGAGGCTTCAGAAGCCATCTTCCGGGATGTCATCAACACCGACCCCAACAACCAGCGCGCCCACTACTACCTTGGGCGGCTCTTCTTGCGTTGGGGCCGCATGAACCAGGCGCGGGCGGCCTTCGACAACTACCTGCGCTTCACCGACCTCAGCCCCGAACACCGGGCCTATGCGCTCTACTACCTGGGCGTGGTGCACGCGCGGGTCAAGGACTACGACAAGGCCGAGAAGGCCTGGGCCGAGGCCTGGAGGGTGGGCAAACTCAAGACCGCCAAGTCGCGGCTGGACCACCTCAAAGAGAAGAAGCCCGGCTGAGTTCGGCGCCGGGCCCAGACGGCGCCGGCCCGCGCACCCCAGTTCAGCGAATCGGAAGTCCCGATTCGTTGGACGCGGCCGGCGCATGTGCCGGCCGCCCGGCGGCCTCGCAAGAGGACGCCGTGGGGGAGCGCCCTTTGGGCGCGGTGCGGGGGCAGGGCCCCCGCCTGGATTGGGCTGGTTCAACGGTGCGCTATTTGCGCATTGTTGAACCAGCAGGGTGGCGGGCCGCCTGGATCGGGGCGGGGCCTCAGCCCTTGGGGATGCGCAGCTTCTGCCCGGGCTTGAGCTTCTTGGCGTTGCCCTTGAGCACATCGGGGTTGGCGTTGAGGATGCGCTTCCAGTCGCTGGACTTGCCGTAGTAGCGCTGGGCGATGGCGCCCAGGCTCTCGCCGCTCTGCACGGTGTGCATGGTGACGAGGGCGGCGCCGGCCTGGCTGTTGGCCTTGTCGGCGCGCTTTTCGCCCACGGGGGCGGCGGCGGGCGTCTCGGCCTTGGGGACCTCGGCCTTGGGGCTGGCGGGGTCGATGGTCTTGATCTCGGGCTGGCCGGCCTCGGGGGCCACCACCTCGGCGGCCACGGGGCGGCGGGGCGGCGGTCAGGGCCTCGGGGCTGGCGGCGGCATCGGGGTCGCCCTCGGGGCCGCCAAAGAGCATGGCGGCCAGCAGCAGGGCAGAGGCGCAGCCGGCGACCAGGGCCGTGGCCCCGCTCCACAGGCGCACGCGCTTGTCCAACTCCATCAGGCGCTGCTCCAGCACGCTGTTTTCGGCGCGCAAGCGCTTGGCTTCGGCGCGCAGGCCGCGCAGCTCGCCGCGCTCGCGGGCCTGCCGGCGCTCGCGCTCGGCCTCGGCCTCCTGCACCTCGCGGCGCAAGGCGTCGCTGACCTCGTCGCGCAGGCCCGGGGGCAGCACGGCGCCGTTGGCGGAGGAGGCGTCCAGCCAGGTCACTGCCTCCTGCCAGCGGCCCATGCCGGCCAGCACCTTGCCCAACAGCAGGGCGGCGTCGGCGTCGGAGGGGTCCAGCACCAGCAGCATGCGCAGGCGCTCGGCCGCGGGGGCCAGGCGGCCTTCGCGGGCCAGGGCCAGGGCCTCGTCGTAGAGGCTGGCGGGGGCGTCCAGGCCGGCGTCGTGCAGGACCTGGTTGATGGCCTCGGTGGCGCCGGTGCCGCCGGTGCCGCGGGGGAGCTCGTCAAAGGCGAGAGTGGAGGACGGCATGAGGGGGTCCTCAATCGGGGGGCGGGAGGGTTCAGCGGGGACAGGAGGTCGGAGATCGCAGCGGGCGCTGCACCGACTTCCCGGTGGGGACTCGACGTGTCAAGGGTATCTGATGCGATCCGGCGCGTCTACCCCTCGACCCGGATTCTCGGCCCCCGCCCCAGGCGCTCAGTTCGCCTCGGCCATCACCCCGGTGGCCAGGCTCAGGCTCACCACTTTGCGGTTGAGCTGCACCGCGTCGCTGGCCAGGTCGCTCAAGGCGGTCACGCGCCCACCCTCGGCGATGCGGCGGGCGGTGTCGGCCAGCTCTTGTGCGGCCTCCTCCACATTGGTGGATGCGCCCTCCATGCGGGCCATGCGGACGGCCCAGGCGTCCAGCTGGGCGGCGCTCAGGGCGGCTGGCGCCGGTGCGGGCTCATCGGCCAGGGCGCCAGGCGCCAGGAAGAGGGCCAGGACCAGCAGGCCCCGGGCTGGGGCCAGGGGTCGCGTGAACATCGTCTAGACCGGGGCCGTGCGGCTCTTGGCGTTGAGCAGCTCAAGCTTGACCAGGGACAAGGCGCCCATGGCCAGGCGCTTGAACTCGGCGCCGGTCTCCAGCGCCAGCACCTGCCGGGCCACGAACTTGGGCCGCATATAGAACTTGCGGTGGGCGATCTTGAGCAGCTCGAGGATCTCGGCGCGGTTGAGGTGCTCCTCCCAGCAGACCGGGACCTCGACCCCGCAGAGGGGGTCCTTCATCATGCGGTCCCAGCAGTCGGCCTCATACAGGCCCAGCTTGGCGCCTTCGGCGAAGCTCTCGGTGCCCGGGTAGGGCGAGAAGACGGCGAAGACGGCGTAGTCGGCGTCCAGCTTGATCATCTCGTCTACATTGTTCACGGCGTCGGCCAGGGTGCGCTCGTGGGGGCCGGCCAGCATGATGTAGGCGACGCTGCGCACGCCCTCTTCGCGACACCACTTGAAGACACGGTGCACATCGTCGGTGTCGCAGTGCTTGCCCAGGGCGTCCAGGCCCTCGTTGTTGGCCGATTCGACGCCGAAGTGGATCTTGTTGCAGCCCGTCTCGCCGCAGCGGCGGATCTGTTCGCGGGTGGTGCCGGCGATGGTGGTCTTGTAGCCCCAGTTGAACTTCAGGCCGCGGCGCTCGATGGCGTCGCAGAACTTGAGCACCCACTGGCTGTTGGGGGTGAACAGGTCGTCGATGAAGTGGGTCTCGGTGATGCCCAGCGAGACGCAGTGCTCCATCTCGTCCAGGATGTCGTCGATGTCCCGGATGCGGTACTGCTTCTTGTAGGTGAGGCAGAAGGGGCAGGAGTGGGGGCAGCCGCGGCTGGTGATGGCCGTGGTGACCATCGGCTGCTTGGTGCCCGGCAGGTAGTAGTCCTTGTACCGGGTGCGGCTGCGATCGGGCCAGGGGTAGGCCGTCAGGTCCTTGGTGCTCTTGCGCTCGGGGTTCTTGCGCAGGGCGCCGTCCACCTGCCACCAGGTGCCGGGCACATCGGTGTAGTCCTGCCCCTTGTCGTACTTCTGCACGACCTCGAGGAAGGCGTCTTCGCCATCCCCCGTGACGATGGCGTTGATGCCCTGAAGCTGGGCCGCATAGTCGGGGAACATCGCGCAGTGGGGCCCGCCCAGCACGATCACCGCATCGGGCGACAGCTTGCGCACGATGTTGATGGTCATCTGCACATCGGGCAGCGAGTGCGTGTAGGTGCTGATGCCCACGAGATCGAGGGGGTAGCGCTTGAGCATCTCCTCGAAGTCCGGGTAGTCCAGGTCGTCGATGACGGGATCGACGATCTCCACCCGGTAGGCCGAGCGCTTCTCGATCGCGGCCTGGATGTACATCAGGCCCAGGGGCGGGAAGCAGTAGACGCCGTGGGCGTGTGCCTTGGGAATGCCCGCCCACACCCGCAGCTTCTCGGGGGGGTTGATCAGGGTGATGTCCATGGGGACCTCCAGTGCGGGTGCGGCGGGGGGCGGATCTCTACCGGCTACCCTTGCGGCTGCCGGGTCGGAAGAGCTTCCAAGGGATGAAGAGCGGAACTTCTGCCTGGTAGCGAAGGTATTCCTCGCCGAAGACCTCCACCAGCTGGGGTTCCTGGCGGACGACCTTCTCGATCAGGGACAGGGACAGCAATGCTGGGACCAGGATGCAGCAGAAGCTGAAGCTGTTCATGGCGAAGCCCACCGCCAGCACGCCCAGGGTCTTGCCATAGAGCGAGGGGTTGCGGCTATAGGCGTAGATGCCCGTGGTGACCAGCTTCAGCGTGCGGCCGGCGGTGGGGCTGGGCGAGCCCTCGCCCCGCACGGTCAGCTGCTCATAGGTCCACAGCCAGGCCACCAGGCCCACCAGGAAGCTGGCGCCGGCGATCCAGTAGTTGGCCGGCGTGGGCAGGAACCCGTCTGCGAAACCCAGCCAGCCGTCCAGCGCCGTCGCGGTGAGCGCGATGAGGAAGGTCAGGGGGAAAAGCACCGGGATGTAAACCTTCGTCACCATCCCCAGGATGGCGGGGCTGAAGCCGGCCTTGGCGATGCGGGCGACGAGGCTCATGGGTGGCGTTGGGGGAGCACGGAGGAGGCGGCTTTTCGCGAAGTGCGGGGGCCGGAGAGTGGACGGAGGGCCGGTCCTGCTGCGCCGAGGGCGCGCGTTGGGGGACCGACCCAGGGGGAAGGGTAGCACAGCGGATGGTCGGTCTCAGGCATCATTGAGGGGTCCGCTGGAGGTCTCTCCGTGTCCCCTGGTCTGCGCTTGCTGGTGCTGCCCATGCTGCTTGTCGCGGCCTGTGACGGCGGTCGGGATCCCATCCTGGATCGGGCGGCCGCCTTGGACGGTGACGCCCCTGTTGCGGGCAGCCCCGGCCGGGCCGCAGATCCCAGCCCGGGTGCCCCCCCCGATCCCAGCCCCGGCAACCCCCTCGCGCCCGCCCCGGCGTGCCGGCCCCGCCCGCCCCAGGCGTGCCCGACCAGCCCCCGCCACCGGCCGATGCTGGCGGCGCGCCGGGGGCCGCGCCCAGCGACGGTCCCATGGCCCGCATCGCCGGAACCATCGTGGTGGCCGACTACAAGGGCGGTCCGGTGCGCGTGGACGTCTTTGATGGCGACCAGCAGGCCGCCGCCGGCGGCAGCGCCCCGCGGCCCGGCGTGGTCGCGGTGCTCAAGCTCGACCGCCCCGGCCCCTTCTCGCTCTCGGTCCCGGTGTCGGTGGGGCAGGTCTGGGTGGGCGGCTTCGTCGACCAGGATCTGGACGGCCGGCCCGGCCCCCTCGATCCCCACGGCTGGTATGGCGGCAACCCCATCGCGGTGGGCCAGGACGTCAGCGGGGTGCTGCTCACGCTGGAGGCTGCCGCGCCGCCGCCGCCGGGCGAGGGCGGCTGAGCCCCCCCGGGCTGTGGGTGGTGATCCCCCACCACCACCGGCGCGCCTTGCTGCAGGTTGCCCTGGCGTCTGTGCAAGGCGAAAACGTGCTTGTGGTAGATGATTCCGACGAGGGCGGCCTGGTGCTGCCCGGGGTGGAGGTGCTGCGCAGCCGCGGCCGCCAGGGCTTTGCCCGCGCGGCGAACCTGGGCCTGGCGGCTGCGCAGGCCCGGGGTGCTGCCCAGGTGTTGCTGCTCAACGACGACGCGGCCCCAGAGCCGGGCTGCTTGGCTGCGCTGCGGGCTGCCTTTGGGCCCGGCGTGGGCGCCGTGGGGCCCACCCTGGTGGGGCCGGATGGACAGGTGGAGAGCGCGGGCATCGACCTCAGCCCTTGGGGCCGGCTGCGCGCCCGGCGCCGGCCTCCCACCCAGGCCCAGGCCGCGGCGGCCCTGTCGGGGGCCTGCCTGCTGGTGTCGGCAGAGGAGCGCTTTGATGTCGGCTTCTCACATGGCATGGAGGATCTCGAGCTGTGCGCCCGGCTTCGGCGCCGGGGCCTGTCCCTGGTGGTGCTGCCCCAGCGCTGCCGCCATGTGGGCGGGGCCACCCTGGACCGGCGCAGCCCGGCGGCCCAGCGCCACGCGGTGGCCGGGCACCTGCGCCTGGTGGGGGGCGGCGCCCAGACCCCGGCGGTGCTGGCCCTGGCCCTGGCTCAGGTCATCCGTGAACATGGGCCTGTGGAGCGTGTTCCGGCGATCCTGGACGGCTGGCGGGACTGGCGGCGGCGGGGGCTCTCTCCCGGGGATGGCCGGAAGGGCGCCTGAGCTTGGCCAGCCGACGGGAATTTCTGGGAGGCCCCGCGTCGAGCGGCCTGCGGGCCGGCGGCGGCATCCATTGCATCACCCAGCAGGTGCCGGCGGCCGTGACCTGGCCCTATTGAAGCGCGGCGCGGGCTTCAGGCCAGGGCGCTCTCGCGGCCAGAGTCCATCAGCCACAAGCAGGAGCCCCGGGAGGCCTCGTGAATGGCCGCCAGGCGCGCCTTGGCCACGCCCGGACCCAGCCCGAAGAGGTTGAGATCGGCCGGCGGCGCCGATCGCACGGCGGCCATGAAGTCCCCCGAGCCCACGTGCACCGTGGTGCTGGCCGGCAGGCGGGCCTGATCGACCAGATCGCGCAAGAATCGCCTTCCCGTCTCCTTTTCGTTGGGGTCGCGCACCACCATGCGCAGGCGCAGGTCTGCCTTCCAGGCCTCTCCCAACAGAAAGCCCACCAGCACGGGCAGGTCGAGGTTGGCCAGGCGCAGCTGCAGCTGCCAGGCCGGGGAGCGGTCCGAGATCCAGACGTCGATCACCTTCTTCTGGCCCAGGCCGCCGCGGGGGTGGGGCTGCCACAGCGCGAGGCCTGTGTGCAGCTCTTGGGCGTGGCTGATGTATTGGGCCACCTCGGGATCCGAGACATGGGCCTCGTGTACCACCAGCAGGTTGGGCGGGAATAGCGCGCTCTGCAGGGCGTCCAGGGCGTGGCCCAGGCCCTCCATGTAGCGGTCGGTGCGCAGGCGGCTCCAGCTGGCGTGAAAGCCGGCGGCCAGCTCTTCTTCGCTGGTCTGCGGCAAGGACTCCAGCAGCTCGGGGCGGGGGCCCAGGCCCAGCCAGCGGATCGAGCCATTGCGCTTGGTCAGGTCCTCGACCAGGGCACGCAGCTGGGTGATCTGATCGGCGGTGGCCACGGGCACCAGCAGGTCGGGCTTCCAGGCGCGCTCGCTGCGCTCGATGTGGGCGGCCCGTCGGGCGCTCCAGGCGGCCAGCGTGACGGCGATGCCCGATCGCACGGTCTCCCAGGGGGTGTCCAGGCGGCGCCGGGTGAGCACCCCATAGACCCCCAAGACAAAGGCCATCTCGGCCACCCCACCAAAGGGGCTGGACAAGGACAGGCCGGCCAGGCACAGCAGCAGGCCCACCAGCGGCACCATCCGAGGCACCGCAAAGGACGGCCGGAAGGAGATCATGCCCAGCATGCGCTCGACATAGACCACCAGGTTGATGGCCAGGTAGGTCATGATGAAGAAGCTGGTGATGATGGGGGCGATGGCGTCCAGAGAGCCCGCCAGCAGGCCCAAAGCGGCCAGCACCGTGGTCGCCAGAACGGCGTTGCGGGGCTCGCCTTGGGCGGTGGTCTTCTTCAACCACCGAGAGCCCGGCACCACGCCGTGATCGGCCATGGCCTGCAGCAGCCGGGGGGCGGCCACCAGCGACGACAGGGCCGCCATCAGGGTGGAGATCAAGAGCCCGGCCAGCACCACCATGGGCACGGCCGCCCGGTCGATCATCAGGGTCTTGTTGGCCACCAGGTCGGCGGGGCTGCCCATCACGCCATACCACAGGCCAAAGCTCAGGTAGAGGGCCGTGGTGACCCCCCAGGCCATCAGGGTGCCCCGGGGGATGCTGCGCCGGGGCGAGGTCAGGCTGCCGCTCATGCCGGCCCCGACCATGATCCCGGTGAAGGCCGGAAAGAAGATGGCGAAGGCCTCGATGGGGCCGGTCTTTGCGCCTTCGTGGGGCAGCAGGGTGGGGCTCACCAGGCTGTCCGCGGTGAAGAGGCCCCCCAAGGCGCTGATGAGCGCTGCCAGCACGACGAAGATGAGCACGCCCTGGGCTTTCATGGCCAGGCCGGAGCTGCGCCAGGCCACGAGAGCGACCACCGCGAAGGCCACCGCGGCGACGGCCTGGCCCGGGTGGCCGGGGAAGAGGAAGGCCCAGGCCTCGGCGAAGGCGTAGAGGTACATCGCCGCGCTGGCGGCCTGGGCGATGTAGAGGGGGATGCCGATGGCGCCCCCGGCCTCCAGACCCAGGGCCTGGGCGATGATGGCGAAGGCCCCGCCGGGGCGCACCCGCACATTGCTGGCGATGCTGGCCACCGACAGGGCCGTCGCGCCCGTGATCGCGGCCCCGGCCACCATCACCGACAGGGCCCCCAGCAGGCCCAGCTCGCCCACCAGCCAGCCCTCCCGCAGGTAGAGCATGGCGCCCAGCACGGTGAGGAAGACCGGCCGAAAGACCCCAGCGAAGGTGCTGAAGGTCTGCTCTGGGGCCCCGGTGGCGTGTGCGGCGGGAGGGGAGGCGGGCGGGTCGCCGGTGGGCGGGGCGAGATCGGACATGGTGCGGGCTTATCCAGCGCCGGACCCCTTCGCCTGCCTCAGCCCGGGGGCGCGGGGCTGGCTCGCCGCTGCCAGGGGTGGCGCGGGCGCGGGCCGCCGCGATGGCCTCATCCAGCCCGGGCTCCAGCAAGGCGAGCAGCAGGATCACCTCTCGGCGGGCGTCGTGCAGGGGGTGGTCCCGCAAGGCGCCCTCCTCGCTCCACAGGGCCCCGATGTTGAGCGGCTCCAGGGCCGCGGCGCTGGTGCCCCGGGTGAGCACCGAGAACTGGCCCGGGTCGTAGATCGAGCCCACCAGGGACTGGAAGTCGCCAGGGTGGCCAACGGGATCGAGGCGGTGGCGCAGCAGGAAGAGGGCCTCGGTCAGGGCGGCCTCCTGGGCGGGGCTCAAGGTGCGCAAGAAGCTGCGCTCCTCGTCGAGAATGGAGCGCAGGCCCTCCATTCGGATGCTCAATCGCTCTTGCTGCAGGCGGCCGTCTTCGCCCAGCGCCTGCAGGGCCTGGATGGGCGCGTCCAGCTCCGGCGCGTCGGCGCGGGCGCCGGCGTTGAGCTGCCGCCAGATCTCGTCATAGGCGCGGGCGCGGGCTTCGGCGTCTCTCTGGCGCAGCTCGGCCTCGGTGGCGTCCAGGCGCCGCACCCGCTCGGCGACGCTGGCCTGCAGCTCGGCCAACAGCGAGAGCTGGTCGGCGTTGAGATCCATACGCTGCAGCCAGAGGAGGGCGCGCACCCGCTGCAGCCCGGCGGCGTCCCCGACCCGGGGTCGGCCGCGTAGAGCAGCTGGTAGAGGGGCGGCGCGGCGCGGTCGGCCGCGGGCGCCCCATCGGCGGGCGCGCCATCCACACCACCAGGCGCCGCCTCGCCCGAGGTCTCGGCCACGGCCGCTTCGGTGGGCAGGGGCAGCGGCTCGCGGTCGCAAGCGGCCAGAGCGAGGGCGAGCAGGGGCAGGAGGGCGCGCATTCTGGGCAGGGTAGCCCAGGCGGACCCGGCGCGCTGCGTGGGTCTGGGGGCCCGCCCGACTGCGCCGGGGGCTACACTGCGGCCCCGTGTCATCGAAGCTCTCCGAGGCCCTGCTGGCGGCCCTGGCCGCCTTGCTCCTGGCCCTGGCCCTGACCTGGCCGGTGGCGCTGCATCCCGTGGACCAGGTGATCGGCCACCCGGGCAACGACGGCTGGAACCACATCTGGGGCTACTGGTGGGTGGCCGAGGCCTTGCAGGCGGGCCATTGGCCCGGTCAGACCGACCTGCTCGCCTTCCCCCAGGGCGGCACCCTGTGGTTCATCGACACGGTGCAGGTGCTGATGAGCCTGCCCCTGCAGCTGCTGTGGGGGCCCGTCTTCGCCTACAACGCGGTCATGGTGGTGGGCCTCGCCTTCTCGGCCTTCTCGGCCTGGCTGCTGGCCCGCGCGGTCACCCACGACGCCGCGGCCTCCCTGGTCGCCCTGGTGGCCTTTGGCGCCTCGCCCCACCTGCTGGGCCAGGCCTACAACGGCATCTCCGAGACGGTCTGCGCGGGCTGGCTGCCCTTCACCCTGTGGGGGCTGCTGCGCGTCCTGGATCGCCCCACCTGGGGGCGCGCCCTGGTGCTGGGCCTGGGCGCTGGCCTCTGCATGCTGACCAGCTGGTATTACGGGCTCTTCGCCTTTCTGGGCGGGCTCGTGATCCTGGGCACCCGCGGGGTGGGGCGCCCCTACCTGGTGGACTGGCGGGCGGCCGCCCCCCGGCTGCTGGCGGCCGGCCTGCTGGCGGCGGCCCTGGTGGCCCCGGGTTTTCTGGCCTTCCAGGCCTCGCTGGGGGCGCCCGACGCCCTGGTCAGCCGCGACCCGGGCTTCGTCTGGAATTCGCTGCTCTTCCACAATATCAGCGATCTGGTGGCCTTCTTCCGCCCGGGGACCACCCCCAGCCCCGACCTGCACACGCTGCATGGCGAAGAGCTGGTGATCATCGTCTATGTGGGCTGGGTGAGCCTGCTGCTGGCGGGAGCCGCCACCCTGCTCACCCGTCGGCGGCGGGATCTGGCCCCCTGGCACTGGCTGGGCCTGCTCTTCTTCGCCTTCGCCTTGGGCCCCTACCTGAATGTGGGGGGCACCTATGTCGAGCTGTGGGGGCGGCGGCTGCCGCTGCCCTTCCTGGCCCTCTTCGAGGCCATCCCGGTCTTCGACCGCATCTCCCACCCCTTTCGCTTTGTGGTGGGGGTGAACCTCGCCCTGGCCTTGCTGGCGGCCCATGGCTTGCGCCACCTGCTGCGCGACCAGCCGGCGCCCCGGCGGCTGCTGGCGGCCGCGGCGGTGGGGGCCCTGCTGCTGCTCGAGGCGGGCCTGGCCTCGCCCGCCTCCTTGCCGGTGCCGGCGGGTCGGGCCACCATCCCCGACGCCTATGCCGAGATGGCCCGGGACCCGACCCCGGGGGCGGTCCTCGACCTGCCCCTGGCCGTGCCCAACTTGGAACGTGCTGTCTATGTCTGGTACCAGGCGGGCCATGGGCGCCCGGTGCCCTGGGGCCTCAACGACCCGATGCCCCGGGCCCTCCTGCAGAACCACCTCGCGGTGGCGCTGATGAAGCTGGAGGCCAGCCGCGCCCGCAGCCTGCCCGCCGCGCTGCCCCTGCTGGACCTGGTGGTGAGCGGGCGCGTGCTGGCCCGCCAGGGCTACCGCTATGTGGTGGTGCACGAGCGCCTCTACCCGGGCTTCAAGCGGGACCAGGTGGAGACCCTGCTGACCGGCGTCTTTGGCCAGCCGCGGCGCTACCCCGAGTCCCGCATCCTGGTCTACACCCTGCCTGCGCTGGGGGAGCCCCTTGGGGACGCGGGGGGTGCGGGATGAACCTGCTGCTCGACCTGCTCTACCTGGTGGGGCCCGACCGCCTGCGGCGCGGCCTCATCGAGCTGCTGCTGGCCATCGTGGTCTTCCTGGCCCTGGCCGTGGCCCTGACCTGGCCCACGGCGGCACACCTCGACGCGGTCATCCTGGGCGGGGGCGAGCTGGGCGGCTGGATGTGGCGGGCCTGGTGGCATTTTCAAGAGGTCGAGGCCGTGCGCCTCAGCGATATGGGCCTGCTGGACCGCATCGCCACCCTGGTGGGCCTGGGTCGCTACCCCGAGACCGGCAATATCCTCGACATCTTGCTGCTCAGCTACCCCCTGGACAAGGCCTTCGGCTTTCCGGCCAGCCACAACCTCAAGGTGATGGCCATTCTCGTTGGGAATGGCGTCTGTGGCTATGTTCTCGCGCGGTCCTTCACCGAGAGCCGGGCGGTGGCCCTGGCGGCGGGTGCCGTGGCCGTCATCAACCCCCTGGTCTTCCAGGACATCAACAAGACCGGGCTGCGGCAGGTGCTGCTGTGGTGGCTGCTGCTCTACCCGGCGGTGCTGCGCCGGGCCGAGCGCACTGGCAGCCGCATCGACGGGGCCCTCGCGGGGGTCGTCTTCTCGTTGGTGGCGGGCTTCTATTGGTTCTATGGGCTCTTTGCGGCTCTCTTCACCTTCATGCACCTCGCGGGATGGGCCTGGAAGGAGCGGCCGCTGCTGCGGCAGGCCCTGGAGTGGCTGATGCCGGCCGCCCTGACCGCGGGCCTGGGCGTGCTCTTCTTTGTGACCCCCTACCTGTCCAGCGGCGCGGGTTCGGGTGGGCGCGGCGGGGTCGAAAAGCTCCCAGAGTTGACCTTCTTCCTGAAGTTCCCGGCCTATGACACCATCGCCCAGGCCCCGCTGCGGCCTGCGTCCTACCGAGAGAATGTGCTCTCGTCCCTGCACCGGACCATCGATTCGGCCTGGCCTGTAGATTACGCCTTCAACCCTGAACATGGCGTGCTGGCCCTGCCGCTGGCCGCCTTCCTGGTTGGGGTGCTGCCGGCGCTCTTCTTGCGCCGGGCCCGGGGCTGGCTGGCCATCTGGCTGATCTTCTTCCTGGGCACCCTGGGCCCCTTCTTGAAGTTCGGCGCCCAGAAGGACACCAGCGAGGTGCTGCGCCTGGGCGACCATGTGCTGCGGCTGCCCTATGCGCTGATGTTTCAGTTCATCCCTGGCATGAGCCGGATGTTCGCCCCCTACCGGATGGCCAGCCTGATGGTGGTGGCGACGGTGGTGCTGGTGGCCCTGTGCGTGGGCGCGCTGCCGCCCTGGCGCCGGCGCCTCGCGGGGGGGCTGGCCCTGCTGGCCATCTCCTTGCAGCCCTTCTACCGTTTCGATTTGGGACCCGTGGCCGAAGGCTCGGACGGGCCCGAGATGTGGCGGGTGCCCACCCAGGTCTCGGCCTTGCGCCTGCCGGGCTGGTATGCCGACCTCGACCCTGCCAGCCGACAGGGCATCATCGAGCTGCCCTTGGAGCAGCAGCAGGACATCCTGACGGCCTACCAGAGCTTCCACCGGCAGAAGGTCTACCGGTCCTGGGCCACCCTGCCGGCCATCCCCCCGCCCTTCCGGGACGAGGGGGGGGGCGAACCGGCCGAACGCCTGCGCTGGCTTGCGGCGGATGAGCCCGCGGGTGACCGCGCCGAAGAGGCCCTGCGCCTGCTGTCACGGGAGCCCCTGGATCACGACGCCATGCAGATCCCCGACGAGGCGCTGCTGTCGTTGATGACCCGGTCGGACTACCGCTGGGTGGTGGTGCACGAGCGCGGCTACTACCTGCACGAGCCCACCCAGGGATCGGTCATGTACCGGCATGTGGTGCGGTCCCTGGCCGATCGCTTGGGCCAGGACCCGGTGGAGCTGACCGAGCACGAGGCCTTTGACTGGCCCGGCAAGGCGCGCAACTTTCCCGATGGCCCCGCCTGGATCCCCTGGTCCAGCCACGAGGTTCACCTGCCGGCCGAACGCATGCCCAGCCGCTACTTCATGGCCGTCTTCGACCTTCACGCCTGGGCTGCCAATCGGGCCGATGCGCCGCCCACAGGCGACCTCCCCCCGAGCGCGCCATAGGATGGTAGAGATGCTTGCTTCCCGTTGGCTTGTCGGCGCCGCTGCTAGCCGCTTATGGGGGCCCACTCCTCTGCTCACCCCGGCTGCCGGATGCCCTTGATGTCACGCCTGGTCCCGCTGCTGCTCGTCGGCCTCCTGGTCGGATGCACGGCCACCCGGAGCACGGTCCACCTCGTCAAGGCCGAGCAGGCGCTGCTGCTGGCCCGCGAAGCCGAGGCGCCCGAGCGGGCCCCCTATGCCTGGACCTTGGCCGAACAGCTGGTGCTCAAGGCGCGCGAAGAGTGGGCGTCGTCGGACTTCGGTCCGGCAGAGGCCCTGTCGGTGCGCGGCCTGGCCCAGGCCAATGTCGCGGCCGAACAAGCGCGCACGGCCCCCCGGCCCGAACGCAAGCCCTTTGACGCCAACCTGCCCGAGGCCGCCGACGCCCCGGTGGACGCCCCGGTGGTCGCGCCCCAGGCGCCCCAAGACAACCCCTGGCCCGACGGCAACGTCACCGGGGAAGCGCCCTGGGGTGACCAGTGACTTCCCGCTCCGCCGCCTTTGCGGCCCTGCTCGCCCTGGGTGCCTGCAAGAAGACCGGCCCGCTGGACCAATACCACGCCGCCCTGCTGGGTGATCTCGAGCAGGCCAACGTGGATGACTGGGCCGAACAATGCGCCCCCCGCGAGCTCGCGATCGCCCAGTCCCAGCGCGACTTCGCCGAGCTGGAATTCGTGCAGGGCGACGCCCGCCGGGCCGAAGCCCACCTGGACGAGGGTCTGCGCAACATCGCCATCGCCCTGGAAAAGGCCGAGGCCTGCCGCCCCAAGGATCGCGACGGCGACGGCATCTGGGACCACCTCGACCGCTGCCCCGACCAGGCCGAGACCGCCAACGGCTACCAGGACGAGGACGGCTGCCCCGACTACGATCGCGACGGCGACGGCATCATGGACGATGCAGACCGCTGCCCCGACCAGGCCGAAGACCTGGACAATTTCCAGGACGAAGACGGCTGCCCCGACGAAGACAACGACGCCGACGGCATCCTCGACTTCGCTGACAAGTGCCCCAACGACGCCGAAGACATGAACGGCTTCCAGGACGAGGACGGCTGCCCCGAGGGCGTCATCGACCAGGACGGCGACGGCGTGTTGGACGCCATGGACGCCTGCCCCACCGAGGCCGAGAATTTCAACGAGTACCTCGACGAGGACGGCTGCCCCGACGTCAAGCCGCAGAATGTGCGCGTGACGGCCGAGAGCATCGAGATCGATCAGCAGATCAACTTCGAGACCGGCAAGGCCACCATCCTGCCCAGCAGCTTTGGCATCCTCGACTCGGTCGCGCAGGTCATGCGCGACTACCCCGCGGTCAAGATCCGCATCGAGGGCCACACCGACAGCCAGGGCTCCGACGACCTCAACCTGCGGCTCTCCGATGATCGGGCGGCCTCGGTGCTGAAGTACCTGAAGAACCAGGGCGTCGAAGCCAACCGCATGCGCAGCGTGGGCCTGGGCGAGACGCAACCCATCGACACCAACCGCACCGCGGCGGGCCGGGCCAAGAACCGCCGGGTCGAGTTCAACATCGAAGACGGAACCTAAACAGGATCCCATTGAACCGCAGCCAAGCCGCTTGACTCGGGATCCCATGAGGATCAGGCTTCCCTGATCTCGCCGTGGAGGCAGGCCGCGGTCGCCTGTTATCGCTCAGCCGGTCAGCGTGCAGCGCGCGACTCCCGAAGAGCCGCGTGCTGGACGCACTCCTGGGATGCAGGCTGTACCGCCCCAGTTGAACGATTTTCCCACCGCCGCGTAAAGAGCGGCAACCAGGGAGCCCGTGCCCCGAAAACCCTGCCGCAACTTCACCACCGACCAGAAGGTTTGCCATCCTCCCGCCAGCACTTCCGTGGGATAAGGCAAAGGATTTCAGATCTTTGCGTCGAGTACGACCTGCAACCCAGCGTCTTCACTACTGGCAGAAGTAAAGCCTCTTTTCGAGAACCCGCCGGCGCGTTCCAGCCGGCGGTCACCACCAGCCGGGTGGAGAAGGACCTGAGCGCGCAGCGGGACGCGCTCAGGGCGAGGCTCACCAGCTGGGGCATGGCGTCATCGCCTACCAGCAGGAGTATGTCTCGCTAAAACGCTTGGGGAGCCCTGAACAATCGCGTTGGGTCCCGCCCGACACGCGGGACCTATCGTCGACTTCGTGCGCACTCGTCCATCACTGAGATCCCGGGCTGCCCGCTTCATCACTCTGGATCGCTGGCGTCCAGCGCGCGGAAGTTCTTACGACTGGCAGAAGGCATACGGGCGCGCCAACGAGCACAACGGCCTGGTCCCCGAGACCACTGGCTCGAGCTGTGGGAGCGCGAGGCGATCCTCGCCTGCCAAAGCTGGACCATCGGGAGCTACCGCCGGCTCACCGCTGATGATCGACATCGGTATCGTCGCCGCGTCGCCCACCACGGTCTGGGAGGGTCCGAGCCAGGCCGCGTCACCGACCGGTGAAGCGGCCTTCGAAGAAGGGCACCGGCTTCGATCAGCCCTCGGAGTCCGGGCACAGAACACTGGCACATCGACATCTCCTGCCATCAACACCGGCACCTTCTACTATCTCTTCACTGTCCTCGACGGCTGCAGCCGCTGGGTCATCCACTGGGACATCTGCGAGTCCATGACCGAGAAGAGGTCCAGGTCATCCTGCAGCAAAACCGCAGCCTCCACCCAGAGGCCTCCCCACGCAATCATCACGATACCGCCGCAGTTCATCGCCCGCGATTTCAAGGACTCCCATCAAGCTCACCGGCATGACCCACGTGGAGACCTCCCTCGCCCTACTACCCGCAGTCCAACGGCAAGATCGAGGCTAACATAGAACCATCGGTGGCGACGCGATCCGCGTCTCGCCGCCCTCCAACTTGACGAGGCCCGACGCCTCGTCACCAACTTCGTCGAGCACTACAACACCAGCCGTCTTCACAGTGCCATCGGCTACATCACCCCAACATCTCCTCCCAGGGCCGCCAGAAGGCCATCCACGCCGAGCGCGACCGTACTCGAAGCCGCACGCGACCTTCGCGCACAGCACCAAGCCAGGCCGCACGACAGCCCCATCGACAACGCCGCCCCTGGCCCCAGAGCCGCAGCCCAGTCCCGCTGAGCACCCTTCCGTTTGCATGCCGGCTGCCCCTTGACCGGGACACCGATCCTCACCCAATCGCCGCCGCAGCGCCAGGCGGCGGGCAACCCCAGACGTCATGCCGTGTCCGTGGTCGGTGGTCAGGTTGTCCAAGGGGCTGTGGGCAACCCCTGGTGACGTGGGCAGCCCCAACAACGGCTGATGGGTTGCCCATAGCCTGCGCTGTCCATAGCGCCCCTGAGGAGCCACTAAGGGGTCTACCCGGAAGGTTGCACGCAGGGCGCTACGCGCCACGAGAGCCCCTTGGAGCGGGCGTGCAGCCAACCACTGAGGCAAGCGTGTCGACAACCCCCTCGCCAGCCCTCCCCTGGTTTGTTTACAACGCACCACCGAGAGTCGGATCTACGCGGCTAATACAGAGGCAGAGTGCTAACGTGACCTCGCGATGTGGAAGTGGGCGCGTCCAAAAAAAAGCCCTTACATCGACGGGTCTCGCGTCGTCGACATCGCTGATCAGGGTCCGTTCTGCCCAAGTGGTTCCGTGAACTTCTGGCTGGGCTGGTACGAGTCGAGGGTGTTGAGGGTCTCCGAACCAAGGCGTTCCGGGGCCGCTCCTGCCACCACTGGCAGCACAAACCTATCGAGCTGAGCGCCATCGTCGAGGCGGGGCCGATGTGGATGGGCTTTACGTCAGGGTGTGGACCGGCCCGATGATTGGTCGGCTCTATCCAGGGACAAGTGGGCGTCAGCCACCACAATCACCACATCCTCTAGGCTCCTCAACAAGCTCGGTTCTCCGTCCAGCGACCCCGTAAGCGACTCGCTCGGCCAACGTCGAGGCGCAGGCGACCCGGCCAGCGAGCGCCCGCCCGAGATAAAAAAGCCAGCGCGTTTTCGAGGAGTCGTAGCGCTGAAGACGAGGCCAGCTTCTGGTTGACGGCACCCTCCACCAGACGTGGTCACGACGTGGCGTACAGCCCCGGGTTGATACCTATGGCATCCGAAAGACAGCCCACGCCCGGTGCGGTCACGCTCGAGGAGGAGCCGCAGTTCACCCACCAGTTCGTGGACGTTCAACGGCCACACCTTCCACGAGTCTCTCCAGCTCCTCGTCGAGCACCATCGAGGGCGCAAGGTCTTCCTGGTCATCGACACCGCCCCCGCCACTGGCTCGACGGGCCAGGGCAAGGAGTGGTTTCCAGAACAACGCGATACGCTCGAGCTCCACCGCCTGCCGCCGTACTCACCCGGAGTTCAACCCCATAGGGTCCGGTAATCGGCTGCGCGCGTCACCACACAACCGGTTCTTCCACACCACCGACGAACGCGATGACGCGCTCCGAAGGACCTTCGGCACCTTCCGCGACAGCCCCTCCCTCATCGCGGGGCAGGTCGCTCGATTCCTGCCGGATGATCGACCGTCCCCGTGAACCTGTTTAGTTCAACAATGCGCAGATAGCGCACCGTTGAACCAGCCCAATTCAGGCGGGGCCCCTGCCCCCGCACCGCGCCCAAAGGGCGCTGCCCCCCGGCGTCCTTTTGCGAGGCCGCCGGGCGGCCGGCACATGCGCCGGCCGCGTCCAACGAACTGACGTCCGACTGGCCGAATCGCGAAGTGCGAGCGCTGCTGCGGCAGCCTCTTCCCTGCAAGTCCGACTCCTGCTACCCTGACCTTTGATGACGACGGGGCAGTCCGCCCTGGGGTGAGGAGAACCGATGAATACGCACTCTGGAATGCGGCTTTCTGCGCTGCTGTCGATGGCGCTGCTGGTTGTGGCCTGCGGGGACAAGGGCGGCGAGGGCAGCAACCCCGGCGATTGCACCGATCGGGCCGACAACGACGGAAACGGCGCCTTTGACTGCGACGATCCGGGCTGCTCGGGCTCGCCCGACTGCTCCGATACCAGCGACGGCGAAGACGGGACCGATGGCGAAGACGGGGCCGATGGCGCCGATGGCGCCGATGGCACGGACGGCGCCGATGGCACGGACGGCGCGGACGGCACCGATGGCACGGACGGCACCATGGCACGGACGGCACGACTTTTTTGCACGGACGGCACCGACGGGACCGACGGCGCCATGCGCGCACCAAGGCGACCCCGGTGGCGGTATCATCGGGCGGCGGCACGCGGCGGTGGGTACCGGCGGTGCCACTACGACGCGCATCTACATCGGCTCTGTGGACATCCAGGCCACCGACGGCACCATCAGCGACAGCTGCACGGCCACCTGGACAGGAACGGCGGCCGCGGGCTGCTCGGTGGTGACCGATGGCTCCTGCATCGAGGTGGTCGCCGGATCGGTGATCAACACCATGCTGATCTGCGAGATGACGGGGGATCTGGGCGGCTTCGGCCCCACCGAGGCCAGCTTCTCTGGATCGGTGGACTCCAGCACCGGCCAGGTCACGGGCACCCTCAATGGTGCTTCCTCGCCGGTCATGGGCAATGTCAGTGGCAACGTGATGCGGGCCAGCTTCTCGTGGACCAAGGATACGCTGACCTTCAACGGCTCCTTCGAAGCCACCCGCTGAGCCTGCACCCCCGGCCCCTTGAGGGGTCGGGGGCGCCGCCCGTCTGCCGGGGTTAGCAAGCCTCCTTGCATGGGGAGGTCGCCGTGGCGGAACCGGGCTGGTGGCCGCGTCTGAAGGCGCGGTGGAAGGACATGATGGCCGAGTACGGCACCGTGGCCCTGGTGACCTGGTTCACCTTGTTCGGGCTCACGGTCTTCGGCTTTGGCATGGCCATCGAGGCGGGCATGGAGCCCGGCGAGGTGCTGGCGAAGGTCGGCATGGACCCCGCCCGTGCCGCCACGGTGGGATCGGCCGGCAAGTGGGGCATCGCCTATGGGCTCACCCAGCTCACCAAGCCGGTGCGCCTGGTGATCGTGTTGGCGATCACCCCCATCGTCGCGCGGCTGTGGCACCGCATCACCGGCAAGCGCGCGGGCCTGCCCGCCGGTGATGCGCCCGAGCAGCCCTGACCGGATTCAGGCGGTGGGGGCCGGAGCGCCCTCGCCCCCCATGCCGCTGGCGGCCTTCTCCATCAGGGCCTGCAGGCGGTCGGCGAAGCCTTCGGGGTCGGCCAGGCGGCCTTCGGCGATGGCGGCGTGGTCCAGCAGCAGGCGGGCGAAGGGCTCCAGGCCGGTGGCGCCGCTGTCGTTGAGGCGGGCCAGGGGGCGCACCATGGGGTGCTCGGGGTTGATCTCCAGAACCCGCTTGCTGTCGGGCACCTGCTGGTTGGCGGCTTTGAGGATGCGCTCCATATTGGAGCCGATGCCGCCCTCGCCGTCCACCAGCACCGACGGCGATCGGGTGAGCCGGCTGGAGATGCGCACCTCGGCGACCTCCTGCCCCAGCAGGGTCTTCATCCACTCGGCCAGGGGGGCGGCCTGCTTCTTGAAGCCCTCGGCGATGGGGTCCTCCTCCTGCTCGTCCTGGGCCGGGAGTTCGCCGCTCATCACGCTCTTGAGGGAGGTGCCGTCGATGTCGCCCAGGTGCATCACCACCCACTCGTCCACCGGGTCGCTCATCAGCAGGACCTCGACCTTGCGCTTCTTGAAGGCCTCCAACACGGGGGAGCGGTCGATGCGCTCCTTGTCGACGCTGGTCAGGTACCAGATGGCGTCCTGGCCCTCGGGCAGGTCCTTCTTGACGTCGATGAAGGAGCGCAGGGCGCCGTCCGAGGTGGTGGTGGGGTAGCGCAGCAGCTCGCCGATGCTGTCCTTGTTGCGCTCGTCCTCGGCCACGCCCTCCTTGAGGATATGGCCGAACTCCTTCCAGAAGATCGTGTAGTCATCGGGCTTTTCGCGGCTCATATCCCCCAGCTGGGCGATCAGGCGCTTGGTGATCTGCTTCTGGATGGCGCGCACGGCCGGGGTCTGCTGCAGCATCTCGCGGCTCATGTTGAGCTGCACATCGGTGCTGTCCACCACGCCCACGGCAAAGCGCAAGAAGCGAGGCAGCAGGTCGGTGGCCGAGTCCAGGATCTTCACCCGCTTCTGGTAGAGCCGCAGCCCCACCTTGAAGTCCAGGCGGTCCATCTCGAAGGGGCGGTGCCGCGGGATGAAGAGCACGGCATTGGCCTGCACCGTGCCTTCCAGGCGGAAGTGGATCCAGGTGAGGGGGTCCTGCCAGTCGTGGGAGATGTGCTTGTAGAAGGCCTTGTAGTCCTCATCCGAGACGTCACCCGGGCTGCGGTTCCACAGGGCGGTCTCCTGGTTGGCGCGCTCGCCGCCCACCTCGATGGGCCAGGGCACATAGTCGCTGTGCCGGGACACGATGGTGCGCAGGCGGTCAACGTCCAAGAACTCCTTGGCGTCGTCGCGCAGGTGCAGGATGACGTCGGTGCCGCGGCTGCTGCGGCTGCCGGGGCCCATCTCGTAGGCCTCGCCGCCATCGGAGATCCAGCGCACGGCTTCGGTGCCGGGCAGGGCGGACAGGGTGTCCACCTCGACCTTGTCGGCGACCATGAAGGCCGAGTAGAAGCCCACGCCAAACTGGCCGATCAGCCCGTCGGGGTTCTCGCCGCGCTCCTTGAGCAGCTCGGCGAAGGCCTTGGTGCCCGACCGGGCGATGGTGCCGAGGTGCTCGATCACCTGGTCGGTGGTCATGCCGATGCCGTCGTCGGACAGGGTCAGGGTGCCCGCCTCTTCGTCCACCGTGACGCGAATGCCAGCGGCATGGTCCACCGTGCGCAGGTCGTCCCGCTGCAGGCCCTCGAAGCGGCCGCGGTCCAAGGCGTCGCTGGCGTTGCTGAGCAGCTCGCGCAGGAAGATCTCGCGGTCGCTGTAGAGGGAGTGGGTGACCAGGTGGAGGATCTGCCGGACATCGGCTTCAAAACGGTGGGATTCCATGCTGCGCTCCAGGGCGTGGGGGAGGGGCGGCCGGGCCAGGAGCCAGCCTCCGGCGCCGTCGCCACCCCAACGATGCCTGCGCTGTCTAGGCACCACCCCTCGGGCGTCAAGCCCGGATCGCCCGGTCCTTCACCCCGTCGCGCGTTCGGCTTCGGTCTTCACCGACACCCGCACCCGCCCCCGGCGCCCGGTCTCCAGCAGGCGCAAGCAGCGGCCGCGGGCCTCCTGGTAGCCGTCCAGCACGGCTTCGCGCAGCGCCGCGGCGGCCTCCCCCTCCACCACCACCCGGGCCGGGTCGATGGCCGAGAAGGCCACGGCCTGCAGGATCAAGGCGTCGCGCCCGCCCCGGTAGAAGCCCGGCAGCCAGCCCGACAAGAACAGCCCCAGCTCTTGCAGGGCCGGCCCCATCTCCACCAGGCTGGGGTGGTCGGTGGGCAGGTAGACGGCGACATGGGCCATATGGCCGCCCACCAGCCAGCGCAGGCCCTCGCGCAGGCGGTCGATCAAGTCGCCGCCCACCGCCAGCACATAGATCTGCGCGAGCTGCCGGTCCCCCTGCCAGCGCATCTCGATCACGCTGTCGCCCAGCGCGTGCACGGCGGGGCCCGGCCCGCGCTGCACCCCCACGGCTTCGGCCAGCCCGGCCACCCCCTCAAAGCCCTCGGGCAGAAAGGCCCGTGCCGGGGGCAAGGCCCGCAACCGCGCATAGAAGCCCATTGTGGAGATGGGCTGCTGGGGGTCGGTCTGCTCGCTGTCATAGACGATGTAGCGGGGCACGCTGCCCAGGCTCAGCGACAGGGGCTGGCCCCCGAAACGCATCGCCCCCCGCTGGCTGCGGGTGTGGTGGGTGACGCACTTCATGAAGGCGCCATGGGCCCCCTCGGCCATCAAGAAGGGCAGGGCGGCGGCCCCCAACAGGGCCTGCACCCCCCGGCTGCGGAAGTCGGGGTGCACGATGCTCAGCCCCACCTCGCGCAGGCCGGGGTCCGAGATGGGCGCCCCTTCATGCAGCACATCCCAGCTGGGGCGCATCAGGCCGAGATGGCCCACCACGCGCCCATCTTCGATGGCCAGCAGCGAGGTCACATCGCCGCGGCGGTTGACCTCCAGCAGGCCCTCGGCCTCGTAGAGCCAGCTGCGGTGAAAGGTGAGCCCGTAGACCTCATAGGCGCAATCGACCAGGGACCGAGCATGATCCAGGCTGTCGAGGCGGCAGATGTCCATGGACCCTCCCCCGGGAGGGCGATCACCCTCCTCATCTCGGCGGAACGGATCGCCATCGGTCCGGGATGAGGCCCCGATCCGGCGGGCCGGCCCCCACCGCCGCGGTCGGATAGGGCGCCGCACCCACCGGAGAGCCCACCATGAGTGATTCCCGTGAGTGGAGCCTGCCCTGGCGCTCCCTCGACCTCGCCCGCCTCAAGATCATCGCCCAGGACGTCGCCCGCAACTACGATGGGCTCACCGTGCGGGTCGAAGAGGACGAGCCCGGCAGCCACAGCGTCTTCTTCACCGTGCCCGGCGACCCCGAGGCCAGCTCGGAAGAGGCCCAGGGCCCCCATGTGGCCGAGGTCAGCCTCTATGACCTGGGTCGCGGCGAGATCGTGCTCAGCTTGGAAGACGACGCCTCGGACAACGCCTGGCTGGGGGAGGAGGCCGACCAGCTGGCCGAGGACCTCGCAGACGCCCTGGAGGGCGAGCCCCTGGACCTCTGAGTGGCCCCGCCCGGCGCCCGCCCCCACCGCGCCGCTGCCCTGGCCCAAGCCCTGGGCGGGCGGCTGCATGGGCCCGATGCCTGGGTGAGCGGGGTCGCGTCCTGGTCCCGCGCCGGGCCCGACGACCTGGTCTTTGCCGAGGCGGCGCTGCCCGAGTCCTGCGGCGCTGGGCTGGTCCTGGCCCGCAGCGCGCTGCCCGGCCGGTCGGTGATCATCGTTGAAGATCCGCGCCTATCCTTCATTCTCGCGATCGACATCCTCTGCCCGCAGCGGGATGTGCCCGGCATCCACGACAGCGCCACCGTGCACCCCAGCGCCCGCCTGGGCCAGGGCCTCACCCTGCACGCCGGGGTGGTGATCGGCGCCGACTGCGAGATCGGCGATGGCTGCGTGCTCTTCCCCAATGTCGTGCTCTACCCCCGCACCGTGCTGGGCCGCCGCGTGCGCATTCACGCCGGCGCCGTGCTGGGGGCCGATGGCTTCTCCTACCACCAAAGCCCCACCGGCCTGCACAAGATGCCGCAGCTGGGGCGGGTGGTGGTGGGCGATGACGTCGAGATCGGCGCCAACGCCTGCATCGACCGCGGCGCCTTGGACGACACCGTCATCGGTGCCGGGGCCAAGATCGACAACCTCGTCCAGGTGGGCCACAACTGCCAGATCGGGCCCGGCGCCATCCTGGCGGCCCAGGTGGGCTTGAGCGGCAGCGTCGTGCTGGGCGAGGGCGTGCTGCTGGGCGGGCAGGTGGGCGTGGCCGACCACCGCCGCATCGGCGCGGGGGCCCAGGTGGGCGCCCAATCCGGCGTGAGCAAGGACCTGCCCGGGGCGGCCCGCTACTTTGGCACGCCGGCCCTGCCCATCGCCCGGGCCCGGCGCATGGCGGCCGCCTTGCGCCTGCTGCCCGACCAGCTTCGCGGCACGCGGCGGAGGCGGGAGGACCCCGAGTCGGAGTGAGAGACGATCAGCCCGAAGATGAGCCGCTGGAGCGCGTTCTGATCGTGCCCGACCACAACGCGGGCTGGCGCCTGGACCGCTTCCTGGCCGCCCGCTTCGCGTCCTGGTCGCGGTCCTCGGTGCAGCGCGCCTTGTCCCGCGCCGAGGTCTGGGGCGAGGTCGGCCCCCTCAAGGCCTCCAGCCGCCTGAAGGCCGGTCAGCGCCTGCGCATTCGCAGCCCCGGCATCGCCCCCGACGCCCCGGCCCCGCCCCTGCCGCCGGTGATCTACGAGGACGACCGCCTGCTGGTGCTGGACAAGCCCGCCGGCCTGCTGGTGCACCCGGTGGGCGAGCGCTTCGCCTGGGCGGTGGTGGGCCTGGCCCGGGCCGCGCGGCCGGGGCTCAGCCTGGACCCGGTCCACCGCCTGGACCGCGAGACCAGCGGCCTGCTGGTGCTGACCAAGGACTCCGCTGCCAGCGACTTCATCCAGGGCCTGCTGCGGGGCCGCGGCGGCGGCCTGGAGAAGCGCTACCTCGCGATCTGCCGGGGCCAGCCCGACTGGGACACGCGGGACTGCACCGCCCCCATCGGCCAGGACCCCGACCGCGCCGTCGAGCCGCGCCGCGCCGTGCGGCCCGATGGCCTGCCCGCCCACAGCCGCTTCATTCTGCAGAGACGCCTGGGTGTTGGCCTCAGCCTGGTCGAGGCCCTGCTGCTGACCGGCCGCAGCCACCAGCTGCGGGTGCACCTCGACCACCTGGGCCTGCCCCTGCTGGGCGACAAGCTCTATGGCCAGCCCGACGCCACCTTCCTGGGCTTTGTGGCATCGGGCGAGACGCCGGAATTGCGGGCGGCGGTGGGCTTCCCCCGGCAGGCCCTGCACGCCTGGCGCCTGCGCCTGCCCCACCCCGATGGGGCTGTCTTGGAGTTGGAGGCGCCCCTGCCGGCGGATCTGTTGGCGGTGGTGGAGGGGGCGGCGCCGGCGTGGCCCGACCCGCCCAAGTCAAGCTGAAGACAGGCTGCTGCGCCCCGTCGTCACGATAGCCATCAGGCTGGCCCCCGCCAGCGAGCCGCCCCCTGCCACCGCCACCGCGCCCCAGATCGGCGCCCAGGCCCAGATGGGCACCAGCAACCCCAGGTGAAAGCCGGCGATGGCCAGGCCCCGGCTCTCGTCCACCATGCGTTGGAGGTGGAGCTTGGGGGCTGGGTTCGGTCGGAACCGGCGGTGGGGCGAGGTTCGGAGGGGGTGGGTGGGCAGAATCGTATTCGATCGTTGTCTCTCGTCCAGTTCAGTGGAATCGATGGTATCTTGTCAGGAAATTGTCAGCGATGGCTCAGGCTCAGGCTCAGGCGATACTGTTGATTCGCGGGCGCAGGGAGCGGTCGCGACAACAAAGTTGTGCAACTCGGAGCTTCTACCATGGCCTCCCACAGCCTTCGCATTCTGCCCGCCGGTAAACTCAAAGCAAGCTATACCCAGCCCGACGACGACGTTTTCGACGGTGGCGCCTAGAACACCCTTCAGATTCAGCAGCGCGTGCTGGCAGCCGGTTCAGCCGGGACGATGGGGCTGGAGCACGCAGCAGCGTTGGATGCCGACGCCTGGATCGCGCTGGCCTCGACCGTGAGCCTCAGCACCCCCAGCAACACCCTCGTCACCGTCAGCAACTTCTTGCGCTATATTCGAGTCATCACTTCCAGCGACGTCGCTGGCGACCCCGTCGCCCTCATCGACATCATCGCCAAGGAGTAGCGCCGTGTCGTGCACCGAGGACCAGCCGATCAGCAGTGGCCGGGCAGGCGGCTGTGGCGGCACCTGTGGCGGCGAACAGGGCCGCTGCGGAGCAGGCTGCGGAGGACGCTGCGGAGGACGCTGCGGTGACTCCTGCGGTGGGGCCCCCAAGGGCTCTTCCCACAGGGGCGTCCTACTTCAGCCCGCCTCCGCAGTCGCGGCCAGCGGCCCACCAGCAAGGCGCCCACAGCCCCGCGATGGGCGGCTGGTGCCCGAGCTGGAACCCTCGGTGCCCTGCGGCGTGGGGTGGACCTTTGCGCCCCTGCTGCTCCCCCAAGACACCCTCCGCCCCAGTCGCCCCGCCCGCCTCACCCACGCTCGCCTGCTGTCCGCTCCCGGTGGCGTAGAGGTCGACCGCCGCCGACCCCTGGCCGAGGCCTTCGCCGATGCCGGATCCGGCGGGCGCGGCGGCATCGGCGACTGGATCCCAGGCCCCAAAGATCTCGCCGCCGAGCAGCGCGCGCAGACTCGTCGCCGTCGGCTGGCCAGCCGCCGAAGCGTACGGTTCTCTGCGGAACCCTGCATCGAAGCGGATGGGCGCATCGTCCCGGGCGAGCGCGCAGCCCGCGCGGGCGGGCCACCGACTGCTTCAGGTGGGTCCGGGGGCGGAGCGCAGGCTTGCTCAGTAGTCCCTCCGGCCCACCGCCAACCAGCTCGTAGCCGTCGAGGTCCCCGCCGCTCCCGGGCTGGGTGCGTACTTTCTTGCGGTTGATCGCGCGGCAGGGGTTGCGCGTGCTCATCCGGCGAGAGATCTCGACCTGCCGCGAGGAAGGAAGAGCTTGGGTGAGAAACCCTCACCCAAGCCGGCCCGAAGACCTACGAGCAGGAGGACGTTGAGTGAAACGAAGAACCCTGAATCCCCTCGCCCGCTTCCTGCGGATAAACCGACGCCCGAGCGGTGGGCAACCGTCGAGGACCCTCGCAAGCCTCGCGTGGTTCGCTACAAGCTGGTGGGCTTGCTCAACCTGCTTGTGTTGGCCCTGACCGTTATTCTGCACGCTGCGCGATGTCGAGCGCCTGGGCATGAAGCTGGCGGTCGGCCGGGCTTTCGCTGCGCGGCTCGCCCACGGACACGACGCTGTACACCTTGGTCCGGCGGCTGAGCCTCGCGGCCCTGACTCGGTCCGTGGACCAAGTCAAGGAGCTGTGGCTGAGCAAGCGCATGCAGGTGGACCCTGCGATCGGCATCTCGTTGGTGGCCATCGACGGCAAGTGCCTGGGCGCGGACCGCGAGCTCAAGCACCCGGAGTCCACCGGCATTGCCGTCCCGCGTCGGACCGCCTCGAAGCGGCGCTCGAAGCGCAACGCGACGAAGGTCACCGATGCCAAGCGGGGAAACCTTCAGCTGCCGGACATGGACCCGGGCCGGACGGGAAGGTCTACCTGGTCAAGGCCCTCCGAGCCGTGCACGTCGCCTCCGCCGCCAAGGTGGCCATGCATCAAGTGGTCATCCCGGCGCATCGCGGCGAAGCGCCGATGTTCGAGGGCTTCGTCCGGGAGCTGATTCGAGCCTATGGACGTGCCATGGTCCAGTGCGTCTCGGTGGATGCTGGCTTCGTCACCATCCAGAACCTCATGATGCTGGCGGTGTCGGGGATCCCCTACATCGCCGCGCTCAAGGGCAATGCGGGCGCGCTGCATCGGCGACTGTCCATGGTCATGGGTCAGGGCACCGATGCGCCCCCGCCGGGCGGGTGGATCGCCGAGACCCAGGAGGTCCGCAACAAGGCCGGGCGCACCGACAGTTCGGCCGGATCGACGAGCTGGGCGACTGCATGGAAGGCGACTACCGGCAGGTCTGGCGTCAGCGAACGACGATCGTCAAGGCCGGAAAGCCGCCCGTGATCGATGACCGGCTCTTCATCACCAGTCTGCCCATAAACAGGCTCACGCCAGCGCAGTGCATGGCCGCCATCCGCGCCCACTGGGGGATCGAGAACGACTGTTTCTGACCCTCGACACGCAATGGAACGAGGACACCGGCCTGGGTCAGCACGGCCTGGGTCGAGAGTCGCTCGCCGTCCTCCGGCTCATTGCCTACAACCTCGTTCGCATCGTGCGGCACCGGGTGCCGCGTGAGACGGCGAGCCCGTCCAACGCCCAGACGGGCGGACCGCTCACCCACAACCTCAAGCGCAGGAAGGCGAGGCGCCTTCCGCGAAGTCATGGAGCCCCTCCGCGACGCACTGGTGATGCCTGATCTCCGATCCCGGGCAGAACATAACGACCCGCTCGCCCAGGCTCTTCCCTCCCTCTCTCGGCAACACATCGCAGCGACAGGTCCCGGCAAGCATGGCCGCGTCCTCATCGTGTGTCTACGAGCCGGGGAACGGTCGAAACACACCGCAGAGCTGGGGTAGGATCAATGGATATTCAGGTCTACCGATCAAGCCTGGGCGGAGCGGGTGCAGCGGGTAGTGGCCTTGGCGGCGTCATTCACACTGTGCCCCCGCCCATGATCCGCCAGTGGGTGTCGCCCGGGGACCCGGGCTCCCACACCTTCCAGTACCGCCAGGTCGCCTTCGCCGTACCGGACGGCTTTCTGGACGAGTACATCCGCCACCGCCGCGTCACCCAACACGACGGGCTTGGCACAGGCTACGGCGTCGTATCCGGAGTCGGCGAGACCCTGGACAACCTGTGGCCGGAATACCGCGCCGATGCTGCAAGCGCCATCGAGCGCGCCCCCGGTGGCGGGCTGGACCGATTCTGGGACAATCTCCGCGGCTGCTGGGACCTCCCACCCGAGCGCCTTTCGCCATCCTTCAACAACAAGTTCTTCACCAACCGGGACAACCCACCGGCCAAGGCCTTCTTCACGCAACTGTGTGCGATCGCGGCCACCTATGCCCCCTTTCTTGACGATCTGGCCAACACCCGACCCGCCGACGGCGAGGTCGGTACTCGTGGGCCCTTCGCGGATGCCGACCCGATCTGCAAGGGCTACGCCAGCTTCGTGCGCGAGATTCTCCTCCATGGGCGAGCGCCGAAGCGCTATGGCGGCTTCTCGACGCTGACCATCCATGCCCAGGCCGATGCCAGCGCCCCGGGGGACTGCGGCTACAGCTTCCGGCCGGAGACCTCCATCTACTACGGCAGCACCCCGGTATGGGATGCTTGGACCTTGGTCTGGGACGCATCAAACTTCATTTGGCGGGTCCAACCCGACGGCAGCTCGACTATAAAAACCGATAGCGCGCGCCCACCCGGACCGACCACCGTGGGCGCACCTGCCGGATCGCGCTCCGTCCTGGCGGTCACGGCCTCGGCCAGCAACCAGAACGTCTACTTCCACCCCTGCGATATTGGAGCGATGGCGGCGATCGTCGATCGAATCCTGGACACCGCTCGATTGGCCCAGGACTTCTACATCCATGGAAGCGGCAGCGTCCGCTACCTCGACATCGCGCGAGAGATCGCCGCCTACGCGCTGCGCTTGATTTCGGACTGGAGTCGCGTACTCACCCACGAGCTGGGGCACCTCTACCTGTCGGGGGAGCACTGCGTGTGGGGATGCTGCTTCGACAACGCTCTCATCGCGTGGCGATGTGCGCTCATCGCCCACCTCGGGCTTCCGATTAACCCCTATGTTTCGACATCAACCACAGCTATGACGGACTTCGACGCAGCGCACCTCACCTTTTATAACGGGTACGGACTGAGCCCAACAGCCGGGTTTGAGTCTTGGGGCGGAGGGCCGTCCGACCACAACCTTCGCTGCTACCACGGTTCGTTGTGCTGGTTGGATCGAGCAGGAGTGGCCGGGAGTGGGTATGCGGTATGCTTGACCCTCCAGGGATGCTCTACCCCAACCGTCGGCTATGTGGGTGGGCCCGCCACGAACCAGGATCTGCCCACATGCACGTTCGTCTGAATGGAGTCGCCCATGGCACCGCCCGTCAAGAGATGCTGCCCAATCCTTCTATCAACTCTCCTGTTCGGTTGCAGGCCGGGAAACAAGATCGCCGACGGGGGTGGCGCCGGCGACGGCGAGAACCACGACCAGGAAGGGTCAAACGGTGACGACTACACATACTCTGATGGCTATGCAGCACCCCCTCTCTGCGATCAGTCCACGTTGACGTTCAGCCCTCCAGATGGCGCTGTCGATGTTCCGACCACTTTCGACGTGGTGGCCAGTCTGCGAATGAAAATCGAGTGGGACGACGCATCACCTGAGGTGTACCTCAGCACAAGGCCCGTCGACGGTCTTCCTGGTGAAGGGGACGACTACACCGACCCGTCAATCGAAGAAGAAGTCGCTGGCGGCGACAAGATCCTAACCTATACTTGGAGCCCGGTCGTTCTTCCAGGCGGTACTGACTACGATGCGGGCGTGCTTTGTCTCGGAAGGTCGTCGGACGATTGGTTTACAGTGTCCTGGACGCTCCGCACCGCCGCCGAACCGCCCGACACAGGCGCCACCGACACAGGCGCTCCGGAGTAGGCATCTCCCGCCGAGCATCCGTGCCTGGTCTGTGGAAGGAGCTGCGAGCAACCTCGTACCCGCCACAATCCCATTCGCCCTCATCGACATCATCGCCAAGGAATAGCGCCGTGTCGTGCACCGAGGACCAGCCGATCAGCAGTGGCCGCGCAGGCAGCCGTGGCGGCACCTGTGGCGGCGAACAGGGCCGCTGCGGAGCAGGCTGCGGTGACCTCTGCGGCGTGGGGTGGACTCTCAGGTCCCCAAGTCACTTCGCCCCGCTCGCCCCGCCCTGCCTGACGTCAGAGGCGTGCTCCTCCCCGACCGCCAGCTCTGGCTACGTAGGCTGGCATCCGATCGATCACACCCTCCCCGTCTGCGAGTTCGTCCGATGAAGCCGACCAGGCCGCAATTGGTCCACATGCGGCGTCTCGTCTTGGTCGTCGCGACGGCGCTCTGTGGATGTACACCTGGCAAGAACGACGGCCGCGGCGATGGCGGCGGACTGGATGGAACTGACGAAGGCGAAGGCGAAGGCGAAGGCGAAGGCGATTTCTCGGATGATGTTCCGCCTGTCCTTGCTTGCAACCCGAATCGCGTCACCGTGACCCCACCCGACGGCGCGATCGATGTCTCGACGACCTTTGACGCCATCGCCGTCCTTCGAATGGAGGACAAATACGACGAATCACCCGAACTGCATTTCAACACCAGACTGGCGGGTGGCCTACCTGGAGACGGACAAGACTATTTCGACCCGTCGATTGACGAGGAGGTTGACGGTGACACCAAAGTCGTGACCTATACCTGGAGTCCCATAGTCCTCGCAGGCGAAACCGAATACCTTGCGGGCCTTGTTTGTGGCGGGAGGTATCCCAACGATTGGTTCGGAATGTCCTGGACTTTTCACACCGCCGCCGCACCGCCCGACACCGGCGCTCCGGAGTAGGCATCTCCCGCCGAGCATCCGTGCCTGGTCTGTGGAAGGAGCTGCGAGCAATCTCGTACCCGCCACAATCCCACGCGCCCTCATCGACATCATCGCCAAGGAGTAGCGCCCTGTTGGCCTCAAGCCCATCCTGCGCCGTGTGTGGACCCGCAAAGGAACCCACCCCATCGCGCTCGGCTGGCACCGCGTCAAGCCTTCGCCGACGCCGTCGGCGCTGGAGCAAAGCACCGCGTCGTTGTCGTCCTCGACGGCGCAGGCTGGCACACATCGAAGAAGCTCGTCGTTCCCGACGGCATCCACCTCCACCACCTGCCGCCCTACTCGCCCGAGTTGCAACCCGCCGAAAGGTTGTGGAGCCTCTCGGATGAACCCCTGGTCAACAAAACCTTCAACGCTCTCGACGACATCCGGGAGGCCCTCAACCGCCGATGCACCGACCTCCAGACCCGCCAAGCCGAGGTCCAAGGCAGGACCCTCTTTCACTGGTGGCCCATCCTCGGATACGCCACCATTTACTAAGATCCGGTATCAGCCCGGTGGCCACACCAGCACAGGGGCCTCCCAAACGCTGCCGGTGATCTCCCCGTTGTCCCCCTCGGTCTGCCGCGAGGCGTCCATGATGACCTGGCCCTGGATGGCGCCAGCGGACCAGGAGTTGGACAGCTCCAGGGAGACGCTGTTCCACTCGGTGGGGTCGATCTCGGTGAAGGTGAAGTTGCCGGCGAGCGCAGCCGGGTCCATGGACGCGTCGACATGCAGGTCTGCGAGGTCCGCAACCCACATGGTGGTAGACAGCGCCTCGGCGAAGGCGCCGTCGTCGCTGGAGAAGGACACCGTCACAGGCAGCTCCAGGTAGTCGGAGCAGGGGGCGTCGGGGTGGCCTTCCGAGCGCGCCCCCGTGTCCCCGGTGTGGGCCGCCGGCTCGAGATCGTGGAACTTGGGGCGGCCGGGCGAGCTGACCGAGAGGGTGATGCTGGGGGCACCCGACCGCTCGGTCCACGCGGCCGGGGCCGAAACCGGGCCCGAAATCGCGGCGAGCACGTCGTCACCGGAGAAGCCAAGCGGGCTGACATTCCCCAGGGAGAGCCGAGTGACGGTATCGACACATTCGAAGGCGTCTGGATCGCCGTGGCTCCCAGAGTCGTCGCCCCCGGTGCCCCTGTCGTCGCCGCCTGTGTCCTCGTCTGCGGGCTTGCCACAGGCCGCGGCCAGGACGAGGGTGACGAGGATGGGCTTGCGCATGCTGATTCCCGCTTCGATCTTCGGTTAGAATGGGAGTCATCAGCATACTCCACGACGGACAGGTCGGCAGGACAGCATGGGGAAGTTGGTCGGTGATTGTGGTGCACATGCAGGGGGCATCCGTGGCACCGTTGCGACACGGAGGGTGCCCCCTGGAGCGCGCATGTTGCCGCCTCACCCAAGGGAGGCGGGTTACTGCGATCGAGGCTGCACTGCGGTCAACCTCCCCGCTCCGCAGCGGCACCAGCACCCCCAGGGTGAGGGCGCCCCGGCCGCCAGGGCCAACAGGGCCGCGCAGCGCAGGGTGAGCGGGCGCCGCCACCCCATAGAGCAGCAGGGTCAGAGAGCCCTGGACCAGCTCGTGGGACGAGGCCCGGTCCCGTCGCAAGGTGGCGGCCACCGCCGGCATGGTGAACGCCGACAGGAGGATGGCGGGGATGGCCGGAGCCCACCAGCTGGCGTGTCGGCGCCCCAGACTGCCATTGAGTTTGCGCCCGCAGGCCCCAGGCCGAGGGCAGCCACAGAGCCAATACAACAGCAGATTCGGCGAAGGGCAGGCCCGCATCGTGTTTCCGGTAACCAAGAACCGCGCACCCCAAGCAGCGAAGGTCGCCGAGGGCGCACCGTGGCGCCGTGCGAAGGCCGACATCGACAGATCCCTGTCGCGCCACTGTGCGACGAGACGGCGCCGCTGGACCGCCGGCGTGCGTCTCCCCATCGTGGATTTCCTCGGGACATCGTCACACGGCAATGTGGACCCGGGACGGGTGGCCGGGCGCCCGGGTCCCCCAACCAGATCTTCGCTACCCGCCCCTGGCCGCCTTGTGTGCGGCCGCCGAGGCCGTTGCGTTGGCATTCACCTTGGCTGTCACCGCCGCGAACTCCGGGCGGGCACGCAAGGAATCCAGGTCAGGGTCCTTGCCCAGCAGGGCCGGTAGGTCCAGTCCGCGCTCGGCAGCCAGCGTCAATGCGGCCATCGCCGCATCCGGCGCAGCGGCGACCGCCTCGGTGCAGGCCAGATTGTATACTGGCGCCCACGCATCGGGGCGCAGCGCGGCGGCCTGGTTGAGGTGGGTCCTTGCCCCTTCGAAGTCGCCGCTGCGTTTGGCCGCCAACCCCGCTTGCACCCGCGCAACATAGTGGGTCGGCGTGTCGCCAAGCAGGCGCTCGTACCATTTGCGCGCGTCCTCCCAACGCTTCTGCCGGTAGCGCAGGTCCGCGATGGCATTCCACGCCCGGGGAAATGTCGGGTCAGCGGCGTAGGCCTTCTGCGCCCAGGCCTCGGCTGCCGACTCGTCGCCTGCCTGAAACTCCAGCGCAGAGAGGGCAGACATCGCCTCGACAAAGCCCGGCGTGGTATCGAGCGACTTCAGCAGCAGAGAGCGGGCCTCGTCCACCCGCCCCTCGCGCAGGTTGATCTTGCCGAGCAGGCCAAGCACGCGGTGCTGACGCGGGTCGAGGGCCAGGGACTGCTGGTAGGCCTCGATGGACTCTGCCAGGCGGTTCTGATTGAAGAGAGCGTAGCCGAGCACATTCCAGGCCGTCACATTTCGCGGGGTCTTCTCCAGCAGCGCGCGCAGCATGCGCTCGGCCTCCTTGGGGCGGCCCGCGCGCACGGCGCCGCGGGCGTCCTCCATGGCCGCTACCAGCGCCATGCCGTCTTTGGGGTCGATGCCGCCCATGGCCGCGCGCTCCGACTCGGGCGCCAGGTAGCCCATGGCGAGCAGCATCTCCTCAGTCTCCCCATCCAGCGGGTTGCCCGTCGAGGCCAGCCCCCGCGCGGCCCCTGCGTCAAGGAAGCGCTGCAGCACCTGGTCGAGGGCCTGCGATGGCCCGGGGTCGTCGATATGAAGATTGTGCAGCTCCCCCGGGTCGGCTGCGAGGTCGTAGCGCTCCGCCCGGGGCGCGCGGATCCACTTCATGCCGCCTTGCCGCAC
>JAGYJW010000034.1 GCA_018401435.1 Deltaproteobacteria bacterium | reverse complement strand
GGGTGCCCGCCCACCGCCTGGACGAGGCCGTGCGGGGCCACCGACCGGGTGGCGATCCCAGCCTGGGCCGCGGCATCGGGCTGGCCGCCGAGCTGCTCTGCCGCCGCAGCTGGGAGGAGGACCTGCGCGCCCTGCTCGCCGATCCCGAGCCGGGGGTGCGGGTGTCCGCCGCTGCCGGCCTGGCCCGGGTGGGCGAAGACCTGCGCTCGGCCGAGACCCTGGGCAATCTGCTCGCCGACCCCGAAGCCGATGTGCGCCTGGCGGCCGTCCGCGGCTTTGCCCAGGTGGCCATCCGCAGCGGCCGCGAGCGCACCGCCGCCTATGCGCTCAAGCCCTTGCTCTACGACAGCGACCCCCGCGTGCAAGATGCCGCGGAGGTCGCGCTGGTGGACCTGGAATAGGTCCGCGTTGACCTAAGGTTCGAGGCAGGCGGGCCTGCTGTCCTCAGCCCCGGTGGGATTGCTGGTCTTGCCGGCGGTGTCGAGGATCTTGACGGTCTTGACCTCGCGGAACTGCTTGGCGGTCCGAATGATGGAATCGGCGATGGTGACCGTCGAACCTTCGGAATCGCAGCCGCCCTTGAGTTGGACCGTCAGCACGCCATCCTTGATCGAGAAGTTCTCCAAGCCGGTGGCCTTGCTGGAGACCAGCTTGAAGCCCCGGGCCTTCTCCTCGGCCGTGGGGCCCTCGAAGATGGCGTCCAGGGCCGACCCGATGACCTCGGCGGTGGACACATCCCGGGGAACGCCCGCCAGGAAGGGGGCCTCGCCCTTTTCAAAGCGCTCGCCATCCACCAGGAAGACCATCACCGTCGCCGTGCCGGCGGGCGGCGGGTTGGACGGCGGCGTGCCCGCCTGGGCCTGTCGCTGGGGCCGATGGCCCTCGCCCTGAACCCGACGGCCCTGCGCCTGGCCACGCGCCTGGTGCCCTGGGTCGCGCCCATGGACTTCGAGCGCTTCTTGCAGGTGCACTTCTCCAAGGTGGGCGACCAGACGATGCTGGCCTTGGACACCTGGATTGAGGAGGGCCGCCGTCAGGATCAGCCCGTGGTGCAGCTCTCGGCCTTGCGCGACGCCTTGCGCCAGGCCCGGGGCCAGCAGCCGGTGGGGCTCAGCGCTCCAGGCCCTTGACCGTCCACCGCAGGTCGGGGGGCGCCCAGCGCACGCCGCTGCCTTGCACCCAGACGGTGCCGCCGCTGGGCAGCACCCGCAGGGGCCGCAGGTCCTTCAGGTCCGGGCAGTCGGAGATCACGAGGTAGCGCAGGCTGCGGATGGCGCCGATGGCCTTGAGATCTTGCAGGCCGGTGCAGCCGTGCAGCACCAGGGCCTGCAGGTGCGGCAGGCGGCCCAGGCTGGACAGATCGGTCAAGCCCGTGCAGCCGCCCAGGTCCAGCCAGCGCAGCACCGGCAGGTGGCTGAGGGGGTCGATGTCGGCGACGCCGGTGCAGCCGCGCAGATCGGCCCACTTGAGGGCGTCGATGTCGGCCAGGGGACCGACGTCGGTGACGGCGGTGCAGTCGCGCATCTCCAGGCGTTCCAGGCGGGTGAGGCCGCGCAAGGGGCCCAGGTCCTGGACGGCGGCGCAGCCCGACAGGTCCAGCTGCTCCAGCTCGATGTGTTCGGCGATGGGGGCCAGATCGCGGGTCCAGGGGGGCAGCTTGTGGCGCTCGACCGCCCAGCGCTCCACCGCGTCGTCCACCAGGGCGCGGGCGGCGCTGCGCAAGGCCGGCGGCACGTCGCGGCCATTCTCTTGCAGGGCCAGGGCGATGGGCGCCAGCTCGGACAGCTCGTCCAGACTGCGGTCCTTTCCATCGCCCAGGATGCGGCGGCCCACCCGCTCGACCAGGGCGCCGCTTTCGCCGAGAATGCCGAATAGCTCGACCATATCGTCTTGGGCGGTCTCCAGGTTGGACCAGCTGCGCAGGGTGGAGAGGGCGGCGTCGGCGGTGGTGGCCTGGTCGTCGCTGGCGCCCAGGTCGGCCGCGAGGTGCAGGGCGGCCAGGAAGCGCTGGTGGTCGGGGCGGATGAAGCTCAGCCCGTCTCCCCGGCCGATCAAGATGCCCGGGCGCACGGACACGGCCTGTACGAAGCGCTGGGCGGCGGGCTCGCCGGGGTCGGGCGCGCCGGACTCCCGCACCACCCGCTGCAGCAGGGCGACGGCGCGGGCATAAGACACCGTGGGCGTCTCGATGAAGGTGGCGGGGCTGTGCTGCTGGTCGAAGCCCTCTTTGCGGCGGGTGGCGGCCACCCGGGCGGCCTCGGCCTCGCGGGCAGGGCCTCCACCCAGGTGCGGCGGGCGGCCACGGCACGGCGGCGTGGGCCCCTGGCGCGCTCTCGAGCACGGCCATCCAGCTGGCGACCAGCCAGTCGATCAAGGTGGAGCGATCGGGCGGGATGTCGCCCCGCGCGGTGTAGACCAGCCCCAGCAGGGCCAACATGCCGGGCAGACCGGCGCATTCGCGGGCCCTGGGGCTGTCCTGCAGGGCCTCGGTGAAGTCCTCGACCTTTTCGGCGGCCTGGCCGGGAAAGGCCAGGGCCAGCCAGCGGTGGGCATAGGCGGCGATGGCGTCGGTCGAGAAGGCTTCGAGGTGCCAGGCGGGCACGGCGAGGTGGCGCCCTTGCAGCAGGCCCTGGAGGGCCGGCGGGCAGCGCTGGGGGTCCACCCCGTCCATCACCAGCGGGCAGCTGGCATAGCGCCGGGCCTCGGCGGTGAAGAGCCAGGTGCAGCGGCCGTGGCGCCAGAGGCCGTCCAGCAGGGCCTCGCGCAGGGACTCGGCCACGCCGGGATCGATGGGGTAGTCGAGATCGTCCACCACAAAGAGGGCCTGCCCGCGCTCGGTGAGCAATTGCAGGGTCTCGGTCATGCCGGGGTACCAGAAGGGCAGCTCGGCGAGGCGCTCCAGCAGGGCGGGAAAGGTGCGGGCGGCATCGTCCAGGGCCAGGGCGCGCACCGGCACCAGGATGGGCACCATGCGCCCCAGGCGGTCGATCACCGGGTTCTTGTCGGGGTCGGTCAGGCCGTAGACCAGCCAGGCCAGCAGGGTGGATCGTCCGGAACCCGGTCCGCCCAAAATGACGCTTTGACGGTTCTGATCAAGCAAATCGAAGAGATCGAGGCTGCGGGGCGCGCCCTGGCTGCGGGCCAGGCGGGGCTGCACGAAGAGCTCGCCCAGGGGCACGCCGGCCGACAGCCCCACCGCCCCCACCGCGGCCGAGGGCGGGGGCAGGGGCAAGGCCCCATAGGCCTGTCGCAACCACGCGAGGTAGCGAATCAGGCAGCCGTGGGACCAGGGGTCGAGGAAGGCGCCCGGATCGGGGGCGCCGGTCGACTTGGGGCCTCCGGCGCGGCTTCGGGGGGGCTTCGAGGAATCCAAGGCGGGTCTCCGGCGCTGAGGCCCCCTATCGCGCCCGCCCGCCGCTGAGGCGTTGCATAGCTGTGACAAGTCCCGGCCCGGTCGGGGCTATCTTTCTGGCAACATCGACGCCTCTGGGGAGCCCTCCATGTCCTCCGCGCTCAGCCTGCTGGTCCTCACCCTCGCCCCGGCCTTCGCCCAAGAGGCGCCGCCCGTCGTCAACGGCTCGACGACCTCCTCCTATGAGGCCGTCGGCGTGCTGATGGTCTGCGAGAGCCGCGGCTGCTCGTCTTTCTGCTCGGGCAACCTGGTCGAGCAGAACTGGGTGCTGACGGCTGCGCACTGCGCAGACGCCGGCAACGACTACCTGCGCTACGGCTACGAGATCTGGTTCGGCGTCGGCGGCAGCATGTCCACGTTGACCGACTACGCCGAAGTCACCGCCCTGGTGGCGCATCCCAGCTATTCTGCCAGCACCCTGCGCAATGACATCGGCCTGGGAGAGCTGGCTGGCGCGGGCCTGACCTCGGTCAGTCCGGTGCCGATGAACACCCGGTCCATCGACAGCTCCTGGGTGGGCGCCGACCTGCGCTATGTGGGCTATGGCATCACCGATGACGGGCGCAGCGATTCGGGCACCAAGCGCTATGGCGACATCCCGATCTACGACTACGACAGCTACTTCGTCGTGGCCTATGACGGCTATGTCAACGTGTGCTCGGGGGACTCCGGCGGCGCTGGCCTGCTGGTCGAAGGGTCCAGCTACAGCCTGGTGGCGGTCAATTCCTATGTGACCCCCCAGTGCGACGGCGGCGCGACGGGCGGCGTGCGGGTGGACCAGTATGTGACCTGGGTCGAGTCCTACTTCGGCACCAGCGGCGGATCTTCGGGGGGCTCCAGCGATGGCGGGTCCTCGGGCGGGTCCTCGGGCGGGTCCGGCGTCCTCTCGGGCGGGTCCTCGGGCGGCAGCGGCAGCGACGGCGGGTCCTCGGGCGGCAGCGGCAGCGACGACGGCGGGTCTTCGGGCGGCAGCGGCGACGACGGCAGCAGCGGCCAGGACGATGATCCCGTCGTGGACACCGGCTTCAACTTCGGCGAGGTCGAGTCCGACAGCAAGTCGGGCTTTGGCGGCTGCAGCAGCACAGGCGCGGTCCCCCTGTCGGGCGCCCTGGTCCTGCTGGCCGGCCTAGTGGGCCTGGCGCGCCGGCGCGATTGAAGGTCCTTGGAGATCCACCTCGGGAAGTGCGCGGCGCTACCGATGGAGTAGAAGCTGGGGCCTGATGCCCCCTCGGGTTGACCCGAGCGGCCCGCCCGGTGAAATGGGTGGGCGGCTCTCCAGAATGCAGGCGATCGATGGTTGATGGCCCCTCCGATAGTGCCTCCGTGCTCCTGTCCGGGAATATTCCGCGGGTCTGGAGCGGTCCGCTGTCGGTTGCCGGCCACTACAGCCTGACCCGCGCCACGCTGAGCTTCCGGCCGACGGGGCCCCTGGCGGGCATGTTGCGCGACCAGGCCATCGCCGTGGCCCTGGTCGATCTCCAGTTCGGCGAGTGGCGCAATATGCGCTCGCGGCTGGTGCTCAACCATCGCGGCGGTCAGCTGGTCTTCGAGGGCAGCCCCACCACCCGCCTGGCGGTGGGTTTGCAAGCCATGGGCCTGCCTTTTGTTGCCGAAGGTGCGCCCCCGGATGCGCGCCCCAAGCTGGGCCACCTGCAGCGGGTGGAGGCCGTCAACGCCATCAGCGGGCTGGTGCAGCGGGCCGGCTGGCTGGCCATCGGTGACGCCGGCATCTTCTTTGAGAGCCGCGGTCTGGTGGAGCATCTCGCGGGGCTCAAGGGCATCAGGATCCCCTGGGCCGAGTTCCGGCGGGCCGATGTCTACGGCAAGGAGCTTCGCATCCACGGCCAGAACGACAGCCTGTCGGTGCTGGTGAACGCGACCACCCCGCTGATCTCCCTGATGTCGGACCGGCTCGCCACCCTCGACCCGCCAGAGGACATCGACCTGTCGCCGCCTCCCACCGAGGCCGGCGACGAGAGCCTGGGGTCCTATGGCGGGACCTGCTGGGTGGGTGAACCGGCGGGCTTGCGCTGGGGGCGGGCCTGGCTGGCCCGGGAGTCCGGCCTGTGCTTTGTGGGCGTCGATGGTGAAATGGAGCGGGCGGACGCCGCCACGGTGCAGCGCTCGGTCTATGGGCGGTCCTCCGACGACCCCCACGGCGAGCTGCGCATCGAGCGGGGCGTGGGGGGGCCCTTGCGCCTGCGGCCAGCTGGGGGCATCGACGATCTGCTTGCATTGCGCAACCTCGCCCTGTCCTTGCCCATGGTGGACGCGGCCAGCCTGGGCGAGCTGGGGCGCCTGCGGGCCCTGGCGGGCGAGGTGACCTATGGCCGCATCACCAGCAACCACACCGACGCGGTGGGCTTCCGCCCGGCCTGGCTGGTGCAGGCCCCCGATGGCATTGGCCTGGTGATGAAGGGCAGCGTGGACTGGAAGCTGCCCCGGGGCACCCGGGTGCGCTTCACCGTGGGCATCGATCGCGGCGTCTACACCATCAACGGGCGCATCCTGCGGCTGGCCGAGCTGCCCCCGTCCGAGCTGGGGCCGGGCTTCAAGGGCGGGGAAGAAGACCAGACGGTGCTCTTCATCGGCATTCCGCACATCGACGAGATCGACTTCTTGCGCACCCGGCGCAACGACTACCGGGTGCCCACCTCGGAGGACATCCAGATTCGGGATCTGCGCTGGATCCCGGGGTCGGGGCGCCAGCCGGTGGGCCAGTCGGTGCCGGGTCGCCTGATAGACCTGTCGGCCAGCGGCTGCGGCATCTTCCTTCGACATGAGCTCACCGTCGGCCATTTCATCGAGACGCGGGTGCTGGTTTCCGGCCGGCCCGAGCGCTTCGCCGCCGAGGTCGTGCACGTCACAAAGGTCACCGAGGACGACCAGGAGTGGTTCCGCCATGGCCTGCGCTTTGCGGGCCTGGACGCCGCCGATAGCGCGCGCCTCGCCCGCGAGGTGCGCCGCCGCGAGACCCGGGCGGTGCGCAGCGCCGACGACCACCCCGAAGACCCCGACGCCAAGGCCCCCGCGCCTGGGCCCGCCGTCCTGCGGACCCCGCCACCCCAGTCGCCCGACCGCAGCCTGCCGCCCAAGCCCGCGATCTACCGCAGCGGCGGCCCGCCGGACCAGAAGGGGTCGTAGCGCCGGGGACCGCGCGGGAATAGCATCGGGGTCGATCCTCCTGTCGTCGGTGGAGCCCGTCTTGGACGTGGACCTCAGCTGCGCAGGCTGCCCCCGGGGGGCGGCCGGCCCCTTGCCGCCCTGGGCCTCGGCCCGGGGGGACGCGGGCTGCTTGAGCTGGCTGGACCCCGACACCCGCCAGGGCCAGGACCGCCTGCTGGACCGCCCGCCCACCATCGGCGGCCGCTACTCGATGCTGGTGCGGCACCCCTTTCGGGCGCGCATCGGCTTCACCCAGTGGGCCCTCTTCGAGCCCGCCGCCCCCTGGCGCGAGGGTTGGGGCCGCCACGGCGACCGCCTCGCCGAGCTGGCCCTGGTCCGGATCGAGCCCCTGGGCTTCATCGGCAACCGGGCTCCCCTGGGCGGCGCCGCAGAGCAGTCCGGCTGGTTGGATGTCCGGGTGGTGGAGGTCATTCTGGCCCCCGACATCCCCCGCAGCTTTCCGGCCGTGCGCCGCGGCGCCCTGGGCCCCCTGCTCACCCACCCCTGGCCTGCCACCGAGACCACCGTGGTGGAGAAGGGGGAGCTGGTCTTCTACGAGCGCACGCTGACCGCCGATATCGGCATGTGGGCCCTCTGCCGGCAGTCTGCCCTGACGCCGCCGGTGGTGCTGGCCGTGGGCGAGTGGGGCTTCCACGAGGCCAGCTTCGTCGCGGGGCACCGGCCCCTCAGCCGCGCCGAGGCGCGCATCTTTGAGGGGCGCTCGCCCTGAACCGCGGGGGAATCAGCTCTCTTCGCAGCGGTGGCGCTCGTGTTCGGGCACCTCTTGCTCCAGGCCGTCGGCCTCTTGGGCGCTGGTCACGCTGCCCCGGTGGTTGAGCTGGGTCACGACATCGGCCAGCAGCGGGGCGATGGGGTAGGTCCAGAACCAGCCGGGCATGTGCACATGCTGGACGGAGGCGCTGCCCACCACCGCGAAGCGCCAGCCCTGCTGCCGGGCGCGCTCGGCGATCTCCCCCAGCCGGGCCCAGGCGGGGTCCGACAAGATGGGGTGGGCGCAGGTGACGGTGATGTTGCGGGCCCCATGGGCCTTCAGGGCGTCCACCGCCGCCACCACCGACCCCGCGGTGTCGATCATGTCATCGACCAGCATCACGTCCCGGCCTTCTACATCCCCAATCAGGGTGGATCGCAGCACCCGGTTTTCGGTGGAGTAGTCGCGCTCCTTGCTCAGGCCCACCAGGCGGGCGTCCAGCTCTGCGGCATAGTGGCGGGCGCGCTCCATGCCCCCCACGTCGGGGGCGGCCACGGTGTTGCCGGCCAGGCCGCGACGGGCGCACCAGCGGGCCAGGCGGTGGGTGAGGTGGACATTTTCGAGGCGGCAGCGGGCCGGGTCGAACATGCCGGCGATGGCCTCGTTGTGGATGTCCACGGTGACCACACGGGTGGCGCCGGCCTCTTGCAGCATGCGCGCGAAGAGCCCCGCCGAGATGCCCTCGCGCACGCGCCCCTTGCGCTTGTCCTGGCGGGCGCCCGGGTAGTAGGGCACCACCGCCGTCACGTCGCTGGCGTCGGACAAGGCGGCGGCCTCGACGGCGTGCAGGAGCATTACAAAGCGGTCATAAACTGACCGGGAATCGCTGGGGGCGATGCAGGACTGAAAGATGTAGACGTCGCCCCGGCGCACATTCTCTTCGATCAGGAACTTGCCTTCGCCACAGGCAAACCAGGCCTCGCGGGTGGACCGCAGGGGCTGGCCGAGGATGCGGGCCACCTGTTCGGCCAGGGGGCGCGCCGCCGAGCAGGACAGCAGGTGCAGCGGGGCCGTGCGATCGGTCTCAGCCATGATGCGATCCGGTCGGGAGCCCTGTCGTAGCATGCCTCGCCCTCGCCTGGGGCGGCGCCGTCGCTTAGGGCGGTGCCGGGAGGATGCACAATGGTGGTGGACGACCTCATTCCGACCGACCTGGAGCGCCGCTTCCGCGACGCCCTGCCCGTCGGCCTCGACTATGTCAGCTTGCGGGTGTTGGCCGAACGAAACGAGAGCCTCGCCCTGCGGCGCGGGGTCTTGCAGCCCCTGTCCGAGAGCGTGGACTGCGGGGCCATGGTCACCGTGCACCACCAGGGCGGCCTGGGCTATGCGGCCACGCCGGATCTCAGCACCGAGGGCCTGCGCCAGGCCATCACCCAGGCCTGCCGCTGGGCCGACCGCAGCCGCGGGCGCATGGCCTTTGATGTGTCGGCCCTGGCCATGCCCGACTCGGTGGGCGAGTACCGGTCGCCGGTGCAGCAGCCGCTGGCTGCCCGCAGCCTCGCCGACCGCATCGAGCTGCTTTCGCGCCTGGGTCGCGAGATTCCCGGCAGCGAGCGCATCGTGGACTGGGAGCTGTCCTTGTCGCTGCTCAGCAGCCAGCAGCGGCTGCTCACCAACCACGGCGGCCATGTCTCCACCCGCCTGGAGATCCTCAGCCCCGACGCCACCATCGTCGCCCACGCCGCGGGCCGCACCCAGCGCCGCAGCCTGGGCCTGCGGGGCATCTCGCGGCAGGGGGGCTGGGAGCTGCTGGGGGAGACGGGCTTCGAAGCCATGCCCGCGCGCTTGGGGGAGGAGGCCCTGGCCTTGCTGGACGCGCCGGACTGCCCGGCGGGCACCATGGACCTGCTGCTGGCGCCGGACCAGATGATGCTGCAGATTCACGAGAGCATCGGCCATCCGCTGGAACTCGACCGCATCCTGGGCGACGAGCGCAATTACGCGGGCACCAGCTTTGTGACCCCCGACATGTTCGGCAGCTACCGCTATGGCAGCGAGCTGCTGAATGTGACCTATGATCCCACGGTTTCGGGCGAGCTGGCCAGTTTTGGCTGGGATGACGAGGGGCGCCCCGCCCGGCGAGAGCTGCTCATCGACAAGGGCATCCTGATGCGGGGCCTGGGTGGCACCGCCTCGGAGGCCCGCAGCGGCCTGCCCGGGGTGGCCAACGCCCGGTCCTCGGGCTGGAACCGCCCGCCCATCGACCGCATGGCCAACCTCAACGTCGAGCCCGGCGACCAGAGCTTCGATGAGCTGGTCTCCTCGGTCGAGAGGGGTGTCTATATGGAGACCAACACGTCCTGGTCCATCGACGACTCCCGCAACAAATTCCAGTTCGGCTGCGAGATCGGTTGGGTCATCGAAGACGGCGAGCGCAAGCACATGGTGCGCAACCCCAACTACCGCGGCGTCTCTGCCACCTTCTGGCGCAGCCTGGCCGGGGTCGGCGCCGCCAGCACCCGCGACATCCTGGGCACGCCTTATTGCGGCAAGGGCGAGCCCAACCAGGTCATCCGGGTGGGCCACGCCTCCCCGCCCTGCCTGTTCCGCGGCGTCGACGTCTTCGGAGGAGCCTGAGATGGAAGCCATCTTTGACAGCCTGGCCGACCACCTGCGCAGCCGGCTGGCCGCGGGCGAGCAATTCACCGCCTCCTTCCATGGCGAGCGCAGCGACTTCGTGCGCATGAACCACGGGCGCATCCGCCAGCCCGGCCATGTGGTGCAGGCCACCCTCGACCTGCGGCTGATGCACGGCGGCCGCCACGCCAGCTCGGCGGTGGGCCTGAGCGGCCACCTCGCCGACGACAAGGCGCGGCTGGACGGGGCCCTGGCCCGGGCGCGCGCCGCCCTGCCCTTTCTGCCCGAAGACCCCCACCTGCTGGTGCACCGCTCCAATGTCGAGACCCACAGCGCTGGCGCCGACCGGCTGCCGCCTGCCGGCGACCTGGTCGAGGCCGCCCTGGACGAGGCCCAGGGTGCGGATCTGGTGGGCATCTTTGCCGGCGGTGCGGTCTTTCGCGGCTTCGCGAGCAGCTGGGGCCAGCGCTCCTGGTATGCCCGCCACAGCTTCGATCTGGACTGGAGCCTGGTTCACGCTGCCGACAAGGCGGTCAAGTCCACCCTGGCCGGCGAGGTCTTTGACCGCAGCGCCCTGGCCCGCGCCATGGCCGACGCCCGCCACCGCCTGTCCTTGCTGGAGCGCCCCGCCCGCAGCGTGCCGCCCGGCCGCTACCGGGCCTGGCTGAGCCCGGCCGCCATGGAAGAACTGCTGGGAACGCTCAACTGGGGCGGGTTTTCGGCCAAGGCCCGCCACACCCACGCCAGCCCGCTGCAAAAGCTCTACACCGGCGAACGCCACTTCGACCCCCGGGTCAGCCTCTTTGAAGACGTGGCCAACGGCGTGGCGCCAGACTTCCAGGAGGACGGCTTCTTGCGCCCGCCCCAGGTCCCGCTGGTGGTAGACGGGCAGGCCGGCGACCTGCTGATCTCCCCCCGCACCGCCCGCGAATACGGGCTGGAGCCCAATGGGGCCAGCGCCGCGGAGAGCCCCGAGGCCCTGCGCATGGCGGCGGGCGACCTGGCGGATGCCGACGTGCTGGCCCGCCTGGGCACCGGCGTCTGGGTGAGCAACCTCTGGTACCTGAACTTCAGCGACCGCTCCGCCGGCCGCATCACGGGCATGACCCGCTTCGCCACCTTCTGGGTCGAGGACGGCGAGATCGTGGCGCCCTTGTCGGTGATGCGCTTTGACGACAGCATCTTCGACCTGTTGGGCGAGCGGGTGGAGGCCATCGGCGCAGACGCGCCGATCTCCCTGAACAACGGCACCTATTTCGAGCGCTCCACCGGCAGCATGACCACGCCGGGGCTGCTCGTGGACGGCCTCTCCTTCACTCTCTGACGCTGCGGGGGTCCCATGCGAAAGTCCTGGTTGGTCGCCTTCTTCACCCTCATGGTGGCAGGGCCCGCCGGGGCTGCGGACCCCACGGCCGAGGCCCTGCTCAACCGCGTGGACGACTTCGCCCGGGGCGAGAGCAGCCACGCCACCCTGCGCATGCAGGTGCAGACCCAGCGCTACACCCGCACCATGGAGCTGGAGGCCTGGAGCAAGGGCACGGACAAGAGCCTCATCCGCATCTTGTCGCCAGCCAAAGAGGCCGGCGTGTCCACGCTGATGGTGGACGACAACATCTGGAACTACATGCCCAATGTGGACCGCACCCTCAAGATCCCGCCCGGCATGATGTCGGGGGCCTGGATGGGCAGCCACATCAGCAACGACGACCTGGTCAAGGACAACCGCCTGTCCGAGCAGTTCACCTATGCCGTGACCGGGCGGCCCGAGGGCCCCGACGGGGTCTGGACCCTCGAGCTGGTGCCCAAGCCCGACGCGCCGGTGGTCTGGGGCAAGGTGGTGGCCCAGGTGGGGGCGGACGAGCAGCTGCGGCAGGTCGCTTATTACGACGAGAAGGGCGCGCTGGTGCGCACCATGCGCTTCCTGGACCTCAAGAGCTTTGACGGTCGTACCCTGCCCTCCCGCATGCGCGTGGAGCCGGCAGACAGCCCGGGCGAATTCACCGAGATCACCTACCTGACGCTGGACTTCGACATCCCGGTCGATGACGGCACCTTCAGCCTGCAGGCCCTGCGCCGCTGAGGAGCCCCATGTCGCTGATCACGGTGGCCTGGCGCAACCTCTGGCGCCATCGGCGCCGCAGCTTGATCACCGCCGCCGCCATGGGTCTGGGCATGGCCCTGTGCATGTTCACCATCGCCCTGACCGATGGCATGTACCTGCAGATCTTCGATGTGATGGTGACCCAGAACCTCGGCCATGTGCAGGTTCACCACCCCAGCTACCCCAGCCGCCACCAGCTCGGCGACACGGTGGCCGACGCGGCGGGACTGCTGGTGGGCATCGAGGAGCTGCCCCAGGTGCAGGCCGTCAGCACCCGGGTCTTTGCCTTCGCCCTGGCGGGCGGGGCCGATGGCAGCGCGGGCGCCCGGCTGGTGGGGGTGGACCCCGTCCGGGAACAGGCCGTCAGCCGCGCGGCCGAGCGGGTGGCCGCCGGGCGCTTCCTGGCCGAGACCCCCGCCCACGAGGCGGTCATCGGCGATGGCCTGGCCGAGGAGCTGAAGCTGTCGGTGGGGGACGAGCTGGTGGTCATCGGCCAGAGCGCCTTTGGGGCCATGGCCAGCGATCTCTACACCGTGGTGGGCACCTTTCACACCGGGTCCACGGCCCTGGACCGCTCCGGGGTCTACCTGCACCAGGCCGATCTCCAGACCCTGCTGGACCTGCCCAACCAGGTGCACGAGCTGGTGGTGGTCGACCAGGATGCAGACCAGGCGCCCATTCTGGCGGAGTCGATCCGCGGGCTATACCTGCCGGCTGCGGCGGAGGGCGCCCCGGATCCATCGCTCCTGGTGCGCACCTGGAAGGAGGCCGACCCCACCGCCGCCCGGCTCATCGGCACCCAGGATGTGGGCAAGTATATCACCCTGGGCATCGTCTTCTCGGTGGCGGCCCTGGGCGTGCTCAACACCATGCTGATGGCCGTCTTCGAGCGCACCCGGGAGCTGGGCGTCATGCGGGCCCTGGGCATGACCCCGGGGCAGCTGGTGGCCCTGGTCCTGCTGGAGAGCGCCCTGTTGGGCGCCTTGTCCGTCGGTTTTGGCTTGGTGCTGGGCGGCTTGCTGGACGCCTGGGTGGTGGTGCAGGGCATCCCCTTCGCCACCCCCGACGGCAAGGGGCTGACCTACCAGGGCATCACCCTGGACCCGGTGATCCGCGGCGTGGTCAAGGCCGACGGCATCGTGCTGGCGGCGGGCTGCTTGCTGTCGGTGAGCGTGCTGGCGGCGGTCTGGCCGGCCATCCGGGCGGCCCGCCTGCGCCCCGTCGACGCCATGCGGCAGGTCTGAGGAGGCGCCATGTTCCCGCTGCTGAAGATGGCCTTGCTCAACCTGGGCCGAAACCTGCGCCGCACCTTGATCACGGTCACCGCCATCTCGGGCGGCCTGTCCCTGATGGTCTTCAACGACGCCTTGTCCAATGGCATGTATGGCGAGCTGATCGGCATCGGCGTCAGCACCATGGCCGGTCATGTGGTGGTGCAGGCCGAGGGCTACCAGAGAGAGCCCGAGATGCAGTCGCTGGTCACCGACGCCGGCGGCGTGGATCAGGTGCTCCAGGACAGCTTTCCCGGCGAGCGGGTGGTGGAGCGCATGCTGGTGAAGGGCCTGCTGCAGAGCCCGCGCAACGCCGTCGGCGTGGTGGTCAATGGCGTGATGCCCGATCGCGAGCCCGAGGTCAGCGACTGGGCCGAGAAGGTGGTGGTGGGGGACTGGCTGAGTGGCGATGACCGCGAGATCCTGGTGGGGGAGGGGCTGGCCGCCGCCCTGGAGGTGGAGCCTGGCGACAAGATCGTGCTGATGGCCCAAGGCAAGGAGGAGGTCACCAGCCGGATGTTCCGTGTGCGGGGCCTGCTGCGCACCGGCTCTGCCGACATCGACGGCAGCCTGGCCATCGCCCCCCTCGCCGCGCTGGCCGAGCTGCTCGAAGCGCCGGGCGCGGCCCACCAGGTCTCGGTGCACCTCGCAGACCCCCGCGACACCGCCGCCGCCACCGCGCGGGCCCGGGCCGCCCTGGCCGATCGTCCCGACCTCGAGGTGCTCAGCTGGCAGGAGGCCCTGCCCGACCTCACCAATTTCGTCATCCAGGACCGCAACAGCGCTCGGGTCTTCATGCTGGTCATCGGCCTCATCGTGGCCATGGGCGTGCTCAACACCGTGCTGATGAGCGTGATGGAGCGGGTGCGGGAGCTGGGCGTGATGCTGGCCCTTGGGGTCAAGCCCGCCAGGGTGGCGGGGCTGATCCTGCTGGAAGGCGCGGTCCTGGGGCTGCTGGCCGCGGTCCTGGGCGTGGGGCTGGGCTTGCTGATGGTCTGGCCCGCCGCCGTCCATGGCATCGACTTTTCTGCGCTGATGGGCCAGACCGTCGAGGTGTCGGGGGTGTCCATGGCCAGCCGGGTCTTCCCCAAGGCCGACCCAGGGTCGCTGGTCATCTTTGCGCTTTTCGCCTGGATTTTCACCATATTGAGCGCCATCTGGCCCGCCGTGCACGCCGCCCGGCTGCGCCCGGTGGACGCCATGCGCCATATTTGAACCGCCCCCCGGAGGCCCCGTGCCGGCCGATTCAAGCCCTCGCCCCATCGTGACCCTTCGCGGCCTCACCCGGCACTACGCCCAGGGCGCGCTCACCGTCAAAGCCCTGCGGGGCGTCGATCTGGACATCGAGGCGGGCGAGTTCACCGCCTTGATGGGCCCGTCGGGCTCGGGCAAGACCACCCTGCTCAACCTGATCGGCGGCCTGGACGAGCCCAGCGGCGGCAGCGTGGTGGTGGACGGGCGCGACCTGGCCACGATGAGCGCCGCCGCCGTGAGCCGGACCCGCCTGGAGCGCATCGGCTTCGTCTTTCAGGCCTACAACCTCATCCCCGTGCTGAGCGCCTATGAGAACGCCGAGTTCGTCCTGATGATGCAGGGGGTGCCCCCGGAGAGACGCCGGGCCCGGGTGATGGAGACCCTGGCCGCGGTGGGGCTGGCGGGCATGGAGAACCGGCGCCCCAACGAGCTCTCCGGTGGCCAGCAGCAGCGGGTGGCCGTGGCCCGGGCCATCGCGGCGCGGCCGGCCTTGGTGCTGGCCGATGAACCCACGGCCAACCTGGACTCCACCACCGGCCACGACCTGGTGGCCACCATGCGCAAGCTCAACGAAGACCTCGGCGTGACCTTCGTCTTCGCAACCCACGACCCCAAGGTGCGCGACGCCGCCCGCCGGGTGGTTCAGCTGGTCGATGGCGCCATCGTGTCCGACGAGCGCAGGTGATCGGCCTGCTGCTGCTGCTGGGGGCCGGGTCGGCCCAGGCCGGCGCGCCCGTCGCGGCGACCTTGCATGGGGATGCCAAGAGCTTCTTCTTTGCCAGCTTCCCCTATGACCACCTGCTCTTTGTGGACGCGCCCGCGACGCTGACCGATGTGTTGGACCCCGAGGTGGACCCCAGCGGCCAGGCCCTGGTGAACGGGCGCCTGAAGCTGGATATGCGTGGATTCGACCGCTTCAAGCTTCAGCTTCACGGGGTGGTCGCGGCCTCGGCCCCCGGTGGATTCGGGGGGGGTGGCTTTGTGCAGACCGGGCTGGGCACCCCGCAGGCCGTGGACCTGAGCTGGCAGGCGGTGTCGGGCTCGGGCCTGGACGCCTGGACCCGCATCGACCGGGCCAGCCTGACCGTGCAGCTGCCCCAGGTCGATCTCAGCCTGGGCCGTCAGCCCGTGACCCTCGGCCGGGCGCTCTTTTTCACCCCCCTGGACCTGGTGGGGCCCTTCAGCCCCACGGTCACCGACCAGGAGTACAAGCCCGGGGTGGATGCCTTTCGGGTGGATGCCTATGCAGGGGCGGCCACCCAGATCACGGCGATCGCCGCCTATGGGGCGCCCGCGCCGGGTGACTGGGCCGCAGCGGACTGGGTGCTGGTGGCCCTGGGCCAGACCACGGTGGGGCTTTGGGATCTGGGCCTCTTTGTGGGGAGCGTGCACCAGGACCTCGTCTTGGGCCTGTCCAGCGCTGGTTCGGTGGGTCCGGTGGGCCTGCGCGCCGAAGGCAGCCTCACCCGGCCGCCGGGCGCGGCGGATCCTTATGTGCGCGGCGTGGTGGGCGGCGACTGGGTGCGGGGCGACCTCAGCCTGAGCGGGGAGGCCTACTACCAGGGGGTGGGGGCCGCAGACCCGGCCGATTACCTGCAGCAGGCCAGCGGCCCGCGATACGCTCGGGCTGAGCTGTGGGCCCTGGGGCGCTGGTATGGGGCCTTCTCGGCGGGCTACGTCCTCTTCCCGCGCCTTTCGGGCAGCCTTGCGGTGATCGCGAACCTGGCCGATCCCAGCGCCCTGCTGGCGCCGGGCCTGCGGTGGAGCGTCAGCGACGAGAGCGAGGTGCTGGTGGGCGGCTATGTCGGCCTGGGGCAGCGGCCGGGACAGCCCTCCCTGCCGGCCTTGGCGCGCGGCGATCTTGTCGGCGCCATCCCCGTTCACAGCGAGTTCGGACTGATGCCCGCCACCTTCTTCTTGCAGTGGGCCTCGCGCTTTTGAGGGGCCCCTCTGGGGCAGCGGGCCCGCTCTTGGATCTTTATTCGTGGGCTGCCCCTTGCAGTCGGAATTCGGTCGGATATCTAGCCCGCGCTCCCGGGTGGATGATGACCATCGCTCGGGCGGCCGGTGTATGAGCCGAGCCCGGGCCCCGCCTGGGTGGACGGCACGAAGACCGATTCCGGCCAGGCTTCGCTTTCGCGGGCCAGGCGGGGTGCAAGTCCCCGTCGGACATCTACCATGACCAAGCTTCTCGCCCTGTCTTTGCTGGTGGGCTGCGCGCCGCAGCCTTCGGCCGTCAAGCTCGACGGCCCCGCCTCTGTCGTCGTTCACAACACCAACGCCGTGAACCTGCCCAACGCGCAGGTGCTGGCCGCCGATGGCGCCACCCTCGAGGGTGCTTGCACCCCCGTGTGGGCCGTGTCCCCGGCCGAGGTCGCCACCCTCGACGCCGCCGCCCGCACCGTCGTGCCGGTTGCCGATGGCGACGCCACCGTGACCGTCACCTGCGGTCCCGTCAGCCAGTCCTTCGCCCTCGTCGTGGCCCTGCCCGATGAGGTCGCCATCGCGGGCCTGCCGGCCGACGGCCTCGTCAATGTGGGCAGCCAGGTCCACCTGACCGGCGCGGTCTTCGATGCCGGCGCCCCCCTGACCGACGTCAAGGTCAGCTTCGCCGTGGACAACGCCGAAGTCGCCACCATCGGTGACGACGGCATGCTCACCGGCGTGGCCCCCGGCACCGCCAAGGTGACCGCCACCTTCGAGGCTGTCTCCACCACCGCCGACATCACCGTGGCGGCCCCCGCCGCCGTGGCCGACGCCGGCGACATGGTCGAGCCCATCTGATCCTGCGCCCGCAGGCCCAGGCTTTGACGGCGCCCCGACCTTGGTTGGGGCGCCGTCTCTCATTGGATCCTGCCCCGCGCCGTGCTGGTTCAACAATGCGCAGATAGCGCACCGTTGAACCAGCCCAATCCAGGCGGGGGCCCTGCCCCCGCACCGCGCCCAAAGGGCGCTCCCCCACGGCGTCCTGTTGCGAGGCCGCCGGGCGGTCGGCACATGCGCCGGCCGCGTCCAACGAATCGGGACCTCCGATTCGCTGAACAAGCGTCGGCCCCTGCCCCAGGCGCCCATGGCCAGCCCGCCCAAACACACCCTCGACCAGCTTGTGGTGCTGGAGGCCATCGCAGACGAGGGCTCCTTTGCCGCGGCTGCGCGCCGCTTGCACCGGGTGCCCTCGGCGGTGAGCTATGCGGTGGGCGCCCTTGAAGATGCGCTTGGCGTGCCTGTTTTCGACCGGAGTGGCCACCGGGCCGAGCTGACGGAGGCCGGTCGCCGGGTGCTGGCCGCGGGGCAGGCGGTGCTGCGATCGGCCCGGGCCCTGGACGGCCTGGGCGACAGCCTGTCCCTGGGCTGGGAGCCCTCGATCCAGGTGGTGGTGGACGGGTCCTTGCCCATGCCCCCGATCATCGACGCCTTGCGTGCCTTCACGGAGCGGGGGCCCGCTACCCGGGTGCGGCTGGATGTGGAATACCAGGGTGGCGTGGCCGAGGTCTTTCTGCGCGATCAGGCCGACCTGATGCTCGTGCTGGAACACGACGGCGATCCCGCCCACGAGGCCCGCCCGCTGCCGCCCTTCGAGATGGTGCTGGTGGCCCACCGCGATCACCCCCTGGCCCAGGGCCCCACCACCCGCGAGGCCCTGCTGGAGCAGGTGGAGCTGGTGGTCAAGGACTCCTCCAGCCGCTTCGCCGATAGCCCCCGCCAGGCCTGGTTCGGCAGCCACCACGTGCTCTACCTGTCGGACTTCCACAGCAAGCGGCTGGCGATCCTGGCCCAGGCCGGCTTTGGATGGATGCCAGGGCACCTGGTGGACAACGAGCTGCAGGCGGAGCTTCTGCGGGTGGTGGACCTGCCGTCGGGCAACCGGTGGACCTATCGCCCGGACCTGGTCACCCGCGGAGATGTGCGCCTGGGTCCGGCCGGCCAGCTGCTGCGGGGCCTCATCCTGGAGCGACTCAATCAAAAAAACTGATTGACTCGTGCAAAAACAATCGCTTTCGTTGGCGGTTGGCCTGGGCGAGAGTGTGGGGGCCTTCAACGCGGAGCCCCCATGCGCACCCCCTCCTGCCTTCTCGCCCTGAGCACCCTGCTTGTGGGCTGCGCCTCGGACTGGAGCGTGCAGGATCTGCGGCAGCCCGAGGACGAGGGCGACGCGGTGGAGTGGCAGAACGCCGAGACCGACCCGGACGCGCCGGCGGGGGACGGCGACGACGACGGCGGCAACGGCGGCGGCGACACCCGCTTTGAAGACGCCGATGGGGATGACCCGGCCGAAGATCCCGGCGAGGACCCCACCGAGGATCCCACCGATGACCCCGCCCCAGAAGATGACTGCGAATCGACCTCGGAGCTGATCTACCTGATCGACCGCGACACCGAGACGCTCAGCCTCTTTGACCCCGACAGCCTGGAGGTGACGGCGCTCGGCACCCTGGACTGCTCCTGGTATGACGGCACCCCGGCCTCCATGGCCGTGGCCCGCGATGGGGTGGCCTATGTGCGCTACTCCTCCAATGTGGTCTTCGCGGTGGACCTGCTCACCCTGGACTGTCAGGAGATGGCCTATGACAACCGCGTCACGAGCTTTGGCAGCTTTGGCATGGGCTTTGCCACCGACAGCGCAGGCACCTGGCGCGAGCGGCTCTATGTGGCCAACGCCAGCCGGGTGGCCCGCCTGGACACCGGCACCTGGCAGGTCACCAGCCTCAGCACCCTGCCCAGCCAGGCCGAGCTGACCGGCACCGCCGATGGCGAGCTGTGGGCCTTTCTGCCCCTGGAGTCCCCCGCCGCCCTGGTGGAGCTGGACAAGGACAGCGGCTCCATTCTGTCCCGCACCAACCTGGGCAGCTTCCCCGACCCCGGCGACATCGACACCTTCGCCTTTGCCGCCTGGGGCGGCGCCCACTACCTCTTCGTGCGGGTCTATGGCATGGGCGAGTCCACCGACGTCTACGAGGTCCTGGCCGATGGCAGCATGACCCGCATCGTGCGCCGCATGGGGCTGAATGTGGTGGGGGCCGGCGTGTCCACCTGCGCGCCCACCGAATAGCGGCTCAGCCGCGGCGGGCGCCCAAGGCCAGCAGGGCCTCGGCCAGCACCAGCAGGTCCACGGGCCAGCACCAGCGGGGGCGCGGGCGACGCACCCCGGGCAGGCCGTCCAGGGGGCGGCAGGTCAACACCCGGTCGATCCAGGCGGGGGGCAAGCTGTGGGCCCCGTGCACCGCCCCCAGCAGGGCCCCGGCGATGGCGGCGTTGGTATCGGTGTCGCCGCCCAGGGCCACCGTGCGGGCCAGACCCTCCTCCACCGAAGGGGCGGTCAGCAGCTGGTGGTAGGCATTCTGCAAGGCGATGCGCACCCAGCCCTGTTGGGCCCCGTCCGCGCCGGTGGGGGGCCCAAGGACAGCCGCCCGCAGGCTGTCTGCGATCTCGGCCTGGCCAATCCGGCCGGCCGTGGCAAGGGCGGCTGTGTGCAGGGCTTGGGGGTGGGTCTGCCCGCGAAGGGCGGCGGCCAGGGTGCAGCAGAAGACCGCGCTGGCCGCGCCGTTGACCGGGTGGGGATGGCTGAGCTTTGAGTCCGCGAAAGCAGCGTCGATCAGCTCATTTTCGGGCAGCTTCCAACCCCAGAGGGCCAAGGGCGAGACCCGCATCAGGGCGCCATTGGCCTGGCTGTCGCGGTTGGCCGCGAGCTGGGCGGCGGGGGCGGCGGGCCGACCCGCGCGTTGGGCTGCGGAGGCGGCGCCCAGGGCCTGGGCGGTGGTGCCCCCCATGTCGAAGGGGTGGCTGTCCACCCAGCGGGCATAGGCCCGGGCGACCGCCTCTTCGTCGAATCCCCCGGCCTCGACCAGGGCGCGGGCCAGGGCCAGGGCCAGCTCCGAGTCGTCGGTGGGCTGGCCGGCCAGGGTGCCCCAGTGGCCCCCATCCACCAGCGCGCGCAGGCCGTCGGGGTAGCGCCGCCGCACATCGGCGCCAGGCGAGAATTCCACCGTGGCGCCCAGGTCGTCGCCGGCCACCTGGCCCAGCAGGCAGCCCTGGGCCCGGTCGAGCACCGCATCGTCCAAGAAGCGATGCCGGACGGTGGATCGCAGCAGCGGGGGTGGCGGGGCCGGCTGCTTGCTGCCCAGGGCTGTCGACCAGTCCCGCGCGGCGATCTGCGCGGTGAGCGTGGGGTTGCCCGCAAAGAGACCCCCGCCGGGATCGCAGGCGCCGCCTTCATCGTAGACGACGGGCCGCCCCTGTCGGTCCAGCACGACCCCGCCCACCCCGCGCAGCAGGGCGTGGCCCGCGGCGAAGTCATGGGCTTGCGGCCCGCCCAGGCTGGTGGCCACCTCGCCGTCTCCGGCGGCCACCAGGGCCATGCGGTAGGCCAGGCTGACCATGGCGCGGAAGCGGGCCGGCGCGCACAAGCGGGCGTTGGCCTCGGACCGGTCGTCGGCGGCCTGGCTGATCACCAGCGTGTGTGCCGCAGAGAGGGCGTCGGCCCAGGTCCGGCGGACGGGCTGGCAATTGCGCAGCAGGGGCCCGCAGCCCTCGGCCCAGCTGAAGCAGTCGGCGCCACCCAGGGGGGCGGCATAGGCCAGCACCACCCCCAAGACGGGCTGCCGGTCGCGCAGCAGGGCGATGGAGACCGAGGCCCCGCGCCCGCCATCTTGCATGGCGGTGGTGCCGTCGTTGGGGTCCACCACCCACAGGCAGCGGGCCTGGCGGGGGCCGGTCTGGCCGGTCTCTTCTCCGCGAAAGCCATGCTCGGGGAAGCGAGCCATCAGCAGGTCGCGGATCAGGGCCTCGGCCTCGTCATCGGCGGGGCACTTGCCGCGGGGGCCGCGGGGGCCGTCGGGGCGCGCCCACTCGGCGTGCAGGTGGGCGGCCGCCTGTCGCGCGGCCTCCAGGGCGGCCTGCAGGGCAGGGCGCAGGTCCATGGGCTCGGTCAGCTTCTGCATGGCCCCCGCCTATCCCGGGCGAGCCCCTGCCCGTTAGGACAGGGAATGTCCGCCACTCCACCGCCCCCGTCTACCGCCCCGGCCCCGCCCAAGCGGCGCTTGGGGGTCCTGCTCGGCCCCCTGGCCCTCAGCCTGACCCTGGGCCTGGCACCCTTTGCGCCAGAGCCCCACATCGTGGGCAAGCTGCGCTGGCTGATGGGCGGCGCGGTGGGCATGGGCGGCGACGACTGGTTTGATCTGCTGCTGCACGGCACGCCCTGGCTGTGGCTGCTGCTCACGCTGGTCCGCCTGCTGCTGCGCCGGCCCGAGGGGGGCTGACGGGGGCCCCAGCCAGGCGCTATGGTCCCGCGGCGTGAAGTCCCGCTCCAACAGCTCCCCCCTGCAACGCCTGCTCCGCCGATTGTTGTCGGGCGGCAAGGGCGAGGTCCGGGCGATGGAGGAGGCCCTGCACCTCGAAGGCGTGCTGCGCTTCATCGCGGTCTTCTTCGTGACCGTGGGCGTGCCCTCGCTGCTGCTGGCCTACTTCGGGGTGGCGTCGATCCGCACGGAGGAGCGGTCGGTCGGAGGCGAGGTGGAGGGAGACGCCGTCGCGCTGGCGGACTCCTTCTGGAGCCAGTCCGACCGCCGCTTCAGCGGCTTCGAGAGCCGGGTCCTCGATCGCCTGGAGGCCGGGCGCAGCCCCCTGGAGAGCCCCGGCGAGCTGCACACTCTGCTGCTGACGGCCATGCGGCTGAGCGAAGATGGGGTGCTGCTGGCCCCTTTCGTTGAGGAGGACGGCGGCGCGACCGCCCCCATCGAAGAGCTCTTCGACCCCCACTGGCGGGCCGTCTGGGAGCGGGAGCGGGCGGGCGCGCCCCCGGCCGAGCTGGCCGAGGCCTACTTTCAGGCCGCCGCCCTCACCGGCAGCCGCGCCGTCGAAGGCCGGGCCCGCTTCGACGCCGCCCGCCAGCTCAACCGGTCGGGACAGCAGCGCCGGGCCGAGGACCTGCTCGTGGACATCGAGGCCCACTTCGGGGGGCTTCGGGACCCCTGGGGCATCCGCCTGGCCGACCTCGCCCGGCTGGAACAGGCCACCTTCGCCCTGGCCCGCGACCCCGGGTCGGGGGAGGCCGCCCTGCGCGACCTGGTGGAGGATCTGCTGGCCGCCCGCTGGGTGGTGGGCGAAGGCGGCGAGGCGGCGGTGGCCCGACGCGCCTTGTCCCTGTTGGAGCCCTATGGCCGCCGCGAGTGGGGGGCAGGGGCCCGCGGGCGGGTCGCCGAGCGCACCGCCATGCTCTACTGGACCGGCGTGCTGCTGCCCGAACTCCGCCAGTTCCAGATTGGGGGCGGCAGCCTGCGCATGGGCTCGGGGGCCTTGCGCTGGCAGGTGGGGGAGCGCGGCGTCTGGGCCACCACCTGGTGGGGGGATGAGCTCTACGCCTTCGCCTTGGATCAGGACGCGCTGCTCGCCGAACTCAAGGCGGACGCCCGCGGCCTGGCCACACCGGACTCGGGGCTGAGCGCCTATCTGGCCGGCCCCCTGGACCCGGTGCAGAGCCGCGCCCTGGTGCAGCGCAGCCTCGCCCCCTGGTTGCCCGGCTGGCAGCTGGTGGTGGAGCACCGCGACCCCGAGGCCCTGGCCCGGCTGCGCGCCCGCAAACGCAACCAGCGCCTGGGGGTGGTGGGCCTGTCCACGCTGCTGCTGGTGATCGGCGGGGTGATGAGCGCCCGGCTGGTCAAACGCGAGCTGGATGTGGCCGGCATGCAGACCCGCTTCGCCGCCAATGTGAGCCACGAGCTGCGCTCGCCCATCACCCAGATCCGCCTGAAAGGAGAGGCGCTGATGCTGGGCCTGGCCGACAGCGAAGAGGAGCAGCAGGAGGCCTACCATGCCATCGTGCGCGAGAGCGAGCGCCTGAGCCGGCTGGTGGACAATGTGCTGGACTTCGCCGCCATCGAGCGGGGAAAGAAGAGCTATGTGCTCAAGCCCGGCGATCTCGCCGATTCGGTGCTGCGCGCCATCGACAGCCTCTCCTCGTCCATCGAGCTGTCCGACAAGGAGCTGGATGTCGAGCTGCCCCACGATCTGCCCGAGGTCTCCTTCGATTCCGACGCCGTGGCCCAATGTGTGATCAACGTGGTCAGCAACGCCGCCAAATACTCCGATCCGGGCGGCTGGATCGGGGTGCGGGCGCGGGTGGTCGCCGGCTTCGTCGAGATCGCCATCTCGGACCGGGGCATCGGGATCCCGCCCCATGACCTGCGCCACCTCTTCGAGCCCTACTACCGGAGCGCCGATTCGCTCGCCCGGCGCCGAAAGGGTACGGGCATCGGACTCACCATCACGCGCTACATCATGCGGGCCCATGGCGGAGACGTCTCCGTCAGCTCCCGGCCAGGCAAGGGCAGCACCTTTACGCTGCGTTTTCCCTTGCGGGCTCCCGACCCTTCTCCGACCTCCCCCTCATCGCGCGATAGAAGCCCTTCGCGAGCAACCGGAGCTTGACGCATGGCCCGCATCCTATTTGTCGAGGACGAAGCTGAAGTCCTGAAGACCCTCGTGAAGTACTTCACCCGCGAGGGCCACGAGGTGCACGCTGCCCGCACCGGCAGCGACGCCCTCAGCCTCGCGGCCCAGCACCCGCCCGATGTGGCCGTGCTCGACGTGATGCTGCACGAGGGCCCCGCAGGCCCCGACGCCATGGACGGCTATGAGATCTGCAAGGCCCTGCGCGAGGCCGGCTTCGACCGCCCCGTGATCTTCGTGACCGCCCGCTCCACCGAACAAGACAAGCTGGTGGGCTTCGAGATGGGGGCCGACGACTATGTCACCAAGCCCTTCTCGCTGCTTGAACTGAAAGCCCGCATTGAAGCTGTGCTTCGGCGGTCTGGCGGCGTGCGGCGCATCTACCGCTTCGACGATATCACCATCGATCTGGACCAGTACACCATCACCCGGCCCGACAAGGTCGAGCGCATGTCCAACCGCGAGCGCGACCTGCTCCAGTTCTTCATCCAGAACCGCGGCCGCATCCTGTCCCGCGAAGAGCTGCTGCGCCGGGTGTGGGGATATAAGGCGGGCATCGCCACCCGCACTGTGGACACCCATGTGCTGACCGTGCGCAAGAAGCTGGGCGATGACGCCGCCAGCCCCCGCTTCATCGAGACCTTGCACGGGGTGGGCTACCAGTTCATCGCCGACGCCGGCACCCCCGGATGATGCTGGCCGCCCTGGCCTGGCTGTTGGGGTCGGGTCCCGCGCTGGCCTCGGGCCCCGAGATCTGGTCGGCCCTCTGCAATGCCCGGCTGATCGAGAGCGCCGACCGGGACCAGCGCGCCGCCAGCGACGTCTACGAGGCCGTTCTGGAGCACCTGGATCCCGAAGACCCCCTGCGGGGCGAGCTGCTCTACGCCCTGGGTCGGGCGCGGCTGGACGCCGGCGACCGTGCAGGCGCCCGCGCCGCCCTGGTCCAGGCTGCTTCGCCCACCAACCCGCCCCCAGGCCCGCGAGCCCGCCGAGGCCCTGCTGGCGCGCCTGGAGTTGGATGAGCGCCAGGTGCTCGCCTTGCCCTACCTGACGGGCTTTGACGACGGCCTGGGGGCCTTTGTGCGCGGATGGCCCCGGGGGCAGCGCGAGGACCTGGGCACCGCCCACCCCGCTGGCGCCGATGGCGGCGCTCTGGCCTTCCATGTCGAGGTGCGCGCCGGCGAGGACGACTTCTTGCGGGTGGAATTGGGCCCGGGTGCCGCGGGGGTGGAGCGCCTGCGCCTGCGGCTGCGCGCGGACCGCTTTCCAGCCCAGCTTCGGCTGCTGGTCGAGGATCGCCAGGGCCAGCGCTGGACCGGGCCGGTCTTTGCGGTGCCGGTGGCCACCTGGGTGGACGTGGACCTCAGCCTGGCCGACTTCGCCCCAGCAGAGGCCCCAGCCGCCTTGCGCCGGCCCGACCCCGGCCAGCTGCGGGCCATCGAGCTTCGGGATCTCAGCGCCTACCTGAGCGCCGAGCGCGGCGAAAACACGCTATTCATCGACCGTTTCGACTTGCGCTAGCCCGCGGTGTCCCTGCGGCTGCCCGCGGTGTCCCTGCGCCTGCCCGCGCTGTCGGTGCGCCAGCCCGTGGCCCCATAGACCAGCGGCGCCGCCTGCAAGGGGTGGGGGCGGCTGGCGGCCACCTCGGCCGACAGGGCGCGAAGCTCAGCCAGGGCTGCCCGGTCCGGCCGCTCACAGAGCAGCAGCACGCCGCGGCAGGGGATGGCGGCCCGCACGCCCGCCGCGGGGTCCAGGCCGGCCAGCAGGCCCGGGTGCCAGAGCAGCGTCGCGTCAAAGCTGCCCCCGGCCAGCACTTGCTGGATGGGGCCCTCGCCGGCCCGGGTGAAGGGCAGCCGCGCGAGGTTGGCCTGGGCCAGGGCCCAGAGCTGGTCGTCGGTGCGGGCGAGGCGGTCGAGGTCGGCCCGGCTGAGCACCCGCAGGCTGTCTTGCCCGTCGTGCACCAGGGTCAAGACCAGGGAGTCCACAAAGGGCCGCGCGGGCGTGCGGCCCGCCGCGCTGCGGCCCTGCAGCAGCCGCGCCAGGTCCTCCAGGCTGCGCAGCAGGGGCATCACCCGGTCCGGGTCCACGCTGCCGGCCTGCCGGGCCTCGGGCAGCCCCCCCACCAGGCGCGCGATCATGGCGTCCTTCTGGCTGGGGTCGCGGCGCAGCACCTGGAAGGCGCGCTCCAGGTCCAGGGTGCCGGGGCGCCCGTCCAGGTCCACCTTGAGGGCCAGGGTGCGCAGCGGGGCGACGGTCAGGCCGGGCAGGGCCGCCAGGGCCTGGGCCACCTCGGCGGTGAAGCGGTCGGCATCGATGGGGGGCGCGCCCGTCATGGGGACGAGGCCGGGGCGGCCTCGGTGGCCTGGCAGCTGGCCTGCTTCAGGTAGGGCCCGAAGGCGAAGTTGGGGCTGTTGGCCGCGTCGTGGCAGCCCACGCAGCTCTCCGATGTGATGGGGCGGCTGTGCACCGTGGGCTGGTCGGGGTGGCCGCCCATGGGCCCATGGCAGGCCTCACACTGCACGGCCTTCCATTTGCGCAGGTTGGCCGGGCTCAACTCGCCCAAGCCCCCAGGCTGGCCAAAGGCCGTGCTGTGGCAGGCCACACACTCGGAGTCTTCGGTCTTGCCGGCCTTGAGCAGGGGCATCCAGGCCTTGGCGTGCTCGGAATAGGACCAGCGCGCGAATTCCTGGGCGTGGCAGTTCACGCATTCGCCCGAGCCCACATAGCGGGCCTCGCCCGGAGCGGGCGCGGCGGCGGCACCCTGGGCGGCCGCGGCCACGCTGCTCTCTTTGAAGCGGGCGATGCGCGCGGCCAGGGTGTCGGGGCCGACCGGTCGGGCCTCGGTGGGGGCGGCGGGGTCCAGATCGGTGCCCAGGGGCAAGGTGGCCACCCGCAGCAGGTTGCGCCCGCGGCCTTCCTCGGCGAAGCGCGCCTCCAGCGCGGCAAGCTGGCCCTCCAGGGAGGCAGCGCGGTCACTGCCGCTGGCCTGGGCGCGGGCCAGCTGTTCGCGCGCCGTGTCCAGATCGCGCCAGAGCGCGGCCTCGGGCTGCTCCAGCAGGGGCTGGCTGCGGTCGCTGCCCAGGCGCAGGTCGAGGAGCTGAAGGTAGCGGCCGCGGTCGGGGGTCTCCACCACCAGGGGCCCGCCCGCCACGGCGCGGTAGGGGGGGGTGACCTCGGCCCCGCGGGTGCTCAGGATGAGGTCCAGGCCGGCCACGTCGCGGGCCAGGGCCGCGCTCTCGGCGTCGTCCAGGGGGCCCATCGCCACCCGCAGGTCCAGGTCTTCGGGCAGGGTCGCGAGGGTCGCCGCCAAAGCCTCGGCGGGCGGCCGGGTGGAGAGCTGGTCCCGCAATTCGCGGCCCTGCACCTCGGGGCTCACCCCCAGCACGGCCACCCGCAGGCCCCCACGCTCGATCAGGCGCCACGCAGGGAGAATAAGCGCCCCGTCCTTATCCTGGAGGTTTGCGCTGATGGGCGGCGGCGCGGGCAGCCGGCCGTCGCGGGCGGCCTTCAAGCCGTCGATGCCCAGCGCCAGCAGGTCGGAGTTGCCGGGGGTCCAGGCGTCCACGCCCACCCGGGCGGACAGCTCCAGCAGCACCGCCGCCCGGTCGTCCTGGTCGTTCTGCCGGGTGCTGCTGCGCCCCTTGAGCAGCAGGTCGCCCGCGTCCAGGTGCAGCAGCGGGCGCCCCCTCTCGTGCAGCTGGGCGAGCAGGCGCTCTCGGCGTGCAAAGCCACCATAGGGCAGGGTGGGGCAGCCACAGGGCTCGATCTCCCCCCGCACCTCGCCCACCAGCGCGATGGACAGCTCCCGCAGGGGCCGCTCGGGGCCCCGGGGGGCCTCGACCCCGGCTGCCGCAGCGGGCAGGGTGGGCAGCGCCTTCCAGTCTGGTGGCGGGGGCTGCGGATCGGCGCAGGCCAGGGCCAGACCCAGGCCCAGCGCGGCGCGCAGGCGCGTCATCGGCGGGGAGGGGCGGGGGCGCGGAGTTCTGGAAACTTGCACAGGCAGCCTGTAAAGGGATTGTCGGTTCGGCGGAAGGGGTTTGACCCTGGGCTGTAGCGCGGACATGGTATCTGCGAGGATGCCGCTGCCGTCGGGCCGCATCGCCTCACAGATCTTGCCCTTCGCTCCTTCCCTCTGCGCCCGCTCCCGCGGGGTGGCTGGGCGCTGGCTCCAAGCGGGCCAGTGTCCTCCGCCCGGATCGGGTCTGCCCTGGAGTCTCTGTGATCACGCTGCTCATGCTCGGCCTGCCGGCCCTCGCCTTTGCGCCCTCGGACTCGGTTCACATCGGGCGAGAGCCGGTGCGGACCTACCACTTCCACGACGAGCGGCAGCATGGCCTCCGGCGCGGCGTGGCCTGGCAGCGCTTCACCCGGGACAGCGCCCCGGGCTGGCAGGTGCGCTTTGACGAGGTGACGGGCACGCCGCTGCGGGCCTGGGGTGCCGGCATCGATCTGGGTCCGGTGGCCACCGAGGCCCAGGTGCAGGCGGCGGTGCTGCAGCTGCTCTCCCAGCACGAGGATCTGCTGGGTGTGCCCGTCTCCAGCCTGCGCCTGGGCCAGGCCCGGCTGGACGCCAGCACGGACTCCTGGATTCTGCGCTTCGACCAGGTCGCGCCCGGCAGCAACCAGGCCACCGGCGGCAACCTGGCTCCCTTCGAGTTCTTCGCCAGCCACGGCCAGCCCGTGGTCTGGCGGGGCGCGGTGCAGGCGCGCGTCCGCTACGGCAAGCTGGTGATGCTGGGCGCCCAGACCTACCCGGGCGTGGACCGGCTGGACACGACCCCCCGCCTGACCGCCACCCAGGCCTTTGACGTCGCCATTGGCCAGGGGCCGCACCCCGACGCGGTGCACGACATCGACGGCGCCACCCTGGTGGTCTTGCCCCTGGACGGTGCTGACGGGTTGGACCTGCGCCTGGCCTGGATGGTGCGCACCGAGACCGGCAGCGACCCCGACTATGGCGACCCCCGCGGCCAGTGGGTGAGCTTCGTGGACGCCCAGGACGGCAGCCTGCTCAACGTCTTCAACCAGGTCCGCTATATGGCGGCCGTCTATGGCGAGCACGACACCCGCACGGTCAACGGCGATACCAGCGTCAGCCCCATGGTCTACTTGAATGTCCAGGGCAGCGGCAGCAGCGACCAGACCGGCCTGGACGGCATCTTTGATGCGGTGGGCGCCTACTCGGCCAACCTCAATGGCGACCACTTCCGCGTGCGCAACTCGGGGGGAAGCGACGCCTCGGCCAGCTGGTCCAGCGGCGACTTCACCTGGACCACCACCGACGCCGACATCGCCGAGATCGACACCTGGGTCTTCTTGCACGAGATCCGCGAGTGGTCGCTGGAGTATGCCCCCGACATCGAGCTTCCGGATCAGAAGCTCACCAGCACCGTGAACCTCAACGATGTCTGCAACGCCTACTACGACGGTGACGTCAACTTCTTCCGGGCGGGCAGCGGCTGCAACAACACCGGCCGCATCCGCGACGTGAACCACCACGAGTGGGGCCATGGCTTCCACTACTACGCCGCCTACACCTCCTGGGTGGATGGCTCCATCGGCGAGGGGTCCAGCGACGCCGTCGCCTTCTTGCAGTCCAACGACCCCATCATCGCGCCCTACTTCATGTCCAGCGGCAGCGGCATCCGGCGGGCGGACACCAACTATGTCTACCCCGACGACATCACGGGCGGGGTCCACCAGGACGGCCTGATCTTCGCTGGCGCCTTCTGGGACTTCTGGAAGCTGCTCGAAGCCGACGCCGGGGTCGAGCCCGCCTTCGCCATCACCAGCGAGCTGCTCACCAACACCCTCAAGCAGAACCCCGAGATCGCCACCAGCTACGACGATGCCGTCGCCGCCGATGACGACAACGGCGACCTCTCCGATGGCACGCCCAACCAGTGCCTGCTGATCGAGGCCTTCAGCCAGCATGGGCTGGGCCCCTCGGGCGGTTCGGGGCTGCTCGGGCTGACCATGGAGACGGTGGACAACCAGGCGGCCCTGGCCGAGCAATACCCCCTGGACGCCGACCTGCTGAACTACGCCGAGGCCTGCCTCTCGGCGGAGCCCGAGGCCGCCCGGGTGGTCTACTCCACCGATGACGGCGCGAGCTGGGACAGCGCCCCCCTCAGCACCGAAGATGGCCTCATCGCAGGCGCCATCCCCGCCCTGGACAGCACCCCGGGCATCGTCCAGTACTATGTCGAGGTGGACTACAGCGATGGTGCGGGTGGCGGCGGCTCCGTGGCGGTGCCCCAGGGGCGGACCATCAACCCCTTCACCTTCATCGTGGGCGACCTGGAGCAGATCTACTGCCAGGACTTCGAAGAGGATGACGGCGGCTACACCCACAGCCTGGTCGCCGGCACCGATCAGGAAGGCGCCGACGACTGGAGCTGGGGCCGGCCCGGCGGCCTGTCCGAGGACCCCGCCATCGCCTTCAGCGGCAGCCGCGTGTGGGGCAACGACCTGGGCGGCGGCAACTACAATGGCGCCTACCAGGCCAACAAGTTCAACCGCCTGCAGTCCATCCCCATCGACGTCGCGGGCTACGACACCGTGGTGGTCCAGTACCGCCGTTGGCTCAATGTCGAGGACAGCACCTACGACCAGGCCCGGGTGACCGCCAACGACGCCGTCATCTGGACCAACCACGGCAGCAGCGCCGCCGATGAGCACACCCAGGACCGCCAGTGGGCCCTGCACAGCCTCGCGGTGCCGGCCGACGCCATCGGCGAAGACGGCAGCCTGGTGCTGGGTTGGGAGATCGAGAGCGACGGCGGCCTGGAGTTTGGCGGCTGGAATATCGACGACGTCTGCGTATACGGCGTGGCTGGCGCCGACGATGGCGGCCTGGATTCGGGCGATGTCGCCGAGGGTGAGGACGGTGGCTCCGGCGCCACCCCCGCGCAGGGCGATGGTGAGCTCAAGGCCTGCGGCTGCGCCAGCACCGGTCAGGCCGCCGGCGGGGCCCTGGCCCTGGTGGGCTTGCTGGGCCTCGTGGCCCGTCGGCGCCGCGAGGACGGATAAAGGGGCCGGGCCGGGATAGGTCCAGCCCCCGGCACGAGGTCCCATGGTGCTGCCCCTGCTCCTGCTCTCGGCCGCCCTGGCTGCCCGCGAACCCGGCGACTACCGGGCCGCGGTCTTCCAGGGCGCCGCGCGCGAGCTGGAGGTGCTCAATGGCGAGGGCCGCTTCGAAGACGTGTTGAAGTTGGGTGAGCGCTTCACCGAGCGCGTCGAGCCGGGCGCGCCGGTGCTCTACGAGATGGCCTATGCCGCCAACCGGATGGGTCGCAGCCGGGATGCCCTGCGGCTCTACGATCAGGCCCTGCGCTTGCAGCCCGACCTGGCCGTGGCCCTCTATGACCGCGGCGAGCTGCGGCTGCTGCAGGGGGACGACGCGGGCGCCCTGGCCGACTTCCAAGCCGCCGCCCTGGCCCGCCCCGACCACTGGGCCATCCACTTTCGCCTGGCCCACCTCGCGGGCCGCCGGGGGGACGCCGCCGCCCTGGACACCCACCTCGTGGAGGCCCTGCGGGTGGGCTTCGACTTCCGCACCGTGGTGGAGGATCCCGACTGGAAGGCCTGGTCCCGCGACCCCAAGCTGGGCCCGGTGATCAAGCGCCTGCTGGTGGTCTACTCCGACGAGGCCATCTTCGAGCAGCTGCAGAGGGAGCCATGAATCGAAAGACTGCGTTTGCAGCTGCTTTTTTCGTCATGTCCGCCACGCCGGCGGCGGCCCAGCCCATGGCCATCGGCCAGACCACCCAAGAGACGGGGCTGGAGGGCGCTCCCGTGGGGCCGGGCCTGGGCATCGCGCTTGGGGATCCCGCCGGCATCGCCCTGTCCATGCGGCCCGGCGATTGGACCGCCCTGCAGGGCACCGTGGGCTGGAGCCTGTCCAAGTCGCGCCTGCACCTGAGCGCCGACTACCTGCGCAACCTCGTCCTCTTCGAGTCCGAGTCCACGCCGGAGCTTCGCTACCCCCTCTATGTGGGCATCGGCGGGCGCCTGCTGCTGGCCGCCACCGACGACGACCGCAAGGCCATCAACCAGGGCACCAGCCTGGGCCTGCGGGTGCCCGTGGGCATCGGCCTGCTGCCCCGCAGCCAGGCCCTCGACGTCTACCTCGAAGTCGCGCCGGTGCTGCTGCTGCTGCCCGACGTACGGGCCGGCTGGGATGCCACCCTGGGGGCGCGCATCTACCCCTGGGGTCGGGGCAAGGGGCTGGACGAGGACCGATAGGCGGGGCCCCAAAACGCAGGCGCCCCCGAGGCCCGAAGGCCCCGGGGGCGCGTCCACCGAGGGGGCTCAGTGGTTGTGGTTGTGACCGCCGCCGTTGTCGTCCTCGTCACCGGCCTCGGCCACCAGGGCCTCGGTGGTGAGCAGCAGGCCGGCCACGCTGGCGGCGTTCTGCAGGGCGGAGCGGGTGACCTTGGTGGGGTCGATGACGCCGGAGGCCAGCAGGTCCTCGTAGACGCTGGTGCGGGCGTTGTAGCCGTAGCCACCTTCGCCCTTGAGCACCTTGTCCACGACGACGCTGGGCTCGCCGCCGGCGTTGATCACGATCTGGCGCAGGGGCTCCTGCACGGCGCGGCGGATGATGTCCACGCCGAAGGACTGCTCGTCGCTGACCTCCAGGCCGTCCAGCACCTTGCCGGCGCGCAGCAGGGCCACACCACCACCGGGCAGGACGCCCTCTTCGACGGCGGCGCGGGTGGCGTGCAGGGCGTCTTCGACGCGGGCCTTCTTCTCCTTCATCTCCACCTCGGTGGCGGCACCGACGCGGATGAGGGCGACGCCGCCGGCCAGCTTGGCCAGCCGCTCCTGCAGCTTCTCGCGGTCGTAGTCCGAGGTGGTCTCCTCGATCTGCCGGCGGATCTGGTTGATCCGGCCCTGGATGTCGTCCGCGCTGCCCTCACCGTCCACGATGGTCGTATTGTCCTTCGTGATGATGATCTTCTTGGCGCGGCCCAGGTCGGAGATCTCGAGGTTGTCGAGCTTGATCCCCAGCTCTTCGGCGACGAGCTGCCCGCCGGTGAGCACGCCGATGTCGCCCAGCATCTGCTTGCGGCGGTCGCCAAAGCCCGGGGCCTTGACGGCGGCGATGTTCAGGGTGCCGCGCAGCTTGTTGACCACCAGGGTGGCCAGGGCCTCGCCTTCGACATCCTCGGCGATGATGAGCAGGGGCTTGCGGGTGGCGTGCACCTTCTCCAGCAGCTTCATCAGGTCGCGCATGCTCGAGACCTTCTTCTCGACCAGGAGGATGTAGGGCTCCTCCAGGACGGTCTCCATGCGCTCGGCGTCGGTGACGAAGTAGGGGCTGAGGTAGCCGCGGTCGAACTGCATGCCGTCCACGGTGGTCAGCTCGGTCTCGAGGCCCTTGTTCTCCTCGACGGAGATCACGCCTTCCTTGCCGACCTTGTCCATGGCCCGGGCGATCATCTGGCCGATGTCTTCGTCGCCGTTGGCGCTGACGGTGCCGACCTGGGCGATCTCGGTGGAGGTGGTGACCTCGCGGGACAGCTTGTGCAGCTCGCCCACGATGGCGTCCACAGCCTTGTCGATGCCGCGCTTGAGGCCCATGGGGTTGTGGCCGGCGGCGACCAGCTTGAGGCCGGTACGGAAGATGACCTGGGCCAGCAGGGTCGCAGTGGTGGTGCCATCACCTGCCACATCGGAGGTCTTCGAAGCGACCTCCTTGACCATCTGGGCTCCCATGTTCTGGAAGCGGTCCTCCAGCTCGATTTCCTTGGCGACGGTCACGCCGTCCTTGGTCACGACCGGGGCACCCCAGGACTTCTCGATGACCACATTGCGGCCCTTGGGCCCCAGCGTGACCTTCACGGCGTTGGCGAGCGTGTCCACGCCCTCCAGCACCTTGTTGCGGGCGTCGACGTCGAAGAGGATCTCCTTGGCAGCCATGGTGGCATTCTCCAGTTCTTGCGATTCAAGAGGGGGGCTGCGACACGGGGCGCGAATGCACCCGGTCGCGATTGGATTGAGGGACAGGGCCGAAGGGGCCCAGGACCAACCCGGCAGTCGATGCCGCCGGGTTGGGGGCCCTTCAGGCGCCGATCAGCCTTCGACGATCCCGAGGATGTCGTCTTCGCGCAGGATCAGGCGCTCTTCGCCATCGACCTTGATCTCGGTGCCGGCGTACTTGCCAAAGACGACCCGGTCGCCTTCCTTCACGGTCAGCGGGGTCACCTTGCCGCCGTCGCCGACGCGGCCATTGCCGACAGCGAGGACGGTGCCCTCAACGGGCTTCTCCTTGGAGGCAGTGTCGGGCAGGAAGAGCCCGCTCGAGGTCTTCTTGGGCTCGTCGTTGCGCTTCACGAGCACGCGGTCGAAGAGGGGACGGATGGTGGTCATTCCTCAACCTCCGGCTTTGGGTGCCGTAGTGGGGGTGGTTCTGCCTTGCAGCCAGGTGTGGACGGGAGGGTCCACGAACCCATGCGGCCGGCGTCTCTCAGGGAAGGACGGGTGGGAGACCCGTCCCGATGCGCTGGCAGTTGTAGTCACCACCTCTAGCCAGTCAAGCCCAGGTCCGAGAAAAGTGCCGCCATTCGCCTGTTGAACGAAAACCCAGCTTCATCGGTCAGGTATAGGAGGAGAGCATGAGCAGCCGAGGCCTCTCAACCGCCCCCAACCTCTTCGACTTCTTCCACGAGCAGGTGGATACCGCGGTCCAGGCCGCGGGCTCGCCGCTCAGCGAGGACGGCGTCTACTACCTGACGAACCTGCTGGTGGAGCGGGGGGTGCAGCGCAGCGAGCGCGACCAGCCCGACACCCTGGCCGAGCTGCACATCCAGGCTGCCCAGGGCGGCCGCAGCGAGGCCATTCGCAGCTACCGGGAGCTGGGCGACCAGGCGCTGTACCGGGCCGGCTTCTTCCGAGGCAGCCTCAAGCGCTGCTCGGTGGGTGTGGACTACTACGTCAACATGGGCTCCACGGCCTATGAACGGCTGTCCTCGCTGCTTGCGGCCCCCCGGGGCGCGGTGGTGGGGGAGGGCGGCGGACGGGGCCTGGACGAGGTCTATGCCGAGCTGGCCCGGCGCTTCGCCGCCTGCACCGAGGTGCTGCGCGAGGTGCGCGAGGCCCTGCGCGCGGGGGGCAACACCGAACGCGACGTGGACGTGCTGCGGCTTTACGAGGAGTGGCTGAGTACGGGCAGCCCCCGGGCGGCGGCCCGGCTGCGCGAGCTGGGCGTGGTGCCCATGCGGCCGGGCAGCGGAGATGGCACGTGCTGAGCCTGATCCAGCGCCAGCTGGAGGCGGTCTACCGGGTCAGCGCCCCCGATGTCTGCGACTTCGTGGTGGACGACGGTCAGCTGGCCGAGGTGCTGGGCAGCGACCGCCGGCCCGCCGACGAGTGGGTGCTGGTGCGCGAGAGCGACGATGGGGTGGATCTGGCGGTGTGGGTCGATGGCGCCCACCTCGCGGCCCTCGACCGGGCGGGCTGCCCGACCCGCGCCCTGGACGACTGCTTCTCAGCCCTCTGCGCGGCCATCGAGGGCGTCAGCCACTTCTTGATGCTGGTGGAGCGGGCCCGGCGATCCGAGCCGGTGCGCCTGCTGGAGCTGGAGGCCCAGGCCGAGGTGGACAAATATGTCTGCGCCCGGCTGCACCGACCGGACCGGGCAGAGGAGTGGCGGGCCCGGCTCTTCCGCGATGCGGGCTTCCAGCCTGGGCTGTCCCCCGAAGAGCGGGAGCGCTACCGCACCGCCGGGCGCCTCGCCGCGGGCCTCTGCCAGGAGCTCGACCTGCACCCCCACGCCTCGGCCATGCTGGCCGATCTTCGCGACTTCTGGCGGGCTCCCGCCGACCGGCGCCTGGCCCGGATGCGCCGCCTGGCGGCTTGACGGCGGCGCCGGGCGCGGCTACCTCTCGCCGGCTGCGCAGGGCTCGTCGACGACGACGCCGATCCGTCGCCCCCTGCCCAGGGTTTGGCGGCGCCGCGCAATCCCCTCCACACCCGAATTGGGAGTCCACCGATGGCCCGCATCACCGTCGAGGACAGCCTCGAAGAGATCCCGAACCGCTTCGCCCTCGTCCTCATCGCCGCCGAGCGTGCCAAGCAGCTGATCCGCGGTGAAGACGTCATGATCGAGGACGACCGCACCAACAAGGAGGTCGTGACGGCCCTGCGGGAGATCGCGGCCGGCTATGTCGGCGTGGACGCCAGCCGCTTCGACGTGAACGAGGCCCTGCGCACCTTCGCCGGCCCCTCCAGCCGCGAAGACCTGCCCCCGGCCCACGACGACGATCTGCCCCCGGCCGCCGACGACGACCTGCCCCCGGCTGCGGACGACGACGATCTGCCCCCGATGGCCTGAACGGGCCCGCTGCGCACCCCCTTATAGACATGGGACCCGACATGGAAAAGATCGAGTTCAAGCTCCGTGAAACCGAGATCTTCGACATCCGCACCGTCGACCGGCACATCGAGCGCGGGCTGACCACCCGCGCCGACTACGACGCCCAGCTGGAGGCCCTCGAGGACTGCGCCCACCTGGCCCGGCCCTCGAATGTGCACTTCATCTACAACGGCAGGGCGCCCGAACAGGAGGTCATCGTGACCCCCGAGATGGTGTCGGCCCGCATCGCCGAAGAGAACCGCGAGCGCGACAGCAACCTGCGCAAGTCCAAGGCCTGATCGCCCCATTCGCTGCTTTGGCGGCGGATTTCTGCGACGCGCGCGCCCTTCGCCGGGCCCGCGCGTCTCTGCGTTTGGGGGCAACCGGTTAGGGCCCCGGACCGGGGGCTCCCCCCGGAGAGCCGCAGCGCGGAGATCGTCATGAAGCGGGTGATCCGGGCCCCCCGAGGGTCGGAGTTGAGCTGCAAGGGCTGGGTGCAGGAGGCCGCCTTGCGCATGCTCATGAACAACCTCGACCCCGATGTGGCCGAGCGCCCCGAAGACCTCGTGGTCTACGGGGGCAATGGCCGGGCGGCCCGCAGCTGGGAGGCCTTTGACGCCATCGTGGCCTCGCTGCGCGATCTGGGCGACGACGAGACCCTGCTGGTGCAGTCGGGCAAGCCGGTGGGCATCATGCGCACCCACGCCGACGCCCCCCGGGTGCTCATCGCCAACTCCAACCTGGTGGGCCGGTGGGCCAACTGGGAGCACTTCTACGAGCTGGAGCGCAAGGGGCTGATGATGTATGGCCAGATGACCGCCGGGTCCTGGATCTACATCGGCACCCAAGGCATCCTGCAGGGCACCTACGAGACCTTCTGCGAGGCCGGACGCCAGCACTTCGGCACCGCCGATCTCGCCGGGCGGGTGGTGGTCACGGCGGGCCTGGGCGGCATGGGCGGGGCCCAGCCCCTGGCCGCCACCATGGCCGGTGCGGCCTGTCTGGCCTTCGAGGTGGACCCCCACCGGGCCCAGCGGCGCATCGAGACGCGCTACCTCGACGAGATCGCCGACAGCGTGGACGAAGCCATCGCGCGGGTCAAGGGCTGGGCCTCCCAGGGCCTCGCCCGCAGCGTGGGCGTGGTGATGAATGCGGCCCCTGGCCTGGAAGCCCTGTTGGAGGCCGGCTTCACCCCCGACCTGCTCACCGACCAGACCTCCGCCCATGACCCCCTCAATGGCTATGTGCCCCGGGGGCTCGATCTCGCCCAGGCCGACGCCCTGCGTTGCGCCGATCCCGACGCCTACAAGGCCCGTTCCCTGGCCACCATGGCCGATCATGTGCGGGCGATGGTGGCGCTGAAGGCCCGGGGCGCCCACACCTTCGACTATGGCAACAACCTGCGGGCGGGCGCGGTGGACGGGGGCCTGGATCCGGACACGGCCTACTCCTTCCCCGGCTTCGTGCCGGCCTATATCCGGCCGCTCTTCTGCGAGGGCAAGGGCCCCTTCCGCTGGGCGGCCCTGTCGGGCGACCCCCAGGACATCTACACCACCGACCAGGTCATCCGGGAGCTCTTCCCCCAGGACGCCGCGCTGGAGCGCTGGTTGACCCTGGCGGCCGAGCGGGTGCGCTTCCAGGGCCTTCCCAGCCGCATCTGCTGGCTGGGCTATGGCGAGCGGGCCAAGGCCGGCCTGGCCTTCAACGAGCTGGTGCGAAGGGGTCGGGTCAAGGCCCCGCTGGTCATCGGCCGGGACCACCTGGACTGCGGCAGCGTGGCCTCCCCCAACCGCGAGACCGAGGCCATGAAGGACGGGTCGGACGCAGTGGCGGACTGGCCCATCCTCAACGCCCTGCTCAACGCGGTCAACGGCGCCTCCTGGGTGAGCTTCCACCACGGGGGCGGCGTGGGCATGGGCTACTCCTTGCACGCCGGGCAGGTCATCGTGGCCGATGGCACCGACGCCGCCGCCCGCCGCATCGAGCGCGTGCTCACCGGCGACCCGGGCATGGGCGTGTTGCGCCACGCAGACGCCGGCTACGACCGCGCCATCGACGTCGCCAAAGAGCGCGGCGTCCGCATTCCCGGCATCACAGAGTAGGACCCCATGACCGATCTGGACCCCAGCCTGCCCTATACCCGCATGGGCGGCGACCCGGCCGTGCGCGCCCTGGTGGCCGCCTTCTACGATCGCATGGACCGCCTCTCCGAGGCCGCGCCCATTCGGGCCATGCACAACCCAGACCTGTCAGAAGCCAGGGACAAGCTGTATAAGTTCTTGTCCGGCTGGCTGGGCGGCCCCCCGCTCTATTGGGAGGAGTATGGCCACCCGCGCCTGCGCCGCCGGCACATGGCCTTCGCCATCGACGACGCGGCCGCCGCCCAGTGGATGCTCTGCATGAACGGGGCGCTGGACGAGATCGTGGCCGATGAGGCCCTGCGCGCCGACCTCAGCCGCAGCTTCGCCCAGGTGGCCGACCACATGCGAAACCGCCCCGGCTGAGCCCGGCCGCTACAGGCTCAGGTCGCTCCGCGCGAGGGTCCAGGTGGCCCGCTCGGTGGCGGCACCATCGATCACCGTGGCGGTGAGCGTGGGGTCGGGAAGCCGCCCGTCGATCTCGATGAGAACGAAGCTGTTGTCGTCATCCACGCAGTCCCGAAGCTCGGCATCGGAGCGGCAGGTGCTCTGCGAATTGGCCAGGGGGGAGGAGGTCAGCTCGGGCAGGTCATAGCCGCCCGTGGCCCCAGGCAGCAGGCGCAGCTCGCTGCGGTGGATATCGCCCGAAAGCAGCACCACGCCTTCAATATTGCGGTCCACCAGGGCCTGCCGGAAGCGGGCCTGGGCGGCGGGGAAGGCGGCCCAGGAGTCGCTGCTGCCCTCCATCGTGAATTGGCTGCCCGATGCCACCAGCTTGAAGGCGGCGTCGCTATTTTCGAGGGCGTCCAGCAGCCAGGCCTCCTGGGCATCCCCCAGGATCGAGTCCTCCAGTCCGCGCCAGTAGCGATCATCCAGCAGGAAGATCGCGACCTGCCCCCACCGATGCTGGCTGAAGACGCCGTCCACACCTTCGATCCCATAGGACCCGTTGGGCTGGTATTCGGCGAAGGCCCGCAAGGCGTTCTCTTTGCCTGGCGCGCTGCCATCGGTGTTGTTGCCCACAAAGTCGTGGTCGTCCCAGGTCGCGAGCACCGTGCGGCCCTGCAGGGCCTCGGTGCGCAAGGGGCGCTCCAGCCCCCAGCGGTACCACTGCCGCAAGGCCGCCAGGTCGGCGGTATTGCCATAGTGGTTGTCGCCGATGAATAGGAAGATGTCGGGGTTGGTGGCCGCGATCACACCAAAGATGGGCTGATCGTCCAAGCGGCTGCAGGATCCGAAGGCCAGGCGCAGGTGGGTGGGCTCGTCGTCGGCGGGTGCGGTGGTGAAGGTCCAGGGGCCCAGGCGGATCCCGGCCACCTCCAGGTCGTAGTGCCAGGTCGTGCCCGGACGAAGGCCCAGAACATCGACCTGTTCGGCGAAGTCAGCGGAGGCTGAGGGGTAGCGGATGGCCACGGGAGCGGCGCTGGCCAGGGCGCTGGCGCTGTCCGCCACCCGCAGCCGCACGGGCCGGGTGGCGTCGGCGCGGAACCAGATGCGGGCGCGGTCCGACCCGGTGGCCCCCACGAGCGGGCCATGGGTGATGGGCGAATCAAAGCAGGTCGTGCAGGTCTGGCCCCAGCCGTCGGGATCCTGCCAGAGGGGAAGCTCGCTGCCTTCGTTGCCGATGCGCAGGTCCAGGCCATCCCTGCAGGCGATGGGATCGCCGTCCAGGCGCACCTCGTAGCAGCTCGGGCGCCACTGGTTGGCGCCCCCCCGCGTCTGAAGGGAGAAGCCGGTCAGATCGGCGCGGGACCAGCCCAGGCCCTCCAAGACCTGCACATCCAGCAGGCCGGTCTCCAGGTCATTCCAGTCGGCCTTGTTCAGGGACAGGCAGCGGTCGGGGCCCAAGCAGGCGTCCATGCCGTCGTCGGTGCCATCGGTCAGGCCGTCGCCGGTGCGCACGGTGATGTGCACCACGCCCACGGTCTCGGGAAAGTCGGGGGGGCCCGGATCCCGGCAGCCCGCGCCGTCGTTGGGCACGCCGTCGTCCGCCGCGCCATCGCAGTCCTGGTCGATGCCATCGCAGATCTCGGCGGCACCGGGGTGGATGCTGGCGTCGTCGTCCTGGCAGTCCTGGTCCGCCGCCCAGCCATCGCCATCGGCGTCGATCGCTGCCGTCCCGCCGGTCTCGCCATCGCCATCGCCGTCGCCATCGCCGTCGGCATCCCGGCCCCAGTCCGGCCCGGGATCCTGCGCTTCGGTCGGGGCCATCGAGCAGGCCAGCAGGAGCATCAAGGGCAAGGCGCGCATCGGTGGCATCCGGGCTCAATAGGACAAGAAGGCCGGGTCCCGCAACATCATCGTGAGGGTGCTGCGCCAGGCTTGGAAGACGTCGCCGCCGCTCTCGGCCTCGACCGCCAACCACAGCTCAGAATAGGCCGCCCGCTCGGCTTCGGGCAGCTCCGTCGCCGTCAGACGCCACCAGATGCTGCCCAGCGCGCGGTCGAACTCGGCCTCGCCGGGCTTGATCTCCGGGGTGGCTCCCGCGAGGATCACCGCTTCGGATCGCTCCTCCAGCTCGTACTTCACGGCCAGGCTGGCCACCGCCTGGGCCCAGCGCTGGGTCACCAGCACCCAGGTCAGGCCCGGATCGGCCTGGGCCTGGGTGAGCATCGAACCATCCACCCCGCCGGCCAGCACCCGGTAGCCAATGGCGTCGTTGCGGAGCTGGTCGAAGCCATGGCGCCGCCACTGCAGGTTGACCAGGCCCCGGCCGATGCCGTCGAGCTGGGCGGGGGAGAGCATGCGGGCGGTGCGCTCCCTGGCCTCTACGCTGCCTCGGGCGCCTTCGGCCACGGCGCCAGCCTGGTACTCGGGAGAGGCCAGCAGGGCCATCAGCAGGGCCTGGGGCCGGGCTTCGGCCTGCAAGAAGGCCACCCGGGCGGCCTCCAGGCGCGGCTGGTCGTCGGGGGTGGTGGGCCGGCGCCACAGCAGGCTGGCGAAGCCCTCGACGGCGCAGGCATAGGTGCGGCTGTCCCGCGCGATGTGTACGCCCAGATCCGACAGGCCGGTGATCTCCTCGCCATACCAGGCCGGCGCCTGGCCCATGATCTCCTCGGCCAGGGCCTCGCGTTCGGGGTGGTAGCGGTCCTCTTCGATGCGGGAGTAGAGGGTGAGCCACCAGAAGCCGAAGAGGCTGGCGGCCACCGGATCCAGGCTGGCGTGGCAGGCCTGGCAGGCGGGATCGGTGCGAATGGCTTCTTCGGGGTTGGCCACATCCGTGTCGGCCGCCGTGAAGCTGATGGGCCGGGCCAGCACATCTTCGCAGAGCAGCAGCCGCGAGATGGCCGCCGCCCGTCCGCGGTTCATATTGGACTCGTTGGTGGAGTAGCGCCACCACAGGCCATTGGTGGCCAGCACGCCGGCAGCGGGCCGACCGTCGGTGTAGCGGGCCTCGGCCCACTCGCCCTCGGCCGGTACGTCGCCGGTGAATTCCAGGGGCCACAGCCGGGTGAGCAGGGGGGTGGCCAGGGTGTGGTCGGCCAGCACCACCTCGCCCCAGGGCCGGTCCTCGGCCATGCTGCGGGCGATCAGGCGAAGCGGCTCCTCCCCCACATTCTCCTCGAAGGCGAACTCGTCCTGGGGGCCCAGCCCGTAGTCCTGGTAGACCACGTCGTAGACGTCGATGCGGGTCCACCAGCGCTCGGCCAGCAGCTCCACCATGCGCTCTTCGAATTCCGGGCCCGCCATCCAGGCCGCCACGATCTCGGTCCAGGCTTCGGGGTCGGCCGCCACCCGGTGAAGCTCCTCCGGCTCGGGCAGGCGGCCTTGCAGGTCGAGGCTCATGCGGCGCAGCAGCCGGGGCGGGTCCAAGGGGACGAGAACGGGCTCGCTGACTTCATCTTCAGCGAGCTCGGCGGGGATGGGCGCCGGGTCGGGGGCGCAGGCCAGCAGGGCCAGCAGGGGCAGCAGGGGCAGCAGGGGCCTCATAGCCGGTCCAGCTCGGCCATCAGGCCCGCGGGGATGGCGGCGAGGTCCACGCAGACCTCGCCTTGGGGCTCGCCCCCCTGGTAGCTCGGGCTGGCGCAGGGCTGGCAGGCCTCGCCGAAGTCCAGCCGGTGCCAGCCCCCCGCCGGGTCTCGCACCGCCAGCGCGCCCCGGGGGGCCCAGGCGCAGTCGCCCTCTTCCAGCAGCAGATCCTGAAAGTCCAGGTCGATGCCCCGCACCCGGGCGGCCCCGGTCAGGGTGATCTGGCGGTTGCCGTCCACCCGCTCCATGCGGATCTGGTAGCGGCCGCTCACGGTCTGGTCCAACCAGATGGGATCCCCGTCCCAATGCCAGCTCCCCTGGTGCTGCGTCTCGATGCGGGCCACGTCGAAGCGCGCGTCCCGCAGGCGCATCCACTGCACGAAGCCGCCGACCTCGAAGACCAGGCCCTCGGGGGAGGCGAAGATGATGTCGCCAAAGGTCAGCTCGCCTTCGATGGGCATGCCCTCGACCTCGCCGTGCAGCTCGGTCCACTCGCTCACGCCGCTGTACATCCAGCCGCTGGCGGCGGTGCAGCCCAGCAGGTTGCGGTCGTCGATGTAGTTGGGGTGACCGGGGCAGGCGCCGTCACCATGGCTGAACACCTCCAGCAGCTGGGCTTGCAGGGTCCAGGGATCGGGGATGCCCTGGCCCAGGGCCTCTTGTAGGGCGGCGTCGATGTCGGTGGCGGTCCAGCTGGCCTGGGTCGGGCCGCCGTCAATCTCGGGCAGGCCGGGCAGACCCGAGTCGGTCGGTCCGCCGGGAATGGGCGCTACAGCCTCATCATCGGGGAGGGCCTCCCCCGGTTGGGCCGCCGGTGGGTTGCAGGAGGCCAGGGCCAGCCAGAGGGGGATCATCGGCGGGCCTCCAGCCGGCAGAGGTAGCGGTGCAGCAAGGCCAGATCTGCCTCCACAACGCCCCCACCGGCGGGCATATCGCCTTGTTCCAGCACCCGGGCCCGCACCCGCCCGACCTGGCCGGCCACCTCGACCTCGGAGTCGAAGTTGACGCCCTCCGGCGCTCCGCGGCGGTCGGGGGTGGTCGCGCCGTGACAGCTCCGACAGTAGGTGGCGAAGAAGCCGTCGCCCCAGCCCGACCAGCTCAGGCTGGCGTCGATGGCGGCGGGGTCTTCGAAGAGGCCGGTGTCTCGCGCGCAGTCGCCCAGGTCGGCCGGCGCTGCGCTGTCTTCGGGCGGCAAGGTGCAGAGCCCGTCTGCGGCCCTGGCGCTGCCCGCCGGGCAGGGTGGGTCGGCGCAGGCGCTGAGGCCGAGAAGCAGGCCCGCGAGTATCCAGGATGAGCGACCCGCCGCCATTCAGCCCTCCGCGAGGGCGGCGGCGAGGGCGGGGACCTCGCCCACCCAGGGGGTGGGATCCATGCCGCCCAGGCGCAGCAGGGTGGCGCCCAGGTGGTTGGGCACCAAGGACACGCCCCCGGCGTGCAGCTCGCCGCTGCCCAGGTCCACCGGGCGGCCCATGCCGCGCTCGTCCAGGTCGCCGATGGTCTTTCCGCCGGCGATCCCCGATCCCAGCAGCATTGTAGATGTGAAGGTCCAGTGATCCTTGCCCCCCCAGGAGTTGCGGCGCGGCGAGCGTCCCATCTCGCTGAAGACGCAGATAGTGACTTCATCTTCGAGGGGAGCCCCCGAGGGCGCGGTGCGGGTGGCCAGATCGCTGAGGATGCCGTCGAGGTAGCGAAAGAGATCCTCGAAATTGATGGACTGCAGCTCGGTGTCGGTGTGGGTGTCCCAGCCCTCGCCGCACCAGCCGGCGTAGCGCAGCATCGCGCAGCGGCTGAGCCCGGCTTCAAAGCAGTCAAAGGCGGTCGCGGCGTCGGCCACCAGGTCGCGCTCGCAGCCCAGGTCGCTGGGGTTGAGGTCGATGCCGCCGGCCTCCTCGGACAGCCGGCCGAGCTGCTCCTGCAAGGTGCCGTAGCGGCGCGCGAAGTCACCGGCGTCCCCGCCCAGGCCGCCTTGTTCCAGTCGGGCCAGGCGCTCCCTGAAAAAGGCCGACTCCACCGCCTCGACCCCCGGCTCTGGCATCCAGAAGGGCGGCCCGTCCACCTGCTGCAGGGCCTGGCCGCTCAGCAGCTCGGGCAGCTGGCCATTGTCCCCGATGCGCACCACGCGGTCTGCATACTGGGCGTTGAACGCGGGTCCGGCCAGGAGCAGGTAGGGCAGCACCGGGCTGTTGCTCGCGTGGGCCGCCAGCAGGCTGGGCCAGTCGTCCCGGCCGGCCGAGCCGGTGCCGGTGAGCAGGATGCGCTCGCAGCGGTCGTGGGCGACGCTGCGCACCTCGACGCCGTTGACCAGGCAGCAACGATCCGCCCAGCGCTCGTAGAAGGCCCGCACGCTGGGGCGGTCGGGGTGGTCCACGAAGCGCAGGCCCCCCATGGTGGCCTCCTCGGCGCCGTCCTCCATGTCGGCCCCGTCAAAGAGGGGCACGAAGGCAACGGTGGGGTCCCAGCCCCCGCGGCAGTGCAGGAAGAGGAAGCGGCGCTCGCGCGGGTCTACGGGCGACCGGGCCGCCCAGGGGCGCCGGGCCCGCGACCCGGCGGATGCCAGCGCGGGGACGAGTGCGGTGGCGCCGGCCAGGAGGCCAAAGCGCCTGCGGCTGAAGGAGGACGACATGCCGCCCACATTCTATTCCAAGCCGGCCCGAGTGGGGCCAGGGCGCGCGTCCTCTCAGCGCTCTTCGAGGATCTCCAGCACGTAGCGCTTCTTCTTCTTGCCGCCGATGGCGTGCACGATGCGCCGGATGGCGTCGGCGTGTACGCCCTTCTTTCCAATGACCTTGCCCACGTCGCTCAGCGCGACCTTGAGCTCGATGACGCAGGACTGGGTGCCTTCAATCTCGGTGCACACCACCTCGTCGGGCTGGTCCACCAGCGCCTTGACGATCTCCTCGACCAGCTCGCGCACTTCCATCATCGCTCCTGGGGTCCAACCATCCGCGCGCCGCGTGCCCCGGGGGGCCGCCGCATCCAGCATCGAGCAAACAACCGGCTCCTCTCTATCCTGGGCCCCGATGCGCTTGCGTCAACCGGGCCCCAAGGCCATCCTGGCGCAGCTTCTTTCGAGAATCCACCTTGAAGCACCTGACCCGGATGCCCGAATCGCCCCTGAGACATCAAAAGACAGGACAACAGGCCGATCGGGGAAGACCCTGTGAATGAAAGAAGATTCCCCGGCGTCTTGGAACCGGGCACCACAGTCCCCCGCGCTTGGAGCCGACCCCGATGGAACCCAACCGATTCCCCGCGGTCCAATCCCCTACCAAGCCCCTGTCCTTCCCTGCAGCGCTGCCCACGAGGAGCTCGCCATGACCGCCACCAGCACCAGCCTCCGCCTCGTCACCGTTGGCCAGCCCTCCACCTGGACGGAAGAAGACATCAAGCAGGTCGCCCTGGGCAACCCGCGGGACGGCCTGGACATGGTCATCCGCAAGTACCGGGACCGGCTCTTCTACCACGCGCTCGGCATCGTCAAGGACTACCAGGAGGCCTACGACGTCGTACAAGAGGTCTTCATCCGCGCCATGCGGGAGACCCGCTTCTTCAACGAAGACTTCCGCATGAAGGCTTGGCTCTTCCGGGTCACCAGCAACCTCTGCTTCAACCTGGTTCGGGACCGCAAGCGCCGCGGCGCCATCCTGGACGCCATGATCAAGCCCGAGAGCTTCAGCGCGGATCAGGTGGACCTGGTCTTCAAGGGAGAGCGCCGGGAAGAGGTGCTGTCGGCCATCGGCAAGATGACCCAGGACCACAGCGAGATCCTCATGCTGCGCTACTACGATGACCTCTCCTACGCCGAGATCGCATCGGTGCTGGACATCAAGCTGGGCACGGTGATGTCGCGCTTGAGCCGGGCCCGCGCCCGCCTGCTCGAAGAGATGGGCGAGAGCACCGCCATGCGCCCCGAGGCCTGAGCCCCCGGCCCCGCCTTCTTGCGGGGCCCCTGATCCGCCCCCGGCCGGGACCCCCCGCGCCGGGGTCGCTTTTTTCTGGCGCAGCGACCGCTTGGGGGGAGGGATCCGCCCGATGGCGTGTTGGGAGTGCGATCGGTCCCGTCAGGCCGCTCGCGAGCGCCGCCCCCCTCCGACCGGATAGCGTCCAGGCCGTGGGGTGCCTTGGCGCTTCGGACCGCAAACCTGTTGAGGTGCATTGCATGGACTGCTCGACCACCCAGTATCTTCTGGTGCCGTGGCTGGAGGAGGAGCTGGGCCCCTCTCAGACCGAGCTGGTCGTCGATCACATCGAGCGCTGCCCCCGCTGCGCCGCGCTGGCCGGGCAGCTCTCCGAACAAGGGGAGGCCCTGGCCACACTGCCGCCCCCGCCCGATCCCCGCCTGGCCGCGGCCGGCTTCTGGGACCCGATGGACGCGGCGGTGGCCGCAGAGTGGGCGGCGGTGGACCGCGAACGCGCCCTCGCAGAGCGGCAGCGCCACAGCCCCCTGGGCCGCGTGATGGCCGCGCTCTCTCCCCGCCGCCTGCGCCGCATGGAGCTTCAGGTCAGCCCCCTCGGTCTGGCCGCTTATGCCGCTGCCCTGGCCCTCTCGCTGCTGTGGGGCTGGAATAACCGCGCCGAGGCCGACGCAGCCCGGGCCGACGCCCTGCGGCTCACCCAGGATGTGCAAGAGCTGGAGCGCGAGAGCCGCTACAGCGCCGCCCCGCGGCCGCCTGCCCGGGTCGAGGTTCGCAAGGTCTCGCACACGCCCCAGCGCGGCACGCTCTGATCCCCTCCCGCAGTTGATCTTCGCCCCGCAGTCCCCCTGGCTCCGGCCTCTCCATGCCCTGGTCCTGCTCGCTGCTCCTGCTCGCTTCCCTGGGCGTGGCCTCGGCCCAGGACGAGGACACCCTCGACGATATGGTGACGCTGGTCGAGGAGCGCTTCGGGGGCCGCGCCGACCGCGAGGACCTCTACCGGGCCGCCATGGCGGGCTTCGCCGAGCGCCTGGATCGGCTGACCGGGTCCTCGGGCAACGTCCTGCTCAGCCGGCGCGAGTGGAATGAGCGGCTGGCCTGGGACCGCGGCGAGCGCCACGGCATCGGCATCGAATTCACCATCAGCCCCGGGCGCGGGCTGATGATCACCGATGTCTTTCCCGGGGGCCCCGGCGAGGCCGCCGGGCTCGAGGTGGGCGACCTGGTGGTGGGGGTGGACGGGCTGCCCTTCACCGGCATGCCGATTGAGCAGATCCACAGCGTGGTGCAGGCCTCGGCCGAGGCCACCCAGGCCCGGCTGGATGTGCGCGGCGAGGCCGGCGTGCGCCGGGTGGAGGTGCGGCGGGGCGCCTACCGGGTGCTGGGCGTGCGACCGGGCGACTGCGCGGCGGCCACCTGCATCCGGCTGAGCTTCTTTGGGGCGGGCACGGCCCGGGCCCTGGCCCAGCGGCTCAAGGAGCCCGTGAATGGGGGCCTGGTGCTCGATCTCCGCGATAACGAGGGCGGGTTGATCGACGAGGTGGTGGCGGCGGCGGGCCTCTTTCTGGAGCCCGAGTCGGTGGTGCTGAGCACCTCTCGCCCGGACGGGGGCAGCGACCCGATTCGCAGCAGCCGGGCCCCGATCTATGGCGGCGCCCTGGTCGTGCTCATCAACCGCGGCACCAGCGGCCCGGCCGAGGCCTTTGCCGCCGCCTTGCGCGACCATGGGCGGGCCCAGCTGGTGGGCACGGCCACCGCGGGGGTGGGCACGCTGCCCAGCTTCCATCCCCTCGATGGCGACCTCGTCCTGGCCCTGTCCGACACCTGGATGCAGGGCCCCTCGGGCCTGGGCTGGACCCCGAATGGCCTCGCGCCCGACCTGATGGTGGAGGCGGTGAGCGCGATGCTGTCGCCCAGCGGCCGGTCGGTATCGCCGGATCTCCAGCGCGATGCCGGCATCCAGCTGCTCGGCCAGCGGGTGCAGCAGCGTCCAGATTGACCTTGGGGCCCGCAGACTGCTACGATCCCTGCAGCACTCCCGCTTGAGACCGCGGTCGGGATGAGCCTCAGCCAGCAGAGACCCCAGTCCCCGATTGACGCCCTCCGGGATCACCTCGCGCGGGGGGTCACCGGCCGGCTGTCCGCCGTGGATCGCCGAGGCCGCAGCCTCGACGTCTTCCTGCTGCAAGGCGAGGCGCTGGCCGCCCATGCCCCCGACGACGGGCCCTGGCTGGTGCGGCGCCTGGTGAACAACGGGGCGATCACCGACCGCCAGGGAAAGGCCTTCGCCCGGTCGGTCGAGCAGGGCCGATCCGCCGAAGAGCTCCTGCTGGGCCATGTCCCCGACAGCCTCTTTCACACGCTGCTGCAAGCCCGCTTCCGCCAGAACCTGCTGGAGCTGCTGGACTGCGAGGGGCCCGCCGCCTTTGCGCCCCTGGACGCGGTCTTTGTGCGCAATGTGCAGGTGGGCCACGACAGCGGCCGCCTGCTGACGCAGCTGCTGGAGCTGCGAGAGCGGGTGTCGCCCCTGGTGGGCCACGCCGGCCCCTTGAACCTGCGCCCCGGGCCGTCCATGCCGGCCACCCAGCAGCAGGCCCGGCTGATGGACCTCTGCGAGCCCTCCATCCAGCTCAAGGACCTGCTCACCCTCAGCCCCTTCGAGGCCGGCGCGACCCTGCTGATGGTCGTCGAGATGCTCGAGAATGGGGCGCTGGTCAGCGATGAGGGCATCAAGCTCGCCCAGCCCCCCGCCCTGGCCCAGCGGCGCAGCCGGGAGCGCCCGCCGGGCATGGTGGTCGAGGAGCTCTTCTCCTTGGACGAGCCCGCCGCGCGTGCTCCCGCCGCCCCCCAGGCCGCCCCGGTCAGCCTGGATCTCCTGAATGGGGAGGATCTGGAGCCCCTTCCCGAGCTGGAGGGCGCCGATCTGCAGCCGGTGGACTCTCCCCCGGTCCGGCAGGGCGTCTCGGTGGTCACCGGTCGTGGGCCCGCCACCTCGTCGGCCGATGACACCTGGACCCCCGAAGACGAAGCGGATCCCGCGCCCACGCCGGTTCCGTCTCCGGCCGCCGCGCCCGCGCCCGCGCCCGAGCCCGACGACGGGCCCGAGCCCGAAGGCGGCTGGGTGCCCCGCCCTTCGGCCGGCCAGAGCTTCTTTGAGTCCAGCGCCCCGCCCGATGCCGACGACGCCGCCTTCTTTGGGGTGGATGACGGGTCGGATCCCGAGGACCTGGGCATGTTCCAGGACCAGGACCATGTGCGCGGCGGCGGCATGGGCCAGTTCAGCCTCAAGCGCGAGCTGCTGGATGTGGTGGATCTCCGGGAGGAGGCCCTCCGGCGCGGCCGCCCGCTGCCCGAGGCGCCCCCTCCGGTGCAAGAAGCAGAAGAGGAGCTGCTGCTGGAGGCGCTGGACGCCGACGACGCCCAGTTCACCGCCGAAGACAAGGTGGTCGCCCTCAGCTTTGGCGCGCCGCGGCTGCAAGACGACGAGATCGAGCACAAATTCGAGGTCTGCAACGGGGTGCTGGCGCGCATCGCAGCGGCTTTGGACCGCAACCGCGGGCCGGGATCCGGCAGCGGCTCGGTGCAGCTGCTCCTCGATGGCGCCCCCAGCGTCTATGCGCCGCTCTTTGGCGGCCTGAACGCCTTGCCCGACGGCCGCTTCTCTGCCGAGGCCGCCACTGCCAACCTGCGGCGCCGGCCCGACTCCGAGTGGCGCACCCTGCTCGACCGCGGCACCATGGACCTGATCGAGCGGGGCCTGTCCCTGGCGGTCGAAGAGCTGCCCGACGCCGAGGTCGACAAGCTGCTCGAGTCCATCGCCGGCTATCAGCAGAGGCTGCGCTGCTAGTCCGCTTGCTGCTGCTGCTCGCCTTGCAGCCCGCCCACCCGTCGGCCCCAGAGCCCCCGGGTCCGAATCTGGACGAGGGGGAGGGCGAGCAGGCCCCGCTGGGGCCCGAGCTGGACGAGGGAGACCTGCCCCTGGCCCTCGCAGAGCGGGCCCGGTCCGTCCAGCAGCTCCCGGTGGGCGCGCGCATGGCCGCCATCAGCGAGCTGCTGGTGGACCGGCCCTACCTCAACGACGCGGCGGGCGAGGGGCGCGCGCCGGACCTGGACCCGCCGGTTCGCTACGACGCCTGGGACTGCTTGACCTTTGTCGAGGAGGTCCTCGCCCTGGCCCTGGCGGGTGACCCGACCGCGGCCCCCCGGGTGCGAGAGAGCCTGCGCTATGGCGAGGGGGGAGGGCGCCTCTACGAAGACCGCCACCACTTCATGTTGGAGCAGTGGGTGCCCCGGGCCATCGCCAATGGCTGGCTGGAGGACATCACCGCGCAGGTGGGCGAGACCCACCTCATCCGCAAGCGGGTGACCCCGCGCACCTGGGCGGGTTGGGGCAAGCGCCGGCTCTTCCAGGTGCCCGACGACAAGCTGCCCACCGGCGACTACGCCCTGCCGGTGATGTCCACCGGCGCCGCCCTGGAATCCATCGATCAGATACCCGATGGCGCGCTCATTCTCACCGTTCGTCGCCCCCGCGAGGGCGTGCCCATCGTGGTCACCCACCTGGGCTTCAAGCTGCCCGGCAGCGGCCAGCCGCTGATGCGGCACGCCACCAAGATGGGCAGCCGGCCGCGCGTCCGGAATGAGCGCCTGGCCTGGTATCTCGAGCATGTCGAGTGGTACCACCACTGGCCGGTAGAAGGCGTCAACATCCTCATGCCCCGGGACTTCGGGCCCCGGCGGTCGCGGCTGCCCGCAGGCTGAGGCCCTACCAGTCCTCGCGCCAGGTGGGGTCGTGCTCGAAGAAGAGCACGTCCACCCGATCGGCGTGGCCGGTGGCCTTGAAGCTGTTGCGGGGCAGGTGCTGGCTGAGGGCACCCTGGACCAGGACCGTGAGGGGCTGGGGGGGCGGCGGGCAGCGCACGAAGTCCACCTGCACCCGGGGCGGCGTGGGCAAGGAGGCCAAGAAGAGGCCGAAGCCATCGATGGCGCGCCTGGCCCGCCCTGGCGGCATCTCTTCGAGCACCAGCCGCAGGGGCACGCCTTGGGCGGGGTCGACCTCCAGCCGGGCGCCCGCCTCCATGGGCAGGCTGCGGGCCCGGGACAGGACGCGGTCCCGGAAGCTCAGGTTGTCGCGGCCCCCGCTCACCGCGTGCAGCCGGGTGGGTGGGCGCGGGCCCCGGGCGGCGGCGGCCTCTTTTCGGGCGCTCTCGGCCCAACGGCCCCGCAGGTGCAGCAACACGAAGACCCCGCCAACCAGCGCCGTCAGGCTGAAGAGGGGCAGCAGACCGATGTCGTTGTACTCGACCACCGTCAAGGCCAGGGGCGTCTTGCGGTCGATATAGGCGAGGTAGTAGAGCCCGCCCGCGAGGGCGAAGAAGAACAGGGCGACGCGCAGCACTGCAGCCTCGGGTGGAGGGCTTCATGCTACCCCATGCCTGGGGGGACTTCCGGCTGTGGCGTCCCGGCTATACAGTGCGGGGGCGGCACCGCCCGCCGCGCGAGGAGTCTTCTATGGGTCGGATGCGGATGTTGGGCGCCCTGTGCGCCCTGGGTGCCCTGGTCGCTTGCGGCGACAAGGCGGACGAGGGCTCGGACACCAGCAGCGCAGACGACGGGGGCAGCCCCTGGGGCGACGCCGACGGCAGCGACGGCAGCGACGGCGGCAGCGGAGACGGCGGCTCGGGCGATGGCGGCGATGGCGGCTCGGGCGATGGCGGCGACGATGGCACGGCGGCCTTTGCCCCCCAGGCGGGCCACTGGACCATCACCGGCGGCGACCTCATCTACGACAATTGCCAGGCAGAAGGCGAGCTTCCGGCCACCGAAGGCGATGGCTTCGTGCACACCAATACCAGCGAGACCAGCTTCTCCTGGGTCTTCGACGCGACGGGCGACAGCGTGAACTGCAACCTGGCGACGGACCAGAGCTATGTCTGCGACCTGATGATCGGCTCTGAGGACATCCCGGATTGGGATGTGACCATCACCAGCCAGGTCGCCATCGGCGGCACCTATGGCGACGATCGCACCAGCGGCGGCCAGTGGGACATCGTGGTGGATTGCAGCGGCGGCGACTGCTGGCTGGCCGAGATCGCATCGGGCGTCAGCTTCCCCTGCGATGTGGCCGTCACGGTCTCAGCCGCCGCGGACTGAGCCCTCGTCGCGGAAGCGGGCCAGCAGCCGGGCCGCCCCCGCGGGGCGGTCCTGCTCGCACAGGCGCTGCACGGCGGGCAGCAGCAAGGCGCGGGCGCCGGGTCCGTAGGGGCGGAGCTGCTGGTCCAACCAGCCGTCGGTTTCGGCCAGGTCCTCGTCGCCGGCCAGGGCCTCCAGGCGCTGCTGCAAGGCGGGCAGCAGCTGCTCGGCGAAGCTGATCTTGTGTTCGACGCTCAGCAGATCGCTGGCGGACAGGCACCAGGGCGGCGGGCGCAGATCCACCCGCGACAGCATGGCCACCAGGGTGGCGTCGGCCAGGCCGGCGCAGGCGCGGTCCAGGGTCCGTCGGCTGGCCGCATCGGACCGGCCTTCGGGCCCGCACAGCTCGACATAGATCTTGGTCTTGGGCTCGGTGCCGCTGGGGCGCAGCGTGATGCGGGCGTCGCCTTCGAGGTGGAAGACCAGGACGTCGCGGCTGGCGCGGTCGGTGCCGCTGCGCAGGGGGCCCAGGGGGCCGTTGGGATCCTGGCGGTCGACCACCTTGAGCACCGCGCGCCCAGCCAGCTCGGTCCAGGGCGCGCTGCGCAGGCTGGCCTGGATGCGCTCGATGAAATTTCGGCCCTGGGCGCCCCGCAGGACCGCGCTGCGCAGGGTGGTGCGGACATAGCCGACCTCTTGCCAGAGGCGCTCCAGGCAGTCCACCAGGGTGCGCCCCTGGGCCTTCTCGACCGAGGCCAGCTCGGCCAGGGCCAGGGCGCCGCCGGTGGCGTCCTTGTCGCGCATCGCCGCGCTCAGCAGCAGGCCGTGGCTCTCTTCGGCGCCCAGGGCGAAATCATCCAAGGTCGCCGGCTTGCCGAGAAAAAGGCCGGTGCGCTCAATCTCGTCCATTTCGTGGCCGATGAACTTGAAGCCTACCCGCAGGTCGGCCTGCACCCGGGCACCCCGCCGCCGGGCCACCCGCTCGACCAGGCTGCTGGTGACGGCGGTCTTGAGCACGATGGGCGGGCCCGGCAGCTCCGGTGGCCGGTTGGCCAGCACGTGGTGGCAGACCAGGGCCGCGATCTCGTCGCCCGAGCAGAAGCGCCAACGCACCGGGTCGGTGGCGCCGGGATCGTGCTGCCGCTCGCGCACGGACAGGCCGATGCGGTCGGCGTCGGGGTCGCAGACCAGCGCGAGGTCGGCACCCAGCCGCTCACCGGTCTGTTCGGCGGCGCTGAGGGCGGCCGGCACCTCGGGGTTGGGGCAGCGAAAGGGCACCTGGGGAAAGGCGCCGTCGGGCTCGGCCTGGCTGGGCTCGACATCCACCGTGAAGCCGGCCCGTACCAAGGCCTGGCCCACCGTGCGGCCGCCAGTGCCATGCAGGGGGGAGAAGACCACCCGCGCGCTGCGGGCCTGGGGGCACCGCAGGGTGGCGAGGTTGGCGTCCAGGTAGGCCGCATGCACGGCGGGGTCGAGATCCACCACCAGGCCGCTGGCCCGGGCCCGGTCCAGGGGCATGCGGTCCACGAAGTCCACGGCTTCGACCTCGCGGGCGAGGTCCTCGTCCTGGGGGGGCACCTCCTGTCCGCCGGTGGCGCCAAAGAACTTGCCCCCGTTGTCGTCGGGGTGGTTGTGCGAGGCCGTCACGGCGAGGCCGGCCACAGCGCCCAGGTGGCGAATGGCAAAGCCCAGCTCGGGGGTGCTCAGATCCTCGCCTTCGGGGGGCAGCAGCACCGTGAAATCGGCGGCGGTATAGACCTCGGCCGCCACCCGCGCAAAGTCGCGGCTGCTCAGTCCCCGCACCGGGTCGGGCACGTCGGGAATAAGCTCCCCCCGCATATCTTCGAAGCGTCGAACATCGTGGCCGATGACCACTTTCAGCGGGCCGGGCCCATGGATGCGGCGCAACCAGCGCACATGGCCCTGCACGGTGGCGCCCAGGGTCCAGGGGTTGAAGCGGTTGGGGCCCACGCCGACGGGGCCCCGGCGCCCGCCGGTGCCAAAGGGCAGCACCCGGTAGAAGCAGTCCAGCAGGGTGCCAAAGCGCTGCTCGTCGACCAGGGCCCGCAGCTGGGGGTGCCAGGCCCGCCAGGCGCGGCCTTGCAGCCACTGCCGGAAGTGGGCGAAGGCGCGCTCGGCGTCCGCCGGGTCGCCCGCGACGGCGAGCAGGCCCGCGCGGGCGGCGACGAGGGTCGCGCCGTCGTCAGCTGCCATCATCTCGCGGACCTCCCCTGTTCAACGGCGTGAGCGTAGCACCCGGAATAGGCTTGGGGCCATGGCCGCCCCCGACCCATCGCGCCTCCTGAGAGACGCCCACGCCGCCGCCCGGCGCGTGCCGGCTGAACCCGGCGCCCGGCCCCTGGTCGAGCGGGTGGCCGCGGCCGCGGTGGCCCGGGGTCGGTTGGACGTGGCCCGGGAGATCCTCCTCGACCTGGAAGAGCCGGGCGGAAAGGCCTGGTTGCACGCAGAGCTGGCCGCTGCGCTGCTGTCCTCGGGCGAGCCCGAGGCCGCCGCCCGGCACCTCGCCGAATCCATCGCCCTGCTCGAGGATCCGGGGCGCTGGCGGCCCCGGGGTGCGGGCTGGATTGGCCCCGACGCCGCCCGGGCCCGGCTCGCGCGGCTCTATGCCCGCTTGGGGGATCGCGGCGCGGCGATCGCCCTGGCCGAGTCCTTGCCCCAGGGTCGGGTGGCCTGTGCCGAGGCCTGGGTCGCCGTGGCCGATCGCGCTGTAGATGAAGTCGAGGACTCCATTCTCGAGGATTGGGAGCGGGCCCGCGAGGCGGTGCTGGCCATTGGCGATGTGGAGGAGGCCCGCCGCGCCCGCGAGGCCCTGGCCCGGGTGGCCTGCCGTCGCGGGGACGCGGTGCGGGCCGCCAGCCTGGCCCACGCCGATCTGCAGACCGCCTTGGCCGAGCCCATCCCCCGGGGCCTGCTGGCCGAACGCATCGGCCTGGCCCTGGCCGAGTCCGGCCGCCCCGAGGCCGCCGGCCGAACCTGGGCCCGCGCGGTGCACAACCTGCTGGAGGGCCCCGGCAGCGGCTATGCCGGCACCGAGCTGGTCTGCCGGATCGCCCTGCACCAGCTGGAGGTGCTGGGCCCCGAGGCTGCTTGCGCCACGCTGGCCCGGGCGGTCGCCCGCGCCGCGGCCGAGCCCCTCTCCCCCGAACCCGATCTGCGCTACGGCTGGCGCCTGCTCTACCAGGTGGCCCTGGACCACCCCGCCCTGGCGGGGCCCCTGCGCGACCTGCTGCGCTCCCAGGCCCGGGTCCCGCCGGGCTGGTGCTATGTGCTGGGCCTGCTGGAGGCCGCCACGGGCCATCCCCAGCGGGCGCGCTGGGCCGCAGAGGCCCTGGACCGCGGCCACGAGGTCAACCCGGAAGACGGCGAGTCGGCCTGGCTGGCCGCGCTGCTCTGGCTGCACATCGGCGAGGTGGCCACGGGGGTGTCCCGGGCCCAGCTGGCCCTGTCCTTCGTGGCGCCGGGCCATGTGGCGGTGGTGCCAGGGCGACGGGGTTCGCCGGCGCGGCTGGAGCGCCTCTTTGGAGAGGCCCTGCTGGCGGCGGGGCTCAAGGACGAGGCGGTCACCCTGGCCCGCACCACCCAGGACCCCCTCATGCGGGCCGAGCTGCTGGCCCGCGCCGGCGAATTGCACAGCCTGGAGGGCGGGCGCGCGCTGGCCCTGGCCCTCTGCCGCGAGGCCGCCGCTGCCCTGTCGGAGCTGCCCCCCGGTCAGCCCGCCCAGACCTGGATGCGGGTGGCTGCCGCCATCGTGGGCATGATGGAGCACCTGGGCGCACCCGAGGCTGCCTCACCCGTGCTGGATCGGGCGGTGGATGCCGCCAGCGCGGCCCCGGGGGCGCTGGCCCTGGCCGCGCTGACCGAGCTGGCAGGCTGCCTGGACCGCATGCGCTCGCCCGGCGCGGACCGCCCCCGTGAGGCCCTGGGCCAACGCATCGCCCAGACCCCCGACCCCGAGGATCGGGCCCTGCTGTTGTTGGATTGGCTGGACGCCGAACACCCGGTGATCGGCGGCTGAAGCGCCGAATCAGCGGCCCAGCATGTCCATGACCTCGTCGAAGCTGTCGGTGTAGTTCCGCGGAGCCAGGGCCACCGTCATGTCCTCGTTGAGGAGGAGGATGGTGGGGTAGCCGCTGGGGCGCATCCAGGAGGTCACCACGCCTTCGGGGTCCATCAAGACGGGCACGGCGGGGTTGGAGTGCTCGTCGTACCAGGCCTCCACCGTCTGGGCGTTGGGCGTGCCGCCCATGCGGTTGGCATCCAGCACGGTGACGAAGAAGACGTCGCCATTGGCCACCGCGGGACCCAGGCCCTCCACCCAGGAATAGGTGCTGGCGTAGCTGTCGAAGGCGCTGGCTTCGCCCTCCAACATCTTGGCGACCTCGTGGCACCAGTAGCACCAGGACCCGCTCAGATCGAGGAGGATGGGCTTGCCCTGGTAGGCGAAGTCGTAGAGGTCCACCGTGTCGCCGAACTGGTCGACCAGCTGGAAGCGGGGGGTGAGGTCGCCCACGGTGGCCCGGCTGCTGTCGGACTCGCCCAAGGCGTCCTTTTCGGGGTTGTAGGGCCAGTTGCCCGTGTAGATCCGGCTCTCGGCGTCGGTGGGGCTGCTGCCTTCGGCGACCTCCCAGGGGTCGAGGTAGCCGTCGCCATCGGAGTCGGCGCTGTTGGGATCGCTGCCCAGGTCCACCTCTGCGGCGTCGGCCAGGCCGTCGCCATCGGAGTCGGCGCTGTTGGGATCGGTGCCCAGGGCGGCCTCGTCCTCGTCGGTGATGCCATCGCCATCGCTGTCCACTGCAGCGGCGGCGCCGTCATCGCCGTCGTCTCCGTCGTCCTTTTCTCCGCAGGCGGTGGCGGTCAGGGCGGCACAGACGAGGAAGGCGGACAGGGAGTGGATCTTCATGGGGCCTCACGGGGGGGCAGGGGATTTCCAGGCTCTGGATCTACCACAGCCAGCCCGCAGTCGCTGAAGCCGATGGTCAGGTGAATGACAGCGAGACGGGCCGGCTGGTGGCCTGGATTGCCGCTCCCCTGCGGGTGGACTACCCTGCGGCCATGCACGCGCGCCCCCGCGACCCCCAGACCCTGCGCCACCTCCCCCTGCGGCTGCTGTTGGGGGCGGCGTTGTCTGGGTGGGGCTGCGCGGGAAGCACCGACGGCAGCACGGACTGCGCCTCCTTGGAATCCTCGGCCAAGGACCGCTGCTTTCACGACCAGCTCCTGGCCGTGCCGGCCACGGATCCCGATGCCGTCATCGCGCTGTCGCAGCAGATCAGCGACCCCATGATTCGGGGGGCGGCGGTGTCGGCCTGGGTGGGCGCCCATGTCAACGAGGTGCCCATGGACAAGGGCCGGGCCCTCTGCGATCTGCTCGATGGGCGCGACCGGGGCTATTGCGAGCGCCGCTTGTCTTCTCCCCACCTGCAGCGCCCATGATCGCCGGTGGTGCGGCGTACTGGCGGGTCTGCGCCCTCGGCCTGCTGCTGGTGGCCTGCGGCGGGGATCGGGTGCCTGCCGACGCCCGCTTGCCCACCTGTGCCCCCTACAAGGGCATGGACAACGCCTGGGGCTACTGCGTCTACAAGCTGGCCGGCGGCTTTCCCACCCGGCAGGACGTCGAAGATCTCTGCCCCCAATCCGGCGCCTGGGAAGACCAGTGCCGCCACGCCTGGGTGGCGGGTCGCATGCAGCCCAACAGCGGGGTGAGCACGGAGGACCTGCTGGCGGTCTGCGCCGGCAACGCAGATTGCGCCTTTGAACTCATCGACTTCCGGCCAGAGGCCGAGGTCACCGACCAGATCGCCCGCTGCCGCGAATATGCCGGCCGCCACGGCGAGGACTGCGTGGGTCATGCGGTGCAGCGCTGGTGGATCCAGGATCCCGACGCCGATGAAGTGGCCAGGATCCAGGCCTTGGACCTTGGTTTTCCGCGGCAGGTGGGCTTTTTCGTGGCGGCCTCGACCTTTTGCGCGGGGGTGGGCAGCTGCGCGGGCTTCCTCGAAAACCAGCGCATCTGCGAGACCCAGCTCGAGGTCTTCCGGCGCCGCCCCGAGACCTGCCCGCAAAAGACCTGGGCGGTGATGGAGCACAACCAGGATCGCGGCGCACCGCAGGGTCCGGGGCCCAATGGGGGCGGTGTGCACGGGCCGGCCCCGGGCACCGTGGGCGGCGGCCCCGGCGCAGCGCCGGGCGATCCACCGGGCCTCGCACCCCAAGACAAGCCCACGCCGCCCCGGCACGTGCCCGGCACCATCCCGCCCTCCCCATGAGCCCGGACAGTTGACGCGGCGCCCCTGGTGCAGAAAAGTCGCATCTGAGGAGGCGGGTCATGGACCTCGCAGAATTGCTCTCTCAGCTGGGCCAGATCGCTGCTGGATATGGGCTCGCGGTGGCGCTGGAGTGGACCGTCCACAACCTCTTCTTTCACCGATTGGGCAAGAAGAAGGGCAGCATCTTCGGTTTTCACTACCACGACCACCACCGGGCCGTTCGGCGCGCGGGGGGCGGCGACCCGGCCTTTGCGGGCTCGCGCCTGGCGTGGAATGGCTACGGGCGCGAGTTCTGGGGCATCGTGGTGGCAGCCACCCTGGTGTCTCCGGTGGCCCTGGTCTTGCCCGTCTTCTGGGTGACGGCCGTCTTGAGCGGCTGGCACTACCATGTGGTGCACACCCGCTCCCACCAGGACCCCGAGTGGTGCCGCGTCCACCTGCGCTGGCACTGGGACCACCACATGGGCAAGGACCCCGATACCAACTGGGGTGTGACCAACCAGTGGTTGGACCGGCTGCTGGGCACCCGCCAGGCCTGGCTCTCCAAGGAAGAGCGCGAGGCCCTGGAGGGCCCGGCCCGCCCGGCGGCGGCGCGCCAGGCCAGCTGAGGCGGCGCATCCCGGGCCTGCGCTGCGGCCCATGGTGGTCGCATCGCCGCCGACGTGGTTATCGGGGCGGCGGAGGTTCGCCATGGCCGAACTCAGCAACCGCATCGACGACATCCTCGCCCTGCCCCTTCCCGATCGCATCGACGCCTTGCTGCGCATCGGTCCGGAGCTGGTGAATGCCGAGCAGGTCACCCTCAACGGCGTGTCCGGCCGTGCCGCCCAGGCCTTCGCCGCCCTGGTCGAGGCCGGCGTGGGCACCCCCCGCCAGCGCCTTCAGCTGGGCGAGCTGCTGGGGCAGATGGGCGACCCCCGCCTGAAGCGCCCCGAGGATCCCGCCTACTGGGCGACCGTGGACCTGGCCGGCGGCGCCCGCCTGCAGGTGGGCCGCTACCACGTCACCACCGCCGAATTCCAGGGTTGGCTGGCCGCCGGCGGCTACGAAGACGCCGCAGCCTGGAGCCCCCAGGGCCTGGCACGCTGGCTGCGGCGGCGCGACCCGCTGGAGCCAGCTCGCCGCGGCACCCGACGCCGCCCACCTGGTCGTCGCCAACCAGCCGGTGGCCGGCCCCACCTTCTGGGAGGCCGAGGCCTATGCCAAGGCCCACGGCGCCCGGCTGCTCACCGGCGACGAGCACCGCTCCATCATTCGCGGCGACGAAAAGCGGCCTTACCCCTGGGGTTCGCCCTTTGGGGACGGCAATGCCAACACCCGCGAAGAGGCCCTGGGCCGGCCTTGCGCGGTGGGCCTCTACCGGGCCGACCAGACCCCCGAAGGCGTCTTTGACCTGGCCGGCAATATGGGCGAGTGGCTCGCCGACGAGGCCGGCGACCGCCGCCTCATCCACCCCGGCTCCTGGGCCCGCCCCAGCATGGCCGCCTGGGCCAAGGCCCTCGAGCTGGTGGAGCCCGGTGAGCGCTCGGCCGACATGAGCTTCCGCCTCGCCCGCTGAGGTCCGCCGATGCCCCTCGACGATTGGGACGATGAGGCGGACGACGCCGCCCCCCTGCCGGCAGCGCCCGCCTGGCCCGAGGTCGAGGGCTGGCTGCGGGAGGCCAACAACGCCGTCGAGGTGCTCCCGGCCTTGCCCCATGCCGGCGTTGAAGCCCTCAACGCGCTGCATGTGGACGAGCGCAGCACCCTGGGTGCCATCGCCGGCTTCACCGGCGGGCTGATCGTGGATTCCGGCTGGTTGCGGGTGCTCGGCAGCGGGCACGCCCGCCTGCCCGGCTCGATCCTGGACTGGAATGGCCTGGGGCAGCGGCGGCGCGTGGCCACGGTGGCGGGCGCCCTCATCGTCGCCCATGACCTGATCGGCGGCCTCTTTGCCGTCAACGCGGGCGGGCTGCCCGGCGAGCCCGGCGAGCTGCACCACTTCAGCCTGGAGCGCCGCCGCTGGGAGCCCATGTCCATGGGCTACACCGGCTTCATCCGCTGGGTCTGCGATGGCGACCTGGCCGGCTTCAGCAACGATCTGCGCTGGCCGGACTGGGAGGACGACGCCGAGGGCCTGGGCGGCGACCAGGGCCTGCACCTGTGGCCGCCCCCCTGGGCCGTGGCCGCCCCCAAGCTGGTGGACAGCGCCCGCCGCATCCTGCCCATGGACGAGCTGGTGCAGGCCATCTTCACCGGTCGCCCCCCGCCACCCGGCAGCGACGACTGAGGCCGGGGCTTCTTGCCCCGCTGCCTATTGCCACAGCTGGGGAATCCTGCCCCAGTGTCATGGGGGGGGCGATTTTGAGAATGAAGGCTGGGACTTCATCCTCGCGTTGGAGCCCCTGGCATGGGCCTTGCCCTTGGCGCTTGGCGCCTCCCAACTCCGGGGGCCCGTCCCGACGCCTCGCCTCGGGTTGGAGCAGTCCATGACGATCCGCACCGTCCTCCTCGCCCTCACCGTCCTCGCCTCCACCGCCTGCCGCGGCCGCGGCGGCGACACCGGCTCCGCCACCCAGGGCGACACCGGCGCCGCCGTCGCCTCGGCCGGGGACACCGGCTCGGCCGCTGATTGCGGCTGTCGGCGTGTCCGCTCAGCCGCTGAGGGCGGGCGGCGCGCCGGCTGCGGCAGCGCGGTCCGGGTAGAGCCCCTGCACCATGGCGGTGAGGGCGGCGTCCACCGCCTGGGTGCTCTGCCAGGCCAGCGGTGCCACGGTGCGCTCCAGCAGGCCGTTGATCTCCTGGGCCTTGGCCGCCAATGCCGCGGGCTCGGGAGGGTGGTCCAGGTCGCCACAGACGGTGGCCGACCGGCTCTCGTCCAGGGCCCCGACAGGCCGATATTGCTGGGGTGGATCTGCGGTCGGCGTCCACGACCAGGCCGGTGTTGAAGAAGGGCGTGGGCGCCCAGGTGAAGAGGTTGCGCAGGTAGAGCGACTCTCCCGCTGCCCAGGCCGCCCGGTACTGTGCGGCAGCGATGGCCTGCGACCGGTCTTCAGGTCGGCCAGCTGCGCGTCCTTCCATGGGATGTAGTAGCCGGGCAGCAGGTTGAGCGCCGAGCCCAGGCCGCGCAGGTGGCTGAAGTTCTCGGCCGCGCGCCGGGCGGTGGCGGGCGCGATGGTCTGGGTGAGCACCAGGCGCGGCGCCACGCGCTGGGGCGCGGCGGAGCACGTGGTCATAGGCGTCGGGAATGCCGGGCAGCGCCCGCCGCAGGCCTCGGTGGTCGGCGGGCGCCGTCCATGCTCAGGGTGAGGATGCCCTTGGGCGCGCCCTCATCCGCGCCAGCCAGTCCGTGTCCAGGCCCAGGCCATTGGTGGACAGGTAGACCCGGCGGATGCGGGGCTCGGCGGCCGCCTCGTCCAGGGCCGCCCGCACCCATCGGGCACCAGCAGGGGCTCCCCGCCGAAGATCTTGATGTCGCCACCGCCATAGCGATCGGCGAAGAGCCGCACCGCCCGTCGCGCGTCCGCCGGGCTGAGGCTGGGCCAGCCATCTTTGGCGGTGGGGCAGTAGGAGCAGCGCAGATTGCAGGCGCGCGTCACCGTGAGGATCAGCGTGCCGGGCTCGTTCTCACTCAATGGACCGCCCGGCGCTTCCTACCACTGGCCGTGGCTGCCGTGGCTGCCGTGGGACCCGTGCGAGCAGTGGGTCACATAGATCAACCCCGCGTTGTCCGGGTCGCTGAGCAGGGCGTCGGCCTTGACCGCCACATCACCCGACAGGTCGCTGGGGTTGCACTGGACCTGCTCGGCGTCCTGCAAGAAGTCCACCGGCGCCTTCCCCAGGGCGGGAATGACGATCGAGCCGGCCTTCTCAGCGGTCTTGGGGCTGCCGCCATCGCTGTGCCCAGCGGCGGGGAGCGCGTCGTTCTGGTTTGCACCCTTCTGGATGCTGTCGCCCTTGTCCATGGCTCGGTCTCCTAGGCGTTCTGCGCCGGCGTCACCAAGGACGCCGCGGTCGCAGCCGGGTCGCGCGGACGGTCAACCGTCCAGCGCCGGAAGATGGTGAGGTTCTGCCCGTCCGGGTCATCGGCCATGCGCTGGAGCAGCATGCGCGAGAAGCCCATGTGCTGCTGGCACTTGGGGGTGGTCGGACGCAGGCCGAAGAGGTCCCCGGACTGCATATAGTTGTGCAGGGGGCGCACGCCGCAGTAGGGCGCATTCCAGCAGCTCTCGCACATGGGCAGGCTGTCCAGGATGCTGGCGGCGGCGATGGTGCGCACGGTGGGGTGCATCACGGCGTCTTCAAAGCTGGTGTCGCTGACATGGCCGATGCGGAAGAGGTCGTCGCCCATGCCGTGCACCATGCGGCCCTCGTCACTGGGAAACAAGCTGCCGTCGAAGCCGTAGCAGAGCTGCCCGGTGCCCGAGCCCACGGGGCTGCGAATGTCCACGAAGTTGGGGTCATCCGGCGTGAGCATCTTCTTGAGGAAGGTGGCCGCGGTGCCTTCCATGATCTGCACGCCCTGGCGGTTGAGCTGCAGGATGTAGTCCAGGGCCTGCCCGTAGACGTCCAGGAACTCCGACATCTCGTAGCCGATGGCCTTCCAGGTCTTCGTGGCGAAGCCAAAGGGGTTCAGCGGGCGGATGTGGATGTTGCGGATGCCGCGCTCGACGTAGAGATCGACGATCTCCTTCCAGTGGTCGAGGCTGGTGCGGGTGAAGGTGGTCAGCGCGTCCACATGCCACAGCTCAGGGTCGCGGCCCATCTCGACATAGCGGTGGTTGAAGTAGTCCATCCACTTGATGACGGACTCGTAGGCGCCCGTGTCGCTGCCGCGCCAGGCGCGGTTGCTGTCGTGGACGGCCTGGGGCCCGTCCAGGCTGGTGCAGACCAGCACGCCATTGTCCAGGAGCCAGTCGGCGCGCTCCTGGTTCATATAGGTCATGTTGGTGACCACCGAGTGGTCCACCGTCTTGTTCTCGTAGCGGTTCTTTTCGCGCGCATACTCGACGCAGAACTTGATGACGTCGAAGTTGACCGTGGGTTCGCCGCCCTGGTACTCAAAGCACAGATAGGGCGAGGGGGTCTTAAGCGCGTGATCGACCACCATGCGGGCGGTCTCGAGCGACATGTCGGTGTCGGTCCGGTGCATGTCGGTGCGCGAGGCGTGGCAGTAGCGGCAGCTCTGGTTGCAACGCAAGGTGGTGATGACCACCGCGAGGTGCACGCCATTGCCCAGAAAGCGCTTCTTGCGGCGGATCTTGCGCGCCAGGTCCTCGAGGTCGAGGTCGGCGCGCAGAAAGCCCTTGGCGTGCAAGGTGGCGTGCAGGGGGTGGTCGGTGTCGATGCCGCCGGCCAGCAGGGTCTGGAAGCTGGCGTCGTCCAGCACCTGGAATTCGCCGGCGTCATTGGTGAGCACCTTGCGGCCATCCCCGATGTCGCCCCAGCGGAAGTAGCCCAGCGCCCCGGGCTGGATGGTCCGCTTGGGCAGGCTCAGGCGGTGCTGGCGGCGGCCTTCGGGGGCGTTCATGCGGCCCCCGCGGCGCCGCGCCGGCGTCGGGTCTGGGTGGCCCACAGCACATGGTTGGCGAAGTGGTCGGCGATCTCGGGGCTCTTGGCGTCCTCGATCAGCACCTGCACGAGGTCCGTGCCGGCCGAGATCGAGAAGCGCCCGAGGCCGGCATAGGCCGACACCGCCAGCTCGATGGCGGGCAGATCGTAGATCGACCGGTGAAAGTCCAGCCGCTGGGCGTCAACCTCAGCCACCGGCACCCTCCGCGCTCGGGGTCTCCCAGGGGACTGCGATCTCGAGATCGTCTTCTGCCAGCTCCTCTTCGTCCAGCTCGGCCAGGAGCTGGTCGATGCTGGACTGGGCCGCCGTCGTAAAGAAGGCACGCGCCATATAATATTCGCGGATTCGACCGGTGCTGGCGGCGAGCTGGTGGCGCAGCACCTGGTCGAGCAGGGCGTTGCCGAAGTCGCCGGCCAGGGCTTCGAGGCCAGCGGCGTCCAGGGCGGCCTTGGGCTTGAGGCGCACCTCGACCTGCTGGTCGGCCGGGCGGCTGAGAAAGAGGAAGCAGCGGTCCACGAAGAGGTAGGCCGCCCCCAGGATGGCATCCCGGGGGTAGATCGCCTCGTCCAGCACGAAGCTGACCCTGCGGCCGTCTTCGGACCAGGTCAGCTCGTCCATCTCGCTGTGCGGCGTGTCCGTCACGTCAGGCTCTCCGGCCCGTACAGCTCGACGCGCTCGGCGTGGGTGAGCATGCGGGCAAGGTGGTCGAGGTCGTCGGCGGCCTCGAGCTCGTTGCGGGAGATGGCGCGGGCCAGGCCGTTCATGGCGTGGGCCAGCCCGACGGGGGTGGGCCGGTCGCCCTGCCCGCCATCCATCAGCACGAGGTCGAAGAGCCGGGAGGAGGCCAGGCCCTGGGCCTTGCCGCCGTGGGCGCAGATGTGCACGCCCACCTCGACGCCTTCGGCCCCCGCGAGGGTGAGGACCGCGGCGCCCCGGCGCACGGGGCCCAGATCCAGCACCCGCCAGCCGCCGGCCAGGCGCAAGCCCGGCCGCAGCGGGGCGACCAGCCACCACGGGGCGGCCGCGGTGCTGCCCCCCTCGGCGAAAGCGCCCAGTTGACGCCGGTGTTCAGCCCGGGCGGCCGTGGAAACGGTGGCGCCGGCGGTCACAACAGCGACCCCCAGGCCCAGCTTCTGCATGAGCTGTCGTCGCGTCTGCATCACCACACCCCGTTCGTGATCTCGAGCTCGTAGCCCTGGCAAGAGCTGACGGTGGCGCTGCGCCGCTCGACCTTGATGTAGTAGTCGTTGCTCATGTCTTCGCAGTCATTGTAGAGCGGGTTGGCGTTTCCGCAGGCCCGGGTCTCGGAGGGGATGGTGTGGGAGCCATCGCCCACATCGGCCACCCGGTCTTCGTACTCGGTGATGCCCGTCGAGGACGAGCACTCCTGGTCGCCGACGCTGTAGCCGCCCTTGTAGACGCTGATCTGGTAGGTGGCGGTGCCGCTGAGCATCTGGACCTGGAAGCGGTAGTAGTCCAGGCCCGCCGTGCGGTCCGCCGCGACATCGTCGCTGGTGGAGATGACATACCAGTCCACCGTATCGGTCTGAACGATGTTGCCCTCGATGGACACGGTGGTGGTGCCGCTGTCGGCCAGGGTGCCGAAGCCGGTGACCGCCGCGGCGGCCGTGTCACCGTAGCCGGCGGTGTCCTCGTAGATGTCCTCCGGGTCACAGACCTCGACGTTCACCGTGTTGCCCGCCGCCGACAGGTTGCCGGCCGCGTCCATGCACTCGCCATAGCAGGAGGTGGTGACCCCCCGGCTGTAGACGTCGGTGTAGCTGAAGGTGCCCGCCGCCGTGCAGGTCTGGGCATCGGTCCAGCTGGTGCTGGAGTCGGCGCAATAGAGCGTGAGGGCGCAGCCCGCCTCGCAGGAGCCGGTCAGGGTGACCTGCTCGTCGTTGGTGTAGCGGGTGGGGGTGTTGATGGTGGGGGCCGCCGGAGGCGTGGCATCCGACACCGTGACCGCGGCGCTGGCGGCCGCGCCCGTGTCTTCACCATCGAAGGGCGTGACCACGCACTCCCAGGTGTCGCCGTGAGAGGTCAGGCTGCTGGCGACGATGCTGGTGGCCTCGGCCGTCAGGGCGCCGTTGCGGTACCAGGTGTAGAGGTAGGTCACCGGGTCCAGGTCGTCGTCGGCGGAGGGGCTGTCCACCTGGCAGCGCAGGTTGTCCTCGGGCTGGGGGAGCAGCGGCGAGATGGACACCACCGGCGCGCTGGGCGGGGAGTTCTGGATCTCGAGGGTGGCCGAGCTGACGGGGTCGCCCTCGCCATAGTCGTTACGTGGATAGGCCACGACCCGCAGCAGGTCGCCCTTCCGGGTCTTGCCCGAGGGGAAGCTGTCGGTGGTCTCGGAGGTGTCGAGCAGCTCGCTGCCCCCGGTGTCGCCGTCTTCGGTGATGAACCACTCGAAGCGGTAGCGCTCCTCGAATCCGTCCAGATCCTCCCAGCCTGCTACCTCGGCATAGAGGGTGTCGGAGGTGTAGGCCGGGTTGGGCGTGATGCGCACCGTGTCCGCCGAGGGCGGCCCGTGCTCGTAGATGTTGAGGGTGATGGAGTCCTGGGCGCTCTGGCCGTAGGAGTCCGCCACGCGCAGGGTCACGAGGTGCTGGCCCGGCGTGGGGAAGAGCACGGCGCCCTGGTACTCGCCCGAGGAGTCCGGCCGGGCGGTCGCGCCCAGGTCGCCGTTGATGTTGGAGCTGATCACCACGTCGAGGTTCTGGGGGTCCTCTTCCTGGTCCGAGACCAGGGCCTCAAAGACCACCAGCTCGTCGGTGGCGAACCAGTCGTCCTCATCCGGGCTGAGGATCTCGATGTCGGGGGGCGTGTTGTCCACGATCTCGATCTCGACCGTCGCCTGGGCGCGGTCGCGGCGTTGATCGGTCACGGTGACCTGCACCGTCTTGAGCCCCACCACGCTGAAGATCGCGTCGCATTCGCCATAGCCGTCGGCGTTGACCGGCTCGTCCTCGCAGAGGGTCTCGTTGCCCGACACCCAGCGGTGCGTGATGCTGGTCACGTCCTCGCCGCTGTCATAGGGCTCGACCAGGGCCTGGAATTCGATATTCTGGCCCTCGTAGAAGACGGTGCCCGGGGTGGGGGCGGTGATGGTGACCGCAGGCGGGCGGCTGACCACGCCGAGCTTCTGATCGCTGCACCCAAGGGTGATCAGCGGCAGCAGGGCGCCCAATAGCAGCGGCGCCCTGGAGGGGACGCTGAAGCGGGTGCAGGGGTTGGAGCGGAGCTCAGGCGGCATCGGCCCTCCGGTTCGGACACAGACGGGGGGTCATCATAGGAGCAGGGAGAGGGTCCCCGCAAGCGTCCCGTCACCTCCCGATGGCCGATCAGAAGGGTTGAGAGAGCTTCTGCGCCCGCTGTTCCCTGCTGGGCTGCTCGCTGCTGGACCGCCGCCCGCGGCGCGCGAGGATGCGCTCGACCAGCTCGGGCTCGGGGTCGCGGCCCAGGACCTCGCGCATCACCGGCGTTGGATCGGCGAAAACCGGCGATAGCTCTCGCTCGTCAAAGGTCTTGTCCATGCTGAACATGCCGGCACAGATGGGGTCCCAGCGGCAGGCGTCGCAGGCCTCGCCCTTGCCGTGCAGGAACTCCTGCTGGTGTACGAAACCTTTTCCGTCCAGGAAGCGGATGCAGCGCTCCTCCTCCTTGATGATCTTTCGCGTCTCGGTGCTGGCCCAAGGGAAGCGCCGCATGAAGCAGATGGGCACCCGCTCGGCCCGGAAGCTGCGTCCCGTCTGGTGCAGATATTCCATCGCCAATTCCAGGCTGACTTGGAACTCGTAGTGGTGGGGGATGCAGTCGGGGTTGTCCTCTGCCCGGTTTCCGTCGGGATCCATATTGTTCCAGACGAAGTGACGGATGAAGGGGAAGCGGTCGCAGAGCCACATCACCGTCTCGTGCAGATGATCGGCGTTATAGGCGCAGATTACGGTGTTGATATCCGCGGTGATGCCCATGTCGGGCACCAGCGCCAGGCAGTCCACCAGGGTGCGCCAGGCCTGGGGATACTGGGTGATGAAGTCATGCACCTCCGGGCGGTAGCTGTGCAGCGACACGTGGATATGTTGCAGCCCCGCGTCCACCACCTGCTGGAAGAAGGCGCGGTCCGCCAGCAGCTGACCATTGGTGATCATCCGGTTGTAGAGGCCCTTCTCGGTCGCATAGCGCAGGGCGGGGATGAGCAGGGGCGACAGGGTGGGCTCGCCGCCGGTCAAGATCACGCCGTCATAGTCCATATCGACGAGGTCATCGATCAGGCCGCGCATCTCGGCCTCGGTCAGGTCTACGCCGGTGGGGGGATTGCTGCAGAATCGGCAGCGCTGGTAGCAGTTGCGCGTAAGTTGTAGATAGCCGAGATTTGCCATCAGGCCCCCCGCGGACCGTAGGGGCTGGGACCAGCGGCCTCGCCGCGCTGCCGGGCCTCTCGGCGCTCGCGCAGGCGCTGGGCCACGGCGGCCAGCGGGTCGATGACCGGTCCGTCGGGCATGGCGTAGCCGGGCAGGCTGGGAGGCGGGGCCTCCAGCGGCTTTCCGTGCAGCCCCCGGGCGGGCGGCTCGGGCCAGCGGGCCCGCAGCTGGGCGTCGGCCGCCTCGGCCCAGGGGCCCTCCACCAGCGGGCGGGCCAGCCGGAGCCCCTGGTCGCGAATCAGGTTGATGGGCAGGCCCTCGCAGCGGGCGTCCACCCGGCAGTCCGCGCAGCGTACGCTCTTGGCGTGGTAGTGCTGCGAGACGTGCTCGCGGGCCAGCTCGCGGATGGACATCCGGCCGGTTTCGGCCTCGAAGAGGCGGGCCGAGAGGCGGCGCACGCCGTCCACGAGGCGGCTGCCCGGGGCCGCGCAGGCGGGCAGGCCGATCACCCGAATCGGCAGGTTCAAGGCGGTAAAGAAGGCAGCCGGGTCGCGGACGTCTTGCACCCGGGCCTCGCTGAGGTGCTCGTGGCCGGGCTGGTGCAGCTGCACGCTGTCCAGGCAGCCGGCCAGGGCGTCTCGGTGGGCGAGCAGCCAGGGGGCCGTGCGCTGGTTGAGGTCGATGCGCAGCGCGGCGCCGCTGGCGAGGCGGGTGGCGTCCAGCAGCCAGGCGTCGAGCTGGGCGGGCTCGGTGGCGATCAGCGCGAGGGGCGGCAAGCCGGGGGGCAAGGCGCCGGGCTGGTTCACCCGGGCCTCCAGGCCGGCACCCTCGGGCAGGTGGGTGGCCACCCGCAGCAGATCGGCCATGGTCTCGACGGTCACGCCTACCGTGTCGCAGCCGAAGGGCAGGGGCAGCGGGAGACCGGGCAGGCTGCCATCGGCGGCGGGGGCGCCGTGCTCCCAGACCGCGACGCCGGCCTGCCGCTGGGCGGCCATCGCGCGGTCCATCGTCGTGCAGAAAGGCTCGATGAAGCAATGCACGCAGCGTTCGGGCTCGCGGCAATCCAGCTTCTTGCCCGTGTCCAGGTAGTTGCGCACCATGAAGCGCCGACCGTTGACCTCGTCGAGCATCTTGTGGGGGTCTTGAATCAGCTCTTCGAGGCCTTCGAGGTAGGACACCGGGAAGCGGTTGGTCCAGATGACGAAGCGGGGGTGGCGGTTGAGCCTGAAGACCTTCTGCAGCGTCGGGAGGTGGTCCCGCACGTCGTAGAACATCAGGTCGCGGTTGTCATAGGCGTTGGCTTGGGGAATCACGTGCAGCAGGTCGAACTCGGTCACGCCCACGCTGGCGGCCAGCTCGACGATCTTGTCGATGACGGCGACATTCTGCTTGTTGATGACCACGTCCACGTTGACGATGGGCCCCGCCGGGTCCCGGATGGCCCGCACCATGGCCTTCATCAGCTTGACAAAGGCCTTGGGGGTCTGGGTCAGCCAGTCGTGAAGCTCGGCGGTGTGGCCATGCAAGGAGAAGGTGATCTCTCCCAGACCGGCCGCCATGCAGGCCTTGTAGAAGTCCCGGTCGGCGTAGCGCACGCCATTGGTGACGGTCTGTACCCGGTCATAACCAAGGTCTTCCTTTGCATATCGGATGAATTCTGGAAAGAGGGGGTGGAGGCTGGCTTCTCCGCCGGACAGGATGACCTTTTCGGCGCCCAGCTCTTCGATGCCGCGGCGAAGCTCGGCCTTGACCTCGTCCTCGGGCAGGTAGACGTTGCGCGGCGTATCGGCGTCCAGGCAGAACAGGCACTTGCTGTTGCAGGCCGTGACCACCCGCACCCAGTGCTTGGGCTTGTTGGCGACCTTCTCGCGTTCGAGCATGGCCTCGGAGCGATCGCGGGTCATCGGGGGATCCTGGGGCTGTGGGGTGCAGGGTAGCCGAAGCGGCGCCCGGGCCGCAGGTCCATCGCCGCCACCTACCAGGTCCCCGTATTCTGCATGCTGGCCCAGGGTTCGGCCGGGGCCAGGGCCTCGCCCGCTTGCAGCAGCTCCACGGAGATGCCGTCGGGGCTGACCACGAAGGCCATGCGCCCATCCCGCGGGGGCCGCCGAATCGTGACGCCGCCGGCCTGCAGCCTCTCGCAGAGGGCGTAGATATCGGGCACGGCAAAGGCGAGGTGGCCGAAATTGCGGCCCTGGCTGTAGGGCTCGGCCTGGTCCCAATTCCAGGTCAGCTCGACGGTGGCGTTGTCGCCCTCGGCGCCCGTACCCAGGAAGATCAGGCTGAAGCGCCCGCTCGGGTAGTCGTTGCGCCGAAGCGTCTGGAGGCCGAGCAGGTCGCAGAAGAAGTGCAGGGCCGCGTCCAGGTCGTAGACACGAATCATGCTGTGCAGGAAGCGCATGGGGGCTCCGGGTGGAGCGTCCCCCTACCTCAACCGGGCCAGCAGGGCCTCGCAGTCTCGGCGCTCGCCCTTTTCCAGCTCCGGGCAGGCGCTGGCAAGCACGATCCGGGCGTCGGCCTCTCGGCGCTGCTTGTGCAGGGCGAGGCCCAGGGTGGCGCGGCTCTCGGGGCTGGCCTGCCGGGCCTCGGCCACCGCGAGGGCGGCGTCCAGGCGATCCAGGGCGAGGTTCCATCGCAACAGCCGGGTATCGGCCGCCCGCCGATCCGCCACCCTGGCCAGCTCCACCAGGCGCAGGGCATCGGCGGTCTTGCCCACCTGGTCCAAGAGGTCGGCGTGGGCCAGCACCGCCTGGTCATCCAGGGCGGGCAGGTCCCGCAGGGCCATCATCTGGCGGTTGGCCGCCCCCAGATCCCCGCCATGGGCGGCGCAGCGGTAGCCCAGCAGGCGGGCGCGGCGAAGGGCGGCCTCATCGTTGAGGGTGGGCAGCAGGCCTTCAATCTCGGCGATGCATTCCCCGTAGCGACCGCTGCCCAGCTGGGCGATGGCGCGGTTGTACTGGTTGAGCTGCTCGCTGGGGCGGCCGATGATCGCGCGGGCCCAGGCGGGGGCGGCGTCGGGATCGGCGGAGGTCAGCTCGGCCAGGGCCAGCACCAGCGGCGGGCTGTCGGGCGCGGCCTTTCCACAGGGCCTCTGCGCGGGCCCAGGCGACAGCGGCGCCGGCCTGGGCCGCGACCACCGCCAGCTCCGCCCGCTGGCACTGGGGGTGGCCGGCCCCCAGGCGGGCCTGGAGTTCGGCGAGGCGGGTCTGGGCCTCTGCCCCGCGGTTCCGGCGGGCCAGCAGCAGCACCCGCACCGTGGCCGCCTCGACCAGGGTGAGGTCGGGCGTTGCGGGCAGGCCGCCCTGGGGCAGGGCCGCCGAGAGGGTCTCCAGCGCCTGATCGTAGCGCCCCACGGCATAGAGGCAGAGCCCGTCGTCCACCTGCCGGGCGGGGCTTTGCGCCGCACCCGCGCTGCGGGAGAGCTGGGCCACACAGGGGTGCTGGACCCGGCCCAGATCCTCGATGGCCGCGACCTCATCCGCGGCGGGGGCGATGGCGATGGAGAGGAGCAGGGCGACGAGCTTCATGGAGAGAGGATAGCGCGAGCGCGGAGCGCCATGACCCCGACCCGTCCCCAGCCCGAAGAAGCCCGCCCCCAGGGCCTCCCGCCTGCGGGCAGGCCGGTGCCCCCCGACCGCGACCCGCGGCGCGGCCTCGCCCTGCTGCTGCGGCTGGGCCGGGTCTTCACCGCCCTGCTGGTAGTGGCCGGACTGGGCGCCGTGCTGGCCACCTGGTTCCACCCGCCCGCCTTGCTGCCACTGATGGGCCTCTGCGCCTTGGCGGGCGGAGGACGTCTCTTCATCCAGAATGGGCTGCTCGTCTACATCACCGCGGAGGTCCAGCTGTACACGCCCGGGGGCCTGCAGCGCTTTTCGGGCAGCTGGGCTCGGCTGATCGGCGCGATCTTCGGGGTCGCGGGGCTGGCCACCGCGGCCCTGGGCCTCTTCCTGCTTATAAAGGTGCCAGGTGTTGCATGTTGAGCCTCCGGCCGCGGAGCCCCTCGCCCCCGGGTTAGCCAACACCCTGGAGGTCCCATGGGCATCGAATCATCCGGCCGCTTCTTCATTGGCGGCGATCTGCCGGTCCACCGCCTGGGCTTTGGGGCCATGCGCCTCTGCGGTCCGGGCGTCTGGGGGCCCCACGCCGACGCCGCGCTGCCCGGGCGGGTGCTGCGGGCAGCGCTGGATCAGGGCATCAACCTGATCGACACCTCGGATGCCTATGGCCCCGAGGTGAACGAGTACCAGATCGCCGAGGCGCTGCACCCCTACGCGCCGGGGCTGGTGGTGGCGACCAAGGGTGGGCTGGCCCGGGGCGGCCCGCAGGTCTGGGACACCGACGGGCGGCCGGCCCACCTGGCGCGGGCCGTGCGCAACAGCCTGCGGCGGCTGCGCTTGGATTGCATCGACCTCTACCAGCTTCATGCCCCGGATGACGACGTGCCCTTTGCCGACAGCGTGGGCGCCCTGGCAGAGGCCCGCGCCGAGGGCCTGATTCGCCACGTGGGGCTGAGCAATATAACGGTGGCCGAGCTGGAAGAGGCGCGCGCCATCGTGCCCATCGCGACCGTGCAGAATCGCTACAACCTGGGCTACCGCGCCGACGAGGACGTGCTGCAGGCCTGCGAGGCCCACGGCATCGGCTTCATCCCCTGGTACCCGCTGGCAGCCGCGGAGCTGTCCAAGGCCCAGGGCGGCGCCCTGGCCAGGGTGGCGGCGGCGCGGCAGGTCAGCACCAGCCAGGTCGCCTTGGCCTGGCTGCTGCAACGCAGCCCGGTGATGCTGCCGATCCCAGGCACCTCCAGCGTGGACCACCTGCTGGAGAATGTCGGCGCCGCGTCTCTGCAGCTCACTGTGGCCGAGATCGCGGACCTGGAAGGCTGAGCGCGGCCTCAGGCCGCCTTTTCGACCCACCGCTTGTGCCAGGCGGTGTTCCGGTGGATGAGGTCGGTCATCATGGACTCGTAGACGGCCCGCCGCAGGGCGTGGCCGGTGGCCGACGCCTCTTTGAGCAGGGCGGTGGCGGCATCGCGGTCCAACTGAAGAATCCAGCCCTGCTGGGCGCAGACCGGCAGGCTGGTGCAGGTGTTGCCATGAACCAGGGTGGCGGGCTCGATCATCTCGCCGGCGCCAATCCGCGCGAGAACGCGTTGCTGGCCGGGCTCCCCACGGGGATCCCGCAGCTCGAAGACGCCCGATGCGACGATGCGCAGGGGGGGGCCGGGCAAGGCGTCGGTGGGCAGGCCATAGTCGGTGGGGACCTCCAGGGCCTCGAAGGCCGGCACCAGGCGCTGAAGCTCGGCCGGGCTGAGTTCGGGCAGGGTCCTGGCCAGCACGCTGGCGGTGTCGGGCTGGGGGCAGTGGCCCTCGGGGCGCCCCGAGAACCAGCGCTTGATGCGCATACCCAGGCTGGGAGGGGCCTGGGGTGGCGGCGGCGCCAGCACCTCGGTGGGGGCTTGCAAGGCGACCCGGCGCAGGCGCCGGCCCAGGCTGTGCAGAGCGGCCCGCTCCAAGGCGGCCAACATGGGGCTGCCCCCGGTACGCAAGGCGGCGATGCTGGCCCCACCCAGGACGACCACGGTGCAGGTGGTGGCGGTGCGCAGCGTGGCCTCTCGGCGCCAGGCCGGGTGGAAGAGGGCGGTCTCACCGATGATCTCGCTCTTGACGGCGCGGGCGACCTCCAAGGCGGGCTGGCCCACCTCGATGCTCACCTCGCCGTCCAAGACCATCAACAGGGCGTCGTCGAGGTCGCCCTGCTGCACGAGCACCTCGCCCGCCCCAACGGTGAAGGGCTGCAGGTGTTCGAGGTCCTTGGCCAGGCGCTTGGGCTCCAGCCCAACGAAGAAGACCAGGTTCTTGAGTTCGATCGCTGCCATGCGGGCCTCCGGCTCACCCCAGGAGACGGAATCCAGGGGGCGGAGGATGAGGGCCTGCAGCCCAGCTCGGGTCAGCGGGTGCGCAGGGCCTCGTCGAGCTCGGCGATGCGGCGGCGCATCCAGGCGTCGCGGTCTTCGGTCATGCGGCTGACATGGTGCAGCAAGGCCAGACACTGCCAGGCGCCCCCGCGATCTTCGTGCTCGTGCAGGCAGTTGGCGAGGTCTTCGAGCAGGCGCACCGCGCCGCGCTGTTGCGCGTTGGCCAGGTCCATCACGTCGCGCTGGTTGCCGCTGCGCACCAGGGCCACGCCCCGGCTGAGCAGCCCGCGGCGTTCGCGGGCGGCGTCGCTGCGCCAGGGGCCCAGCGTCTCGTCGATGCGGCGGGCGGACTCGCGGCGGGCGTTGGCCTCGTCCCAGGCCGGGTGAAGGGGCGCGAAGGCCTCGGCCCAGCGGGTCCAGGTGGTCTTGGCCACCTCCTCGAAGGCGGCGTAGTCCTCGTCCAGGGGGTGCATCCAGCCCGTGTAGCGGCGCCGGGCCTCTTCGAGGGCGACCAGGTCGTCCAGCACGGCCTCTTCGGCCAGGGCGCCCAGGCGGCTGTCGTCCAGGTAGGCCCGCGTGGCAGGGCCGGGCTCTACCCGGGAGCGGGCGCCGCAGGCCGGGCACTTGAAGTCGCAGGTCTGGGTGATGGCGCCCACCCGCAGGGCCTTGGCGCAGCCGCTGCAGCTCTGGGGCAAGGACCACTCCTGCACCGCGAGCTTGTGCAAGGCGCGGGCGGCGTCGGCCCG
>JAGYJW010000033.1 GCA_018401435.1 Deltaproteobacteria bacterium | reverse complement strand
CCGGGCCCGGCCGGCGCCCCACCAGCACCAGGTCATGGCCAGCCCGGGCCAGCACCTGGGCGATGCCCAGGCCGATCCCGCTGCCGCCGCCGGTGATCAGGGTGCGGGTCATGGCGCCGGCCAGGGCCCCGCGGGTGCGGGGGCATCGGGCTCCAGCAGCACCTCGTCGCGGGCGTCGAAAGGCGGACGGTCGATGCACAGGATGCGTTGGATCTGGCCGCTGTCATTCTGGTAGCCATGGGCCAGTCCCCTGGGCCAACGTACGGCATGGCCCCGGGCTAGGACGGCCGTGGGGCGACCGGTGGACCAGCCGATCAGGCGATCGGTGAGCACCAGCTCGGACTCGTCCATCTCGCGGTGCAGGTGGGTGGGGATGCGCCCGCCGGGGGACAGGTTGAGCCGGTAGAGTCCGGCTCGGGCCGTCTCGGCCAGGACATCGACCGAACCCCACCACTTGGGCTCGATCTCGGCGGGAGGGCCCACCGATGTCCCCTGATCAAAGCGCGCCTCGCCTTGCTGCAAAATCAAGTGCAGCTCCCGTCCCGGCGGGTCGCCCGCTTCGTGGCGCAGCAGCCGCAGCAGGCCCAGCAGCAGGCTGCCGCGGTCGGCCAGGGTCAGGTCTGCGCCGTGCACCAGCAGAAAGCGCCAGGGCGCGGCCCCATCGAGAGCGAGTATCTGGTGCGAATCTTCGACGAGATGCGGCCTGTCGTCGTCGAGCCGGAACGCCAGGCGAAGGGGGAGGAGAGCGGCAGACATGGCGGCAGCCTATCTCAATCTGGCGCCGAGCCGACCGGGGTGTCGTCGTTGCCGGCGGAATCGTGCGCGGGGCGGTCGGGATGGGCGGGGGGCACGGTGCTGAGCTGGTCGCGGTAGTCCACCTGCTGGCGGTCGTCATAAGGCAGCAGGCGGCTCCAGCCCTCTCCCAGCCGGCGCCGGTCCTGTCGCAGCCGGGTCACACAGGGCCCGAAGGGGTCGCCGTCGCGGGGCGGGGTCGGGCTGCGTACGGCCCGGCCGGTCTCGTAGACCTCGGTCAGCACGGGCGCCCAGGGCAGGCGCCAGGGCGCCACCGGGGACAGCGGGCTGTCGATGGCGCCCAGGGTGAGGGCGAGGGCCAGAGCCCCGCCGGTCAGCGTCGCCAGCATGGGGCCCGGTCGCCCCAGTCGCGTCCAAGGCAGGGCCTCCCAAAGCAGCCCCGCGGCCACGCCGCCACAGAGGGCCACCGCCGGCAGGCTCTGCGTCAAGAAGCGAGGATATAGCTCTACCATTCCGAGGGTCCCGCGCAACGCGACCAGGTAGGGCAGGCAGGTGGCCGACAGCACCAGGGCCATCAGGGGCTGGCCCTTCACCACAAGCAGGACCAGCGCCAGGGGGACCAGCCAGCGCGCGGCCTCCACCCATGGCAAGACCTGCCGCTGCAGCAAGCCTTGGGGGGTGTGCATCTGCACGTCAGGCGGCGGGGCGATCCGCGCCTGCCGAGCCAGAAAGGACAAGGTCTCGGGGATCTCGCTCAATGGGCTGGTTCCCCAGATATACCGGCTCGAATAGTCGAAGGGGGGGCGAAAACCCTGACCCCGGGCGCCGTGCAGGTGAAAGAGCGGCCGCACGTCGAGCTGTTGCTCCAAGGAGTAGGCGGCCCGGGGGTAGGACCACTGGCCCAGGGAGTGGGCGGCCACGAGCGGCAGGCCCAGCGCGAGCAGGCGCGCCGCCTTGACGCGTGGGGGGACCTTGCCGAGAATCGCCACCAATAGGGAGACCCCAAGGAAGGGTAGCGCCCAGACCAGCGCGCGGAGGTCGGCGTTCAGGCACAGGCCGATGCCCAGGCCAGCCCCCAAGAAGGCCGGCAGGCTGCGCACACGGGCGGCGATGGCCACCCCCGACGCGGCCAATGCAAGGGTGGCGTTGACCACCGGGTAGTAGCTGAGCATGCGCGCCTGGATGACCAGCGGGCTCATGCTGAGGGCCAGGGCCACGGTGGCCAGCCCCGCGCTTCGCCCGGCCAGGGCGCTGCCCCAGAGGTAGAGCCCGGTAGACATCAGGCCGGTGGCCGCGATGGCGGCGATCAGCAGCCCATCGACGACCCCGTGCTGTTGCGAGAGGCGGGCGGCGGGCCAGCCCGCCAGGCGGGCGCGCTTCAAGGGCCACAGGCTGGGGTCTGCGTCCACCAGCGATACGACACCGGTGCAATAATCCAGGAAGTCGGCGGCGGTCAGCGATTCGGCGAGGTGAAAGGGGGCGAGCCAGGCAAAGGCGAGGGCCGCCGCACCTGCACCCGCCGCCAGGCCCAGGAGCAGCTCGGGCAGGACGCGAAAGGGGGGCCGGCGATCCCTTCGCCTCACAGCGGGGCCGACCCCACCAGGACGAGGGGCGGGTGCGCGAAGAGGTCGAGGGTGCCGGGATCGAGGTCCTGCCCCAGCAGCAGCCGGTAGCGCACCTGCCGGGCGGACCAGTCCGGTGCCGCCGGACGGAACTGCGCGCCCACCAGCGCCGTCACCGTGTCGCCCAGGCCCAGCCCGCCCGTGCGGCGGGCGTCATGCCAGGGGCTGTCCCCCCACAAGGTGCCCAGGGGGGCGAGCAGCGCCTTGCCCCCCTGTTCGGCGAAGGGGGCAAAGGCGAGGCTGCTGCGTTGGCTGACCTGGTGGCTCACCTGCAACAAGGGCCCGTCTGTGCATTGCAAGGCCACCCAACCGTCGGCGGCCTGTCCATTCCAGGTCTCGGCGCCGGCGCGCACGGGGCGCTGGCGGAGGCTGCCGCCAAAGCTCTGCCAGGCGATGGAGGCTGCCGGGCCGGCGCAGCTGAGGGGGCTGAGGGCGATGCTCTCGGCATTCTCTGGGTCCGAGGGGGAGCCGACATCGGCGGTGATCTGCACCACAACTCCGTTCAGGCCAGCAAAGACGCTGCGGTCCACCGCCACCCGCACCTCGGCGTCGCAGAAGGGCACGGCCAGCTCGGTGCCTTGCAAGGCGCGGGCGCCGCGGGGGGCCAGGGTCTCGGTGCCGGTGGCCCGCACGGTGGCCACGGCCTCGCTTCCGGCGCAGGTGGTGGTGGGCATGCCCAGGTGGGCGGCGATGGGCAGGCTGTCGATGACACCGGGTGCCAGACCCCCCTGGGCGCGGGGCCCCGTTGCGTCGAAAACCCACCGAAGACTGCGGGTCTCCAACGCTTCCAGGGGCAGGCTGAGGCTGAAGGGCACCGCCAGTCGCTGCCCGTGCCGCGCAGGGGCCCCAGGCTGAGGGGCAGCTCGGTGCCGGCCTCATCAAAGATGGCCAAGCCGTCTTCGCCCAGCCACCGGGCCTGGGGCACGACCAGATCCCCCTCCACCAGGGCCACCCCGGCCGAGGGCCGGCTGTTGAGCACCCGCAGCTCTCCGGGCAGCAGGGGTTGTGCGTCCAGGTGCAGGGCCAGGGCGGCGTCTTGGGCCTCGCCGGCCATCAGGCTGGCCTCGGCCGCGAAGGCGTTGGCCGAGGCCACCCGGTCCTCGGCGAGGTAGGGCGCTGCCAACCCGAAGTGGGTGGTGGACAAGGCCAGCAGCCGGGGCGTGAGGGCGGCGTCCAACAAGGCGGCCACGCCCAGGTCCCCCTCCGCCAGGTAATCGGCCCGCTCGGCGGCCTCCCGGGCGTTGAAGATGCGGGTGGCCAGCGCGTGGTTGAAGTCCTTCTCGGCCCAGCTCTGGAAGCCGTCGCCGGTGCCGTCGGCCACATCTCCCACCCAGTCATGTCGGGCCAGGGGGGGGTGTCGATCCAGATAGGACTGGATTGTGGTCCAACTCAAGCTGCCCGATGCGACCAGGTCCTCCACGGCGTCGATCTCCTGGTCGAAGTGCTCCCAGGTCTCGCCGTCGGCGTCGAAGTGGATCAGCAGCAGGCTGTCGCCGTCGATGGACTGGTTGAGCTGCCGGGCCCAGCCCCGCAAGCCCCCATGGTCGAGGACGTCGGCGTGGTGCCAGGCCGGCACCCAGGTCATCGTGGCGCCGTCGGCGGGGTCGCGGATCTCCACGGGGTTGAAGGCCTCTGCACCCCGCAGGTCGACATCCAGCCGCGGGCCGGTGAAGCCGGTGGCCGAATAGAAGAGTGTGACCCAATCCACCTCGAGATCGCGGTACCAGCCGATGTGATCGGCGGTGAACATGCACTCCTGAGGCTGCACCCCGGGGACCAGGCGCCCGAATGCCGCCAGGCCGGAAGCCTGGGCGCGCTGCACCGACGCGGCGAATTCCTCGGGGGAGGAGTCGGCCATGGCCCCGTTATTCCAGGCCATGATGCGCACATCGTCCTGGCCCGATGCCACCCGCGCGGCGATGCGCTCCACGATATCGGGTGCCTCGCTGGCCAACCAACCATCCAACGAGAAGTGGTTCTCGATGTCCCAGTCTGCGTGAACCTCGGGGTGGGCGTCCAGCCAATCCAAGGCCCTGCGAATCACCCGGATATCCTTGCCATAGCCGTCCTCGTCCGGCGTGTCTCCGCGATAGGAGTGGTAGAGGTTGACATGGAAGGAGAGGGCCACATGAACGGTGCCGTCGGCCGTCTCGGCAGCTTCGGGCTCCCCCTCCAAGAGGCGGTAGAGCTGCCCATCGACGTCGAGGGCCGCGCCGGGCCCGAGCCCCAGCAGGGGCCCGCCGTCGGCGATCTTGGACCAGCCCTCGCCGTCCAGCAGCCAGGGGCCGGTGCTGGCGCTGGCGGCCAGCAGCCGATCGCCCACCCTTGCGAGGGCGATGGGGTCGCTTGGGCCGCCCTGCTCCACCCAGTCCCCCCCCTGCAGACACAGCAGCCCGCGGTCCAGGCTGGCCAGGCAGTCGGCCCCGGCGGGGTCCAGCAACAGGTCGGTGGGGTAGCGCAGGTCGAGGTCCTGGCCGCGCTCCTGCCAGTGTTGGCCCCCATCATCCGACGCAAAGAGGGTGCCGCCCAGCAGCCCCTGGTAGGCCGAAGGCAGCAGGCTGTCGGCGCGCTGGGACAGGGCCTGCACCCGGTCGCCCTCCACTGCGACGGCGGTGAAGAGCACATTGAAGGCGCCCGTGCCCGACAGGTCCACGGTCAGCCAACTCTGTCCGCCGTCGTCGCTGGCAAAGAGCCCGCCGATGGCCGCCATCCACAGCCGCCCGTCCGGACCCCGGGCGACATCCATGGGAACCACCACCCCGCGCGGGTTCAACAGCGTCTGCATCAGGGGTTGGACGGGGGGGGCGGCCAGCGCGGTCGCCGGGCCTCCTGCGCCATCGGCAAGGTAGCCGCCCTTGCCGTGAACCCAGATCAGGACTCCATCTTCGCCGAGATCAAAGAGACCGGTGATGGGGCCTTCGGGCAGCCCCTCGGCGGGCAGGGTGCGCCAGCCCTCGCCCTCGGTCCAATGCACCAGCCCGCCGTCGATCTCGGCGAGCAGGTCCCCGTCGGAGCGGGCCAGGAAGGATCGCGCGGCACCGGCGGCGCCGCCTTCGGCCTGCCAGGACAGGGCCGTGGCCGGCAGCTCCGCAGTGGGCGGACGGGCCTCCGGGTCACAGCGACAGGCTGCCAGGGGCAGGCAGAGGGCGATCAGGCGCAGCGGCAACCTCCAGGGCTGCCCCAGCCTACCCGCAGGCAAGGCCCTGCCCCAAGACTGGTTCAGCGATTCGGAAGTCCCGATTCGTTGGACGCGGCCGGCGCATGTGCTGGCCGCCCGGCGGCCTCGCAAGAGGACGCCGGGGGGGAGCGCCCTTTGGGCGCGGTGCGGGGGCAGGGCCCCCGCCTGAATTGGGCTGCTTCAACGGTGCGCTATTTGCGCATTGTTGAACTAGTAGCCGAAGTGCAGCAGGGTGCCCTTCTGGGCGTTCTCAAAGGCGCCGCAAGACAGCAGGGCCAGGCTGCGGGCCAGCTCGCGGGCCCAGACCTCACCCGCGCCTTCGCCCTCGAAGACGAAGTGGATATCGGTGGTCTTGAGCACCGTGAGCTTCTTTTCGGCGTCGGGCACATCGCCGGATTCCAGGGCGGCGCGCTGGCCGGCCAGGGGGGATTGGGCGACCTCACCCACGGCCAGGGTCACGGGCACGGGGGCGCCATTGACCTGCAGCGCCACGCTGCCCCCCAGCTGATCCAGGGTCTGGTCGGTGTGGAGGTCCACGCGGAAGCCCCGGGACGACATGGCCCGAATCAATTCGTTGGCGGAGGGGAGGCGGGTGCGGGGCACATAGGCGCTGTAGCGGGCCGACATGGAGCTGCTCCGTGCGACAGGAGGGCAGGTGGTCTATCCGAAAGCCGCCGGCTTCGCCCGTCCCGATGCGGCGGACCCACCCCTTCCCCTGTGCGGGGGGGCGCGGGTTATGGCGACCCAGGCCTCGTCCCGGCCGTCCTCTCGCTCCCCGAGCGCCCAAACCACAGGTTCTCCCTCATGTCCGCCTCCGCCGACTTCTCCACCCATGCGGTGCACAACCAGGCCCCGCCCCTGGCGGGCACCCACAGCTTTCGCTCGGATCCGGTGCTGCAGGCCGCCCTGAAGCGCGAAGGCGGCGGCGGCTGGCTGGACCGGCTGGACGCGATCGGGCAGGCCTGTGGATCGGCCGAGCTGCGCGAGCATGGCTGGCTGGCCAATCACCACCCGCCCGAGCTGCTGGCCTTCGATCGCTATGGCAACCGCGTCAACCAGGTGCGCTTTCACCCCAGCTACCACCAGCTGATGGCCACCAGCATGGGCTGGCAGCTGCACAGCCTGCCCTGGGTGAGCGACCAGCCCGGCGCCATGGTCGCGCGCTGTGCCGGCACCTACCAGATGACCCAGGTGGAGCCCGGTCACGGCTGCCCCATCACCATGACCTTCGCCGCGGTGCCGGCCCTCAGACACCAGCCCGACGTGGCTGAACAGTGGCTGCCCCGTGTGACGGCCGATCGCTACGATCCGCGCGACATCCCCGCTTTCGACAAGACGGCCAATACCATTGGTATGGCCATGACCGAAAAGCAGGGGGGATCGGATGTGCGCCGAAATAGCACCACGGCCAGCCCCCTGGGCAAGGGCGGCCCGGGGCAGGCCTACCGCCTGGTGGGCCACAAGTGGTTCTGCTCGGCCCCGATGTGCGACGCCTTCTTGACCCTGGCCTACACCGAAAAGGGGCTGAGCTGCTTTCTGGTGCCGCGGTGGACGCCCCAGGGCGATCGCAACGCCATGCAGATCCAGCGGCTGAAGGACAAGCTGGGCAACCGCAGCAACGCCAGCAGCGAGATTGAATATGCCGGCGCCTGGGCGGTCATGGTGGGCCCCGAGGGCCGTGGCGTGCCCACCATCATCGAGATGGTCGGCCACACGCGCCTGGATTGCGTGATCGGGTCGGCGGCCCTGATGCGGCGGGCCCTGGCCGAGGCCGTGCACCACGCCCGCCACCGCGAGGCCTTTGGCGCCCGGCTGGCCGACCACGCCCTGATGAAGAATGTGCTCGCAGACCTCGCTTTGGAGAGCGAGGCCGCCCTGCTCCTGGGCCTGCGGCTGGCCCGGGCCTTTGACGAGGCCCCGGCCGATCCCGGCGCCGCCGCCTTTGCGCGCATCGCCACGGCAGCGGCCAAATACCTGGTCTGCAAGCGGGCGCCGGGCGCCATCTTCGAGGCCATGGAGTGCCTGGGTGGCAATGGCTATGCCGAAGAGTCGGGTTTGCCCCTCCTCTACCGAGAGGCCCCGGTGAATTCCATCTGGGAGGGCTCGGGCAATGTCATGTGCCTGGACGTGCTGCGCGCCCTGGCCAAGGAGCCCGAGAGCGGAGAGGCCCTGCAGGCCGAACTGGCGGGGGGGCTGGGCCACGATGCGCGCTATGACCGCGTTGTGGCAGAGCTGTTCGCGGATCTCGCCGCCGCGCCGGCCCATCCCGGCAGCGCCCGGCGCCTGGTCGAGCGCATGGCCCTGGCCCTGCAAGCCCGCCTGCTGATGGCCCATGCGCCGGCCGCCGTGTCGGATGCCTTCCTGTCGACCCGCCTCGCCGGCGACCGCCTGGGCTGCTTTGGCACCCTGCCACCGGGGGTGGACCTGGACGCCATCGTGGAGCGCTCCCTCAAGGTCGGCTAAGCAGGGCGTCCCTGGGTCCACGCCGGACCCGTCCAGGAGCATCCCATGAGCGAGACCCCCGAGACCCCCGAGACCGACGAGACCCTTGAGAGCGGCGAGAACGAAGCAGCCGCCCCCTCCGGTCCCCGCATGACCACCCCCCGGGTGGGCCTGCAGGGCCTGCTCAGCCGCGACAGCGACGTCACCCTGCGCCCCGGTTTCCGCAACCCGGCCAACAGCCGCGCCAAGGCCCAGAAGAAGGGCGGCGGCAAGAAGGCCCGCAAGCGCTGATCCCGATCGCCCTCAGCCCGGCCGGCGCCAGATGCCGATCTGCCGGTCGGGCATGGTGCCTTCGATCCGGCCCTCCAGTCGCAGCCCCGCATCGTTGAGAACACGCTCCAGTGCTTCATCTTCGCGCAGGGTCAGCCGCTCTTTCGTCACCACCTGGCGGGGGGGCAGGCCGGGCCCGCAGACCAGGTGGTGGAATTCCAGCACCGCCTGGTCCCCCTCTTTGCGGGGCAGCACCTGTCGGCAGAGCTTCAGCCAGGGGCTGTCCACCACCACCTGCTGGGGGCGGTGGGCGGTGAATTCACCCGGCCGCACCCAGGGCTCCACCAGGGCGAGGCCGCCGGGCCGCAGCGCGTCGTGGATGCAGCGGGCCCCACCCGGCAGGGACGCATCCGAGAGGTAGGCCAGGGCCCCAAAGAGGGCGAGCACCGCGTCCACCTGCGCTGGCGGCGCCCAGTCTGCGAGATCCCCCACAAAGAAGTGGCCGCCGGGCACCCGACCCCGGGCCCGCCGCAGGCTGGCCTCGTCGAGATCAAAGCCGCTCAGTGTAAAGTCGCCCCCAGGGCCGCCAGCCACAGGCCGCTGCCACAGGCGGCCTCCAGCACCCGGGCGCCGGGTGGCAGCCCCGCCCCATGCAAGGCCGCAGCCAGCCGCGCGCCGTGGGCGGCGTGATCCAGCCACTGGTGGCACAAATCGTAGAGCTCCACCGGGTCGGCGAAGCGGGTGGCGCTGGCGTCGATGGCCCTCACCAGAGAAAGCAGAGCACCTGGATGCTCGTATTGAGGGTGGTGTGCAGCAGCAGCCCGGGCAAGAAGCTGCGGGAGCGCCAACAGAAGGCGGCCAGAAGCAGCCCGCCGAAAAAGGACGCCACCAGTTCGGTCTCGGGCTTGCCCTTGTGGGTGAGGAAGAAGGGCAGGGCCGAAAACAGGATGGCCTGCATGGGGCCAGCAATTCGGGCCACCCCGCGCAGCAAGAAGCCCCGCCAGAAGAACTCCCAGCCCAGGAAATAGAGGGCCATGCAGGCGCACCAGGCCATCAGCACGCCGAAGTCTTCGCGGGCGGGCTTGTAGTAGGGGTAGACCTCGCGCATGCGGGGGTCGGCCCAGACCCACAAACCCACAAAGATCGGGATGGCCAGGCACAAGGCGCCGGTGCGCGGCCCCCACCAGCGCCAGTCCCCCAGGCGGGCGTCCCAGGCGCCCAGATCCACCCGCCCGCTGGCAGCCGCGCCGATGCTGCACCCCAGGCTGGATAGGGCGAGGATGAGCCCACTGACTTCATTCTCGGCGAGATATGCCCGAATGGGCGCCACGGCGCTGCCCAGCAGCAGCCCCCCAAGGGCCAGGGCCAGGGCCAGGCCCGCGAGCAGGCGCGGCAGGCCGCGCGTCTTGAGATCCAGCAGCACCGCCCCCGCCAGGGGCAAGGCGCCAAAGGCCATCAGCACCCAGCTCGCCCAGGCCAGGGGGGGCTTGCGAATGGCGTGGACGTGGCCAAAGAGCAGGGCGGCCATCGCCAGCAGGCCCACCGCCAGCGCGAAGCGGTTGCGCGGGTCTCGCAGGCTGAGGTTGGCCGGGGGCGGCGTCAGGTCCACGCATCTCTCCTGTCGCGCAGGGTAGCGCGTTGGACGTCTCGGAGTCGGGTCGGCTAAGACGCTGCTGCGGGCCGCCGTTGCAGCCCTATGGAGGCCCCATGCGACGCGTCCTGCTGCTCTTGCCGCTGCTGCTCCTGCCCCTGGACGCTGCGGCCAAGAAGCCCAAGAAGCCCAAGAAGGGCGCGCCCGTGAGCGCGCCCGCTCTGGCCCCCGCGGCGGCCCCCGCGGCGGCCCCGCCCGGGCCCCGCTGCCGGCCTGGGCGGCCACCCTGCCGGCCGAGGGCGTCCTGGTGCGCCTGGTGGATCCCGGCGCCGAACCCCGCGAGAGCCTGCGCCTGACCCCCGTTGTCGGCCAGCGTGAGGTGGTGGCAGTGGACATGGATATGCAGATGAGCATGTCGATGGCCGGCATGGCCCTGCCGGCGATGGCCCTGCCCACCCAGCACTTCTCCATGGCGGTCGAGGTCACCGGCATCAACCCCCAGGGCCACATCGCCTATTCGGCCCAGGTGCTGGACTACAGCATCGACGACTCCGACCTGCTGCCGGCCGAGGCCATGACCAGCCTGCGCAGCACGCTGGCGTCCTTGACCGGCATGACCGGGGCGGTCGAGATCGACGCCACCGGGCGCACCCTGTCGGCGGACTTCTCGTTGCCCGACGACGCCCCGGCCGAACTCCAGGAGCAGATCCGTCAGCTTCAGCAGCAGGCCACCGCCCTGTCCTTGCCCATGCCCACGGAGGCGGTGGGCGTGGGGGCAAAGTGGGAGGTGCTCAAGCGCACCGACGCCAACGGCATCCCCGTGGGCGAGCGCACCGAGGTCACCCTGAGCAGCCGCGAGGGCGCCCGGTTGACCCTCGACTCTTCGGTGCAGCAGACGGTGGTGGGCGAGATGAACGGCATGCAGGGCCTGCCCCCGGGCGCGCGGGTGGACATCGCCCGCTTCGATTCCGGTGGCAGCGGTCAGGCTGTGGTGGAGCTGGACCACCTGGTGCCGGCCTCGGGAAAGGCCGGGGTGGACCTCAACATGTCCGTGAACATCTCCCTGGACGAGATGCCCGCCGACCTGCCCCCGCAGGGCATGGAGATGCGGATGTCGGTGCAGGTGCAGAATCGGCGTGTCGCGGGCCAGTAGGGGCCCTTCGACCGATTCGGCGCCGCCGATTGGCTGAACTAATCCGGCCGGTAGCGGGGATCCCGGCCCAGCTGGGGGCCCCGCTGGGGCTGCTTGGGGCCCGCTGACAGCAGCAGGCGCTGGGCCCGGCCGCGGTGGGGGCGAAAAGGCTCCAGCAGGGCCAGCATGCGGGCGTCGTCGCCCTGCGCCTCGCCGGTCAGGGCATAGACCACGGCCCGGGGCATGTGCAGGTCGCCGGTGATCACCGCATCGGCGTCACCCAGCGCGGTGGCCAACGTGCTGCTGGCCGTCCAGGGGCCGATGCCGGGGATGGCCTGCAGGCGGGCCATGGCAGCGTCGAGGGGCATGTGGGCGGCCTCCTCGAGGCGGCTGGCCCGCTCGGCGGCCCGGCGCAGGGTCTCGGCCGGTCGCAGGCCGATCTCCAGCTGGCGAAAGCGCCAGGTGGCCATGCGGGCCAACAGGGCGGGTGCCGGGGCCAACCAGCGGTCGCCAGGCCCCGGGGCCGGCTCGCCATCGCGCCGCACCAGGTCCCGGTAGCGCAAAGAGGCCTCCCGCACCGTGATGAGCTGGCCCAGTATCGTGGGCACCAGGGCGTCCATGACCTGTCGGGTGCGGGGCAGGCGCCGGCCCGGCTGCTGGCTGAGCAGGCTGGCCAGCAAGGGGTGATCGGGGGCAAAGCGGGTGGGGTCGTCGTGCAGACCCAGCAGCTCGGGGGCCGCTTCCAGGGCGGCCGATGCACCCGGACCCCATGCCGCCACGGAGATCGCGTCCCCGTCTTCATGGATGCGCAGCGTGGCCCCCTCACCCGACCAGCGCCGCGCCAGCCACAGGGCGCCCTCAAACCAGCGGTGGGTGGGGTCGCCTTGCACCCAGCTCAGCCCGAAGAGGCTGCGCCGCAGATCATAGGGGCCGTCGGGGCGCAGCCGGATCGCCTGATCGGGGGTCACCGGGGCGCCCTATCCCAGCCCCCGCTGCGGCACCCTCGCCCCCCGGGCCGGCCTTGGATAGCCCTCGCCCATGGGCTTTCTTCACCGCGTCACCCAGCTCCCCCGCCTGGGCCTGGGTCTGAGCACCGAATATGGGGCGGGGGCCGCTCCCGGCGCCTTGGACCCCCTGGCGCTGCGGGCCCACGATGCCCGCTACGGCGGCTTTCTGGAGGTTGGCGTCGAGCTGTCCCGGGGACTCGACGCCCAGGCCCGGGCCTGGGCCGCGGCGGGCCCGCCCACCACCCACCACTTCCTCGACATCAACCTCGACGAGCCCGAGGATCTCGACCCGGCCTGGTTGGATTCGCTGAGACAGGCGCAGGCGATCCTGCGCCCGGCCTGGTTGTGCGGCGACGCGGGCATGTGGCACTTCGGCCGGCGGGATCGGGGCCAGCTCTTGCTGCTGCCGCCCATTCTTGTAGCCGAGCAGGTGGGGCCCATGGCCGATGGCATCGCCGCCTTGCGGGCCGCCACCGGGCTGGAGGTCCTGCCCGAGAACCCGCCCGGCACCACCTTTGTGGGGGATCTGCACCTGCTGGACTTCTTTGCGCGGCTGCTCGAAGATGCAGACACGGGCATGCTGCTGGATTGCGCCCACCTCGCCCTCTACCAGCGGCTGATGGGGCACGACGCCCTGACGGGCCTGGACGCCTTCCCCCTGGATCGCGTGGTGGAGCTGCACATCGCGGGCGGCGCCGAGCGCGACCACGAGGGCTTGCATTGGGTGGATGACGACCACGGCACGGATGTCTTGCCCGACACCTGGCGCATCGCCGACCATGTGGCGGCGCGGGCCCCCAACCTGAAGGCGGTGGTGGTGGAGTGCGAGCGCAACCCCCTGCCCGCAGTGCTGCCGCTTTATGCCGAGGTGCTGGCCCGCCTGGGCCCCGCCCTGGGGCTGCAGGAATGACCGGTCGTCGGGTGCCTGCCTTGCGCCAGGCCATGGTGCGCATGCTCTATGATCCCGCTTATGTTGGGGCGCTGTTGGCCGGCCCCGTCGCGGGCCTGACCGAAGCGGAGCGGGCCCTGCTGCTGCGGGTGGACCCCCGGGGCTGGTCCACGGACCGCTTTCGGCGCAGCCGTGGCGTTCACGCGCTGCTGGACGAGTATCCGGTCAGGGCGGCCATCCTGGGCATCGCAGCCGTGGACGCCTACTTCTCCTCGGCGGCCTTTGCCCGCTGCTTGTCCACCCGGGGGTCGATGGCCCTGGAATTCGGCCCCTTCGCCCTGGGGCAGGGGGGAGGGGAGATCACCCGCCTGGAGCTGGCCCTGGCCCGGGCCCGCCGCCGGGAGCGCGCCGCGGGGCCAGGGCTCTGTTGCCGCCCGGGGGTGGAGGCCCTGACCGTCTCTGCAGCGGCCCACGCCGCCTGGTTGCGCATTCGGGCCGAGCTGGGCCCCGACCCGGTGGCGGCCCTGGTGGCGGGCCAGCGCGGGCCCCGTCCCGTTGAAGATGGGCCGCAGGAGCACATCCTCATCGAGGTGGACGCCGCAGGTGAGCTGTCGGTGGGCGCTGCCTCTGACGGCCTGGTGGCCCTGTTGGCCTTCGCCGCCGTGCCCGCGCCCCGCCCGGCCTTGGAGGCCGAGGCCCGCCGCCTGGGCTGCGATCCCGGAGAAGACGCCGAGCTGGTCGATGCGCTGCTGGCCGAGGGCTTGCTGATCGCGCGTTGAAGGTGGTCAGCCCCGACGGGCCACCCAGACGATGTGGCGCTGGCCGCCCTTCTTGCCCCGGGACCGCACGGGCTCGACCGACACGTCAAAGCCGGCCTTTTGCAGGCGCTTGGTGAAGGGGGCGTCGGGGGCGGCGGACCACACGGCCAGCACGCCGCCGGGGCGCAGGGCCTCGCGGGCGGCCTCCAGGCCGTGCCAGCCATAGAGCCAGTCGTTGGCCACCCGGGTCAGGCCATGGGGACCGTTGTCCACATCCAGCAGGATGGCGTCCCAGGCGCCTTGCTCTTCGCGAATGGCGGCGCCCACGTCGCCTTCGAAGAGGCCGGCCCGGGGGTCGTCCAAGGGGTGGCCAGCCACCTGCCCGAGCGGCCCGCGGTGCCAGCGCACGACGGCGGGAACCAGCTCGGCCACCACCACCTGGGCGGCCGGACCCACCCTTCGCAGGGCAGCGGCCAGGGTGAAGCCCATGCCCAGCCCCCCCACCAGGATGCGCGCCCGGGGCCGATCGCCCACGATGTCGCAGGCCAGATCCGCCAGGGCATCTTCCGATCCGTGCATGCGGCTGCTCATCAGCTCGCGCCCGTCCACGCGAATCGCCACCTCGCCGGGGCGCTCAAAGAGCTCCATGGTGGACGTGGAGTCGGGCACGGGGCCGGTGTCGAGCAGCTGCCACTTCTGCACGGGGGCCTCTGGGGCGGGCGGGGGACGCAGGGCGGCGCCCTATCCCTTCTGGGGCGATCCGCCCGCGCGCCCTTGGATTGCGGCTATGCTGAGGGCCTTCCACCGAGGCCCCCATGCACCTGAGCGCGCGCCCCCCCTCCCTGTCCCCCTCTGCCTGCTTGCTGCTCGCCGCATCGGGCCTGAGCGCCCTGGCCGCTTGCAGCGACTACAACTTCAACGCCGACGACAAGGCCGAAGGCGGCGACGGTGACAGCGGGCTGACCGACGGCGGGGGCGGCGTCGGCGACGGTGGCGGGGGGGACGGCGGCAGCACCGGCGGCGACACCGAGCCCGACGATCCCACCGTCTGCGAGTCCTTCACCGAGACGCCCCTGGGCAGCATCGCGCTCAACACCGCCTGCGAGGTGACCTATAGCACCGGCACCTTCACGCCGGTGACCGAGTGGTCCTGGGGCAGCTCCAGCTTCTGTGGCCCGCCCGCCGTGGGCGTCATCGTGGACAGCGACCGCGACGGGGATCTCGACCGATACGACATGCCGGTCATCCTGCTCTACCAGGGCAGCGGCGTCTATGCACTTTGGGGCGATGGCTCCGGCGTGGCCTGGCAGAATACCAGCCGGGCCTATGGCCAGGATGGCGGCTTCGCCCTGGGCGACGTCAACAACGACGGCTGGCCCGATGTCATCACCGCCAGCGCGAGCACCGTCTGCGCCTTGACGGGCAATACCGGTGCCGAGCTGTGGTGTACGGCGGTGTCCTCCCTGGCCACCGACCCCTATGGCTACAACTACCCCTCCATCTCGGATCTGGACGGAGATGGGCAGCCCGAGGTCATCCTGGGCAATGCCATCCTCAACGGAGCCAACGGCGCCACCCGGGGCCAGGGCAGCCTGGGCAAGGGGGCTGCGCCTTATGGGGGCTCGGCCTACGGAGGCACCTATGGCGCCCTGTCTGCAGCGGTGGATCTGGACGGCGACGGCCAGGTCGAGGTGGTCACGGGCAACGCCGCCTATGACGCCAATGGCAGCGTGGTCTGGTCCAATGGTGGATTGGACGGGCTGGTGGCCATCGCCGACTTCGACCTGGACGGCGAGGGCGAGATCGTCAAGACCAGCGGCATCTATGTCTATGGCATGGAGAGCGACGGCAGCCCGGCTTGGGGCCCCCTGACCTATTCGGGCAACCTGGGGGCGCCGGCGGTGGACGACCTAGATGGCGACGGCGTGCCCGAGATCGTCTTTGCTGCGCAGAACAGCCTCATCGCCCTGGAGTGGGGCGGGTCCGAGATGTGGCGGGCCAGCATCACCGACTCCTCGGGTGCGGCCGGGCCCACCCTCTTCGACTTCGAGATGGATGGCTACCCCGAGGTGCTCTATGCCGACGAGACGGCCATCCGGTTCTTCAATGGGCGCGATGGCAGCCTGAAGTTCAGCTCCACCGGCCACGCCTCCTACACCATCCTGGAGACCCCGGTGGTGGCCGACGTGGACAACGACGGTGAGGTCGAGATCGTGCTGGGGCACTGCAATGGCAACTCCTCCATCGGGGCGCTGACGGTCTATGGCGACGCCGGCCACTCCTGGCCCCCCGGCCGCAAGTGGTGGAGCCAACACAGCTACCACATCACCAATATCAACGACGATGGCAGCATCGACGCCCCCACCGGCAACAACTTCGCGCTCTACAACAGCTTCCGCAGCGGTGACGTGGGCCGGCCCCCCAGTGAATATTGGGACCTGGTGGCCGAGATCCTCGATGTCTGCGAGGACGAGTGCTCGGAAGGCAATGTGTTGGTGCAGGCGCGCATGCTGAATGCCGGCAATATCGACGCCCCCGCGGGCCTGCAGCTCAGCTTGCGGGCCGATCCCGGCGGCCCCATCCTGGACGCCATCGCCCTGAGCGGGACCATCGCGCCGGGAAGCAGCAGCGCCACGGTCACCTTCGAGGTGGTGGGCGGCACCCTGGCCGGAGCAGCCCCCACGGTGACCGCCGACGAAGACAGCAGCGGCGTGGGCGCCCTCTACGAGTGCGTCGAGACCAACAACGAGGATGTCTGGCCCGACGCGGTCTGCGTCGAGTAGCGCCGGCGATTCAGCGCCTCTTGGGCACCCAGGCCCAGACCATCGTGGCCTGGATGGGGGCCTGGCCGCTGTCGTCGGTGACCACCACCGGCACGGTGACCTCGCCCTTGGGCTCGGCCTGCATGCGGGCGATGTCGGCGGCGCTGAGGGTGGCGTCGGCCCGCAGGCCGCCCACGCAGCGGCGCACATAGGCCACGTCCATGCGCTTGCAGAGGGGCAGCTTGTCGTCGGGCACGCTCATGCCCACCACCAGGCCCGTGGCGGTCTCGGCCAGCAGGGCCATGGCCGCAGCGTGCACCCCGCCGATGTGGTTGCCCACCTTCCGCGAATAGGCCAGGGTGAAGACCCCGCGCCCGATCTCGAGGCGCTCGACCTGGATGCCGGCCGTCCCCACAAAGGGCACGGCGAAGCGCACCGCCGCGGTGACGCCCAGGCGGCGCAGGGGCTCGGGCAGGCCCTGCAGGGGCGCCAGTCGGCGGGCGAGCAGGTTCTGGGGGGTCATGGGGCTCCTCCGCGCGCTGGAATTCGCGCCGCGCTGGGCTAACCTGCAGGCGTCGCCCGGAGAGCCCATGCCCCCGACCTGCCGCTGGCCCACCGTCTTCACCGGCCTCGCAACGCTTCCCCTGGCCTGGATCGGCGCCTGCGCCGGCCCCCCGCCGCTGGACTCGGTAGACCTGGGCGATGGCGCCCGCCTGGACCTGGGCGCCGATGGCAGCCTCAGCCTGGTGGTGGACGGCCGCGCCGGCTTTGCCACGGCCCCGGGCCAGCCCTTTGCCACCCGGCAGGTCGACGAGACGGTGGAGGCCAACCTGGGCATGTGGCGCTTCACCCGCACCGACGAGGCGGAGCGGGGCTTTGACGGCCCCCCTCGGGTCCTGTTGCAAGGCGCAGAGACGTGGCTGGTCTATGGGCAAGGGGAGGATCGGGCCCTGCTCAAGGTGGACCGGGTGGGTGCGGCCACGCGCTTTCGCCTGCAGGTCCCCGACGGTGCCGACAGCGTGGTGCTTCCCATTCGCTGCGACGCCTCCGGCAGCTTTCATGGCTTTGGTGCCCAGACGGCGGCCACCGACCAGCGCGGCCAGGCCTTCCGGGTCTTCCTGAGCGAGCAGGGCATCGGCCGGGACGGCTCCTCCTGGAATTTCTCCGGGGACGCCTACACCAGCTATTTTCCCATGCCCTGGTATGTGGACGCCCGGGGCTTTGGCGTGCTCATCGAGACCGACCACCGGGTGAATGTGGACCTCTGTGCGGCGGATCCCGAGGTGGCGACCGTGGAGGTGATGAGCGGTGATGCGCTCACCTGGCGGGTCATGGATGGGCCCTCCCCCATGGATGTGTTGGCCCAGCTGGGCGAGGTTGTGGGCCGGCCCCAAGCGCCGCCGGTCTGGGCCTATGGCACCTGGATGTGCATGCAAGGCGGCGAGGAGCGGGTGCGCGAGCAGGTGCAATCCATGGAGGACGCGGGCATCGACGCGACGGTGTTGTGGGTGCAGGACTGGTCCGGCCGCCGCGAGAATGTGGGCGGCGGCTATGGCGTGCAGTATCGGTGGCTGGCCGATGAAGCGGAACTCTACCCCGACATCGCCGCATTTTTCGCCGAGCTGAAGGGCCGGGGATACCGCATCGTGGGCTATATGAACCCCTTTGTGGATCCGGCCCTGCAACATTGGGACGAGATGGTGGCCGGCGGCATGTTGCCCCTGCATCCCGATACGGGCGAGGTCTACACCTTCGTCGGTCCCCGGGGCAATATGACCACGGCGGATCTCAACAATGCAGACACGCGGGACTATATCAAGGCGCACCTCTCTGCAGCGGTGACCGAGGTGGGCTTGGATGGCTGGATGGCCGACTTTGCCGAGTGGCTGCCCATCGACGCCGTGCTGGCCGATGCTTCGGACGCGGCGGCGGCCCACAACCGCTACCCCGAGGCCTGGCAGCGCCTGACCCGCGAGGTCATGGACGAGCTGCGCCCCGATGGCGACTGGCTGATGTTTGCCCGGTCGGGTTGGACGGGGGTGCAGTCCGTGGCGATGATCCATTGGATGGGCGACCAGGAGGCCGACTTCCTGCCCACCGACGGTCTGCCCACGGTGGTGCCGCTGATGCTGAATGTGTCGATGTCGGGGCAGCCCTTCGTGACCCACGACGTGGCGGGCTTCTCGGGCGGGCCCAGCACCCGCGAGCTGTACTGGCGTTGGACCGAGCTGGGCGCCTTCAGCCCCTTCCTGCGCACCCACGATGGCAATGAAAGGGACGAGAACTGGCGCTGGGACAGCGATGAAGAGACGTTGGCCCACTTCGCCCGCATGAGCCGCATCCACGACGCCTTGGGGCCCGAGCTGATGGCCCTGGGGCAAGCGGCGGCGGAGACCGGGGCGCCGATGGTGCGCCACCTGATGCTGGCCTTCCCCGACGACCCGGAAACCTGGGGCATCTCGGATCAGTACCTGCTGGGAGATCTGCTGGTGGCGCCCATTGTGGACGAGGGCGTGGTGGAGCGGGACCTCTATCTGCCCGCGGGAGAGTGGTTTTACCTGTGGTCGGGGGAGGCCCATAGCGGGCCCGCGTGGATCAGCGTGCCCGCCCCCCTGGGCAGCCCGCCGGTCTTCTCTCTCGGCCGAGATCGGCCCGAGCTGCGCGCCCTCTGATCGCGATGACGGTATTTCGTTGCACCGAAATATCGTTGGGGTAGAGCACCGAAATATCGGTTCTCGGTGCGGGCCCATGCCCAGACGGGCGCATTCTCGCCGAGCCCCGACCTGGCACGCCCCTTGCTTGAGTGTGGGTGTGTCCCTCACCAACCTCCCCCGGAGCCCCCATGTTCAAGAACCGCGAAGGCCAGTCTGTCCCCGAGGTCGTCTTCCCCGTACGCAACGATGACCACTGGGAGAAGCTGAGCACCGCCGACCTCTTTGCAGGCAAGACCGTCGTGGTCTTCAGCCTGCCCGGCGCCTTTACGCCCACCTGCAGCAGCGCCCATGTGCCCCGCTACAACCGTCTCGCCCCCCTGCTCAAGGCCCGCGGCGTGGACAGCATCCTGTGCGTCTCCGTCAACGACACCTTCGTGATGAACGCCTGGAAGGCCGACCAGGAGGCCGAAAACATCACCTTCATCCCCGATGGCACCGGCGCCTTCACCGACGGCATGGGACTGTTGGTGGACAAGAGCGCCATCGGCTTTGGCAAGCGCTCCTGGCGCTACTCCATGCTGGTCAAGGATGGCGTGGTGCAGAAGATGTTCATCGAGCCCGATGTCGAAGGCGACCCCTTCCTGGTCTCCGATGCAGACACGATGCTCAAGTATATCGACCCCCAGGCCAAGCTGCCCGCCGAGATCCTGATGTTCACCAAGCCCGGTTGCGCCCACTGCACCCGCGCCAAGGCGATGTTGAAGGAGCGGGGCTTGGATTGGCAGGAGGTTCCCGCCAACCACTCCCGCCTGCTGGCGGTGGCAGGCAAGGCCACCACCCCCCAGGTCTTCATCGACGGCGCCCATATCGGCGGCGCGGATGAGCTGGCCGGCTGGCTGGGCCAGGCGTGAGCGCCCGCGCCCCGGGAATCGGCGAGCTTGCGGCCCTGGTCTCTCAACCTGCGGCCCAAGCCGAGCTGTTCACCGGGGCGCTGCTGGCCCTGCGCGAGGTGGTGCCCTGTGATCTCGCGGTGGTGTGGCGGCTGGAAGGCGGCCGCCTGGAGGTGGTGGCCGCGGCGGGGCCGCTCGCCGATGATGCGGTTCAGGCGCATATTCTCAACTTGTCCCGCTTCCCCTCCATCTCGCGGGCCATGGCGCTGCGCCGCCCGCTTCCGTTGGAGGCCCACCACCACGCATCGGCCGAGGGCGACCCCTTCGATGGGGTCCTGGACCTGCCCTATGGGCACTCCTGCATGGTGGTGCCCCTCTTTGCAGGCGACCGGTCGCTGGGCCTCATCACCCTGGACCGCAGCACCTGTGGGGCCTATGGTCCGGCGGTGGTGGATCTCGCCGGCGTCTACGGTCAGCTGGTGTCGCTGGCCATGCTCTTTGCAGAGCAGGCCACGCGCCTGGACGCCTACCGGCGGGGCCTGGAGGAGCAGAATCGTCGCTTGACCGAAGAGGCGGGCGGATCGGATGCGGCCTGTCGGCGCCTGGAGCCAGCCTCTCGCCCGCGATGCAGGCCCAGGTGAGCCTTGCGAAGCTCGCCGCCGGCAGCACGCTGCCCGTGCTGATCCAGGGCGAGACGGGGGTGGGCAAGGAGGTGGTGGCCCAGGCCCTGCACGCGTGGAGCCCCCGCCGCGACCGCCCCTTTGTGCAGTTGAACTGTTCGGCCATCCCCGAAAACCTGTTGGAGAGCGAGCTCTTCGGTCATGTCAAGGGCTCCTTCTCGGGCGCGGTGAAGGACCGACCGGGGCGCTTTCTCGCAGCGGACGGGGGCACCCTGCTGCTGGACGAGATTGGCGATATGCCCCTCTCTGCACAAACCCGGCTGCTGCGGGTCTTGCAAGAGGGTCGATTCGAGGCGGTGGGGTCCGACCGCACCCTTGGCGTCGATGTGCGCGTGATCGCTGCCACCCACGTCGATCTGCCCGCGGCGGTGCGGGCGGGCCGCTTTCGCGAGGACCTCTACTACCGGCTCGCGGTCTTCCCCTTGCAGATCCCCCCCCTGCGGGAGCGGCCGGAGGACCTGCTGCCGCTGGCGCGAGGCTTTCTGGAGGGGCCGGCGCGGCGGGGCGGGCGCGGTCCCTGGATCCTCTCCCCCGAGGCCCAGGTCGCGCTGCGGGCCGCCCCCTGGCCCGGAAATATCCGTCAGCTGCTCAACAGCCTGGAGCGGGCCACCCTCTTGTTGCCCCAGGGGCGCCTGGAGGTGCGACACCTGGGGCTGGCGCCCGCGCCCCCCGCGCGCTCGGCGCCCCCCAGATCGGAGCTGCAGCCGCTGCCCACGCTGGTCGAGAATGAGCGCCAATACCTCGAAGAGGCCTTGCGCCGATGTGAGGGGCGCATCTATGGTCCCGAGGGTGCGGCGGCGCTGGTGGGACTGAAGCCCACCACCCTGCAGAGTCGTCTGCTGAAGTTGGGCATCCGCCGGCGGGGGCAGGGCGACAGCGCGGGCTGAGGGGCGGGCCCGGGGGCGCAGCAGCCCTCGGCGCATTAGGGGTCGATATGAAGATTGAACTCAGTGACTACGAAACCTCCGTCATCCTCCGCAGCCTCGTCCCGGGGGACTTTGAAGCCCTCGTCGCCCTCCAGCTTGCATGCTTTCCCACCATGCAGCCCTGGACCGAAGACCAATTCAAGAGCCAGCTCAAGGCGTGGCCTGAATCCCAGCTGGGCATCTTCATGGATGAGAAGCTGGTGGCTTCGGCCGCCCACCTCATCGTGGAATATGGCGACTACAGCAACTGGTCCGACTTCTGGCAGATGTCGGACAATGGCTATATTCGAAACCATGACCCCGAGGGCGACAGCCTCTACGGCATCGAGATCCAGGTGCACCCGGAGTACCGTGGCATGAAGCTGTCGCGGCGTCTCTACGATGCCCGCAAGTCCCTCTGCCGGGACCGCAACCTCGCCCGGATGATGATTGGAGGCCGCATCCCCGGCTATGCGCCCCGCGCGGCCGAGATGACGGCCCGCGAGTATGTGGACGAGGTCATCGCCCGCCGCATCTTCGACCCGGTGCTGACCGCCCAGCTTGCCAATGGCTTCGTGCTCAAGGAGCTGATCGCCGACTACCTGAGCTGTGACGAGGACTCTGGCGGCTATGCCACCAGCCTGGAGTGGAATAACCTCGACCATGTGTCCAAGCGGTCCCGGCGCACCCGGCGCGCGGTGCAGCCGGTGCGCGTGTCCTTGGTGCAGTACCTGATGCGGCCCATCACGGACTTCACCGAGTTCGAGCGCCAGTGCACCTTCTTCGTCGAGACGGCCTCGGATTACAAGTCCGACTTCGTGCTCTTCCCCGAGCTCTTCACCCTGCAGCTGCTGTCGCTGATCGGCAAGACGCGGCCGGGCACGGCGGCCCGCCGCCTGGCGGAGTTCACGCCGCGCTACCTCGAACTCTTCAACGATCTGGCCGTTCGATACAACATCAATGTGATCGGTGGCAGCCAGTTCACGTTGGAAGGCGAGGACCTGTTCAACTCGGCCTACCTCTTCCGGCGGGACGGCAGCATCGCCTCCCAGAAGAAGATCCACGTCACGCCTTCGGAGGCGCGCTGGTGGGGCATCCGGGGTGGCGACAGGGTCGACGTCTTTGACACCGACTGCGGCACCATCGGCATCTTGATCTGCTACGACGTGGAATTCCCCGAGCTGGCCCGGGTGGTGGCGGACAAGGGCGCTCGACTGCTCTTTGTGCCCTACAATACCAACGATCGCTATGGCCACCAGCGGGTGCGGCTGTGCGCCCAGGCCCGTTGCATCGAAAACCACCAATTCGTTGTGACGGCGGGCTGTGTGGGCAATCTCCCCTTTGTGGAGAATGCGGACGTCCATTATGCGCAGTCGGCGGTGCTCACGCCTTCGGATCTGCCCTTTGCCCGGGATGGCCTGGCCATCGAGGCCGAGCCCAACCTGGAGACGGTGCTGGCCCACGATCTGGACCTTGAAGCGCTGCGTCGCCACAAGCGCCAGGGCACCGTGCAGAACTGGAATGATCGGCGCCGGGACCTCTACCGGGTGCAGTGGAAGGGCAGCGACGGCGAGCGCGACATCTGACGGCGTTCAGGCCTGGGGCTGGGCCCGGTCGGTGTCCAGCCAGCGGCCCACGATGCAGAGGGGGCCGATCCAGCGCTCGGGGTCGGCGAAGCGGTAGCAGGCGTCCGCGGGCGCGGCGATGCGGACCAGCTCCAGCTCGACGGTGACGGGGCGCGGATCCGAGCCGCGGTGCAGGATGGCCTCTGCCCGCGTGGGCGGTGGGCTGTCGGAGTGCCTGCGCAGGCGCAGGCCGGTGCTGGACCAATCCACCACGTCGGCGTTGTCGGTTCCTTCGGTGCCGATGAGCACGCAGCGGGTCTGTTGCGAGGGGTGCAGGCGGGTGTCGGCGCGGCGTTCGCCGGCGCTGGCGGCCGGGCGCCGCTTGAGGATGGCGCCGGGCAGACGCAGCTCGGCGATGGCCCCGCCGCCGGCCGTTGCTGCAAGGTGGCGTCGCCGCCCGCGAGGCGCGCGAGGCTGCGCACTTCGAAGAGGCCGATGCCGGTGCCCTTCGCCGATCCCGAGACGCCGCGGTCAAAGAGGTCCTCCGCGGCTTTGCCAGCCAGGCCAGGACCACGGTCCAACACCTGGATGCGGTGCAGCCCGTCGGGCTCCTGGCGGCCCACCCGCACCTGGATTGGCAGGATGGGGCTGGCTGCCCCTCGCAGGGCTTCCGCGGCGTTGAGGATGAGGTTGAGCAGGGCGCGGGTGAAGTCGGCGGGATGCATCTGCACGGCAGCGAAGGCATCCACGGCGCAGCTCAGCTCGATGGGGATGTCGCAGCTGCGGCGGGCCATGCGGACGATGGCGGTGGCGGCGCCCGCCAGGGTGGTGTGGCCGATGCTGCGGGAGCCCATCTCGGCGTGGCAGAGGTGCTCGAGGTGGGTGGTGGCAAAGGCGAGGTCGGAGAGCACCAGGGAGGCCTCCATGGGGTTGGCCTCGGCCAGCTCGCGCACCCCGCAGGCCACGGCCCAGGCCAGGTTGCGGACCTCGTGCAGAAACCAGGCGCGGCGTTCCTCAGACGCAGGCAGCGCCAGCAGCAGCGCTCCGGTGTCGGTGGCCAGCATGCAGCCGTCCACCCGGGTCTCGACCTCGGCGCCCGCGATCACCAGCTGCTCGGCGTCTTGCCTTGCCGACAGGGGCATGGGCAGCTGCGCCTGCAGCCAGGCGGCGTTGATCTGGGGAGGGCCGGTGCCCGAGGTCCAGGCGACGGGCAGGTCCAGGCCCAGCAGGGCCTCGACCAGGGGCTCGGCTGCGGTGATTGGCTTCATGGTTGATCCGTCCATCATGCGGTGACAGGAGCAGGGTATCGATGGAGGTCCCCCCATGCAGTTACGGTGTCGTTACTCCATTCTGCGCAAGTGGTCGTGACGGAATGTGACAACGCCCGCCTTGAATGGCGGTGCCCTTCGGCCGTCGGAGCGAGGTCTTGCGCGTGCTCGGCGGCGCCGTCGGCCCCTTGTGGGTCCTGCCATGGCCCCTGGCGCGATGCACAAATGCCTTGATCGACCCGGGGTGGGCCAGATAGCCTCTGTCTCCCTCGCTCAGCCGCCCCCGGAGTCCAGCATGTCCAGCAGCAGTCACCCCCAGCGGAATGGCGTCCTCGAGAAGTACCCGGGCTGGGTCTCCTGGATCTTCGGCATCGTGGTCGCCGTCGTCTTCGTCGTCGGCCTCTACCTCAACGCCGGCGGCGGCCACCACTGATCGCCCTCACTGCGGATCAGCCCCAGCGCCCCGTTCAGACCCAGCGTCCGGACGGGGCGCTGCTGCATTCATGGCCGAGCCGCTTCAGCCCAGGACCGGTTAGCCCGCCCCCCCGACCTCGCTCTGGAGCCCCCATGGCCACGCCCCGCATCGTCCAGATCCGCCAGGATCGCATCGACAAGCTCGATCAGCTCGCTGAGCTGGGCTTCCCCGCCTACCCCAGCACCGCCCACCGGACCCACTACACCGACGCGCTGCTGGAGGACTTCGACGCGATGGAGGGCCAGGTGGTGACCGTGGCCGGGCGCATGATGGCCTACCGGTCCCAGGGCAACCTCACCTTTGCCGATCTGCAGGACCAGCAGGGCAAGGTGCAGCTCTTCGTGCGCAAGAAGAGCGTGGGGGAGCCCGATCCGGCCACGGGCAACCTGGGCTTCGAGAACCTGCGCCTGCTGGACCTGGGTGACATCATCGAGGCCACCGGCACCGTGATGCGCACCAAGCGCGGCGAGATCTCGGTGGATGTCACCTCGGTGCGCCTGCTCACCAAGACCCTGCGCCCCCTGCCCGACAAGTGGGCCGGCCTCAAGGACCGCGAGCGCATCCTGCGCCAGCGCTACCTGCACCACACCATGGAGCCCGAGAAGCGCGCCACCTTCGACCGCCTGGGCAAGCTCTACTTTGCGGTGCGCCAGTATCTCTATGAGCGGGGCTTCATCGAGGTTCACACCCCCATTCTGCAGTCGCTCTATGGTGGTGGGACGGCCCGGCCCTTCCTGACCCACCTCAACGCCCTGCACCAGGACATGTACCTGAGCATCAGCCACGAGCTGTACCTCAAGCGCATGATCGCCGCGGGCTTCGACAAGGTCTTCACCATCGGGCGCTACTTCCGAAACGAAGGCATCGATTCGACGCACCACCCCGAATTCTCGATGATCGAGACCATGACGGCCTACGAAAACTACGAATACAATATGGACCTGGTCGAGGGCATGTTCCGATTCGTCAGTGAGAAGGCCTATGGGCGCACTACCTTCGACGTGCGTGGGGTCGAGGTGGACTTCGCGAAGCCCTGGGCCCGGGTGAATATGGCCGACGCGGTGCTGGAGCGCTTCGGCCACGACTTCCGCAGCTGCCCCGACGTCGAGACGGCCAATGGCTGGCTGAAGGCCCAGGGTGTGCCCGCCCAGGGCAGCATCGGCGAGGCCCTCTTCCGGCTCTTTGACGACCTCATCGGGCCCACCTTGCTGCAGCCCACCTTCGTCTATGGGCACCCCATCGAGATCTCGCCCCTGGCCAAGCCCCTGGCCGATGATCCCCGCTATGTCGAGCGCTTCGAGCTGGTCATCGGCGGCATCGAGTGCGGCGACAACTGGTCCGAACAGAACGACCCCCGCAAGCTGCTGGAGACCTGGCGCAAGGCCCACGCCCGCTCGGATGTGCCCGCCGACGAGCGCCACCCCCTGGACTACAGCTTCGTCGAGATGCTGGAGCACGGCATGCCCCCCACCACGGGCATCGGGCCGGGCATCGAGCGCATGGCGATGATCTTCGAAGGCACCGAGTCCATCGACGATGTCATCTACTTCCCGATGATGCGCCCCGAGCCGCCGGGCATCAACGCCGTCATCTTTGGCGAGGAGGCCGGCCGCACGGGGGGCGCGACCCCGGCCACCGCCGATGGCGAGGCCGCCCCCGCCGGGCTCAGCCTCACCGACCTGGCCGCCCTGGTGCAGGTGGGCGCCCTCAGCCCGGCCCAGGACGGCCTGGTGCTGCTGCCGCGCCTGACCCTGTGGGGCAGCAAGCCCTCGGGCAGCGTGGTGATTCGCGGCCTGCGGGCCGATGGGCCGGTGGTGGTGTCGGGGGTCGCGGTGGCGGGAGACGATCTGGCCGCGTGGACGGCCTCCCTCTCTGCAGAAACCCAGAAGCTGGTGGGCCTGTTGGAGAAGGGACTGCGCGGCGTGACCGTGTCGGTGCGGCCCCTCACCCGGGGCTGATTCCGGCGCGCAGGGCGTCTACGCGCTGCTGGAGCAGATCTTCGAGGGCGCGCAGCCCCCGCTGATCCGCCAGCAGACCGGGAATGCCGGTCCGGATGCGGGCGCTCAAGCGGGCCCGCTCCGCGGGGTCCTGGCCCAGGGCGATGGCGCGGGCCACCCAGTCCTCCGGGCTGGCCGGGGCCAGCTCGGGCAGGCCCAGCTGGGTGACCATGGCCAGGCTGTGGCGGCCCCGCATCGTATCGCCCGGCCAGGCCAGGCAGGGGATGCCCAGGGACAGGGCCTCCAGGGTGGTATTGCCCCCCGACCAGCCGGGGCTGTCCAGGTAGAGGTCGGCGCAGGCCAGCAGGGCCATCCAGCCCGCGTGGCCCTGGCGGGGCACGACGAAGAGCCGGCTGTCGGGGTCGAGGCCCTGGCGGCGCAAGGCCGCGGCCATTCTCTGCTGGAAGCGGGCGGTGACCGCGGGGTCGCTGTGGGCCAGAAAGGCCAGGCGGGCGTCGGGCAATCCGGCCAGAATCCGCGCGTGAAGGTCATCGGCGAAGGGGCGGTACTTGAAGAGGCTCTGGGGGCTGAGCAGCAGGGTGCCCTGGGCGGGCAGGCCGAAGCGGGCGCGGTCCGCCGGTCCCGACTCCGGCGGCGGCGGGCGGTAGGAGATGGAGAGGCCCGGCAGGTCGACGCGCTCCTCGGTGGTCCAGGCGCGGTCGGGAGAGACGGCCATGGCGGCGCTGCTGAGGAAGAGGTCCACCGTGGGCAGGCCCGTGGTGACGGGGTGGCCCCAGGACACGGCCTGCAAGGGGGCGATGCGCAGGGCGGCGAGCTGCATGGGGCGCGGGTGCATGCCGATCTCGGGGAAGATCAGCACGTCGTTGGCCTCTGCCAAGAGGATGCGCACGGCGCGCTCCAGATCGCCCCCCACCTGGGCCCGGCGGTCGCAGAGGGCGGCCAGGGCCTCGGTGTGGGCGTCGCCCGAGGGCCCCACCTCGTAGAGGCCCAGGCTGAAGCGGCTCCGGTCCATGCCCTGCAGCCAGCCGCCAAAGAGCCGGCCGATGGTGTGCTGGCGCAGGTGGGCGCTCACAAAGCCCACCTTGATGCGGGCGCCAGGAGGGCTGGGCCTGGGTGTGGGCAAGGCCGGGAAGCGGGCGTTCATGCTGCGATGCAGCAAGGCCCCCACGCGGCGTTGTTCCTCCAGGCAGTCGCCGCCCCGGTAGTGGCGCTGGAAGACGGGGCTGATGGCCTCGGCCCAGGCGGCGGGGTCTTGGGCGAGATCCCGATTCGCGGCCTGCTCCAAGGCCACGAGATCGGCCTCGAAGGTGCCGCAGACCCGGGCCTCGTGGGCCGCGTCCGCGCACACATGGGGCATGGCCGCCAGCCGCAACCACAGCAGGCTGGGGTGGTCGGGGTGCTGGCCCAGGGCCCGGGTGGCGGCGGCGCGGGCGTCCTCGTCCTGGCCCTGCTGGCTGAGGGCCGCGGCCGCGATGCGCTGCAGGGGCAGGTCATCGGGCCAGGCCTTCAGGCCCGCGCGGGCGAAGGCCAGGGCCCCCGCCTCGTCGTGGGTCTCCAGCAGCACGCCGGCCACCAGCTGCAAGGCGAGGCGGTGGGTGGGGTCGCGGTCCAGGGTGGCCTGCCAGCAGACAAAGGCGTCGCGGCTGCGGCCCTGCTCCCAGCTGAGCGCCCCCAGAGAGAAGTGTGCGTCGGCATCTTCGGGGGTAAGTGCCACCAGGGCTTCGAGGTGGATTCGGGCGGCGTCCAGCAGCTTGAGCCGGCTGGCGGCCCGAGCGGCCAGGCGGCGAAGCTCGGGGTCGCGGGGGTCGGCGGCGATGGCGCGGTCCAGCGCCTGCCGGGCCTCGGCCACATGCCCGAGGGAGAGGGCCAGGCGGCCAAAACCCCGCCAGCCATCGGCCTGTTGGGGGGCGCGGGCGGCGGCGTCCAGCCAGGCCTGCAGGGCCTCGGCGGGGCGTCCCAAGGCCTCCAGCACCTCGGCCAGCAGCAGCCGGGGTGCGGGGTCGGTGGGGGCGGCCTGAAGCCAGGCGCGGGCGCCGCGTTCGGCTAGCCCAAGGCGTCCGGCTTCCAGGGCCTGGCGTGCGGCGTCGAAGGGTCCCATCTGCCTTGGATAGCACGGGGCCGGCCTGGGCGTTCAGCCGGCGTCGGCCCAGCGGTTGGCCCGCGCGAAGCTGCCCAGGTCGTTGTGGCGGATGCCCGCTGCCAGCAGGTCGGCCTTCACCCTCGGCCAGATCAGGGTGCGCCGCCAGAAGGGCTGCTGCACGACGAAGTGGTGCAGGATGTGGGTGGCGCCGAAATTCCAACAGAAGAGCTGAAGGGGCCAGAAGATCGGGTGGTCCAGCACCTGATTCTGCACCATCAGGTCGCCTCGGGGGATGTCGGTGTAGTGGCTGCTGGACGAGATGAACACGATGCTGGCGTGGCGCAGGGTGTTGGGCAGCACAGAGAGCACCAGCAGCGCTGGCGCCCAGGCCGCGCCCATCGCCCAGCCCGTCAGGGCCACCAGGGGCAGCAGGGTGAGCAGGCCGTCCACGGCGCGCACCAGGTGAAACCAGCGCGGGTGGCGCAGATCGGCGGTGCGGCCCCCGGCCTTGCGGCGCGCCCGGCCCGCCCGGCGAAGATCGGGGATCACCAGGCCCGAGGCCATGGGCAGCAGGGTGAGCAGCAGGCGCTTGGGGCCCCAGGGCAGGCCCAGGCCGATCAGCCGCTCTTCGATGTCGTCGGCCTGGCCGCTGGCCACATGGTGCCAGCGGTGGATGCGGCCCCGGGACCAGGGGTCCAGGCTGGCCTTGCCCAGCCAGATGCCAGCCAACACCAAGAAGCGCAGAACAGGCCGGCCGCCAAGATAGGTGTCATGGATGAGATCGTGCTCCAGCTCGTGCAAGACGCTGAGCGCCAGCGCGATGAGCGGCACGGCCAGCCAGGCGCTCAGGCCGCCGGCCAGCCAGCCAGCACCCACCCCGATGGCCAGGGCCCAGGCCCCAACGAAGAAGCCCAGGGCCAAGGCGTCGTCCTTGCCCAGCCAGGGGTGGCGGGCCAGAAGCGCGGCGTCGGCCTGGAGGATGGCCTGACGAATGGCCTGGCTGGGGCTCATTCCCGGCGACGGCGCCCCAAGGCAAGGAGCAGGCCCAGTCCGCCCAGGGCGGCGGGCCAGCCAGCGCCACCGTCGGTGGTCGCGCAGCCGGACTTGGCCTCGCTATCCGACGGGGTGGCGTTGCCGCCGCTGCTGCCGGATCCGCCGTCGCCGCTGCCGCCGCCGCTGCCGCCGGCGCCACCATCGGCCCCGCCGTCGGAGCCGCCGGAGCCGTCGGAGCCGTCCGAGCCGTCACACATGGCGATGCAGTCGCGGTTGCTGCTGTTGTCGTCGGCGAAGCTGGTGACCTTGGCCTGGCGCATGCCCGACTCGTAGAGCATCAGGTCCTGGGTTGCCGTCGTATCGGTGTAGCGCATGTGCAGGCGGCTGAGGAAGTGGTCCTCGTACTCGCCCACAAAGCCCAGGCTGCTGAGCTCTTCGGTGGAGAGCTGGTAGCCGCTGCAAGGGCTGCAGTCCCAGGGCCCGCCGGCCCATTCGACGGTCCAGCCGGCCTGGCCGGCGGCCTCCCAGGCGGGGTTGAAGCGCCCCTCGTAGAAGGCCTGGAAGTCGTCGGTATTGGGGTCGCCCCAGATGCACTGGTCCTGAATCTCGAACTCAGTGTAGTTGGACACGCCCACCAGGCCGCTGCTCTGGTCGGTGATGGCGTAGATCAGCATGTCCTGCTGGCCCGGCGAGTTGCGGGCCGCCAGCTTGATGGGGATGGTGAAGACCTCGCTGTCATAGGCCACCTGCAAGGGGGGCAGGCTGGAGCCGTCGGCGCCGGTGGCATCCCCCAGCACCTTGGCGGCCATGAAGAACATGCCCTCGCTGATATATTCTTCGAGAATGGGGATGGTGGCCTCGGCGAGGTGGTAGCCCTCGTTGTCCAACCAATCGAAGAGGGCCTGGGACTCTCCTGCAGACAGGATGGTGATCAGGTAGTCGCCCGTGACGAATTGGGCCTCGACATGCACCGAGCCGCTCTCGCCCCCGTCGCCGCCGCCGCCGTCGCCATCGCTGCTGGAGTCTCCCCCGCCGGCCGGCGCGCAGCCGGCGTCGGCCATGGTGAGCAGGCCGGTGGTGGCTTCGAGGGTGGCAAAGACCGAGGCGTCCAGAACGGCGACGTCGTCCTCACCCAGCACCTCGGGGACGGGCATCACCAGGGCGAAGTCCTGGGACTGGCCCACCGGGTTGATGCTGACGGTGAAGGTGGTGCGGTTGCCCTGGCGCACGATCGAGGTGCGGGCCACGTCATAGGTGAGGCCGTTGGGCGTGCCGGTGGCGATGGTGGGGCAGGCGAGGGCATCTGCAAGAAGCAGTGCTGCGAGGGCGAACATGGACAACTCCGGTCTGTGCTTGCGCCCAGCATAGCCGGTGATGGCGGGGCCTGTGCAGGTGGGGGGAGACGCCGGGTTAGGGGGGAGGCCCGCCCGCACCGAGGTCGCCATGCCGGACTTTCGTTACCAGGAGATGTTCCCCCACGCCCACCCCGTAGAGACGCCCTGGCGGCGACTCGACATCGGGGGGCTGAGCCTCTCGGACTTCAAGGGCGGCAAGCTGCTCGAAGTCAGCGCCGAGGCCCTGTCCGAGCTGGCTGCCACCGCCATGCGCGATGTCAGCCACCTCTACCGACCGGGTCACCTGCAGCAGCTTCGCGACATCCTCGACGATCCCGAGGCCAGCGCCAACGACCGCTTCGTCGCCACCTCGCTGCTCAAGAACGCCGTGACCTCGGCCAGCTTCATCTTGCCCAGCTGCCAGGACACCGGCACCGCGATCGTCATGGCCAAGAAGGGGCAGCGTGTCTTCACCGAAGGCGATGACGCCGCGGCCTTGTCCCATGGCATCTACCGCACCTATACCGAAGGCAGCCTGCGCTATAGCCAGCTGGCGCCGATCTCCACCTACGAAGAGAAGAATACCGGCACCAACCTGCCGGCCCAGATCGACCTCTACCATGTGCCCGGCGACAGCTATGAGTTCTTCTTCATCGCCAAGGGCGGCGGGTCGGCCAACAAGACCTACCTCTACCAGAAGACCAAGGCCCTGCTGAACCCGGCGTCCATGCTGGACTTTCTGCGGGCCGAGATCCCCAAGTTGGGCACGGCGGCCTGTCCGCCCTACCACCTCGCGGTGGTGATTGGGGGCACCTCGGCCGAGGCCAACCTCAAGACCGTGAAGCTGGCCTCTTGCCGCTACCTCGACGACCTGCCCACCGAAGGCAACAGCCTGGGCCACGCCATCCGCGACCCGGCCCTGGAGGCCGAGATCCTGCAGATCACCCGGGATTTTGGCATTGGCGCCCAGTTCGGCGGCAAGTACTTCTGCCACGATGTGCGGGTGGTGCGGCTGCCCCGCCACGGGGCGAGCTGCCCGGTGGGCATCGGGGTGAGCTGCTCCGCCGACCGGCAGATCAAGGCGAAGATCACCGCAGATGGTGTGTTCCTGGAGGCCCTGGAGCGCAACCCTGCCCGCTTCTTGCCCGATATCCAGTCCGACGCCTTGTCCGAGACGGTGGTGAAGATCGACCTGTCGCGGCCCATGGACGAGATTCGGGCCGAGCTGGCGCGCCACCCCATCAAGACGCGGCTGTCCTTGAGTGGCCCCATGATTGTGGCCCGGGACATCGCCCACGCCAAACTCAAGGAGCGCATGGACGCCGGTGAGGGCCTGCCCGACTACTTCAAGAAGTACCCGGTCTATTATGCGGGCCCCGCCAAGACCCCCGAGGGCCTGCCGTCGGGCTCCTTCGGACCGACGACGGCCAGCCGCATGGACCCCTATGTGCCGCTCTTCCAGGCCGCTGGGGCCAGCATGGTGATGATCGCCAAGGGCAACCGCAGCAAGGTGGTCACCGACGCCTGCAAGCAATTCGGTGGCTTCTACCTGGGTAGCATCGGGGGCCAGGCCGCCGTGCTGGCCGAGGAGAATATCAAGAAGGTCGAGGTGCTCGACTACCCCGAGCTGGGCATGGAGGCCGTCTGGATGATCGAGGTGGTCGATTTCCCCGCATTCGTCGTGGTGGACGACAAGGGCAACGACTTCTTCGCTTGAGCGGGGGGCTGGGGGCTGCCGCGGGGCTCAGGCCCCTCGGCGCTCGGCCCGGATGCCCTCTTTTTCGGTGTCGCTGACGGGTACGATATAGTCGCCGTCGAAGCAGGCGGCGCAGATACGGTCGCCAGCGACCTCTTTGAGGCCAGCCACCGACAGGAAGGTCAACGAGTCTGCACCAATCCAACGGGCCAGGGCGTCTTGCTGGTTGGCCTCGTCGAATTCAGCGGCCACCAGCTCATCGGCCGAGGGCATGTCGATGCCGTAGAAGCAGGGGTGGCGCACTGCGGGGCTGAAGATGGCGATGTGCAGTTCGGTGGGGTGCAGGCCCCGCAACATCTGCACGATGCGGCGCATGGTGGTGCCGCGTACGATGCTGTCATCCACCAGCAGGACGCGCTTGCCTTCGAACATCTCGCGGATGGGGTTGAGCTTGAGGCGCAGGGCGGCCTCGCGGCTGCGCTGGTCCGGCATGATGAAGGTGCGGCCGCTGTAGCGGTTCTTGATGAAGCCCTCGCGGCTGGGGATGCCCAGCTCTTCGGCCATGGCCTGGGCGGCGGGGCGCGAGGTGTCGGGCACGGCCACCACCAGGTCGGCTTGGAATCCTCGCTCCTGCCATTCCAGGGCCAGCTGCCGTCCCATGCGCCAGCGGCTGCGGTTGACCCGGCCATCCTCCATGACGCTGTCGGGGCGGGCAAAGTAGACCCGCTCAAAGACGCAGGGCCGGGCGGGCCGGGCGGGTTGCAGGGGCAGGCGCAGCTCGGGCTGGCCCTCGCGCAGCAGCAGCACGGCGTCCCGGGGGAGGTCGTCGGTCTTTTCGATGGCCATCACGTCCAGGGCCACCGACTCCGATGCGGCCATCCAGGCGCCATCTTCGGCCTGGCCATAGACGCCGGGCCGGATGCCGTGGGGGTCGCGAAAGGCCACCAGGGTGGCCTGGCCGTCCACTTCGAGGACGGCCACCACCGAATAGGCGCCGCGCACGCGCTGTTGCACCTCGACCACTGCAGCCCGCACGTCCTCGGCTGTGTGACCGGCGGCCCGGTGCCGGTTCAGCGCCCAGGCAAAGGTGAGCAGGATGGGCTCGGCATCGCACTGGCTGAGCACGACATAGCCCTCGGCCCGCAGCCAGGCGGTCAGCTCGCCCACATTGGTCACATTGCCGTTGTGGGCCAGCAAGATGCCCGGCTGGCGCGTGCGGAAGGGCTGGGCGTCTTCGGCGGTGCTGTGGGCCCCGGCCGTGGGGTAGCGCACATGGGCGATGCCGGCATTGCCCATCAGCGTGGGCAGGGTGGCGGGGGGCACGGCCTGGGGGATCATGCCGAGACCCTTGATCAGGTGCACCCGCCGATCGTCGAAGGTGCCCGCGCCGGCTGCGTCCTGGCCGCGGTGCTGGATGGTCTGGAGGGCCAGCAACAAGGAGGCGGCGACGCCGTCCTTCGCGACCATTCCCACGAATCCGCACATCTGGGCCTCCGCCGGTGAGGGCGCGCCGTCCTATCCGGTCCGGGCCGGGCGAGGTGGCCGGGGATCACGCCGGGGCTTCAGCTCAGCGTGAAGAGGGCGGGGTCGGCGTCGAGGTGGGGGTGGGCGTTGAGGGTGGCCAGGCTGAGCAGGCCGGGGCCCACCCGGACGCGGGTCACGCCGCTATTGGCCAGGATGGTGTTGATGCGGAAGGCTTCGCGGGGGGCGAGGTGCAGCAGCCTCCGACATATCGCTGAAATAACACCGCCAGAGGTGAAGACGACCGCGGACTCGCCCGAGCCGAGCTGCGCCACGGCGCGGTCGAGGGCGGCGTCCACCCGGGCCTGGAAGGCGCCATAGGATTCGATGTAGTCGGCGTCGTGATCGCCCGATGCCCAGCGCCCCATCGCGTCGAGGAAGAAGGCGAAGAAGGCCGCCCGGCCGCCGTCTTGGGGGGGCCTCATGCCGGTGGCGAGGGCTGCGCGCACCACCGACTGGTGGTCGAATTCGTTCCAGTCCGAATCCTCGACCGGAATGGGCATGGGGCCGAAGTTCTCAGCAAAGGTGGCGGCGGTTTCGGCGTGTCGGCGCATGGCGCCCCGCCAGGCTTGGTGCAGGGGGGCGATGTGGCGCCAGGTCTGCCCCGCCGCCGCGGACTGTTGAAAGCCCCGCGCGCTCAGCCGGTCATAGTCGCCCATCACCTCGCCCGCCTGGCCGTGGCGGATCAGCCAGAGGTCCGACATCAGGCCCTCTCCCCGCGGCGGTCCCGAATCAGTCCCTCTTGGAAGCAGGAGGCGACGAGGTTGCCCTGCGGGTCGTAGAAGCGCCCGCGCACCAGGCCCCGGCCGCCGCCGGCCCAGGGGCTCTCGATGTCGTAGAGCAGCCAGTCGTCCATGCGAAAGGGACGGTGGAAGTACATGGCGTGATCGAGGCTGGTGACCTGCATCCCGGGGGTCAGCCAGCTCACGGCGTGGGGGCGCATGGCGGTGACCAGGAACTGGAAGTCCGAGGCATAAGCCAGCAGGTACTGGTGCAGGCTCAGGCGCTCGGGCAGGTCGCCGGTGGTGCGGTACCAGAGCTGCTGCCGGGGTGACTGGGGCTTGGGCGCGAAGGGGTTGTGGGGGTCCAAGGGGCGGATTTCGATGGGGCGATCGGCGGTGGCCCGGGTCAACCCCCCGGACTTCTCGATCCTGCGCAGCCACTGTGAGCGCGTGAGCGCGCTCCGGCAGCCCACTCTCGCAACAGCCATCGCGGATGCCTGCGTGGTCTTCGGCCTGCCGGTGGTCGATGCCTATGTGTCCCAGGGGGACCGCCGCGTGGGCCTGCGCAGCCACGAGGCCCCGGCCCCCTTCCTGGTGGTGGGCGGCGGTCACCTGGACACCGGCGACGACTTCTTCTTGGGGCCGGCCGAGCTGCGCTGGGCCATCGGCGCCGAGGTGGCCCACCTGCGCTTCGGCCACAGCCGCGTCACCTCCGACGATGTCTGGGCCGGCCTGATGGACAAGGGCGGCAGCGCGGTCGTGGCCACCGCCAGCATCCTGCCCTTCCTGCGCTTCTTGCCCGTGGACCTGCTGGGCAGCGACCGAACCTGGCGGGCGGTGCGCACCGTCGTGCCCCAGTCCTGGCTGCGTGCGATCTATGGCATCGACGACGCCGCCGCCCTGGCCAAGGTGGTGCCAACAGATCTGGGCCGGCTGGGCAATGCCGGCGCTGCAGCCGTCGAATCGGCGACCGGCACCCTGGGCAGCTTGCAGTCGGTGGCCCGGCGCTTCGGATCTTCCAGGTCACCCGATGCCATCGACCCCGACGTGGGCCTGGACAACCGCCTGCTGGTGGCCTCTCACCGCGTCATGCAACACACCGCCGACCGCGCCGGCCTGCTCATGGCGGGCCACATCGACGCGTCTCTGCGCGCCATCTTCCTCACCCACAGCCGGCTGGCGCGGGAGCTGGTGGTGGCCAACGACCAGGGCCTGGACGCCTGCCTGGGGCGCAAAGACGCCGAGGGTCGCTTGCTGCTGCCCGATCTCGCCGTGCGTATGGCCGCCTTGATCGCCTTCTGGCTGAGCGATGACTATCCGCGCCTGCGCCAGGCCATGGGGGCCGCGCCCGACCGGGGTTGAAGGCGCTTCAGTCTGCCAGGCCCGCCGCCAGCACGGCCATGCCGCGGGCGACATCGGCGGGGTGGCCCTCTCTGCGCAGGCTCTCGCCCAAGGCGTAGAGGGTGCGAAAGAGCATCTCGGGCCGGCACTGCTCGCCCATCTGTCCGATGCGCACGATGTCCAGACCAAAGGCGCCAGCGATCTCCACCCTGAAGTCCGCCACCATGCGCGCCCGCAAGGCGGCCGAGTCCACGCCGGGCGGCCGGCAGATGGACAGCACGCTGGGCAGGCGCCAGGCCGCGGGGATCAGCAGGGTCAAGCCCATGGCCTCGATGCCGGCCTGCAGGGCCGTGCTGCAACGGGTGTGTCGCGCAAAACGCGCCTCCAAGGTCTCTTCGGCCACCAGCCGCAAGGCCTCGTACACGGCCAGCACGCCGGGCACGGGTGCCGTGTAGTGGTATTGGTGGTCGCCCCAAAAGCGCCAGGCCCGCTCCAGATCCAGGCACCAGTGGGGCATGGGCCGGGGCCGCTGCATCGCCACCGCCCAGGCCGCATCCGACAGGGCGATCAACGACACGCCGGGGATGCTGGCCAGCCCCTTCTGGCCGCCGGTGACCACCACATCGATGCCCCAGGCGTCCATGGGCAGGGCCATCGTGGACAGGGTGCAGACCGCATCCACCATCATCAAGGCGCCGTGAGCGCGCGCCAGGCGCGCAATCTCGGGGATGTCGTGGTTCACCACCCCGCACGATGTCTCGCCCTGGACCACCGTCACCAGGTCGAAGCGATCCCGCGCCAGGGCCGCCGCCGCCTGGGCTGCGGTGGAGGGCTCGCCCACCTGGGCCTCCACCACCGTCACATCCGCGCCGATGCCCCGCGCCATCTCCGCCAGCCGGGCGCTGAAGGTGCCCGTCACCAGGCAGAGCACCCGCCGACCGGGCCAGCAGAGGTTGGCCAGGGCCATCTCGTTGGCGGCCGAAGCCGGCCCGCGCACCCCCAGGCAGTGCAGGGCCTCGGTCTGAAAGGCGTAGCGGGTCAACGCCTTTACGCCGTCCACCACTGCGTTCATGGTGGCGCCCAGGTGGTTGATCACCACCGCGTTGGCCTGGCCCACCGAGTGCGGGATGGGCGTCGGCCCCGCCCCCATCAGCAGCAGCGGCTCTTGGGGCAGCAGGCGCGCGATCGGGGGGGCCTGCGGCGGCGCGATGGACATGGGCTCAGCCTGGACGCGGGGCGCCCGATCCTCACTCGCAGGCAGACGCCCCGCAAGCATGGGCCCTCAAGTCAGGCGCCGCCGCTCCTCCTGCCGGGCCACCGTCAGGGCGCCGGCCGCCACCAGCAGCGCCAGGAAGCTGCCCAGCGGCGCGAAGGCCGCGATGCCCCCCAAGGTGAGGGCCAGGCTGAGGCCGGCCGGTCGGCCATAGACCGTATCGGTGCGCCAGGTGGCCAGGGCGCCGAGGGCAACGACAAAGACCGAGAACAAGACGCTGTACATGGCGGATCCGGGGGCAGGGCCCCCGCTGGACGCCGGAAGGGCCGCGCCTATTTCAGACCCGCACGCCGCTGCCGCCAGCGCCCCCGCAAACCCGGTCCCGCCGGCGCGTCGGGGGCCACCCCCTGAAGGCGCCGCCACAGGGACGAAGGCGCGGCCCCCAGCACCGGCGACAGCTCGGCCAGGGCGGCCCTCCCCTGCCCTTCCGAAAGCAGGGCCGCCAGGCGTCCCAGGTGGACCCCCAGGTGCAGGAGGGGCGCGTTCCGGGCGCCCGCGTGCACGCGGTCGAGGGCGTCGTGGGCGTCGGCGCGCTCCCCCCGCAGCAGCGCGCCCAGGCCCTCGGCCAGCGCCGCCCGAAGCACCGCCCGACGCGCCGGGTCCAGCCGGCTGTTCCGGCGACGTCTGCGCAGGTCGAAGACGGGCACCACACCTCCTCTCTCGCCCCATAGCCCGCTGCGGCGCGCTGGCCCCGGCCGCCCGGGCTGGATAGCCGCGCCCACCTCCCCTCCCGCCCCGCGGAGCCTGTCATGGCCCTCCAAGCCGGCATCGTCGGCCTGCCCAACGTCGGCAAGTCCACCCTCTTCAACGCCCTCACCTCTGCCGGGGCCGAGAGCGCCAACTACCCATTCTGCACCATCGAACCCAATACGGGCATCGTGCCCGTGCCGGATCCGCGCCTGCAGGAGATCCTGGGCGTCATCGCCAGCAAGCAGGTGCTGCCCGCGGTGGTGGAGATCCTCGACATCGCCGGCCTGGTGCGGGGCGCCAGCAAGGGAGAGGGCCTGGGCAACCAGTTCCTGGGCCACATCCGGTCCGTGGACGCCGTCCTGCACGTCGTGCGCTGCTTCGAAGACGACGACATCCACCATGTCGAAGGCTCCATCGACCCCGAACGGGACATGGACACCATCGACCTCGAGCTCATCCTGGCCGATCTGGACTCCATCGACCGGCGGGTGGAACGCTACCGCAAGCTCATGAAGTCCGGTGAGCGCGAACCCAAGCTGCACTTCGACGTGGCCAGCAAGCTCAAGGCCATCCTGGACGACGGCAAGCCCGCCCGCTCCGGCGACTTCACCGAGGAGGAGTGGGCCAGCGTGCGCGACGCCCAACTCATCACCGCCAAGCCCGTTCTCTATGTTTGCAATGTGGACGAGTCCGGCCTGCCCGATGGCAACGCCCTGGTGGATGTGGTGCGCGCCCGTGCCGCCCGCGAAAACGCCGGCGTGGTAGTCATCTGCGCCCAGGTCGAGGCCGAGATCTCCGAGCTGGCCCCCGAAGAGCGCGCCGCCTTCCTCGACGATATGGGCCTCACCGAGCCCGGCCTCAACCGCCTGGCCCGCGCCACCTACGATCTATTGGGCCTGCAGACCTACTTTACCGCCGGCCCCAAGGAGATCCGCGCCTGGACCATCAAGAAGGGCACCAAGGCCCCCGGCGCCGCCGGGGTCATCCACAGCGACTTCGAGCGCGGCTTCATTCGCGCCGAGGTGTACCGGGTGCCCGACCTGGTTGCATTGGGTGGAGAGGCGGCCCTGAAGTCGGCCGGCAAGCTGCGGGTGGAGGGCAAGGAGTATGTGGTGCAGGATGGGGATGTGATGCACTTCCGGTTCAACGTCTGAAAGTACGTCGAACGCCGCTTTTCCGATGTGGGAAGCGGCAGGAGACACGCCGGGAGACACAGCCGCGTAGGATCCGGTCCAGCGAGACACGGAGACACGCATGGCCAGCATCCCCGGGATCCCCGGCATCAGCTACGCGCGCTACCGCGGCGGCTGGAAGCTGCGGTGGCGGGAGACCCACGAGAGGCCGGACGGGCTGACGACCAAGGCCCGCTCGCACACGGTGTCCACCGAGGCCGAGGTGCCCGCGCTGGCGCTGGCCATCCGGCGCGCGCTGGACCGCCAGGGCTGGTGGGACCCGGCCGAGGTGAGCTCGCCGGTGAAGGCGCGGCCGCTCGACATCGACATCGAGGCGGTGGCCGACGATTGGGTCGCCCGCAAGGTCGGGCGGCTGCGGCTGGCGGAGTCCACGAAGGCGAACCTGAAGGGCTCGATGCAGCGGTTCTTCGAGGGGCTGCGGGCCGTCGCGGGGCTGTCGGAGGGGCCGATCCCGGCGCGCTACCTCAACCGCGACACGGTCGAGCAGGTCACGGTCGAGCAGGTCACGGTGTGGCTCGCGCAGCGCTACGCTGAGGGCACGGTCTACCAGACCCTCCACCCCGTCCTGCGGGAGTTCTGGCCCCGGGCGAGCGACCACGGGTTGGCCGGGCTGGAGCCGGCGCCGCGGGACGCGAAGTCGCTGATGCCACGCAACGCGGTGTACGCGCCGCCGAACGTGCTGCCCACGCTCGCGGAGGTGGACGCGATGATCGCGCGGATCACGGTGCCGCGGGCGCAGGTGGCGGCGGTGCTGATGCGGGCGACCGGGCTGCGGATCGAGCAGGTGTCGTGCATCCGCGGGGCCGACATCGACCCGGTCGAGAACACGCTGGTGATCGCCAAGGGCAAGTCGCGGCGGGAGAAGGCGCTGATGCGGACGGTGGCGATCCCCGCGTGGCTCGTGCCGACGCTGCAGGCGCTCGGGGCGTGGCGCGAGGGCTTCCTCATCCAGCACATGGACCGCTACGGCGGCGTGTACGACGCGCCGATGCCGTCCCCGCGGAACCTGGCGCAGCACTTCAAGAGCGCGTGGGAGCGGGCGGCGAAGGACGGAGCGGCCCGGCCGGGGATCTGGGCGCCGGGCAACCGGGTGAAGGCGAGCACGACGCATGTGCTGCGGGCGGTGTACCAGGCGACGCTGGAGGAGGCGGGGGTGCGGGACGCGGCGATCGACTGGTTGGTCGGGCACGCGGGGAGGTTGACGCGGGCGACGAGCTACACGAAGCCGAGTCTGGAGGCGATGCGGGCGGCGGTGGAGAAGGTGCCGCCGGTGACCCTCGGCCCGGCGAGATCAGCCGAGTAGGAGCTCGCGCACATCTGGGTCGGGCTCGGACGCGAGGAGTCGAGCGCGGAGTGCCGCTCCCATCTCCCTGGCGTCGATCAGCCTGTCCACCGCGTTGAACCGCCAACTGTCGTCTGGATGGTGGTCAGCAACAGCCACGAGCATCCGCAACGCCGGCGACCGGTGATGTAGGAGCGCGAAGCCGACGACCTCCGTCCACTCCTCGAACGGTAGCGCCTCAAGCGCCTCCACGATCTCTTCGTCCTCGGCTCCCTCCGACACGCGCCGGAGTGCGAGCGCCATCTCGCGACGGAACACCCAGTCCTGAGGGTACAGCATCCTCGCGTGGCGCAGCCACGAGCAGGTCAGAGCCTCATCCACGGTCAGGAGCTGGAGGTCCATCTCCACCGCGGCGGCCCTCCGGAACGCACCGGCCGTGAAGCCCTCCGGCGCGATCAGTGCCGAGAAGCGTGCGCTCACGTCGTCCGCCATCCCCGCGAAAGACTCGACGTCCTTCACATCGAGCTTCTCGCTGTAGTGCTTCGCGTCGGCGACGAAGAAGGGCCGTTCGTCGCCTTCGGCATAGGCCGCAACGTCCAGCTGGCGCGGCACCATGCTGTACTGGCCAACGACCTCGTGCCGCTGTCCGCCCTCGGTGCCGAAGACTCGCACCGGCAGGCCAGTATACTCCTGTCGGAGATGCTCCAGCACCGCCAGTTCGTAGTCCTGCCAGCGCATGCTCATCGCTGGTCGAGCGGGACCATCATGATCCGCCCTACCGAGAGGGAGCAGCCGTCCGCGCGTCCCCGTCGTTCGACGGGGCGCGGTAGCGCGGCGAGAGCTCGCCGGCCTCGTCGAGGATGCCGGCCGCCTTGAGGCGCGCGGTACGATCCGCATCGGTCATGGTGCTCCACCGAGCGACAAACCGGCGCGTGGCCTCGGCCAACTCGTGCTCTTCGCGCTTGGTCATGGGCACCTCCTGCTTCGTCCGATCATAGCCACCGATGGCGGCTCGTGCTCGTCAACTCGCGCCGTCGCCCTCCGCCGGCCGGAAGTAGCCGACGATGCACTCGGGGTTGCGCACGGCGATCTGAACGTGGGTCTTCGAGAAGATCCGCGCGCCAGGGAAGGCCTCCGGCCCTTCCGTGAACACCCCGCGCACCGTGTCATGCCGCAAGCCGTCCAGGTCGAGCTCCGAAAGCGCGAAGTTCAACACGGCGCAGTCGCGGCGGCGCAGCACCAAGTCGAGGTCATGGCTGCCAGCGGCACGGTTCTCGGGAAGCGACTGCCCGTGCGCCGCCAACTGCTGCACGAGGCGTTCGAAGTAGATTCCGAGCAACCCCGTGGCCGCGGTGTCCGTCAGGTCGAAGCACCGACCCAGGTGGATGTACGCGCCCAGGACGAAGGGCTCTCCGATCTCGCGGCGAGCGTGCTTCCACTCCGCGAACTCCCGAGCGCGCTTCGGGCCGTGCTCCCAGAAGTAGATGCCCCTGCCGAGCCAGTCATAGTCGTTGTCGGAGGGCTTCAGCGCGCCGCCGTCCAGCAGAACGCGCTCACCCACGGCCCGGTCACAGCCGTGGTAGCCGACGATCGTTCGCTGGTAGGTGAAGCTTCCTGCCATCCCCAGCCGCGTAGCACGCACTCGAGCTCGCCGCCCTACACCGTCGACCAGTCGAACCGCTCCCGCGGCCCCTCGCCCCGCTTCGCCGCCGGCGACGCCCGCCGCTTCACCTTCGGCGCCGCGATCCCTGCCGCCCGCCGGAACCACTTGTCCAGCGTGTCGCGGTGCCAGCGCAGCGTCTTGCGCTTCTCGCCCACGTTCACCGGCCCGCCGGGCTCGTGCCCGTGGGACGCCGGGTACTTGTCGAGCGTGTCCCGCGAGATCTTGAGCCAGGCCGCCGCCTCGTCGCTCGTCATCCACGGCGAACCGGCGCGGCCGCTCGCGAGCTCGGCCCGCAGCTCCCGCACCTCCGACGCGAGCCGGTCCACCAGCTCGACGAGCTGGCCGACGGCGGCGGCGGCGATGGCGGGGTTCGCCTCATGCTGCGACCGTAGCCGCGCGTGAGGCCGCCGTGAGCCGGCTCCGCTTCCCCATCCCGCGTGGGAAGTGACCCGGCGATGCGGGAAGCGGAAACGGCGGTTCCGGCCCGTCGGGCGTGCTCCTTTCACCTGCGAAGTCCACACACCTCGCACGACAAGGAGACATCATGCGCCGACGCTTCCTGCTCCGCGCCGACACCGTCCAGGACGCCCTGGACCGCCATCACCTCACGCACCAGCGCTTCGCGGATCACCTCGGCCTGTCGCGCTCGTACTGGTCGCGGTCTTCCACCGCCGGCGCCCCCGGGATCGGTCGTCATCTCCGGGGTGCTCGCAAAGAGGCTGTGGGAGGCCGCCAGGGTGCGCTGCTCCATGGCCAGGAAGGTCACCCCGCCTCGCACCCCGCCGTCGGGATCCACCCGGCCATCCAGCCGGATGTGGGCGCGCTGGGCCACATAGATCGCCACATCGCCAAAGACGGGCACCCGGATCAACATGGTGGCGCCAGGCTTGCCGTCGCCGTCAAAGTCGGTGACCGCCGGGTGGTCGGCCTCGCTGGGCACCCCGCCGGGGTGGCGGGCGGGGTCATAGCCCACGAAGTCCTCGCCCATATCCATGCTGTAGGACCAGCCGCCGCCGTCGGTGGGGAGCAGGCGGGCGTCGCGCTGGTTGCGGGGGATGGCGGCGATGAAGGCCGCGGGCACCTCCACCCGGGCCTCGTGGCCCTGGGCGCCGGTCACGATGACATCGCAGGTGCGCAGCTGGTGGCGGCGCTCCGCTCCTTCTCCGCTGATGTCCACCAGCAGCCAGCCCCGGCTGCCCCCCGGCGTCTTGCCGATGAAGGGCAGCTTGCTGATGGTGGCGGTGTCCAGCACCATGCCGTAGCGGCCGGCCGGCAGGGGCGGCTCGGCGGCGCTCACGGTTGCCGCAAAAAGCAAGGAGAAAAGCAGGCTCACGGGCTCACGTCCATGGCGGTCGGGTGGTCGCGGAAGATGACCGCGGCGGCGGCGGCGCCGGACTGGATGGCCAGCGGCATGCCGCCGCCCGGGTGGGCGCTGCCGCTGGCGAGGTAGAGGCCCGGCAGCTTGTCGAGGCGGTTGGGGGGCCGTCGAAAGGCGGCGAAGGGGTCGTTGCTGGCGGCCCCATAGAGGCGGCCGCGGCTGCCGGTCATCAGATCGCTGACGTGCTGGCGGGCCTCTGGGTGGTCGAAGGTGTGGATGGCGTCGAGGACACCAGCCTCCCGCTCCTGAAAGATCAGCACCCTGCTCTGATCAGCGACGACGAACCATAGTTTGTTCTGCATTGATTCTCTCCTTTCTCTTTTGGATGTCTGCCAACTCCTATAGGGTCCAGATCGGCGAGGGCAAGCCCGGCGGCGGACCCCGTCGAAGGCAAGCGACGGACACAGAGCGGCGAGAGAGACCGCGCCGTCAACCTCTACGGGGGGGCACGGGGGTGGCCGACAGCACCAGCCTTTTCGAAAATGAGGTCGCCGACGAGAGAGCCGCCGGGCCGAGGGATCCCCCAAATCCTCAGCGCGCATCCGCGGGTCACCACGCGCGCCGGAGCGGACCCGTCGGCAGCTCGGCGCTTCGGATCGTTGTCCTTGGCGCATCGCGCAGCGCCTTGATTTGCCCTGCCCCCGCACCGCGCCCAAAGGGCCCTCCCCCACGGCGTCCTCTTGCGGGGCCGCCGGCCGGCCGGCACATGCGCCGGCTGCGTCCAACCAATCGGGACCTCCGATTCGCTGAACCCGGCACTTCCGGCAGGCGGCGGCTTCGGTGGCGTGGGTGACCCACTCGATGGGGGGATAGGCTGCTTCGAACAGGTCGCCCCGACCGACAGGCTGGGTGCCACCAAGCGGCTCCCGGGCCTCGGACCACGTGCCGCAGGTCGCCTTCGGCCTGGCTGTTGGTGGGCTCGATGCCGTCTCGGTCGATGAACTGGAAGACGGCGGGCCGCATCCGGCCCCGGTCTCGGGCCCGGCCCCTGGGTTTGCCCTTCACTGCGGCCGCGGCGGCCCTGGTCGCCCACCGCCGCAGCCAGCCGCGAGAGCCCGCGACGGCGGCCTTCATACCGATGCGCCTCAAGACATGGGCTCGAGGTACACGACTTCGCGGGCGCCGTCGGTGCGGGCCCCGACCCTCCCGTGCTCCTCGACCGCGCTGACTGGCACACCACAGACCCGCTCAACCTGCCCGAGGGCATCCACCTCGCCCTCCTGACCGCCCCCTCGCCGGTGCTCCAGCCAGCAGCGCGCCTCTGGCCGTTGCATCGAGAGGCGCTGGCCAACCGGCCCGCCCGCACCCCGGGCCTGCGCGCCATCGCCACCCGAGGTCCGTCCCACGGTGATCTGGCGGTGGCCAGCAGCGAGGGTGGCACCGCGCTGAATCCACGGGGTGCATGGGGGGTGAGCTGCGCTGCGGCCAGGCCCGTGCCGATCGCTCGGGTCCAGGTGGCCCCTTGGGCCGGTAGACTGCGCTCCCACGCGCAATCGCAGGATCCACCGTGCCTCCTCTCCCCCCCTACAACTTCCCCTCCCCCGGCGTCTACATCCAAGAGGAGGAGGCCAACGCACCCACCATCAGGGCCGTGCCCACGTCCACCACGGGCTTCATCGGCAGCTGCGCCAAAGGGCGGCCCCTGCATCCCAGGGCGGTCGACAGCTGGGCCGCCTTCGTCGCGTATTTTGGCGGACTCGACGGATCGGCCATGCCCCTGGCCGTGCAGCAATACTTCGCCAACGGCGGCGTGCGCGCTGTCATCGTGCGGTTGATCGCCGACGACGCCCAGGTGGCGACCAGCCCCCGGTCGGTGGCACCGGGGCTGCACCTGCGGGCGCGGTCGGCGGGCGCCTGGGGCAATCTTCGGGTCGAGATTGTGCAGGCCCAGGACCGCCTGGACGCCATCGACATCCGTGTCTTCACGGGGGAGGACGGCCAGGGCTGGGTCGAGGCGGAGCGCCTGGAGGGCCTCTCCCTGCAGCCCGGGCAGGACCGCTTCTTCGGTGAGGTGCTCCGCCAGGACAGCGCCCATGTGGACCTGCTCTGGGAGCCAGGGGCCCGCCCTGCCCTCAGCCTGCAGGACTTCAACCTGGAGGCCCCGCCCGGCGTCGCGGAGGGGCGCCCCCGCGCGACCCTGACCCTCGTTGGGGGTACGGATGGCACCGGCGCGGACCTCCTCCAGCTTCCGGCGGTGCTGGCCGCCCTGGAGGCCTTGCTGGGAGGGGAGGATCTGAACCTGCTGGTCACCCCCGGGCTGAACGAGGCAACCATCGTCAATGCCGTCCTCGCGCGCATCGAGGCGACCCACGACGAACACCCGCTCTTCTACATCGTGGATGGGCCGGCGGAGCACGCATCAGCAGTGAGCCCCAGCGAGGAAGAGCAGGGCGCTGCGATTCGGCAGATTGAGGCCTATCGCGCGCAGCTGAGGCCCAGCAGCCACGCCGCGCTCTACGCTCCCTGGCTGGTGGTGCCGGACCCCCAGTCCGGGGCGCCCGGCGCCACCCGCCTCTGCCCGCCGTCGGGTGTGGTTGCAGGCATCTTCGCCCGTTCAGACGCCGATACCGGTATCTGGAAGGCGCCGGCCGGGGCCAATGCAACCGTGTTCGGCGCCCAGGATGTGGCCCTCACCGTCTCCAATGCCCAGCAAGATGCGCTGAACCCCCTCGGCGTGAACTGCATTCGCCGCTTCGATGGATTCGGCATCGTCCTCTGGGGCGCCCGCACCCTCGCGGGCACCGATCAACCGCCCGGACATTCTGTCCGTTCGGTCTCCGGCGCTTCTTTTCTGATGGAGGAGGACGCTGTCCTCCCCCATATCGGCCGCAACATGCGGCCTCTCCCTCCTGCGCCGCTCGATGAGCGGCGGGCGCCTCCGGCGCCTCTGGAGGGTCAGGTCGCCGGTCCAGTGTCCGCTGATGGTCCCCGATTGGACCGGTGCCCCCTCGCCGCAGCCTCCGACAGCGAGTTTCGCTATGTGAACACCCGTCGCCTCGCAGACCACCTGGCCCGATCCATCGTCTTGGGCACGCGGTGGGTGGTCTTCGAGGCCAATGCAGCGCCGCTGTGGGCCCAGGTGCAGGCTCAGGTCCTTGCTTTCCTTCACCAGCTCTTTCAGGCGGGGGCCTTTGCGGGCAGCACGCCGCGCGAGGCCTATTTCGTCCGTTGCGACGCCTCCAACAACAACGACCAGACGATGCGCGCCGGCGAGCTTCATATCCAGGTGGGCTTTGCCGCCTTGCGGCCCGCGGACTTCATCGTGCTGGATTTGAAGGCGTCCGCACCCATCCCTTGATCGGCGCCCGGCCAGCGCATTCGGCCGCCCCCCTCACCGCTCTGGAGCTGCTTCATGGACTTGAACCTGCCCGTCGGCCTGGCCAATCTGGACGGGAGTCGGTCGGTCGCCGCGACCCTGCACGCCATCAACGGCTGGACCGAGCTGCACTGGAGCCACCAGGCAGCCGGTCCCGACACGCTGTCGGGCGTATTGCAGGCCTGCCTGACCCGGCTGGGCCCCCACCGTGGGGCCGGGCTGACGGTCGCAGTCTTGGACCAGCTGCTGCCCATCGACCACGCCTGGCTGGCCGCAAAGCTGCTGCGCGAGTGCTGGGGCCCGACACAATACCTCTCCTTGCATTGCACCAACCCAGGCTGCGGTGCACGCCTGGATTTCACGCTGGACCTGGACGCGATCGAGCCGCCAGCCCTGTCGCCGGCCGACCTGGAGGTGGCGCTGGCGGTGGGGGGCGGCCTGCGCTTTGCATGGCCCGGAGTCGCCGACCTTGCCGCCCTGGAGGGGCTGGACGAGGCCGCGCAAGGTGCGGAGCTGTTTCGCCGCTGCTGGCGCGCGGACCCGGATCGCATCTTCGCGCCCCCGCCGGTGCTGGATGCCGACGAGCGGGTGATGCTGGCCCGCGCCCTGAAAGCCGGCGGTCCGCGCCTGGATCTCACGATGGCCCTTGAATGTGCCGAGTGCGGGGCGTCGTGGGGGCTGCCCTTTGACCCCGTCGGCAGGGTGCGGGACCTGCTGAGGGACTCTGCAGGCAGGCTCCACCGCGAGATCCACCTGCTGGCCTGGAATTACGGCTGGAGCCGGAGAGAGATCCTCTCCTTGTCGATGCCCGAACGCAAGATCTACCTCGCGCTGATCTCGGACCAGCTGCGCGACGACCCGAAGCGAGGCTGAGGGACCCCTCCCCTTCACCCGCCCGCGATGGCGTGTCGGATGAGTTGGGTCTGCAAGGACTCGCCGGCCAGCTCCAGGTAGACCTGCCCTTCGGTCACCACCAGGCTCAACGCGTTGCGTCGACCAATCAAGGCGCACAGACGGTCCAGGAACTCACGCTCAATCTCGACGAGGTCGATCTGGTCGGCGTTGTGGATGCGCTGGCCGGCCAGGTTCCGCTGGTAGGTGGCGATGTCCTTGTGACAGTAGACCACCACCCGGTCGGCCGCCTTGCTGGCGCGGTGCAGGCGGGCGGCGTCGGGGGCCCCAACCTCGATCCAATCCTTGAGCCGACCGGTGAGATCGTGCACCCAGACAGCCGGCTCGTCGGAGGCAGAGAGGCCCTGGGAGAAGGCGATGCCCTCCTGGTGCTCCAAGGCAAAGGCCAGCACGCGGGTGCACATATAGGCGTCACTCTCGCTGGGGTGGCGGGCAACCTTGAGTTCGAGCTGGGCGTATTCGCCGCGATCGATGTCAGAGAGCGCAATCTCGAAGAAGTGCATGGTGGAGGAGAGGGCCAAGGCGGGCTCCAGCGCTCAGCGAGCGCGGGTTGGGGCGAGGAGGGGAGCCGCCTGTTCGGCCGGCAGCTTGCGGGTGGCCTCGCGCAGGGTCAGGCCGGAGACCCCGTCCAGGCGGGGCTTGGGCACGCCGATGAATTCCAGCTCCGACTTGAGGTAGCGCTTCTCTTGCTGGGCGCGCTCGGAATCCGCTTCAGACCGCAACGTCGCGCGCAGCTGGGCCAACTCGGCGGAGAGGAGGGTGGGGGCGGAGGAGGAGGGGCTCATGGCCTCCCGGCTATCGCGCTCCAGGGCATCTCTGAGCGGGCTTGGGCTATGATCGCGATTGAGCGACGCCATGACCCAGCCCCGACCCGCCAAGATCGCCCACCTGCCGCCCCCCCGCTGGGCGCGCAGCGTCGATCCCGCGGTCTACACCGACCCGGCGGTGCTGGAGGCCGAACGGGCTCCGGGTCTTTGGCCGAAGCTGGCGTGCCGGCCGCCCGCATCGGGACTCCGAGCTGGTAGCGGGCCGGCGACTATGTCGTGGTAGACGGGCCGGGCCCCTCCTTCTTTCTGGTGCGCGACGGGGCCGGGGGCATCGGCGCCTTCCGAAATAGTTGTCGGCACCGGGGCAACCGCCTGCTGGACGGGGAGGGCCGCATCAACGCCATCCCCTGCCCCTACCACGGCTGGTCCTATGGGCTGGATGGCCGCGCCCAGCACATCCCCGCGCCGGAGGGCCTGCGCGACACGGCCAAAGCCGGTCTGCACCTGCAGCCCCTGCGCCATGCAGAGTGGGCCGGCCTGATCTGGGTCAGCCACAGCGACGCGACACCGCCCCTGACAGAAGCCCTGGGGCCCATCATCGACGAGCTGGCGCCCTTCGCCCTCGATGAATTCGAGCCCATCCAGCACCAGACCTGGCGGCTGCCCTGCAACTGGAAGGCGGCCATCGAGAACCTGACCGACTTCTACCATGTGCCCCATGTGCACCGCCGCACCATCGCCGCCCACGCGCCGCGGGGCCCGGATCTCCACAGCTACGGCGATCACACGCGGCAGCGCTTGGAGATCGCGACCTATGGATGGCGGGCGGGTCTGGACCGACGCTGCAGCCGCGGCGGCCCCTACACGCCCTTGCAGCAGTCGGCGATGCACAAATACCTGGTCTTTCCCAGCACCATCTTGAATGTGGTGCCTTTCCACCTCACCGTGATGCAAGTGCTGCCCGTCTCTGCAGATAGCTGCGATCTGGTCTATGCCTTCTGTCAGCGGCGCGGCGCGCGGGGTCTGGAGCGGCTGCGGGCGGTGGCCACCTGGGCGGCCAGCCGGGTGATCCTGCGCGAAGATCTACAGCTCTTGGCGCGCTACCAGCAGGGGCTGCATGCGGCCGGCCCCGGGCACCACCACCTGCACGCCATGGAGGCCGCCGCGGCCCACTTCCACGGCACCTTGCAGCGCTACCTGTCCGATGACCCCGCCCCCTGGGCCGCGGGTCCGGCCGGTCCGGTCCCGCAATGACGGGCAAAGAAGGCAGGCTCCTGCCGCTCTTGCTGCTCCTGCTCGCCGCCTGCGCGGAGGCTGACGGGCCGGGGCTGGGACAACCTGGCGCTCAGCCCGACCAGGCCTCCGTTGAGCTTCTGTCCCGTCCCCTGCCCTCCTGCGCGGCCCAGGCCGACTCGCCAGGGCTGCTGCAGGACGCCCTGGCTGACTCGGGAGTGGACTTCGTTCATGTCGAGTCGCCCTTTCCCGATCTGGGGCCGGACTGGGAGGGCGACAGCTTTCGCGGCGTCTTCGGGGGGGGCGTGGTGGCCGCAGATCTGGATGGCGACGGCCACATCGACCTGCTGCTGGCCAACGGAGGCGGGGCGAACGGCCTGTATTGGGGCTTGGGCAATGGCCAGTTCAGCCGCGGCGACGCCGAGGCCGCGGGATTGGCCCTCTCCGATGAAGACACGGCCTTCCTGGCGCCGGCAGACTTTGATGGCGACGGCGATCTCGACGTGCTGACCACCGGTTTTGGCAGCGTCCGCCTGATGCAGAATCGCGGAGACGGCCACTTCGAGGACGTCGCGGAGGGGCTCGGAATCGCCGATGTGCCGGCCTACCCCGGGACGGCCGCATGGGGAGACATCGACCAGGACGGCGATCTCGACCTCTTTGTGGGTGCCTATGGCCTGCCGGCCGAGGGCTACGAGGGGGCCGAGCCCATCGACAGCGCCCTCTATGAGAATCGCGATGGTCGCTTCGTCGATATCACCGCCGACGCCCTGCCCTATCGAGACGGCGCCCAGGGCCTGGTCCTGCACGCCCGCTTTCAAGACCTCGACAGCGACGGTGATCTCGACCTGATGCAGGTCAATGATTTCGGGGCCAGCCGGGGGGCCACCCAGCTTTGGGAGAATGTCGGCGGGAGCTTCGTGGACCGGGCTGCCGAGGCGGGCCTGGGCGAGCTGCCCTACCCCATGGGGGGAATCGCCCAGGATCTGGACGAGGACGGCATCCTCGACCTTGTCTTCTCGGATCTGGGCCAGATCTCCGTCTTCAAGGGCCTGGGCCCCTGGTCCTTTGCCGACAGCGGCTCAGTCTGGGGGGCCGACCTCCCGGAGCAGCAGAGCGACGCTTCCTGGTCGGTGGTGGACCTGGACCTGGACGGCAGCGGAGGCCCCGCCCTCTACCTCAGCCATGGGCCGGTCGAGGGGGAGCCCCTGGCCCACGATCCCGACTACCCCTTCGATCCGGCGCAGCCCGACCGCCTGCTGGTCATGGGCGGCACCGCCGAGGCGCCCCGGCTGCAGAGTCGCCCCGAGGCCTTCGATGAGCCCCAGATCGGGCGGGGCCGCGGCGTGGCGGTGGCCGACCTGAACGAAGACGGCGTGCCCGATCTGGTGGTCAACAACATCGGCGGCGCCCCCGGCCTGATGCTTGGGGCCTGCACGCCCCAGGCGCGGAGCTGGATCCGCCTGGAGTGGCCCGGCAGCGCCAACCCGGCGGCCATCGGAGCGACAGTGCGGGTCGAGGCGGGCGGGCGAGGGACCACCCGCACGGTGCTGGCGGGGGGGCCCGGCTCAGGCAGCGGCCAGGACCCCATCCTGCACTTCGGGCTGGGCGAGAGCGCGGCCATCGACCGCATCGAGCTGCGCTGGCCGGACGGCGCCCGGTCCGAGGTCGCCGGGGCCTGCGGCCGCTGCAGCCTGGTGCTGCGTCGGGCCGATTAGGGGCGGGTCACGTCGAGGATGCCCGGCGCGAGGTTGGTGAGCACCTGGCGCTCGCCACCGGGCCAGATGACCTCGAGGCGGTCCACCTGCGCGGCGTCGGCCATGCCGAAGTAGGCCACGGGCTCGGCCTGAACGGCTCCCGCGACCCCCCGGACCTCGCGGACCAGGGTGCGGTCGCCCATCGTGGCGATGACCCGCGCGCCCATGCCGTCCACATTGCCGCCCTTGCCCTTGAGGTGAACGGTGAGGGCCTTGCCGTCCAGCTGGTTGCGCAGGGCCAACACGGGTGCATAGCTGTGGGTGGGCGCGGGGTCGGTATTGCGCAGGACGAGGTCCTGGCGCCCGTCTCCGTCGATGTCCACGGGCGCGACGATATAGCCGTCCTCCACCCGGTCCGCGCCTTCGAGGTAGCCCACCTCGGTGAAGCTGCCATCGCCGTTGTTGCGGAAGAGGGCGTTGCGTTGGGCCCCACCCAAGGACCAGGTGAGGTCGGCGCTGCCGGGCTGCCGGTGGTTTCGCAGCACGCTGAGCACGGGGTTGGGCCCGCCATTGGTGGCGAAGATCGGCCGCCCGTGCACATCATTGGCCATGGGGTCGGACTCGTCCACGGCGCCCACATAGCCCAGGATGGCGTCGCCATAGAGGGCGACCTCACCCCGGAAGAAGAGGCTGTCCAGCGATTCGGCGCCCGAAGACCAGAGGCCATTGGGCAGGTAGTAGTCCAACAGGCCGTCGTGGTTGTAGTCCAGCCACTCGCCCGCCGCCGCGGCGTCCCCCGACCACTCCAGCCCGGCGACCGCGGTACCGTCGCGGAAGGTGCCGTCGCCATTGTTGATGTGCAGGGTCATGGCCAAGTATTCACGCCGCAGATTGCGCATGATCTCGCCCATGCGGCCGCTCTCATCCAACAGCCCCTCGGTGGACCGCGCCATGCGCTGCCCGGCGGTGAGGGTGATGTTGGTGGTCATCAGGTCCAGCAGGCCGTCGTTGTTGAAGTCGCCGCTGGTTGCGCCCATGGAGAGGCCGCCTTCGGCCACCCCGGCCTCATAGGCCACCTGGGAGAAGCCCCCCTTGCCGTCGTTGCGGTAGACCGGGTTGAGCCGCCCGCTGTCGTCCACGACGACGATGTCGAGGTTGCCATCGCCGTCCATATCGGTGGCCAGCGCTGCGTGTGCATAGACGTCATTGTCGGCCACCAGCGTGTCGCCGTCTGCGGCCTCGCGGAACTTCCAGCCGCCGTCATTGAACCAGATGCCCTGGCTGGCCAGCCAGTCGGGGCGACCGCGGTTGGAGATACCGCTGGTGAAGTCGCGGATGCCCGGGAAGCCGATGTAGATGTCGAGGTTGCCGTCGCCGTCGAAGTCCCCGAGGGTCATGGGCATGGCGCGGTCATAGCTGCGGTGACGGGGCAGGACCTCGCCCAGGCGCTTGAAGCTGCCATCGCCCTGGTTCTCATAGGCGATGAAGTCGCCCTTGGCGTCGTCCTCCCCCACGACGAAGCGCAGCAGCAGCAGGTCGCGGTCGCCGTCGCCGTCCATATCGGCCAGGGCGGCGGACTTGACCACCCCCTCGTCCAGCAAGCCGGCGGCGGTGGTGACATCCTGCCAGCCCGTGCCGGTGTTGCGCAGCAGCTTGAGGGGGCCATAGTTGCCCACCAGCAGGTCGGGGCGCTGGTCACCGTCGTAATCGGCCGCCACCAGGGCATAGCCGCCGCGCCGGATGGCCTCCTTGCGGTCGTCGCGAGGCAGGCTGTCCAGGCCCCAGGCAGCGGTCACATCGGCAAAAGCAGGGGCCCGGGTCGCGCGCAACCGGGACCACTCCAGCACCTGCAAGCCCGTGATCTCGGGGTTGGGCCCGCCGGCGAACTCCACCTCGATCAGGCCGCGGTCCTGCTGGCGGGCGCCGGCCACCGTGGTGGCCCGCAGGTCGAAGCGCACCGTGGCCGTGGTGAGCCCATCGGTCGCATCCACATCCACCACATCCAGCGCGAGGTGGTCGATCCGGGCGAACTGGGCCAGGAAGGCGCCGGCCTCGTCATCGCCCTCCTCCACCGTCAGCTGCTCTTCGACGATGCCGCCGCGTTCGACCGAGACGGATACTGCAGGGCTGGCCCAACGCAGCCCCACCCCATCCCCGAGCAGGGCGCTGATGGCGCCGGCGTCGCCGGACTTCCAGCCTGCGGCCCAGGGCCGGAGGACCGCCTGGTCCAGCTCGGAGGTCGCAGCCTCGAGGCGGTTGATGACCTCGAGCTCGGGATTGGCGCCGATGCGCTTCTGGAGGTCCGAGACATAGCCCTGCGCCCAGAGGGTGTCGGCGTCGGGGCTGGCCGCGGCGGGGGTGACCGGCGCCGTCGCCAGCGGCGCGTCCACCGTGGTCTCGGTGCTGCAAGCGGGGAGCAGGCAGAGGAAGATCAGGTGGGAGCGGAGCATCATGGTCGGTCCTGGGTGCGGCGATCGGGGCCCGCGCGAAACCGCGAGACGGGCGGCGCCAAGCACGCCCTGGAGGATTTTACGGCCTGCGCGGAAGGGCTGTCAACGCGGAAAGCCGCTGGGAGCGCGGGGTCGAGCGCGCCTATCCGGAAATATTGTCCGTCGGTGGCGTCGGTCTTGGGCCCACGGAGGCGTCCAGCAGCCCTGGCGCCAGCGCCGCCACCGCCACCGTGCCGGCCCCCAGGGCCAGCGCCTGCACCAGGCGCACCACCAGGACCAGGGCCGCCGCCTCCCAGGGCGACCGGTCCGCAAAGCCGACCAGGGCGGCCGCCAAGGCCCCATCAAAGCCGCCCACCCCTGCGGGCGCGACCGCCACCGCCACCGAGGCCAGCTCGGCGGTGACATGGCAGAGGGCCAGCGCCAGCGGGGCCAGGGCCTGGCCCAGGGCCGCTGCTGCGAGGCCGAGGCTGGTGAGCAGGCTGAGCTGAATCAGGGCGCTCCAGGCCAGGGTGGTAACCACCAGCCGCGGCCCGGCACGCGCGACCTCCGCCAGGCCGCGGCTGAGGCCCGCCACGCCCCGGTCCACCGCCCGCAGCAGGCCGCCGATCGGGCCGGGCAGGCGCCCGCCCCAGGCGCCCAGGCTGGCCGCAGACAGGCGCGACAGGGGCCCGGGTGCCAGGGCCAGCAGCGCGAGGCCGGCCCCGCCCAGCGCCAGCAGGCCCAGCACCGCCACCAGGGCCGCCGAGAGCAGGCCGTGGCGGGGCGCCAGGGGCAGCAGGACCAGCCCGCCCAGGGCGATGGTGGCCAGCCCCCACACGCGGGTCCAGGTGGTTGCCGCGATCAGGGACCGGGGCGGCAGCCCGCCCCCGCGAGCCAGCAGCCCGATCAGGGCGAGGTCCCCCGCCGGACCGGGCAGGGCGAGGTTGAGGGCGTGAACACCGATCATGAGTCCCCCCAGGCGCAGGCTGGAGGGCGCGCGCTCCCGCTCTGCGGCGGGCAGGGCGGCGCGCAGGCGCGGGCCTGCGAGCAGGCTCGCCAGGATCCAGGCCAATACCGAGCCCAGCAGGGGCGCCCAGCTCAGCCGGGTCAGCAGCCCCCCGGCGCGCCCATCGGGCCCCAGGCCGCCCAGCACGCCAGCCAGGATCCCCAGGGCCAACAGGCAGGGCCCCAGCACCAGCAGGATGCGCGCCAGGGGCCGCAGGGGCCGAGGGGGTGGCGGGCTGGTGGGGTCCATTCCAATCCGGACGGCAGGGGCAGGGGCTCAGGCGGGCGAGGACGACGGCAAGGGCAAGGGCAAGGGTCGGGTGCCAGGGACGGCGGCCGAGGCCACGACGACCACGGCCAACCCGCGGCAAGCGAGGAATAAAGCAGGCAATTCGGATTCATCATCCACCCTGGCCACCACCACCAGGGCGCGCCCGCGCCCCTCGAGATCGCGCAGGGCGGCGGCGACATCCCCTGGATCCGCGCTGTCGGGGGAGTAGGCCACGGCGGTGCCCGGCAGCGTCGCATTCAGGCCGACCAGGAGCAGGCGGTGCTGCCTGGCGAGGGCGTCCAGGGCCTGGGGCAGGTCTGCGTGGCTCACCCGATAGCGATGATCCCCGAGGGGGGAGACACAGTCATTCAGGGCCGAGGGCGACGCCGGAGGGCCCCCGCCGAGGGAGAGGGCGAGGCCCCAGCCCAGGGCCGCCACCGCCCAGGCCATGGCGCCTGCGCCCGCGGTGGGTGTGGCCGACCCCCCGAGGGCCGGGGCTGCCTGGGCGCTGGCCGGGGTCTGGACCGCGCCCATCACCGGGGCTTCGGCGCGGCTGAGACCGCCTTCTTCATCCAAGACGAGGTCCAGCTCTGCGGGATCCTCGGTGGGCCACGCCACTTCGGTGGTCCAGGAGCGCCCTCGGGCGTCGCTCACGGTCAGGGTCTGGGGGCCCTCGGAGGGGCTCCCGGCCACCACGCCGGACCACAGGCCGTCCCCGCCGAAGGGGTCCGGCGCGCCGCCATCGTCGCGAAGCTGGACATTGGACCCGCCGATCTGCACCTCGACAGGGGCCGATAGCGCCAGGTCCACGGCGCGCACCCGCAGCAACACGGGCTGCGCAAAGGCGGGGGCGCACATCAGCAGAATGATCAACATCGGCACCGGACTTGTACCCCGGGAGGACCGAAGAAGTGTGCCCGCAGGCCGCCATGGGGGTAGCGTCCGGCGATGTCGACCTCGCACCGCCCACGTCGCCGCAGCCGGCGCCGCAGCGCCGCAGCCGGCTCGCCGACCCGGGCGGCTGGGCAGGTCTGGGCCTGGCGCGCGCTCGTGCTCGCCGTGATCGCGATCGCCTCCTGGGCTTCCGCCCAGCCCAAGGTCGACCACATCACCGCCTGGGTGCTGGACCTGGTGACCTGGATCCCCGTCGAGGACAGCTTTCTGCCCTTCTGGCTGCCTGCCCCGATGAATGTCTGGGGCTTCCGCCCGCTCAGCGTCCTGCTGATGAAGGGGGCCGCTGCGTTGTGGGCGGGGCAGATGCCGCCTCCCGCCTTGATCGTGGGCAAGACCTTCCTCGGGCTTCTCGCCTTGTATGGGGCCGCCGTTTTCTGGCTTCGGGCCCATGGAATGGGTCGGGTGGCGCGGGTCGCCGCCCTGGGCACGTTGATGCTCAGCCCCACCCTCTTCTCCTGCTGGTACCTGACGGAGCTGGATCACCTCGCGGCGGCGGCCTTGCTGGCAGGCCTGGCGGTGCTGCGCCTGGGCCGCGGTCCGGGCTCCCTGCTGCTGGCGGGGATGGGCGTCGGGGCGGCGGTCCTGCTCAAGGAGTCCAGCGCGCTGCTGGCCTTCTCCTTTCTTGCGGCGGGGGCCCTGCTGGCCGAGGCCACGGGGCGCCGCAACCTCGCCTTGCGACAGGCGGGCCTCTTGCTTTGCCTCGCTCCACCTTGGATTCTGCTCACCCTGAGCATGGTCACGGGGGAGGCGACCACCCAGGTCGGGGCGGCGCCCTGGCGGACCCGTCTACCCCTGCTGGAGCACAACGCGGTCCAGTTCGCCTATCTCGCGACGCCGGCGGGGGTCGCTGCCCTGGGCATGGGCGCGCTGTCCCGACTGCGGGGCCTGCCCGCCAGCCTGCCGCCCCTGGCGGCAGTGGCCCTGCTGCTGCTCCTGCCCGTCCTCACCTTCTACTCGCATTATGAGACCATCTACTTTGCGACGCGTTGGGGAGGCAGCCTCCTGGTCCTCGTGCTGATGATGGGCCTTCTGGCCGAGCTGTCCAAGGCGCGCACCCAGATTGGGCCCGCGACGGTCGCAGCCAGCATCCTGGTCTGTCTGGCGGTCTTCGATCTGGCCTGCCTGATGGCCTCGGCCCCCCGCGAAGATCTCGCTGCGCGGCTCTTTCTGGCGGCGGCCCCCGGGCTGCTGGGCCTGGCCGCGCGGGCCGTGGATGAGGCCTGGTTCAAGGCCCTCACGGCTCCTGCACGGGGGGCGGTGGCCCTGTTGGCCCTGGCCCTGGGATGGGGCCCGCTGGCCCAGCTCGCCAACAGCGTGGCAGAGTGGGAGGCCCGCCTGCCCGTGGAGCTGGCCGGTCGTCGGGTGCTGGCCGCGGCGCCGCTGGAGGGGACGCCGGTGGCCTTCAACAACTTCCAGCAGTGGATGGGGCCCCTGGCGCAGGCCTGGCTGGGCGCGCCTGCCGATGTCGGAACCACCTACACCCCGGTGCCCGCCTGGTTGGCCGCCCCACGGCTGCCTGGACCGGCCTATGTCTGGACCCTGGGGGGCGATGACCTGGCAGGCACCCGCAAGAAGGGGCGCCCGGTCTACCTCTTCTGGCAGGCCAACCGCGCCCGCATCCCCGAGGGTGCCCGGCCGATCTTGATGGGGGACCTGTCGTGGATACGACGGCCGCTGGGGGCCCTGTCATCGGGACGCATCATGGAGCAGGCGCCCGATGTGATTGCCGACCACAGCATGATCGAAGATCAACATATGAGCACCTGGCTGTCGGGCCCCAGCCCGATGCAGCAGCTCGCCCAGGTCGAGGGCGAGCCCCTCTTCGCCGAGTCCCGCCCCTATGGGCTGCTTCCCTTGAACCTGCTGGATCTGCCGAGAAGGCTGGTCTTCGGTGTGCCGTGGCGCGTGTCGATGCAGGCCGAGGTGGCGGTCTGGCGCCTGCCGGGAGCCTCGCGATGACGCCCAGGCATGTGCTGGCCGGCTCGCTGTTGCTCGCGACGGGTCTCGCCACGGGCATCTACAGGTTCAACGCCACCTTTGGACCGCCCGCGCCAGGGGGCACCGGCGAGGACATCGCGGCAGCAGCAGCGCGCCTGCGGCAGAGCCCCGACCCCCGCGCCGACGCGCTGGCGACCGGCCGCCAAGATGTGGCGATGGCCTTTGTTCTCAGCCTGGATGCCTCCAGCCTCCCTCCGCCCGCCCAGGGTGCACTGCGGCTGTCCGGGTTGCACGGAGATCTGCGCCGCGCCTTGCTTCAGGGCAGCGGCCTCGACGCCGAGGCGCTGGCGCGCGCCCTGGACCCGGAGCAAGGCGGCCGGCCGGAGCGCCGCGCCCTGGTGGATGCCCTCTGCCCGCTGCTGGACGGCGAAGACGAGACCTTGGCCCGGGGTGCTGCCGACCTCGCCTGTGGGCTGCCCGAGCTGGCGGCCCAGGTTGGCGCGGCCTGCGCCGGCGTTGGCCTGCGGGGGCAGGCCCTGGGGCTGGTGCTGCAGAGCTGCGGCGACCCGGGGCCCGCGGCCCAGGCCCTGCTGCTGGCCCACCTGGACCCCGACGATCCCCTGGCCCCGGTGGCTGCCCTGGAGCTGGCCCGGCGGGGGGATCCCAGCGCGCTGCCCGCCCTGGAGGCCGCCGCAGCGGCCTCACCCGACAGCCTCCCCGGCCTGACCGCAGGCTACGGGGTTGTCGTGCTGTCGCGGATCTCCGCCAGGGCCACCCAGCCCGCTGAACCGCGGTAGAGCCGCACGGGCGCCAGACGCAAGCCCGGTGGCAGCGGCGCGGGCCGTCCGCCATCCAAGGACGAGAGCAGGGCCCAACGGCGACCTCCTCCGGCGGCGGGCCAGCTGAGGGGATCCCAGGGTGCAGGCCAGGGAACCCAGGTCCGGCCGGCTCTCATCGCCAGGGGCGCATTCGTGAAAGAGGCCACCACAGGCTCATCTTCAGCAACCAGATCAACCATGGCGGCCGCCGCCTGGGCGCCAGCAGCAGAGAGCTCCAAGCCGGGGGTCAGGCGGGCCGGCACCGCCAAAGCGGCGGCCAGCAGCAGCCCCAGGCCGGCCAGGCCATAGCGACCGCGGGCCCGGGAGGCAGCGGGCAGGGCGTCGGCCAGCGCCCCCAGGCCCGCCGCCACCAGGGGCAGGCAGCAGGCAAGGGGCACCAACAGGTTGGAGAGGGGCAAGGCCGGGTTTCGGGCCTGGTAGAGCAAGGTGGCGGCCACCTGGGCCGCCGAAGCGCCGGCCATCACCCCCAACACCCGCCGCCCCTCCCGGTGGCCCAGGGCCCGAATCAGGCCCAGGGCGCCCAGAGTCCACAGCAGCAGCGACAGGGCACCCCCCAAGGCTCCCATGCCGAAAAAGAGGGCCGTGAGCGGATCCAGGGCCCCTGCGGCGCGCCCGCTGGCCGCACCGAAGCCCTGGGCCACCGCGCGCATGGGCGGCGCCCACAGGCCCAACCCAAAGAGCTGCTTGCACCACTCCAGGGGCAGCAAGGCGCCCAGCTCCAGGACAAAGCCCTCCCACAGCCGACCCGAGGCCGACAGGCGCCCGGTCACCAGGGCTCGCAGACCCAGGGAGAGGGTCAAGCCCAAGGCCGCCCCGCTACGGCGGGCAGACCGCGCCGCCGATGCAGCAGCAGCGCCCCCACCGGCAGCAGGGCCGCGCCCGCCAGGGCCTCCGGCCGCAGCAGCAGGCAGAGCCCCATGGCCAGACCCGCCCCGAAGACCGCGCGACCTCCGGGCCGCAGCAGCAGGGTCCAGGCCCCGAGCGTGAGGAATAATGCCGGTCCGCGGGCGTCCGCGGCCATGGCCCACCCGCTCAGCTCGGGGCTGAGGACCAGCAGCCCCACCGCAACGAGGCGGCCCGGCCCCCCGGCCAGACGGGCCGCGAGATCGCCCAGTGGCAGGGCGCAGAGGCTCATCGCCAGCAGGGCCAACAGGCCCAGCGCCACCATGGGGTGCATCAGCAGCGACAGGGGGCCCACCAGCAGGCCGAGGCCGGGGGGCCGAAAGGCCAGGTCCAAGGCCCCACAGTCCAAGGGCCCCCCCGACAGCCCCCACATGCAGCGGCCGGCCCAGGCGATCTCCCAGCCATCCGGGGTGCTCACGACCGGCAGCCGGGCCGCCAGACCCAGGGCGACCAGCCCGGGCAGCAGGGCCCGCACCGCGGCGGGGAGGTCGTCGTTGGCCTGCATCCGCGCACTATAGGGTACGCTGCGGCCTCTGCTGCCTCCTCCCCAAGCCTCCGCCCATGGCCCGCACCCGCACCCGCAGCACCGGAGCGCGGCGCACTCGCCGCCGGGCGGCCGCTTGGGGCCGCAGGCTGCAGGATCGCCTGCTGCCTGCAATGCTGGCCCTGGCCCTCAGCTTCGGCGCGATCCTCAACACGGTGGGCGTCGCCGCCCACAACCTGGGGGCGCGGCCGGGCCTGCACTTCGTCAATGGTGGCAAGATCTTCCTGCCGCGGGGGGCGATGTGGTACCACATCCCCGGGTTGGGCGATCTGGACCTCGCCCCCCAAAACATCGGCGGGCAGGGCAATCTCCGCAATGGCGACGTGGCGGTGCTGGACCGCAACCCCGCCCGCCTGCAATCCATGGATGTGGACTTCAGCCTGGCGCCCGGCGCCTATGCCCTGCTCATCCTGGAGCAATCGGGGGAGGGCAGCCTGCTGGCCCTGCGGCTGAGCGCGATGACCGATCCGGCCTCCCCCTTTGACAACGCCCTCGTGCGCTTTGTGGATGGTGAGGAGGTGCAGCGGCAGCCCCTGCCGGAGCTGGGGCCCACCCTGGACCCCGGGCGCCACCAGCTCCGCCTGGGACCGGCCGGAGCCACCAGCCAGCTGCGGGTGGATGGACGCGACCAGCCGCTGGACTTGGATCTGGCCGGGCTGAGGCCCGCGCTGGCCCTGGGATCCGGGGAGCGGGACCTCAGCCTGCACCGCTGGGCGGTCTCGGGCCTGGATGCCCAGGGCGCCGCCACCACCCAGGTCCTGGCCTGGTCCCGGCTGGAGACCGTGGGGCGCTGGGGCTTGGGGCTGCTGCAGGCTGCCGGCGCCCTGTGGCTGCTGCTGGTGGGCGCCCCGGTGCTGGCGGTGGCCTGGGACTCCCGTCAGGCCCCCGACCGGCTGCTGGTGGCGGCCACCCTGCGCCGCGGGCGCGGCCCTTCTACGGCCTGCTCTGCCTGCTGCCAGTGATGCCCCTGCTGCCCCAGGTGGCCCTGCTCGCCAACTTCCTGCTGCTGATCGGCTGGGGTCTGATGGAGGCCCTGCTATCCGCCCCTCCCTCCCCTGCCCTTCGCCAGAATGAAGTCCACGCCCCCATTTCCCGCGCGCGACCCCTCGCGCTGGGCCTGGGCCTGGCGGGCCTGGGCGCCGGCTTGCTCGCCTTGGGCCAGGGCCAGCGCGCGGCCCCCTCGGCGCGCCGATGCCCCCTCTGCGGGGGGCTGCTGGCCCCGGCTGGACGAGGCCGGCCCCCTGGAGCTGGGCGTCGGCCGGCGCCTGCGCCTGCCCCCGACCCAGGGGCGGCCCCTGCGGCTGAGCGGCGATGTGCAGTTGGAGGCCGGCGAGGTCCTGCGCATCGACCTGGTCCAGCAGCTTCCGGGGGAGGCGGACCTCTTCCAGGTGGACCGGGCCAGCGTCTACGCCGCCGACAGCATCGACCCCGCCAGCACCCGGGCCGAGGGCCCCCAGTCCTTCGATGGCCTCTCGGTGCTGCTGAGCGCCCGACCGGGGCTGCCCAGCGAGATCCTGCGCGCCGAGGAGTTCAAGGTGGATCGCTCGGCGGGGGCCTGGACCCTGGATCCCGGGACGCACCACATCGACATCTCGGTGGACCTCCCCTTTGTCACCGTGGCGGTCGATGGACGGATCCGCGAAATTCGCGGCGATCTCGCCGGGCTCTTCCACTCCGGGGCCTGGGGCCGCGACTCTCGACCGCCCAGGGCCCGCAAGGGCTGCTGCTGCAAGCGTGGTCGGACCGGGTGAGCGCCGTGGGAGCCATGGAGCTGACCGAGGAGAGCGCCCCCGCACCGGGCCGCCGGGCCCTGGGGCGCGCTGCCCCGCGGCTGCCTTGGGTGCCCTGCTCTTGTCGAGTGGCGGCGCTCCGCCGCCCGCTGGGCCTGGGTCCGGCCGCGCGGCGGCGGCGGCCTCCCCGGGTCTCCTGCGCCAGGCGCTGCTCAGCCAGAGCGCGCTGGCCCTGGCCCTGCTGCTGTGGCTGGCCGCGACCCTGTGGCCCGGCCTCGGCGCCCGGGACTGGCTGCTGCGGACCCTGCTGCTGGCGGCGGTCGTCTGGGCGGCCGTGCGGGTCCTTCGCCGGCTGCGGGCGGGCGGCTGGGGGGCGACCGCGGCGGGCCTTGCCCTGGCCGCTCAGATGATCATCGGCGTTGAAGGCTTATCTTGGCTGTGGCCACAGTGGCGCCACGGCCAGGTCTCCTACTGGAATCACGGGCTGGCTGAGGACCAGCGCTGGGCCTACGATCCCATGCTGAGGCGCCTGAATCCCTGGTATGTCGATATGCGCTTTCAGCGCCGGCCCTGGACCCTGGACCGGCCCGATGGCCGGACCCGGGTGGTGGTCTTTGGCGGATCGCAGACCTATGGCTGGGGCATCCCCAGCCGCGACCGGCAGACCTTCTCGGACCGCCTGCAGCGGCGGCTGCGGGATCAGGGCCATGACATCGAGGTGATCAACGCGGCCTTCCCCGGCGGCAAGACCGAGACGGGCCTGCGCTGGTTCGAGGGCAACCTGGCGCGCTACCAGCCCGACATCGTCGTGCTGAACTACACCGTCAACGAGTTCATGGATGTGGACACCTATGGGGTCTGGGCCGGCCGCCATGGGCCCGACGCATCCGTGGCCCCCTGGCGGCCCTGGCCTGGCTGCTGCGGATGCCCGCCGACGCGCACGCCGCCACATCGTGCAGATCGTGCTCGCGCACCGCTACGACATGGGCGATCTGGACGGCATCCTGCGCCAATGGGTGGCGGCGGCGCGGTCCCGTGGCGTGCAGGTGCTGCTTTGCGTGGAGGCCACCAACCTCTATGTCGAGACCGCCGGCGCCGAGATCATGCGCCAGGAGACCGACACCGGCGCGACCCAAGGGGTGATCCATCGGGTCGGGGAAGACCTGGGGGTGCCGGTCTTCGACCCTCTGCCCCGGCTGTTGGAACACCCCACCGACCTCTACTTCTTCGACACCATGCACCTCAGCCGCCACGGTCACGCAGTCATCGGAGATGGGCTGGCAGAGCTGATCGCAGCGGAGTTGCTCCCCTCGCCTTCCCTCTCGCCTTCCCCCGCGCCCTGAGCGCCCTCACATCAGCGTGACGTAGTTGGTGGTGCGCTTGCGGGGGTCGCCCACATGGCGGAAGTAGCGGGCGCCCTCGACCCAACCCAGGCGGTTGATGCGGCGCTCCTCCAGGGCCATCGCCAGCCGGAAGGGCGCCAGGGCCGGCCCCAGGGGAAGCTGCACCGCCCGCTGGATCGCCGGCAGCAGCCGCGGGTGATGGACCGCCACCCGGAAGAGGTAGAAGAGGTTGGCAAAGGCCCGGGCGTCTGCGGTGCGAAAGCCCGCCTGGCCCTGGTTCAGGCTGTCCACCCGCGCGTCGAGATCCGCCGGGTCCAGGTGGCCAGCCGCGATGGCCTCGCGCTCGAAGTCGGTGTGGGGGATGGGCATGGCCAGCGTGACCCGCGTGAAGTCGGCGCCGATCTCCTGGTTCAGCCGCACGGTGGACCAGGCGTCCTCCAGGGTCTCTCCCGGGCAGGCCAGCATATTGTAGGTGGTCAGCTCCATTCCCGCGCCTTTGATCAGGGCGGCGGCGCGGCGCACATCGTCGTTGCACACGGTCTTGCGCAGGATGCGGCTGCGCAGCTGCTCGTTGCCGGTCTCCAGGCCGATGGCCACCCCCCGGCAGCCCGCCGCCGCCAGGGCGGCCACGGCCCGGGGGGTCACCAGCTCGATGGAGGAGGAGCAGGTGAAGGGCAGGTCCACCTTCTCCCGCCAGGCCGGCGCGAAGTCCTCCAGCCAGCGGGTCTGCACCGTGAAGAGGTCGTCGGCGAAGTGAACGCTGTGCAGGGGGTGTCGCGATGCGACCGCGGCCACCTCATCTGCGGCGCGGGCCGGGCTCTTGCGACGCGTGAACACCGTTCCCTCGGGCAGCATGCGCTTGAGGGAGGGATTCCAACAGAACTGGCAGCTGTGCACACAGCCGCGGCTGGTATTGAACTTCTTCCAGCCAAAGCGCCGAATGAAGCCGTATCGGTAATAGAGATCCCGGTGGGGAAAGGGCAGGTCGTCGAGGTCCTCCAGGGGCGCCATCAGCGGGTTCTGGCGGAGCTGTCCCCCGTCGTCCCAGGCCAGGCCGCCGATGTCGGACCACTGCCGGCCCGCCGACAGCCGCGCCACCAGCGCCGAGACGGGCCGCTCGGCCTCGCCCATCACCACGGCGTCCACCTCGGGGCGCTGGGCCTCGCTCGGATCGAAGGTGGCGTGGGTGCCGCCCATCAACACGAAGGCCCGGGGGGCAGCGATCCGGGCGGCCTGGGCCAGGCGGCGGGCGGTCTGGTGGCCGCCCACCCCCGACGGCACCACCACCAGGGCCGGATCGGCCGCCCGAATGGCGGCGTGCAGGTCGGGCTCTTCGTCGTCCAGCAGCAGGCGCGTGGGGTGGCCCTGGGACTCCAATACACCGGCCAGATCGCAGAGGGCCAGGCTCTCGTTGATGGCGTTGTCTTGCAAGAAGAGAACGGGGAAGGGCGCGGCCATCTCAGCTGCGCCCAGCGGCGCGGGACAGGGCGATGCGGGCGCCGCGCAGGCCCCGCAGCAGCTCGGCCCGGGGCTGCTCCCGACAGCGGCGCAGCCGGGCCGCAACATAGGCCGGGCGCAGGTAGAAGCGGCGATAGGCCTGCTCTCTCAGCCTGCGCACCTCGTCGGGGCCCGCAAAACCCTCTCCCAGATACCAGTCTCCATCGAATTCCCAGGGCCCCGGCGGCGACGGGTCCAGGCGCCCCCCCGGCACCGCGTGTTCGGGGGGCACCCGCACCTCGAAGAACTGGGCGAAGTCCGGGCCCATGCGCTGCAGGGCCTCGACCGTCACCCTCACCCCCTGCGGATCATCGCCGGGCAGGCCGATCATGGCGCTGGCGATGACCTCGATGCCCGCCGCCTGGGCCGCGGCGATGGCCGGCCCCACCGTGGCCGGGTCCAGGTGCTTGTGCATGGCAGCCTGGGCCTTGGGGTTGAGGGTCTCGATGCCGAAGATCAGGCTCCAACAGCCCGCATCGGCCATGGCGCGCAGCAGCTCGGGGTCCACCCGATCCGTTCGGGTCATGGCCGACCAGCGCAGGCCCAGCGGCGCAATCTGCGCCAACAGGTCGAGGGTGGGCTGCCGCTGCAGGGCGAAGATGGGGTCGGCCAGAAAGAAGGAGCGGGCGCCCCATTGGTCGCGCAGCAGGCGCAGCTCTCGGGCCACATCGGCGGCCGGGCGGGGCTGCCAGGCCGCCTGGCTGCGCACCTCGCAAAAGAAGCAGCCATAGGGGCAGCCGCGGCTGGCCAGCACCGGAAAGACCTGCTCGCCGCGGCTCTGGTGGGGGCTGAGCCCATAGCGGGAGGGGGGGGAGAGATCCCAGGCCGGCAGGGCCGGGGTGGCCTCGGGGCCGGCGGGTAGCGGGGACTCCGCGAGGTGAAAGAGCAGGCCCGGCGCGGCGGCCTGGGGTGCGGACACAAAGGCGCAGGCCGCGGCTTCGGGCTCGCCCACCGTGACCGCGTCTGCAGCGAGCTGGGCCGCGCGCTGGCGCCGGGCCCGGCCAGGCTGTTGCGGGCCACCAGCAGGCGGGCAGCGGCGGGCGCGGCCGCGGCGATGGCGTCGAGATGGGCCGCCAGCACAGCATCGGGGATGCGCCGGTTGTAGTCGGCAGAGAAGATTAGGACCGCGTCGGGACGGGAGTCGGCCACCCGCGCCGCGGTGGCCTGGGGGTCGGGTCGGTCCAGGTGGGCGTCGATCAGGCGCACGCCATGGCCGCGCTCGCGCAGGGCCGCCGCCGTGGACAAGGCAAAGAGCGGCCAATGCCGCGGTCGGGAGAGCGGACCATGGTTGGCCGCCGGTGGGCAGAGAAGGGTGACCTCCATGCCCCCATCATAGCGCCCAGGCTGGAAAGACGATGGCCAATGCCGAGCCCGACGGGCTATGTGAACACTGTATACATTCTGGATGCCCCATGCGCCGCTTGCTCGCCCTGGCCCTTGGCCTCCTGCTCGCCAGCCCGGCCCCCGCGGCCACCCACCGCCTGGGCCTCGCGGCCGCCGCCGACGGATCCACCGCCTGGAAGACCGGCATTGGCGTGGTGGGCGGCCATGGCGGCGCCTTCTGGTCGCTGCACGGCAAGCACGCGGGCCTGCAGGTCGAACTTCGCGACCAATTCGGCTGGTCCCAGGGCGGCGGCAAGAACCTGCCCGGGATCACCCTCAGCTATGCCCACCTCTTCGGCTCCCCCGACGCCCGCACCCGCGGCCTGCTCACCGCGGGGGTGAGCCTCTTCTACACGGATCTGCTGCCGGTGTTGCCCTTCCTGGGCGGGTCCGGCGGCGTGGAGTGGACCTTGGGGGAGCGGCAGTTCTTGCGGGCTGAAGGCCACGTCTTTCTTGCGCCGGCCCCAGCGGTGGGCCTCGGGCCCCGTCTCTCCTTCGGATGGAGCCTGTGATGCGGATCCACAGCTGCTTTCTCGCCCTCGCCGCCGCCTGCGCCCCCACCGTGGACAGCCGCATCGACCGCTACCACGAGCAGCGCCCCTCCCCCGACCGCCTGGTGGATGGAGAGGGCAACTACATCGGCGGCTGGTGGGCGGACTTCGAGGGCCGCATCAATCCCGAGGACGCGTCTGGTCCCAAAGGCCAGCTTCAAGGCTGGATCCACTGGAGCCTGGAGACCGAACGCTACCTGGTGGTCGCCAACCTCGCCGACCTCAACAAGGCCTCCAACACAGCCCTGCTGGTGGTGGACAAGCAGGACGAGACATTCGAAAATGTCTCGTTGAAATATACCTTTGGCGACAACCAGATTCAGCGGGACAAGGCCAGCAGCGACATCGAGAACCCCGCCGACGGGTCCTGGGCCCAGGTCAATGCCGACGGCGACCTGCTCTTTGCTGTCTACGCCGACAAGCTCAGCCTCGAAGGCGTCGCCCACGCCGCCCCCGCCGATCCCTTCGTCCAGACCACCCGCTCCATCGATGGCTTTGGCTGGCTGCAGTGGTACGAGAACATGGAGGTGGACGAGGCCACGCTGACCATCGACGGCCAGGAGGTCCCCATCCCCGCCGGCAGCCTGGGCGTGATGGACCGCATGGTGGGCCACCGCATGCATGTGCAAAGCTGGAACTGGCTGAGCCTGGTGGGAGAGGCCACCGACCGCGACGACGGCTCCACCGCCCTGGTCTCGCTGCAAATCGCCAAGGACCAGGAGGCCGCGCGGCCGGCCATCGACGCTTTGAAATACGCGGTCTGGGTGGATGGCGCGCTGGTCAAGCTGCCCGACGTGAACTTTGTTTACCAGTACACCAACGAGGCCGAGAAGCAGACCGGCGACTGGCAGATCTCCACCGCCGACCGCAGCGGCGACTGGGTGGACCTCACCTTCCGCCCCCGCTTCCACCGCAGGGACGAGGCCAGCTGGCTCTGGTTCCTCTACACGGATTTCAACCAGCACTATGGTGAGGTCAGCGGCACGGTGGTGGTGGGAGGCCGCAGCCTGCAGGTCGAGGCTCTCTTCGCCGTGGCCGAGGACTCGCTGCTCAAGCTGTAGGGCGGCGATTCGGGCTAAGGCAGGCCCGTCCCCTGCCCTTTGGAGCCCCCATGAAGGTCGACCGCTACACCCAGCTGGTGCTCACGATCATCGCCCTGGCCCTGGTGGCCATCGCCCTGCGCCTGCCCGGCGACCTGGTCCCCGTGGCCCACGCCGCGGATGTGCAGACCATTCGCATCGAAGGCGCGGTGGAGCTGCGGCCGGTGGAGCTCAAGCCCATCGAGGTGCGCCGCATGCCCGACCCCGTCGAGGTGGAGCTTCGCTGGGACTCCCTGGCGCCCGGCAGCAGCCGATCCGCCCCGATCTATGTGCAGAGCCCCTGAAGGCGCCTCGGCTACCAGGCCTCGGAGCCCGGCTCGCCCTTGAAGGGGCCCACCAGGGCATCCGTCACCCATCCGGCCACCGCGCCGCCGGCCTGGGGGCGCACGACCTCGCCATCCACCACGCAGCGCTCCACGCGGGCGGGGTGAAAGGCGACGTGGTCCGCGAGGGCGTCGAAGTGGCCCTTGGGGCGGAGGTAGCGCCAGGCCGCCGCCTCGCAGGTGTGGCCCGCTACAGACAGGTCCAGGAAGGTGGCGCGGCCCTTGAAAGGGCAGGTGCGCGCCCGCTGCTTGGAGGGCACCAGGCAGTCGGCATCGCAGTCTTCGAGGGGCAGGTAATAGACCGGGGCGTGGGCGGTCTCCACCACCCGCACGGCCCGGTAGGAGTCGGCGATCTTCCGCCCATCCACCCAGACCTCGACATGGGCCTCGGTGGCCTCGACCGCGGGGGGCCGGGGGTAGTCCCACACCGACTCCTGCCCGAAGGCAGGCGGGATGCGACGGGGGCGGGGCGCGGTGGCGGCGCTGGGGCGCGCGCGAGATGCGCCACGGGCGCGGCGGCTGGGACGGGGGGCCATGGGCGCTCCTTTCGGCTGAGAGACGATCCTCTCCTAAACCTCTTGCGGACTACATGCCAACTATATTCATTCCGTATACAGTCCAGGTGCACACCCGGCCGGCGTTGCCCTCTGGGGTGGCATCGGTCATGCTCTCGGCTCCAAGGAGTCCGCCACCATGAACCCTCCCATGTGGATGGTCCGCCCCTCCGGTCGCTCGGCGCGGCCCCACCTCTTTCGCGACGACGGCGTGATCGCCCTGGGCGTAGGCCGAGAATTCGGCGAACTGCCCGACTACCAGGAGCCCGACGACCTCTATGAGCGCCTGCGGCGGTCCCACCCCCAGTGGCGGGCGGGGCGCCACCGGGCGGCCGCCGCCCAGCTGCACTGCTTCCTGCGGGAGATGCAGCCGGGCGATCACGTGCTGACCTGGGACGCCCAGGACCGGGCCTTCTACCTGGGCACCATCCTGACCGAGGCCCGCTGGGATCCAGACGCCACCGGCGAGATGCCCTATGTGCGGGGCGTGCGCTGGAGCCATGGGCTGCGGCCCGAAGACCTGTCGGGGGACTGCCGCACCGCCCTCAACGTGATCCAGACCCTCTTCCACATCGGAAAAGGGGTGGCCCAAGAGGTGATCGCCGAGGCCCACCCGCTGCACGACGGCGTCCTGCCCGAGTCCAGCCCCGAGGTCGGCCCGCCCGACGAGCCCGCCGAGCCGCCGACGCCCCCTCCGGCCGACGCCCAGGTCTGGCTGTCGGCCTCCACCGACGATCGGCTGCGGCAGGTGGATGTGGCCCACACGCCCATCCCCGGCGCGCTCAAGGCCATCCGGCCGACCCCAAGCCCCGCAACGCCCCCGCCCACCGCCGTCGTGGTGGAGGTGGAGGCCGAAGAGGAGGACATCCAGGTAGACCACACCCAGGACGAGGGCCTGGAGCCCGAAAACGGCTTGCCCGACGTCGAAATGGATGAGGCCCTCCACCCCGTGGGGGCCTCCCCGGCGCCGGGGCCGACGCCCAGCATCGCCATGCCAAGACCCCCCGCGCCGCCGGCCACCCGGCCCGCGGTGCAGGTGCCCGAGCCCGAGGTGCACGCGCCCCGGGCCCGCCGCAGCGGCAGCGGCGCCAGCAGCCTGGCCATGGCGGCCCGGCAGCGGGTGGAGGAGCGCCTGGGCGATCTGGGCACCGACGCCTTGCGTTCGGTGGTGGCCGGCGTGCTGCAGGTGCGCGGCTACCCCCGCCGCAGCGTGGACCCCGAGACCGGCGCCGACCTCTTCTCGGGCGCCGACCTGCTGGGCCGCGACGAGACGTCTGTGCGGGTGCATGTGTTGGACAATGGCAAGGCCCCGGTCACCGCGGACCAGGTGGGCGCGGTGCTGGCGGATCGATCCAGCGACGAGCGCTGGATCCTGATGGCGGCCGAAGGCTTCGAGCGCCCGGCCCGCCAGCTGGCGGAGGACCTGGGCAACAAGGGCCCCCGCAACACGCTGCTGGACGCACAGGATCTCGCGCGGCTGGTGCTGCGCCACTACGACGATCTCGACCTGGCCACCCGGGCGCTGGTGCCCATGGTGCGGGTCTGGTGGCCCGCCTGGGAGGAGGCCCCTTGAGCGAGGCTGTGCGGATTGCGCGCGATGGCGCGGTCCTCACGGTGATCCTCGATCGGCCCCAACGCAGAAACGCGGTGGACCGCCGCTGCGCCGCTGCCTTGCTGCACGCATTCACCGCTTTCGAAGCCGATCCCGAGCTTCGCGTCGCCGTCCTTTGGGGGGCAGGCGGCACCTTCTGCGCCGGCGCGGATCTGCAGGCGGTGGCGGCGGGCGATCTGCCCGTGCTCGACCCCCAGGGTCCGGGCCCCATGGGGCCCACCCGGTTGCAGCTCAGCAAGCCGGTGATTGCGGCGGTCAGCGGCCACGCCGTCGCCGGCGGCCTGGAGCTGGCGCTGTGGTGCGATCTGCGGGTGGTGGAAGAGGACGCGATCTTCGGCGTCTTCTGCCGGCGCTGGGGGGTGCCCCTGATCGATGGCGGCACGGTGCGCCTGGCCCGCATCATCGGGCAAGGGCGGGCCATGGACCTCATCCTCACCGGCCGGCCGGTGGGGGCAGAGGAGGCCCTGGCCATCGGGCTGGCCAACCGCGTCGTGCCCACGGGGGGCGCCCGCGCCGCCGCAGAGGCCCTGGCCGCCGAGCTGGCCGCCTTGCCCCCGCGCTGCATGCGCTCGGATCGGGAGAGCCTGCTCGCCCAGTGGTCCTTGCCCCTGGCCCAGGCCCTGGTCCTGGAGCACGAATTGGGTGCGCCCGCCCTGGCCGCCGAGGGCCTGCAGGGGGCCGAGCGTTTTGCGGGTGGCGCGGGCCGACACGGCGCCCCCGTCCAGGAGGGCTGAGTGGCCCTGGACCGGCCCTGGACGCCCACCTTGCGGTGTATCCGCTGCGGCCGGATCGCCCTGCGGGACGCGATCAAGGCCTGGATCTTCCAGCCCGTGACCCCCGATGGCGGGCCGGTCTACTTCGAGTGCCGCCGCTGCCGGCCGCCGGAGGTCCGAATCCGGGGGCGCAGGGGGGAGTGACGCGGGCTGCGCTGCCGTCGCATTGCTCCCCCCGGATCTGCCACAACACTGCCTGGAGCACCCTATCGAAGGGCAGCACCCGAAGCCTGGGCCGGACGATGCGGTGCACCGACCCTGCCCCACCATGTCAAGAAAATGTGAGGACAGGGGGGGGGTGGCTGGGTGCCCTACAGAAGCGGTAGGAATATCGGGCCGGCGAGAGAGATTTCGCGCCATTATGGCCGCGAAATGCCGGTTCCCAGACAGCGACAGTCCAGACAGCGGGCTTGGGGCCACAAGGGTGGCCAGGCCACCTGTCGACCCCAGCTTCATGTGTTGGAGGCATCTGTGAAGATCATCTTCGCCATATTCGCGTTGGCTGCGCTGGTAGGCGCGTTCTGTCTCACCTCTCCAGCTCCGGTTGCATGGGTGGACACGCCGTGCATCGTTGGGGTCGTGTGCTGCGCTGCGTTCACGGCGATTGGTACACGGGGGCAGCGCCTGGCCGAGATTGCAAGGGCCCGGAGTCTTGCGGGCGGCATACCGGTGATCAGATCGGCCCGGCAAGGGGCGTGGGCCGGCGGGCTGACCCTGACACTGCTCGGGGCCATGCAGGCGTTGGAGGGGGCGGCCAGGCTCCGAGATGTGCAGGGACCGGTCTTCTTTGTGGTGTTCTTGCCTCTGTTCTATTCCGCAGTCGCAGAGCTGGTCGTCTTGGGTCCTCTACTTTCGGGTCAGAGCGCAACATCCGTGCGGGACTGATTCTTCACATGCGCTCCACCATCCCCTCCATCGGCGGCGGTCAGCGAGATGCCGGTGTCGTCGGGGACCGGCCGCCGCTCACTTCGGTGCCTGCGCCAGCGCTGCTGCTGGAGCAGCCTATCGAAGGGCAGCGCCCGAAGCCTGGGCCAGACGATGCGGTGCACCGACCCTGCCACCCATGTCAAGAAAATGTGAGGACAGGGGGGGGTGGCTGGGTGCCCTCCAGCGGCGGTACAGGTGTCGGGCCGGCGAGAGAGATTTCGCGCCATTGTGGCCACAAAATGCCGGTTACCAGACAGCGAGAATCCAGAACGCGCTTGGGGCCACAAGGGTGCCCGGTCAGCGCTGGTGCCTGCGCTTTATACCCTCGAGAGGCATGACCCATGGGCTGCACGCCACCTGTTCGCACCTTCCAGATAGCCGACCGCGAGGTCGTCTTCAGCACCGGCGCAACGAACCCGGGTACCAGCGATATCTTCGTGATGAGCGCGGACTCGCTCATGGAGATCGCTACCCTCGTTGCCAAGGTGCGCGCGACGCTGCGCATCGAGAACAAGACCGAAGCCTTCCAGTGCAAGGTGGTCTACCAGACCAGCGACGATGGGGAGACCTGGGCTTCTCCCATGGACATCTCGTCGGGCTATGTCAGCAGCAATGGCTACGACACCTCGGACTGGGCCTCGATTTCCAACCCGAAGCGTGCGATCCGCTTCGGGGTCATCTGCGCGCAGGCCACCGGCAACGACGTGGAGTCGGGTCGCGTCTCGGTCGTCATGGTGGCCGCTCTACGTTGGTCTGCAGCCGTAGATGCGGACCGTCGCAGGCTTCACGGGATGCCCTCGTCCTGAGCCATCTGGGCCAGGCGTGGGAGGCGCGGCCCCCGGAGACAGGGCGACCCGGCCCGTCGCAGGCGCCGGATCGGCAGCGTCGTAGGGCGCTGCGTCGTGCCCGTGCACCGACCAGTACCGAGTTGCAGGGCAGGTTCTGCCCGACTTCGGCGGCACAGCAGTAGGCGCTGTCGCGAGCACCCTGATCCGTCCGCTCCGACCCAGGAGGCGACAAGTTGGACCAACTGCCCGCGGCCAGTTCGGTCTTCTTGAGGCGGGCCACGCCGTCGGCGCCCGGCCGTCTTCTTGCTCCGGTACAGCCGGAAGGCACCTGGGAGTGCCCCACGGCCGGTGGCTGAACGAGAGGGCTGCCACGACCACGCACAGGACCCCAGACCTGGCCGAAGCAGAACGTCGACGGTGCCGCGGGACGAACGCACCGCGTCGATGTGGTTGCCGTGCCCCACACCCGCGGCCCTTTCTTCGAGCGCCAACGTATCGTCGGAAGAGACGACCTCACCTCCGCCCTCCACGAGTGCGCCAGGATCTGCGCTGCAGCACGAGGCGGCCGAGTTCATCCGGCAGACCACCGCGCCGTCGAGGAAGAAGCGGTGCCACGCCGCATGTGCCCTCGCCCAGCGGCCCGAAGCCACGATAGCCCGTGACCGTTCGCCGCCCCTGGGTCGGGCCAGCCCGGCCACGGCTGCCGGCACTTCTCGAGAAGGGACGGACGGGTAGCTGGGCGGAACACCTCGATCAGGGCGATCAGACCGGCTACCGCAGATGCACAGCGCACGAGGCGCCTCGGGGTGGGTTGACTTTGCAATCCCCTCATGCGGATCCGCCCGTCGCTGTCTACCTTTTCCACTGGCTTGGGGCGCCACCTTCCGCCGGCCGACCGCAGCGCTCTCATCCCAAGGCTTTGCTGGAGGTGCCGGGAAACACGAGTTCAGACAGCGGGCTTGGGGCCACAAGGGTGGCCGGTCAGCGCTGGTGCCTGCGCTTTGTACCCTCAAGAGTTGTACCCTCAAGAGGCATGAACCATGGGCTGCACGCCACCTGTTCGCACCTTCCAGATTGCCGACCGCGAGGTCGTCTTCAGCACCGGCGCAACGAACCCGGGTACCAGCGATATCTTCGTGATGAGCGCGGACTCGCTCATGGAGATCGCTACCCTCGTTGCCAAGGTGCGCGCGACGCTGCGCATCGAGAACAAGACCGAGGCCTTCCAGTGCAAGGTGGTCTACCAGACCAGCGACGATGGGGAGACCTGGGGCTCTCCCGTGGACATCTCGTCGGGCTATATCAGCAACAATGGCTACGACACCTCGGACTGGGCCTCGATTTCCAACCCGAAGCGTGCGATCCGCTTCGGGGTCATCTGCGCGCAGGCCACCGGCAACGACGTGGAGTCGGGTCGCGTCTCGGTCGTCGTCGACATCCTGTTGCTGAGCTGAGGAGGTAGGCATGGCAATGTTGAACGACCCAATCAGAGCGCTCGACTTCGCGACGGCGGCCGCGTGCACCCATGCTGTGGGCTCGGCGGCTCGCTTGTCCGCGACGGTGCCCGAACAAGCTCGCATTGGAGCATCGCCGGCGGTTGGGTCACTGATTCTTGCGCTTCTGGGAGGGTGTATCCAGGGTCGATGCGACTGCAAGAAGTGTGCCGATCCCAGGTCTCGCGATCCGTCTCGGTGCCCGACGGGCACTTACTTTACGGGTCAATGTGACACGTCCGTGGGACCCCGGGGAACGACCGTCTATGGATCCTGCCGCTGCTCGACCCGCAAGTCGCAAGATGCTTGCAAAGGCTTCGATGATCGCCCGATCTCCGACGACGAGGAGCTGTCTCCAACATGATCCTGGCTCGCTGCAATCCAAGAGGTCATCGGCCTTGCGTGTCCTCCCGCGCCGCTGGTCGTCCATCATCCTCTGGGTTTCAATGCTTGGGATGGTTGCGTTTGAAGGCGGCCCATGGGCCGGTTGTCTCCGGTCGTGGGTACTGTGAGGAGTCTCGATAGTGTCGAAGCAGATCCTCGGTCTATTGCTCTTCCTTGCAGCATTCGCAACGCTGCTGACCATCGATGTTCCGGCGCGAGAGTATCTGTTCGATCCGAGCACTATTGGAATCTGGTGTTCTCTGGTATTGGCATCTGGCATTGCTGCTCACGGGTACCGGGCTGTGATTGCTGTCTTTTCCGCCTGTTTCGGCTTGACTCCCCCGACGATAGGCGAACCGCTGGCGGTGTGGACAACTCTGCGCGTTGCCAACTACCAAGCGGGTGTTCTGCTGTCGGTCATCGGCTTTCTAGATGGGTGCTACCTGCTCAGTGTGGGCGAGGCTGGCGTTGAGTTGATGGGCTTGTATCTCGCTATGGCTGCATCGCCCTTGGTGTATGCGCTTGCTTTGGATCTGGTAGTGATCTGGCCTGCGGTTCAGCGGATCCGTGCATCGACGGCCACCTGACCGCTGGCCCCCTGATGGCTCAGGTCATGGCTCCTGGGCCGCTCGTCCTGCATCCATCAGAATGGCGTACCGGAAGCAATTCACGCGCACGAGTATGCCCTCACCTGTCAAGAGGGGGCCGCAGGGTGCGGCAGATCGGAAGTTCTGTCCGAAACCAAACCAATCGCGTGTCGAGAGGAGCCAGGGAAACTGGTCAGCGAGCAGGTTCACCTGCTCCTTCAGGGTGTATTGCCCCAGCCGGAACCGGACTCTCCACCCCGCCGCCGGGCCGCTTGTCGTCCAGAGGGAGGGCCTGGCCATCGGCGGCGGTCAGCGAGATGCCGATGTC
>JAGYJW010000032.1 GCA_018401435.1 Deltaproteobacteria bacterium | reverse complement strand
CAGCGGCCGCCACAGCAGCTCGGGCCGGAGGCCCCAGGACAGGCCCACCAGGTTCATTTCGGCCGGCAGGCCCACCGAGAGGCGGCTCGGGTCGGATAGCGGCGGGTCGGCGGCGAGGGCCGTGGGGCAAAGGGCCGCGGAGGACAGGGCCGCCGCGAGCAGGAGGGCGGTCACCATGCGAAGGCTCCCCAGTCCGAGAAGATGGGCCCCCACGCGCCATCCGAGAAGTCCTCCTCCACCCCGAAGCCGAGCTGGAAGTCGCCGGTCGTCCCGTCGGGCGACCAGACCACGAAGGCATAGGTGCCCGCTTCTGGCAGGTGCAACGCAAAAGAACCCGTCGTATACAGGGACCGGCGCATCACCTGCTCGAAGTAGACCGCGCGCTCGGGGGCGTCGTCCAGATCGATGAAAACGCCTTCTCCATCGAGAACCTCGACCGGCAGAAGCGCGCGCTCGGCATCGGTCGGCGCCGGCAGGCCCGGCCCCACCACCGCATAGGCGGGGCGGTGGTCCGCCCACCGCTTCTGGGCCGGCACCATCAGCTCCATCGGCAGGGCGAAGGGCTGGTCGTAGGTGGCCACGAAGGTGAAGACCTCGTCGCCGGTCTCGAAGGCGCCGGCGTAGACCCACGAGATGGTGGGGTCCTCGACCACGACCTCGCCGCCAGCCGTCTGGGGCCGGTGGGCGAGAGAGGCAGGGACCAGCGCCAACAACGGGAGGAGGAGCCGGCTCATGGTGCACACGCTTCGGGGAGGTCGTCGTAGGCCCGGCGCATCCAGTCGAGCCCCGAGGCGCAGGCCGTGGTGCACAGCTCTGCACCCTCGGCGCCGCCCCAGCAGGCGCCGCCAGCCTCGAAGCGGGCGTTGTCCGTCGGCACGCCTGTCTGGGCGTCTCGTGCCTGGATGCAGCGGGTCCAGGCCGCGCATTCGGGGGACTGCTCGACGGCGCCGCATGCGGTCAGCAGGGCCAGCGCGGCGCCCAACACAAATCTCATTCGACCTCCCGGGGCCTTCGCCCCTCTACCCTCTGCCAGTTGGAAGGCCAGCCCCGCGTGCCTTCGCGGGTGGGGATCCGGCTGCCGCCGGGGGAGAAGCGGGGGCAATCGGGTGATTGGCCCCGCTCGCCTGTGTCAATCGCCACAGGGGTCCGCCGGCCCGGGGCCCCGTCCTATGGTTGAAGTCGGCGTCCAGCCGGTCACCTGGCGTGATGAAGCGGCGGCACGCGGCTTGCAGTTCCGATGTCCATGCATCCCCGCCGCCACCCCGCCCCGCTCTCGCTCCTCTCCCTTGTGTGCCTGCTGGCCCTGGCCGGCTGCGATCAGCGGGGCGACCGCGATCCGCCTTCCGAGGACTGCGACGACGGTGATCCGGCGACCGCGCGAAGCTTCGACGAGGTGCCCTACGACGGCATCGACAACGACTGCGACCCGTCCACCCCCGACGACGACCTCGACGGCGACGGCTTTGCCCTGGTGGATGACTGTGACGATGCAGACCCGGCGGTGGGGGGCGACGAGCTGCCCTACGACGGCATCGACAACGACTGCGACCCGTCCACCCCAGACGACGATCTCGACGGCGACGGCTACCTGCAGGCCGATGACTACGACGACACCGACCCCCTGGCCTGGCTGGCTCCCGACGTCCGACCCGGGGACCTGAGCTCCGGCTATGCGTCCTTCTGCACCGGCTACGGCCGGCGGGCCATCGGGGGGGACCTCTACCTGGGCGCGGCCACCGCGGAGGATGTGGCCGCCCTGGCCTGCCTCAGCCAGGTCGAAGGGAGCCTCTACGTCGCAGGAAATGACACCCTCGAGGACCTGGCCGGCCTCGGCTCGCTCGAGTCCGTGGGTGGAGACCTCTGGGTGCAGGCCAACACCTCCCTCACGACGCTGTCCGGCCTCGACGCCCTCGAGACGGTGGGCGGACATGCCGCCATCTTCCAGAACCCGGCGCTCGGAGATCTCTCGGGTCTGGACGCGCTGCGCTTCGTCGGCAACCAGCTCGTCATCAGTGGGAACGCGGCCCTGACGAGCATCCACAGCCTCCAGGCGCTCACCACGGTCCAGCAGATCATCGTCATCACCGAGAACCCCGCCCTGACCTCGCTCATTGGCCTGGGCTCGATCAACGAGCTGGTCCAGCTGCAGGTCAACTTCAACCCCTCCCTGGCGAGCCTGGACGGCCTCGACGGTCTCCGCCGGGTGGAGTGGGATGTCGAGATCATCGGGAACGACGCGCTCATGGATCTCTCGGGGCTGAGCGCGCTCACGCGCATCGAACAGGGGCTCCTCATGATCGACGACAACCCTGAGCTGGGCAGCCTCAGCGGGCTCGACGCCCTCACCACCGTGGGGGACAGGCTCATGATCCTGCGGTCTCCGGCCCTTCTGGACCTGACGGGCCTGGGCTCCCTGGCCTCGGTGGGCGGGGACCTGTGGGTGATGGAGAACGAGACCCTCAGCAGCCTGTCCGGCCTCGACAGCTTCACCTTCCTCGACGGGGACCTGCTGGTTCAGTGGAATCCGAGCCTCTGCGCCGACGAGGTCGAGGCCCTGGCCGATCAGCTCGTGTCCCACGGTGCCGTCGTGAACGAAGGCAACACCGGGGCCTGCCCCCCCTGACGACTCGCCAACCGACCCCCTCGAGCCGCAGGTGCGGGGCCTTCCGCTCATCCCGGCGGCCCGTCGAGCCGATCCCCGGTCCACAGCCTTCGCTTGGAGCCCCCATGGCCACGCCCTTCGTGTCGGATCCCGCCTTTCATGAGCAGGCCATGGGGCTGCTTGGACCTGGGTTCTGGCGGGATTTGATCGCCGCGCTGGTGGCCGCGACCGCCTACGCCCTGGCACAGGGTGCCCTGCCCCCGGCGTCTGCCGCCACCATCCTGGTGCTGGCAGCCGGCATTGGCTGGGGGGCTCGACGATTGGAGCCCGTGCAACTCCAGCCGGCCTGAGCCCTGCCACAAGGGGGATTCGGCTGAAGATGCAAATCAATACCCCCGCTAAGTTTCATCGATACCCAGCATCGAGACGACATCTTCAGCGAGAGTCCGGCTGCGGGCCGAGGTGAAGATCAGCGAGACGCCCTCCCCTTGTCCCCAGTTGCGCCGCGTGCCAGAGTCGCTTCGTACCGGTGAAGCGACAGGGACGGCGGATGATCGCGCTGAGAGACTACCGTGATCCCGTCCTGATCGGGACTGGCGCCGATTCCGTGGTCTTTCGGGCCTGGCGCGAGGACAACGGACAGCCCAGCGTGCTCAAGATCTCGCGGCTGGCCCACCCGCCCGCCGGCGTCGTGGCGCGCTTCGAGAAGGAGCACCAGCTGCTGGCCTCGCTCCAGATGGCCGGGGTGGTGGGCACCGGCGGTCTCTTCGAAGCCGATGGCCAGCTGATCCTGGTGGTGGAGGACTTCGGCGGGGTGGACCTCGCGCGCTTCTTGGAGCGGGGCCGCGTGGACCTGGGGGAGGCCCTGCACTACGCCGTGCAGATGGCGGCGGCCCTGGCGGGCCTGCACGCCGAGGGCATCCTGCACAAGGACGTCAATCCCGCGAATGTGCTGGTGAACGAGCGCACGGGCGAGGTGAAGCTGGCCGACCTGGGCCTGGCCACCCGCCTGCCCCGCGAGGCGGCCGCGCTTTCGCGCGAGCGCGCCTTGCACGGCACCGTGCGCTACATCGCGCCCGAACAGACAGGGCGCATGAACCGAGCGGTCGATGCGCGCTCCGACCTGTACTCGCTGGGCGCCACGCTCTACACGCTCTTCACAGGGCAGCCGCCCTTCCAATTCACGGACCGGGCGGCGCTGGTACACGCCCACATCGCCCTGCCGGCGCCGCCGCCCGAGTCGGTGGATCCCAGCCTGCCGCGCCCCGTCTGTCACATCGTGGCCAAGCTGCTGGCCAAGGACCCCGACCACCGGTACCAGGCCGCCGCGACCTTGCTGCGGGACCTGCGGACCTGTCTGGATGCGGTGGAGCGCGGGCAGGCAATCGCTGACTTCCCACTTGCCGTCAACGATGTCGACGATCGCTTCCGCCTGTCCCAGACGGTGGTGGGGCGGGAGCCGGCCCTTGCAACCCTGGACCGCATCGCCGCAGCATTGGACGAGCCCCGCGCCCGGGCGCTGTGGGTGACGGGGGCGCCCGGCATCGGCAAGTCGGCCGTCGTGGGGGAACTCGAGCGACGGGTAGCCGCCACCCCGGCCAGCTTCGCGCAGGGGAAGTTCGATGAGTACCAGCGCGGGGTGCCTTATCACGGATTGCTGGCTGCACTGACCGCTGAGGTCCGCAGCCTGCTGCGCGCCGACCGCGCCCAGGTGGAGGCCTTCGCCGAGCGCATGGCGGCGGCAGTGGGCGAAAACGGATCCTTGATCCTTGATGTCTTGCCCGCGCTAAGGCCGATTCTGGGCAAGCAGCCCCCCGCCCCGCCCCTGCCTGGCGGCGAGGCCCGGGAGCGCTTCGTCCACACCTTCCTTCGGGCCATCCAGGTCTTTGCGCGCCCCGAGCGGCCCCTGGTACTCTTCCTGGACGATCTGCAGTGGGCCGACGCCGCATCGTTGGAGCTGATCGGCGACCTGCTCACCGAACCCCAGACCACCTCCCTGTGCTTCGTGGGCGCCTGGCGACCCGGCGAAGTGGGCGAGGCCCACCCCTTGCGGCGCCTGCAGGCCCGCTTGTTGGAGGAGGGGGTTGGAGCGGACGAGATCTACCTGGGCCCCCTGGACCTGGATGGCGTGAACGAGCTGGTGGCCGGCACCTTGCGCCTGCCCCCCGACGACAGCCTGGCCCTGTCCACCGTGATCGCCCGCCGCACCGGGGGCAACCCCTTCTTTGTGGGCCAGCTTCTGGAGAAGCTGCACCGCGACGCCATCTTGCACTTCGACCACCAGGCGCGGCGCTGGGCCTGGGATCTGGATGCAGCGGCCAATGCAAGCGTCGTGGAAGATGTGGGCAAGCTGCTGGCGTCTCGATTGGACACCCTGCCGGCACGCACCACCGCTGTCTTGGAGCGCGCCGCGCTGCTGGGCCATGAATTCGAGCTGGATGACCTGGGGGCCATCACCGAGGTGGCCTACCCCGAGCTGATCGAGCTGCTGCAGCCTGCTCTTGCCGAGGGGCTGATCCATGCGGTGGAGCCTCCCGAATACCGGGTCGTGACCGAAGAGGGCCGGCAGGTCGCGGTGGTGATCGGCGGCCGGTGGCGCTTCTTGCACGACCGGGTCCAAGAGGCCGCCCTGATTCGCCTGGAGGCCGGACCGCGGGCGCGCCTGCACCTGGGGGTGGCCCGTCGCCTGCTGGCCACCCTGGAGCGGCCGGAGCAGGACCCCGAGCTCTTCACCCTGCTGCACCACTTTGACGGCGGGCTGGGCGAGCTGACGAAGGACGACGACAAGGAGCGCGTGGCGCGCCTCTACGAGGCCGGCGCGCAACGGGCGGTGGCCTCGGTCGCCTTTGACGCGGCCTTGCGGCTGAGCGCCACCGGGCTGGAGCTCCTGGGGGAGGAGGGCTGGAGCCGGAACCCCAGCCTCACCCGGTCCTTGTGGTGGGCCCGGGCGCAGGCGGCCCGCGGCGGCGGCGACATCGTCCTTTGCAAGGCCGCCTTTGCCGCAGTGGAGCGCCATGGCAAGGGCATGGCCGACCTGCAGCCCTTCTACGGCCTGCTCGCCGACCTGCACTCCAGCCGATCGGAGGTGCAGGAGGCCTTCGCCGTGGGCTTGGAGGCCTTGGGACGGGCCGGTCGCACGCTGAAGCCCAAGGCCGGCATCCCCGACATCCTCCTCGGCCTGGCCCGCACCAAGCTCGCCATCGGCCGGCGCAGCCCCGCCCAGGTGGCCGGCCTGCCCGACAACAGCGACCCCGACGTAGCCGTCGCCCTCGAGCTGCTGATGCGCACGGCACCCGCGGCGTTGAATTGCTCACCCAACCACTACCCGCTCATCATCTTCGATATGACCCGGTTGCAGGTGCGCCACGGGCTGGCGCGGCAGGGCTGCTTTTCATTCGCCGGCTATGCAGTCCTGCTCTGCGCTTTCGGTGATATTGATGGCGGCCTGGCCTATGCCGATCTGGCCCTGGGTTTGCTGGATCGATTCGACGAGAAGACGCTCAAGGCGGTCACCCTGGTGAGCGTCTACTGGAATGTGGCGCCCTGGCGCCAGCACCTCGCTAGCTGCGTCGCCCCCATGATCCAGGCCGCCTATGCGGGGCTGGACCATGGCGACATTCAGTTCATGGGCACGGCAGCTGGCTTCTCGGAGATGTTGATCTTCTTCACCGGAGCGCAGCTCGACGATGTGGTGTCGAATTGGGAGACCTGGTCGCCCTACTACGACCGCCACGAGCATCGCATCGGCCTGAGCTTTGCCAGTATCTACCGGCAGATCACCCACAACCTCCAGGAGCCCACCGACGACCCCCTGGTGCTGGCGGGGCCGGTGTGGGACGAGGGCCAACGCATCCCCGATCTGAAAGCGCAGAATCGGCTGCTGGAGCTTTACCTGGTGTGGACGGGCAAGGCCCTGCTGGCCTGGTCCTGGGGCAACCCGGCCCAGGCAGCGGACTTTGCCGAGCGGGCCATCGCCTTGGAGCAGGCCGCGCCCAGCTTCCCCTGCCATATGGCCTTGCATTGCACCGCCGCGATGGGCGCCCTGGCCCAATGGGAGAGCCTGGACGCCGCAGGCCGCAAGGCCGCGTCGAAGCGGGCGGACCAGACGCTAAAGGCCCTGCGCAAGTACGAGGCGCGGGCCCCCATGAACCTGCGCTGGCGCCGCCACCTGCTGGAGGCCGAGCGATTCCGCAGCCAGGGCGCAAGCGCGGAGGCCATGCGCGCCTGGGAGGCGGGCATCGCCGAGGCCCAGGCCCATGGCTACCGGGCCGACGCCGCCGCCGCCTGCTTGCGGCTGGCCGAGGTGCTGCGGGCGGAAGGGCGGGAGCGGCTGGCCCGGGTCTTCCTGGCAGACGGCTGGTTCCTGATGCGCCGCTGGGGAGCCCACGCCCGGGCGGAGGCCCTGCGGCTGGACGAGCCCTGGCTGGTGGCGCCTGGGGCCGAGCACCGCAGCGACTCGCTGTCCACCTCCACCGGCACCAACATCGACACCGAGCGGGTCGAGTCCCTGGACGCGACGGCGGTGCTCAAGTCCTCCCAGGCCATCTCCGGGGAGATCGAGCTGGGGCCCCTGGTGGCCCGCCTGCTTTCGGTCTGCTGCGAGAATGTGGGGGCCCAACGTGCCGCACTGATCCTCGAAGAAGGCGGCGAGCTGCGTGTTCGCGGGGTGCAGGGCATGGACCCCGCCACCACCGGCGCCCTGCTGGAGGACCTGAGCAGCCTGCCCCACGACATCATCCGGCTGGCCTGGCGCAGCAACCAGGTGCTGCTGTTGGACGACGCGGCCACCGAGGGCCCCTTCGCGGATGTCGCCGCGGTGCAGGCCGCGGGCCTCCGTTCGGTGCTGGCCGTGCCCCTGCCCCTCCAGGGGCGGGTGGAGGGCGTGGTCTACCTCGACAACAACCTCGTCCCCGGCGCCTTCACCCACGAGCGCTCGCGCATGGTCACCGTGCTGGCCGGGCAGGCGGCCATCTCGGTGCGCAACGCCCAGCTCTACGCCGCCCAGGTCGCCCAGAAGGAGGCCTTCGCCCGCTTTGTGCCCATGGACTTCCTCCGATCGCTGGAGGTGGAGGATGTGGCCGAGGTGGGCCTGGGCGACGGCGTCGAGAAGGACATGGCCGTCCTCTTCACCGATCTGCGCAACTTCACCGACCTGTCCGAGGGCCTCTCTCCCACCGACCTGATGGCCTTCCTCAATGAGCACCTGGGCTTTCTGGAGCCCGAGATCGACCGCTACCACGGCTTTATCGACAAGTTTATCGGGGACGCGATCCTGGCGCTCTTTGATGCCGGGGCCGAGGCGGCCGTGCTGGCAGGGGTGGCCATGCACCGGGCCCATGGGGCCTTCAACGCGGCACGGGAGGCCCGCGGTTTGCCCCCGGTGGCCATGGGGCTGGGCATTCACGCCGGCCCCCTGACCCTGGGCACCATCGGTGGGCGGGGCCGCCTGTCCTGCACGGTGCTGGGAGATACCGTCAACCTGGCCAGCCGGGTGGAGTCCCTCACCAAGCACTATGGCGTGCCCATGCTGATCACCGACGAGACGCTGCGGCGGCTGCCCGACCCGGCCCGCTTCCGCGTGCGCGCGGTGGACCGCGTGGCCGTGAAGGGGCGCAAGGGCTCGGTCGTCCTCTACGAGGTGGTGGACGCCTGGCCCGAACCCAAGGCCTCGCGCCGCCACGCCACCGCAGATGCCCTGGGCCTGGCTCGCAAATGCTACGAGGCCCGCGACTTTTCAGGCGCCATCGCGCTGCTGGACGGCATCCTGGCTGGGGACCCCGAGGACCTGCCCGCCCGGGGGTTGCGGCAGCAGGCCCGACTTCTTGCCGAGACGGGCGCACCCGAAGGTTGGACCGGCGTGAATCATATGGATCACAAGTGAGGCCGCACCATGGCTGACCAGCTGCCCCCACCGAAGCCGGAGGCCGACTCCGAGGCGGCCCTGCCGGCCTCGCGGCGCTATGCCCACTTCCACGGGCTGATGCTGGGCACGGTCGCCATGATCGTGGGCGTCTTCGTCTTGCTGACGGTGGTGGAGCGGCCGGGAAGCTGGCAGCCCAACCTGGCCAACGATCCGACGCCCTTTGGCTACTCCATCGGCATGGCCATCTACCTGGTGCCCATGCTGGCCGGGCTGTTCATGCTGCGCCAGCTGCGCTCCTTCGCCCTCTACCAGAAGACGCTGATCTATGCGGTCGTGGGGATGTTCATCCCCATCTTCGTGATCGATGTGCTCTTCGTCGGCTCCTCTTTCTTCCACTTCCCCAATTGCGGCGCTTATCTTGGCTATATTGGCGCATTCGACCTGGTGGATTGGGAGTGGGAAGCGCAATCCGTGCCCATCGAAGACGTGGCCTTCTACTTTCTGGCCATCGCCTGCACCCTGGTGGTCTATATCTGGGCCAGCCTCTTCTGGTTCCCCCAGGCGTCGCCCTTCTACCGCAATGGCCGGATCTACCCGCCTCGGGCCTGGGCCTACATCAAGGTGTGGCACCCGGAGTGGCGGGCCGTGGTGATCGGCGCCGTGCTGATCGGGCTGGGCGGGGCCCTGCAATACACGATGGCCGGCACTTGCGACGCCGACATGCTGGGGAGCAGCCCCTTTCTGGAGCGCTTCTGCCAGCCCGACAGCCACTCTGCCTTCACCTGCATCGACGGGTCCGCGGTCCCCATCAAGCACGACAGCCCCACCGAGGCGCCCGTCTTCCCCATCTACTGGGCCTTCCTGGTCTTCACCGCAGCCATCCCCACCCTTGCCCTGGGCAAGCGCCTGGGCAACCTGGTGAACTGGCCCGCCTTCAGCTTCACCTTTGTCCTGATGGTGCTCATCAGCGTGATCCTCGCGGTGACGACGGCGGTGCCCTACAAGTGGTGGGCCTTTGAAACCGATGTGATGATCGGCTTCTATTTCAACGCCTGGTTTGGCGTCCCCATCGAACAGACCTTCCTGTACCTGGTCACCCCTTGGGTGGCGGTCCTGTGGCTGGAGGCCGTGCACCTGTGGCGCTTCCGGGAGTTGACGGCCGCGGACCCGCTTGGCCCCGGCTACCCGACCGTGGACCTGACCGCCCGAGACCAGGACTTCCTGCCCCCGGAGCAGCCATGAGCCAGGCCGCACCCAAGAACACGCTGACCTATGGCACCGGCGGGGACCTCGCCCAGATGGTGCTGCTGCCCCTGCCCCGGGAGCAGGTGGCGCGCTGGCTTCCTGCGGGCGTCAGTCTGGACACCCCGCCCTGGATGGGGGGAGACGACCACCCCGTGCTCTTTCTGTGGAGCGCCATGCAGAAGGTGGGCGTGTGGCCCATACCGCGCCTATTCCTCAATATGACCTACCTCGAGCTGGGGGTGGGCGTGCCCTGGACGCGGGTAGAGGACGGCAACCTGGGCTACACCGGGCCCGCCTTCTATACCGGCCTCTTCTATGTGGAGGATGGAACTGCACTCTGGCTGGGCAATGTAGCGGGATCCCTGCCCAAGTTTCGGGCCAGCCTGAGCTGCGAAGAAGGGCGCTTCCGCGTGCGACAGGAGCGCAACGACCACCTGCTGGCCGAGCTGAATTGGACCCGCGGTGAAGCCACGCCCCCCCAGGTTCGGGCCCGGGTGCTGGACGCCATGTGCCAGCCCCTGGTGACCCGCAAGCCCAAGCGCTACGGCGGCGACATCGCCTGGTATGGCATGCGCTGGGGTCTGGACCAGGCCCCCATGCACGACATCGACGCCCGGGGCTCTCACGCCGGCGCCTTCCTCAACACAGAGCTGCTGGGCGCATCCCAGGCCTTTGCGGTGTCCGGATCGTCGGACCCCGAGGCCGGAATCGCCGTCGAGAGCCAGTTCTCCTGGCACCTCAACGGGCCCGTCACCGACGGCGCCCAGCTCCCCCTCTACCGGCCCGCATGAGGGTGCCATGAACCCACCGCTGCGCGTCGAGGTGCTGGGGGGCGGAATCTCCGCCCTGGCGGCGGCGTGGTGGCTGACCGAGGCCCCCACCCCGGTGCAGGTGCGGGTCTGGCAGCCGGGCTGGCGGCTGGGGGGCAAGGGCGCCAGCGGGCGGGATCTGGGGGCGGGGCAGCACCTGCGCATCCTGGAGCATGGCCCCCATGTCTGGGGCGGCTTCTACCACCACGCCTTTGGGCTGATGCGCGGCGCCTTCGCCGAGCTGGACCGGCCTGCGGATCATCCCCAGGCCACGGTCTGGCAGGCCTTCCGGCCAGCCACCAGCGTGGTGTTGATGGAGCGCTGGCGGGGCCAGCAGCAGCCCTGGACCATCTGCTTTCCCACCAATCGCCTGCTGCCCGGTCACCCCGACGGACCAGCTGTCTTGCCGCTTCGGGAGCTGATCCTCGCAGTCGCCCAGGTCGCGGTGAGCGCCCGCACCGGACAGGCGCCGGCCTTCAGCGCGGCCTGGCCGCCGGGGCCCGAGCAGCCCCCAGACCCCACCGGCGATGACAGCGGCGAGCGCTTGATTTTTGCAGTATCGGTCCTGCTGCGGGCCCTGGGGCCTGGCGACCGGCAGCGGCGCCGCAGCCGCTGGCTGGCGGGCGGCCTGCGGCGCCTGCTGCGGGCGCGCTGGGACCGGGTGCGCGGGCGCCTGGACGACCCGACCTGCCGCCGGCGCTGGGTGCTGGAGCACTTCGCGGCCGCCCACCTGCTGGGGGCGGTCCAGGACGGCGCTTTCGCAGGTGGCTGCGCGGCTTTGGACGGGCAGGAGTACCGGAGCTGGCTGGCCCGCCACCTCATCGATGACGCCGTGCCAGATGCCGGCTTCCCCGAGGGCCTCACCCTGGGCTCACCCTGGGTGAGCTGGGTCTACGACGCCCTCTTCGCCTACCGGCAAGGAGACCGCAGCCAGCCCGACCTCGAGGCCAGCCTCGCCCTGCGCTCCGCCGCCCGCATGCTGCTGGGCTGTCGGGGGGCCACCTACTGGCGCATGCAGGGAGGCATGGGCGACGTCGTCTTCGCGCCCCTCTACCAGGCCCTGCGCCAGCGCGGCGTGGACTTCCGCTTCTTCCACCGGGTGGAGGCCCTGCGCCTGAACGCGACCGGAGACGGCCTGCAAGCCATCGACATCCAACAGCAGGCCCGGGTCCGAAATGGGCACTACGAGCCCTTTGTCGACGTGGGTGGTCTGCCCTGCTGGCCGGATCGCCCCCTGGTGGAGCAGCTGGTGGAGGGCCCCGCTCTGATCGCAGGCGGGGCGGATCTGGAGGCCCCTACCGGCGGCCCGGTCTGCGGGCGCATTCGGCTGGAGCGGGGCCGCGACTTTGACATCGCGGTGAGCGGCCTGCCCCTGGGCGTGCTGCCCCAGGTGGCGGGAGAGCTGGTGGACCGGCTGCCCCGCTGGCGGGCCCTGGTGGACGGGGTGCCCACCGTGGCCACCCGCGCGGCCCAGGCCTGGTTGGACCGAACCGACGACCAGATGGGCGCGCCGGGGCCTCCCCGTGCCATCGTGCACCAGCACGACGCCCACCACACGGTCGCCACCGACATGAGCCAGACCCTGTCCCACGAGCGCTGGGGCGCCAACCCGCCGGCGCGCACCGCCATCTACTTCTGCGACCCGCTGGATGAGACCCGGCCCGCTGCCGCCGATCCAGAGGAGCAGCTCCTGGAGGACCTGGCCGGACTCTACCCCGGGGCGGCACAGGACCCCGAGGGCATCGGGCCGCGGCTGCGCAGCAGCTACCAGCGCCGCAACACCCTGGGCGGCGAGCGCTTCACCCACCCCGCCGCCGGCACCACCGCCCTTCGGCCGGCAGCCGACGAGAGTGGTGTTCAGGGGCTCGTTCTGGCAGGGGACTGGGTGCGAAACGGCCTGGACCTCATCTGCATCGAAGGCGCCGTCATGTCCGGGCTGCAGGCCGCGCGCGCGGTCACCGGCCTGCCCGACGCCGCCACCATCGCCCGACCCCTGGGAGGCCTGGGATGAAGGAGGTGGACGTGCTGGTGGTGGGGGCCGGCGTGGCCGGCTGCGCTCTGGCGGTGGGCTTGTTGGACGCCGGGCTGCGCGTGCTGCTGGTGGAGAAGGAGACCGCCCCTCGGGAGCACTTCCGGGGGGAGTACCTGCAGCCGGCGGCGGTGGCCGGCCTGCGCGCCCTGGGCTTTGGGGCGGTGGTGGAGGGCGCGGAGACCCAGCGCCTGGACGAGCTGGTCTTCCTCGACATCCAGGCCTGGCCCGACCGCCTCGCGGGGCGCACCACCATCCGCTACCCCGCCGGGCAGGCCGCCCGCAGCCTCAGCCATTAGGCCCTGATCAGCGGCCTGCGCGACCATACGCGGCGCCGGCTGGGGGTGGATCTGCGCGAGGGGGCCACCGTGCGCCCCCTTGGGTCCCTCATCCAGAATGAAGACCTACCGCATTTTCTCGTTGAGGGGCCCGTCGGGTCGGAGCGGGTGGCGCCCGCTGGGTGGTGGGCTGTGACGGCGCGGCAGCCGCATCCGGCGCTGGATGTCGGGGCCCACCTGGTCGGCCCGCACCGCACCCGCCCTGGGGGCGGCGGTGGACCTGCTGGTGGGCGCAGAGCTGGTGGGGCCGCCGGCCTGCCCCGGCCGGGTGGAGGTCATCCGTTGCCCGGGCGAAGGCACGCTCTGGCTCTTCCCGATGGGCCCCGACCGGCAGCGCATCTACCTCAACCTGCCGCTGGCGCAGCCCCCCAAGGGCAGCGCCGCCTTGGAGGCCGCCTTGAGGGCGCGCCTGGACCGGCTGGCCACCTTGATGGGGCCGATGAGGCTGCGCCCCGGTAGCGCCCGCCGCCCCCGCGGGTACCGCCTGGCTGGGGCCGGCGGCGCGGGGAAGGCCCTGTTGGCCGGCGACGCGGCTGTGGTCTGCACCCCCTGTCGGGCCAGGGCATGTCCTGCGCCCTGCTGCATGTCTCGTCCCTGATCGGGCTGCTGCGCGACCCCGCCGCCCACCCCGACCGCGTGGGGCGCGCCCACGACGCCGCCGTGGCCGCCCGCTTCCGCCAGGTGCGCCTGCTCAACCTGGGGCTGGTGCACCAGTTCTTCTCGCGGTCGGCGCCGGTGCGGGCCCTCAGCCCTGGGGTGCTGCGCCGATGGAATGCCGACCCCGGGCTGCGAGCGCGGGTGGGCGAGTGGTTCGGCGGCCAGAGCGGCCCGCCGCTGGGTCGTCGGGAATTCGCGCGCCTGCTGGGTCTTGGACCCCGCCCCGGAGCCTGGGCATGAGGCCGCAGGTGCGGGCCGCGGTGGACGCGGGGCTGGGGCGCTGGCTGGACCGGCTCCCCCCCTCGACCGACCCCATCCACCTGCGCAGCGAGGTCCTGCGCCTGCAAGCCAGCCGTTGGACGGTGCTGAAGCGCCTGGGGCTGTGGAAGGTCGCGCTGCTGGCCTGGCTCCTGGGAATCGCCTGGGATGGGCTGCGGGGCAAGGGGGGGCCGGCAACCCGGGCCGCCCGGGCCAGCCGCCTGCTGCAAGGCCTGGGCGGCACCTTCGTCAAGCTGGGGCAGCAGCTGAGCTTGCGGGCCGACCTGCTGGCGCCGGAGTGGTGCGACGCCCTGGCCGAACTCCGCGACAATGCGCCTCCTATGGACCCTTCCGTCGCGCAGGCGGTGATCGAGCGATCGACCGGTCGCCCCCTGCGCGCCCTCTTTTCGGCGGTGGACTGGACCCCCCTGGGCAGCGCCAGCATCGCCTGCGTCTACGGGGCCACGCTGCCATCGGGTCGCCGGGTCGCGGTCAAGGTGCGCCGCCCGGACGTGGCGGCGTCCATGGCCGCCGACCTCGCCATCCTGCGCCGGCTGGCCAGCCTGGCCCAGAGCCTCAACATCGTCCGACGGGAGCAGGGCGTGGCCTTTGTGGAGCAGCTCCAGGTGGTGCTGCTGGACGAGCTGGACCTCAGGCGAGAGCTGCGCAACCTCGAGTGCTTCCGGCGCTCCGCCAAGGAGACCGGCCTGCGCTGGCTGCGAGCGCCCCGGCCCTACCCCGAGCGCTGCTCCCCCGAGGTCCTGACGGTCGCCCGGGTCGAAGCCCTGCCCGCCGCGGTGGTGCTGGCCGCCGCCGAGGGCGACCCCGTCGCCAAAGCCCAGGTCCGGGCCGCCGGGATCTCACCCAGAAGGGCTGGACAACGCCTGTTCCGGGCCTGGAACGAGCAGGTCTTCCACTTCGAGCGCTTTCACGGCGATCCCCATCCCGCCAATCTCTTCGTGGGACCGGGCGACGTGCTCTGGCTGGTGGACTTCGGCGCTTGCGGCGCCTTCTCCGAGGCCTCCCGGCGGGTGCTCCGACGCATCCAGGTTGCGGTGCTGGCGCGCGATATCGGCGAGATGGTCCAGGGGGCCCTGGCCCTGGTGGAACCCCACCCGCCCATCGATATGGACCGGGTCGGCCGCCGCCTGGAGCGCCTCTACGGCGACTACCTGGCCAGCGTGCAATCCGACGCCGCGCCCTGGTGGGAGAAGGCGACCAGCCGCTTCTGGATGAGCTTCATCGAGGTCGCCCGCGAGTACGGGATCCCCGTCAACCTCGACACCCTGCGGCTCTTTCGGGCCTCCTTCCTGATGGACACCCTGGCTTACCGCCTGGCCCCCGACCTGGACATCCGCGCGGAATACCGCTGGTTCTTCGAGCGCGAGAGCCGGCGTAGAAACGAGCAGATTCAACGAGATGGCTTGCGCGCCATCGACGGGGCCCCCCTGATGCTGCCTGGCCGCATCCAAGACGCCCTGCATGTGGGCGAGCGGGCGGTGCAGCGGGTGGAGCGCCTGCTGGACCAGCGCACCAGCAGCTTCGGGCTGGCGGCCGGCAAGGGTGCGGCCGCTTTCGGCACGCTGGTGCGCACCCTGATTGTCCTCATCCAGGTGGCCCTCTTTGGCGGCATCGCCGGATGGGCCGTCAGCACCGGCTTCGGTCACCTCGGCGTGGACCTGCAAAACCCGCTTCTCTGGCTGGAGGAGCCGCTGCATGAGGCCTTCCGGGGCGACGCCACCTGGGGGGTGGACGACCTGCTCCAATCGCCGCTGCTGTGGCTGCTTACAGGCGTCGTTCTGCTGATGGGCCTGTGGGACATCCGCCGCCGCCTGGAAGACGTCGATCCCTGACCCCGACGGGGGCGGCTTTCCCCCGACCGTTCGCAACGCTACGCTCAAGAGAAGGAGGTTCAATGTCTCACACCACCCACCCGGTCGTGATCGACCTCGGCAAGGTCAAGCGCCGGGCAGCCAAGAAGCTCAAGAAGGCCGAGGGCCCGCTGCTGGACGATGTCGCCGACGCCGTCCAGGGGGCCATCGAGGGCATGGGCAGCCTGCCAGAGGGCGCCGTGATCGTGCCGGTGGTCGTGCTCTTCGAGCGCAAGCCCAAGCCCAGCTCCCTGGTATTTCCCCTCTCCATCCCGGGCCTCACCCGATAGCCGCGGAGTCCGCCATGTCCGATCCCCTGACCCTCGCCTGGGACCAGGCCACCGTCATCCAGAAGGGCAAGCGCAAGAAGGCGAGCAAGAACGGCTCCTTCAGCAAGGACCTCGCCGATGGCCAGCGGGCTGCCCGCGCGGCCGGCAAGGGCGCCGACGCCGTGGCCAAGGCCGTGGCCAAGGGCCTGGAGGCCTGGAACGAAGCCTTCGATCAGGCCGAGGCCGAGGGCGACGACGGTCCGGTGCGCCGGGCCGTGGACATCTGGGCCGCCGGGGCCAGCGCGACCCTGGAGGGCCTGGCCAAGGCCCCCACCCGCGTGGCCAAGGCCTGGGACCGCCCCATCAAGGTCAAGCGCCTGCGAAGGGCCGCGGGTGGCATGATGAAGATGCGCTGGTAGGCTTCATCTTCAAGCAGCGCGGACCTCGCCCGCCTCACCTGGCGACAGCGGGGCCGCGTGCGTGCGGCTGGACGGTGGTGCGCCTGGGCGCTGGACGCTCCACCAAAGGAGATTCGGGCTGAGGGCGCGCACCGAGCCAGACCGGAGGCAACGCGCCGGCCGCCGGCTCAGGCGCGGTACTCCCAGTGCCAGTCCTCGTAGGTGGGGCGCACGAAGCCGAACTCGCCGGCGCGCGCCGACATCCAGCGCTTGACCTCGGGCGTCATGACGAGGTCGATGGCGTGCCCATCCTGGTGGTTGGACCAGCCGGGCGGCACGGCGCGGGGGGAGCCGTAGCGCCGGTACAGCTCGGCCTGGTCCTGCGAGGTGCGGAATCCCGACCGTGCTGAATTGAAGCGGAGCTGGACCCCGTCGGCTTGCGCGGCGTCCCGCATGCGCACCCAGTGGGGCGCCAGCCAGGCGGTCAGGCGGACGCCGTCCAACAGCACGACGTCGGTGTTGCCGGTGCGCTGGCCCTCGTCCCAGGTCTCGAACTCGCCGATGGCGATGCCGGGCACACCCTCCAGGCGCGCAGCGTCGATGCCGCGGGCGGTCCCGCTGAACAGCAGGGTGGCGGTGACGGCGTCCACCACGCCCGTCACGGCGACCTGGTTGGCGAACTGGAAGGCGCGGACCATGTCTTCGGTCTGTCCACCGAAGACGCCGTCTGCGTCCAGCTCTGCGCCATGAGAGATTAGCCGCTCCTGACGTGGCGGGCGGCCGCCGCCGCGCCCCCGCGTCCCAGCGGAAGAGAGGCCTGGATGGGGGTCTCGACCGGCGCGGGGGGCAGGGTGGTCCGGTCCTCCTCTGCACCCACGGTGGGGGCCGAGACGGGGGTGCTGTCGGCACGCATGGCCTCGAGGCGGGCGCTATTCGAGCTGTCGTTGGCGGGGCGGGGGCTGTGGGCGCGACGTCGGATGCCCGCGCGGGCCCGCTCGTCGCGCTCTGAACCGGTGCGGGCGACGCCGCGGGCTTGCCTCTGCCTCATGCTGGATCTCCTCGGAGCGTTCGGTCGAAAGACCGTTTCGGGCCGGATGTTCCAGAGTCTAACAGTCTCGGCTGCGCAGGTCTCGGTGGGCGCAGCCCGCGATCGACCATCGGGTGAGGAGGGGGCCGGCTTCGACCGGCGTTTCCCCGCGCGACGACCCCGTCTTCGGCGTCATCCTGCGCGGGCGCATCCCCTTCACCGGGGGCTGCGCCTCGACGGAGCGCGGGCCGAAGGGCGACGGGTCAGGTAGGCTGCTGGCATGCGCTCCCTGTCCCTCCCCTTCGGCCTCTCCCTGCTCCTGCTGCTGGATGCCCGGCCTGCCCGGGCCCATGGGCTGTGGGGCCACCTGCACGTCACGGGCTGGGCCGCAGAGAATATGCCCGACGACGAGCTGCGGGCCTTCCTGCTGGAACCCGAGGTCTTCAACGCCTTGCTCTTTGGCGCGGTTTTTACCGACACGGGCTATGCGCGCAATGACCCCGCCAGCCGGGCCTACTCCGAACATGCACACTGGGAGCCCTTTGTCGAGGACTATATCGACTGGATGCGGCAGAACGACCCGCCGCCCTGGGACGACCTCGAATCCAGGAAGCGGGCCGCCTTCATTTTGGGCGTGGCCTCCCATGGCTTGCAGGACTCGCTCTTCGATTCCCTCTTTCTCTACCAGGTGGCCGAACACGACGGCGCCGGCCAGGACGAGGCCGATCCCGGGACCGATGGCTTCCTGGTGCAGGATGGCTACGCCCGCTTCGTGCCCGAGACCTGGCTGCCCATGGATGTGCTGCTGGCGCTCTATGCCGATGTGGACCCCGCCATCACCGAGGAGCTGATCACCCGGTCGGTGGGCACCGTCACCGGATTCTACATCAATGACCAAGGCGGGCTTCAGACGGCCGCGCTGCTGGGCGACAACTACGCCGATGCGCTGCCTTGGACGCGTCAGCACTATATGGACCCCGAGATTCCGGGCAGCCTGCTCAGCGAGGTCTTCCCCACGATGCGCTACCAGCAGGCCGTGTGGGCGCGCTTGCATGGCGACCGCGACACAACCGACCTGGTCGCCTATGCCTTCCCCGAGCCCCCACGCCGCTTGCGACGGGGCAGCGCGGGTGTGGCCGACAGCTGGGCGACCCTTGTCCTGGGGCGTGGTGTGGCCTACGAGGATGGACTGGTGGAGCTGCTCGGCCCGGATGGCAGCCCGGTCGCCGCCACCCAAGGCAACTCCCGCTGGGGCCCAAGTCATACGCGCCTGCTGCGCATCATGCCGGATGAGGACCTGGCCCCCGGTGGCTGGTACACCGCGCGCTTGCGGGCCGGGGTCTCCACCATCGACGGGCTGAGCAGCTCAGCGGCCTGGGAGCTGCGCTTCCAGGTGGAGTGCGATGCAGAGACGGCGGTTGACTGCGATGAGTTGGGCGAGATCGCCGTCGCCCGCACCGATGGGCTGCCGGTGGAGGACGGGGACTCGGGCGCGGGGGAGACCGCTCCCGACCTGGGCACCCCGGCAGCGGGTCCCCCGGACGAGGGCTGCGGTTGCAGCCAGGGGTCGGCCCCGGCACGCTCCGGGACGACGCTGCTGGGGCTGCTGACGGGCCTTGTGGCGATGGGGCGCAGACACGGCGCAAAGCGGGCTGCTTCGGGCGCCCTGGAGGCGAGATGAGCGCGAGGATTCTGTGGGTTGGCTTGCTGGTCGCAGGCGCCGGGTGCAGCGGAGGGGAAAAGGGCGCGCCCGCAGACACGGGTGCGGGTGGCGCCGACGCATCGGATGGGGATGGCGGCGTCGATCCGCTGCAGTGGTCGGTCACCGAGGCGGGCCCCTACCGCCTCGGCTACCTGTTGACCGAGACCACCTATACAACGGCCCTGGGCGAATCGCGCACCATCCCCGTCCATGTGTGGTATCCAACAGAAGACTTGACGGGCGCATCGGTCAGCTACGCCTCGCTCTTCCCCGATCCCCTGGCCCTGGGTGGGGCATCGCCCGCTCCGCCCCTACAAGACGGCGGCTATCCCGTGGTGGTGCACTCTCATGGGCACTGGGGCGTGGCTGGTGGCGTCGCCTATTGGGCCGAGCGACTGGTGTCGCAAGGCTGGGTGGTCATCGCGCCAGACCACGTCGGCAACACCTTTCTGGACGGCTTTCCGAGCTTCTCGGAGCCCTCTCCCACCGTGCATTTCATCGAGCGTCCCGAAGATGTCTCGGCTGCCTTGGACCATGTCGCGGGCGCCGACCTGCTCGCCGGACCCCTGCGCACCGACGCGGTGGCCCTGTCGGGCCACAGCCGCGGCTCCTACACGGCTTGGGCGGGGGCGGGCGCCACCTTTGATGCCGAGGCCGTGGCTGCCGCCTGTGCGGGCGAGAGCGGCGAGTTCCCCACGGGGACCTGCACCCCCGACGAGCAGGCGGTCTTTCTCTCGGGCGCTCTGTCGGATGTCCGCTTTCAGGCGACGCTCACCTTGGATGGGGGCTTCCGTTCCATTTTTGGCGACACGGGTCAGCGCAGCGTGCACAGCCCAGTGATGGCCCTGCGCCACGCCGACAGCGATGGCACCGCGCAGGGGGAGTTCGACCGCATGGACGGCGTGGACTACACCTGGGTGGCGGTGGAGGGCGCCTGCCACGAGAGCTTCAACCTGGGCATTGAAGCCTCGACCTTTGCGCCCTGCGCCACCTTTGACCGCGACGAGGGGTGGAGCCTGACCGCCACCTATGCCTTTGCCTTCTTCCGCCATTCGCTGCTGGGCGATGATGGTGCAGAGACGGTGGGAATCCTGGATGGCTCGGTCGAGGTGAACGCCGCTGCGACGGTGGCCCACCGCGCCGATTGAGCGGGCGGCAGCCCAAGGGGGCCAGCTCAGCGCCGGCGGGCGACCGCGCGGTACTGCATCCAGCCTCGGCCAAAGGGATGCACCTCCACCACGTCGAAGTCCTGGCGCCGGGTGAGGCCCTCGAAGAGCCGGATGCCTGCCGTGAGCAGGGTGGGCACCACGGTGATGCACAGGTCGTCCACCAGGCCGGCGTCGAGGGCCTGGCGCACGAGGTCGCCCCCGTCTACATAGACGTCCTTGTCGCCCGCGACCGCCCGCGGGAGGCGCGCATGGGGGAACCTCGCAGCGAGGGGAAGCGAGCCTACCAGAGAGCCTTCGGCGCTGTCCCAGCGGCCCCGTCCAGCCGCCCCTGTGTCCGAGCTGTTGCAGAAGGGCGACGCGCAAGGGGGCCCGATGCCGATAGGGGGTTGCGCCCCAGCACCCGAGGTCCGCCCATGTGGCAGCGTCTGATCGCCCACCCGGTCTACTTCAAGGATCCGTGGAGCGCCTTGACCCACTTCGGTGGCTTTGTGGCCGCGCTGGTGGGTGTCGTCGTCCTGGTCGTGCTGTCGGTGCATGATCCCGTCAAGCAGGCCGGCATGGCCGTCTATGGGGGCAGCCTGGCCCTGCTCTTTGCCGCATCCAGCGCCTACCACTTCCTGGACCTGGGCCAGGAGGGCAACCGCTGGCTGCGGCGCCTGGACCACGCCGCCATCTTCCTGCTGATCGCGGGCACCTATGTGCCCATCCTGCTGCACACCCTCGATGGCGCCTGGCGGCTGGGCATGCTGGTGACCGTGGGCCTGCTGGCCCTGGCCGGGGTGCTGCTCAAGCTCGTCTGGCTGGAGAGCCCGACCTGGCTGAGCGTGGGCACCTACCTGCTGATGGGCTGGGTGGTGGTGGTGCCCGCCCACCGCATCTTCCCCGCCCTGTCGGCCGCGCAGCTGAGCCTGCTGGTGGCCGGCGGCCTGGTCTATACCGGTGGCGCCGCGGTCTATAGCCTCAAGCGCCCCAACCCCTGGCCCGGGGTCTTTGGCCACCACGAGGTCTGGCACCTCTTCGTATTGGTGGGTGCCGCCCTGCACTTCGCCCTCGTCCTCGCGCTGGTGGCGGTGGCGGTCCCGGGCGTCCTGTGGGGGCCCGGTGGGGGCTGAGGGCGAGAGTGGTCTTCTGGCGCGGCTCTTTGCCTGGCTGCCCGCCCTCGAACCCCAGTCCTTCCGCCGCGAGCGGCTGATGGCGGCGCCCTTCCCCGAGGCCTGGGCCACCCTGCTCTGGCAGCGCGTGCCCTTCTGGCGGGAGTGGAGCCCGGCCCTGCGCACCGAGGCCGAGCCGCTCGTCCAGGTCTTCGCCCAAGAGCAGCGCTTCGTGGGGGCGGCGGGCTTCGAGATCACCGAGGCCGTGCGGGTCATCCTGTCGGCCTGCGCGGTGCGCCCGGCCCTGCGCTTGGGCCTGGGCCTCTACGACGCCATCTCCGAGATCGTGGTCTACCCCTACGATCGGCTGGTGGTGCCCGAACACGGCGACCAGGTGCTGGGCGTGGCCCACCCCCACGGCGTGGTGGTGCTGTCCTGGCCGGCGGTCGAGGCCGGCCTGTCCCGGGCCCACGACGGCCACGACACGGCCCTGCACGAATTCGCCCACATCCTGGACCTGGCGGATGGGGCCATGGATGGCATCCCGCCGCTGCGAAGCCCGCGCGAGATTGACCCTTGGATGAAGATTTTTGGCGAGCAGCTGGGTGCGCTGCGACGGGGGGAGCCCGGTCCGCTGCGCAGCTATGGCGCCGTGTCCTTGCCCGAGCTCTTCGCCGTAGCGAGTGAGCACTTCTTCGAGCGGCCCGCCGAGCTGCGGGCCGCCGCCCCGCCCTCTTCGCGCGCCTGGAGGCCTCTATGGCTGGGCGCCCGACCGGGTGGCCGGCGCGCCGGACTGAAGGCCCAGCGCTGCGGCGATGGCGGCGGGCACGAAGAAGTGGTTCACGCTGATGGCGGGGTTGTTGCCGCTGGCCGGCGGGTAGGGGTGGATGGTGCGGCTGCGGCTGCTGTGCTTGTCCACCCGCACATAGCCGGCGCGTTGGGCGCATTCGGTCCAGCTGGCCGGCAGGCCCGTGTCCATGGCCGAGGGCAGGCTCACCGTGGCCGGGCGAAGCACCTGGCCGCTGCGCTCGTGCACATAGCGGAAGGCCCCATGGTAGGTATTCCAGGCCGTCTCCAGCAGATCATCGACCGATAGCGCGCTCTCTTCGGTGAAGAGCAGCACGATGCCGGCGGCCTGGTAGGCGGCGAAGACCGCGACCATATGGGCGTCGTCGCGGGCCCGCACCTCGTGAAAGCCGTTGCCGACCACCATCACGGCACCCTGGGTCTGGAGGCCCCAGGCCCGGAGCTGGTCGATGAGCACCGCCGGCGCCCCGATGTCGGCCTTGCGCACAAAGCGCATGCCCGCCGGCAGCCGGCCGGCCTCGCGTTCGGCGATGGCGGCGTTGATGGCGGTGTCTTCGAGGTCAGCGCCGACGTAGATCAGGGCGTCGCCCGATCGGGCGTGGCGCTGGCGGGTGGCCTCGCCCATGCCCACCGCATGTTCGATGAAGAGGGGATAGCGGAAGCCCGTCTCGGCGCAAAAGGCGTCCAGGGCGTCGTTCGCGCGCTGAAAGGTGCGGCGGTTTGCGTCCTGGCTGGCGGCGATGTTGGCGCCCCGTTCCACGTGGAACGCGCCTCGCCCCTCGTCCCAGATGCGGTCCAAGGCGGCGAGATAGGGGTGGTAGGCCTCGATGATGCCAAAGGGCCCCGGGCCGCGGGACAGGGTGCGCCGGCCGGTGCGGGTCCAGTGGCCAGCGGCGTCGATGGCGCCCACCCGCCGCAGCAGGGTGAGGGCGCGCTCCGCCAGGGGCGGGGGCAGGGGAGCGAGGACCTCGGCGTCCACCCGTGGCGCGGCCAACAGGGGTCCCGTGCGGTTCGCGGCCCGTAAACCCAGGATGAAGGGGACCAATCGCCAGCCCAGCTCCAGGTCTTCGGGGCTGGCCAGCCAGGCGGGCTCGGTGCGCGGGGCTGGGCTCGGGATCTCGGCCAGGACCTCGGTCAGCAGCGCATGATCGCCGTCTTCGCCCAATATCGCTCCCCGCCAGCGCGCCGACAGGTCCGAGGGCCAATGGGCGGGTAGGGCGGTGATCTCGCGCAGGACCCGCTGCGGGCCGGGCAGCTCCAGCCAGCGGTAGCCCTGGCCAGCGCGCCCCACCAGTCCGCGAGCCAGCAGCAGGGTGAGGTCGGGGCGCAGCTCGTCGGGCCGCCCCACGCTGCCGTCCAGGTGCACGATCTCGTCCCGACGGAAGCGGTCCAGCAGGCCGCGGCGCTCCAGGGCCGACAGCACGCCGCGCAGCAGCCACAGCTCGGGGGGGGCCGTGACCGAGCAGGTCAAGACCACCTGCCGGATGACCGAGGCGGCCCGTTCGGCGTTGGCCAAGGCGGCTGGGTCGTCGGTGCATTCGCCGCAGAGCAGCAGCAGGCGATCGACCCCGTCGAGCACGCCCGCGCCATCCTTCATCAGGTGGGGCACCCAGTCCCGGAAGCGCGCCCACACATGGCCCGAGAGGTAGGGCCAGGTGGCGGTGGAGGTGCCGGTGAAACCCGTCAGCACCACCGCGAGCTCGGCGAGGAGGGGGTCAACGGCGACGGCGGGACGGGCGAAGAGCTGCTGGCGGAGGGAGTGGAACATGGGCCCCCCATAAGCCCCCGGCGCCCGGCCGCGAAGGGCTCAGCGGATCCAGCGCAGGCCCATCCACAGGTTGTCGGTGTCGGCGAGGGCGCCCAGGGGCCCCCCGGAGAAGACCAGGGCCTCTTGCAGGCTGCGCGGGGCGACCCGCGGCGCGTCCACCCGCAGGGCGCCCGCTGAGAGCTCCCAGGCGTCCACGATGCGCCAGCGCAGGGCCAGGCGGCTGGCCACCTCGCCAAAGGGGAGAGAGGCGAGGGCGCCGGGCTCGATGAAGAGCCGCTCTCCGGCCAGGGCGAGGCGGGCCCCCCCGGCGATCTGCAGCTCGTCGGGCAGGCTGAGCAACATGTCGCTGGGTGCGTCGAAGATGTGCTCGTGGCGCAGCTCTACGAGCAGTTGCAGCCGCGTGCCGAAGGCCCGGTCCAGGCCCAGACCGGTGGCCAGCGCCGGCCGGGTCTGCCCCCGCAGCCAGCGCTGCAGCAGCACCTTGTCGGATGACCACAGGCCCTCCACCCGCAGGCCCAGGGGCCCCAGCGTGGTGGCGACTTCGGCCCCGGCCAGGGCGCTGCGGGGCCAGCGCGCAGAGATCGGATCGGCGAGGCTGTCCAGCAGGGCCTGCTGGTCGGCGAGGCCGGGCAGGGTCTCGGTCTGCAGGGCCCGTCGCAGCCCCGGATCCAGCTGCGGCAAGGGGCGCCGGCTGCGCATCCAGGCCCCGACCAGCGCGACGTCCACCCCGCGGCCCTCGGCCTCCAGGCGCAGCCCCACATCGGCGCTGCGCAGGCCCGGCAGGGGGCGACCGGCCTCGGCCCCGGCGGCAAAGACCGACTGCCGCAGGGCGCGTCGAGCTGTTGGACGCCTTCGGCCAGGGCCGCCACCGCCTCTTGTGCGAGGGGGCCGGTCAAGGCGTCGCCGGGCCAGCCCGATGCCTCGCGCAGCAGCCCGGCGAGCTGGTCCTGGCGGATGAGCGCGCTGTCGGTGCCTTCGATGGACAGGCGGTCTCGGGCACCAAAGGGCAGCAGGCTCAGCTCGGCCCGGGCGCGCGCGCCGCCGGCTTGCAGGCGCAGCAGCGGAGCGGGCAGGCGCATCAGCTCGGGCGGGGTGAGCAGGCCGGCGCGCAGATCCCGGCCCGCCAGCACATCGGTGACGGGCAGCAGGTCCATGCGGCCCCAGCGCTCGATCAGGTGGCCGGCGGCCAGTCGGAAGGGGCCCACCGGACCCTCCCAACCCGACTCCCAGGGCAGGATCTCGAAGGCGGTCTCGGTGTCGCCGCCCTCGTTCAGAACGCCCATTCGAAGCTGGTACTCGGCCAGAACGCCCAGGCGCCAGCGGCCCTCTCCCGCGGGGCCTGCGGCCTGACCCAGCAGGCGGGTCCAGGCCTCCAGCCGGTCCTCTGCGGGGCGATCCCAGGCGGTATCCGCCGCGACCAGCGTGCTGGCCTGCAAGCCCACCTCGACCGCGTCGGTGGCCGCGTGGGCCTGCGGGGCGATCAGCAGGGCGATGGAGAAGAGGCCGGCCATGGGCGCGCCCTATCCGCTGGGGGGCTCAGCCGTTGCGCTCCATGAAGGCCGCGGTGAAGGTCTCGGCCGGAATCTCGGCCGGGGGCACATTCAGGCGGTGTTCGAGCACCTCGAGCCGGGTGGAGGTGCCCTTCTTGAGGTCGGTCATCTCGGAGCGAATGGGCAGCAGCACATCGCCGTCCTTGGCGGTCTCGGTGATGCGCAGCACCTTGATCGCCACGCCGGCGGTGTCGAAGAACTCGATCTGTTCGGGCAGCTCGTCGGACTTGCGGATGGTGGTGCGCAGGCGGCCATAGCTGGAGTCGCCGGCTGGCACGCTGTCCACAATCCAGACGCGATCGGTCTCTTGGGCCAGGGTGTGGGTGGCTTGGGCGGCGGCCGATACCTCGAGGTCCTCAAAGCTGAAGTCACTGCCCATGAATGAGCCCTTGCGGGCCTTTCCGGCGATGCGGGTGACCCGCTTGAGGGCCGGCAGGTAGAGCAGCTGCTCGTCGGCGCTATCGGGTCGGTCCACCAGCACCAGCTGGGTGCCGGCCACATCCGAGGGCTGGCTGAAGCGGGTCCAGCTCTGCACCACCTCGCCGTCGCGACGGATGCGCAGCTCGAATTCCCGCACCCGCTCTCCGCCGGTCTTGCTGACCAGCACCATGCGCACCCGCTGGATGGAGTTGTCCACCTGTCGGCTGCGCTGGGCCTGGGCGACGATGTCGTCCAGGCTGCGGTCGGCGGCACCCGCGTCCGCCCCCAAGGCCAGCGTCAGGATCGCGGCCAGCAGGCAGGGGAGACGCATGGGGTGTGGCCTTACTTGTGCCGGTAGGTGATGCGGCCCTTGCTGAGGTCATAGGGGCTGACCCCGACCGTCACCCGGTCGCCCAGCACCACGCGGATGCGGAAGCGACGAAGGCGCCCGGCCAGGTGGGCCTGGACCTCGTGGCCCTGGTCGGTCTTGACCTTGAAGCTTCCTCCGGGGAAGACTTCGGTCACGACACCTTCAAGTTCGATAAGATCGTCACTGGCCACGCTGGGACTCCCGGTTGAGCAGCCGGCCTAACGGAGCGCACCTGCATTTTCCACCTGCGAATTGGAGGTGGGGGGCGCTGGTGCTTGTGCTTTGGGGCTGCACGGGGGGCGAGGGGTCCTTGTCACCCCCGCTGTCCATCCCTCCCGGCGCCCTGGTGCTGGACCATATCCGGGTGGTGGATGGCGACGACATCGCCGAAGATCAGGCGGTGGTGCTGCTGGGCGAGTGGATCTACGCGCTGCGGCCCGGCGGCGTGGACCCCGCGCCCGGCCGCCGGGTGTTGGATCTGCGCGGCCGCACGGTGGTGCCCGGCCTGATCGACAGCCACACCCACCTCTTTCATTCGGGCGCCTTTTCGCCGGTGGGCTCCACCTTGGGGGCCAACCTGCAAGCGCAGCTGGCCTGGGGCGTGCTGGGGGTGGCGGATGTGGGGGCGCCGGCCGCCATCTTTGACCTGCGGGACGAGATCGCGGCGGGGCTGCGGCTGGGGCCGCGGATCTGGGCCACCGGGCCGATGCTGACAACCGAAGGCAGCCACCCCTGCGAGGTGCACCTGGACGACCAGCTCTGCCACTTCGTGGACGGTGATGGCGCCGCCCGGGTCGCCGAGCTGGCGCGGGCCGACGGGCTCAAGGTGGTGCTCGCCGATGCGGCCTTCACGCCCTGGCCCACCCCCCGCCTCGATCTGGCGGATCTCGCCGAGATCACCGCGGCGGCCGCGGCTGCGGGCCAGCCAGTGGTGGCCCATGTGGATAGTTTGCTGGATGCACAGGATGCCGACGCCCTGGGCGTGAATGTGCTTGGGCACCCCGTCTTCGCGGAGGTTGCCGGCGGCGGTTCGCTGCCCTTGCTGCCGGTTCACAGCACGCTGAGCGCTTTTGCCGGGCCCCGTCTGCTGATGGAGGGCGGGCTGCTGGAGGCCGATCTCCGCCACACCCCCGAAGCCGTGCAGCAGGACTGGCGGCAGCGGCGCGAAGAGCCCGAGGTCTTCTTGCCCGGCTGGCTGGAGGAGAGCGCGGCCTGGGAGGCGGCGGCCCGAGCCAACCTGCGGGCGCAGATCCAGGCCGGGGGCGCGGTCCTGCCGGGATCGGATGCGGGCTACTGGCTGGTGCCCCATGGCTTGGGCCTGCACCAGGAGCTGGAGGGCCTGGTGGCGCTGGGGCTGAGCCCACAAGACGCGCTCAGGGCCGCAACCCTGGACGCGGCCGAGGCCCTGGGTTGGTCGGATCTCGGGCGGGTGCGGGCCGGCTGGCGGGCCAACCTGCTGGTGGTGGAGGGCGATCCCACAATTGATGTGGGCGCCCTGCGGCAGCTCCACCTGATCCTGCTGGATGGGCGCGTTCTCGACCCATCCAGCGCCGGCGGCCGGGGCCCTTCCACCCAACCCGACGCCGTCTGTATCGGGCCGGGCGATTGCGGGGAGGACGCGGCCTGTGACGCCTTCACGCAGCGCTGTGTCCCCGCCTGCGAAGCCGCCTTTGACCCGCTCTCGGACTGCGGCGCCGACGCGGTCTGCCTGCCCGCCGACGGCCTGCCCGATGGCCCGCCGGCCTGCCGCAGCCTGCAGGTCTGCGACCCCTACGATCAGGACTGCGAGCCGCAACGCTACGGTCTGGCCTGTGTTCCCCTCGACCTCGATACCAGCGCCTGCCTGCCCGCCGGGGGCGCGGCCCTGAACCAGAGTTGCAGCGTGGACGCGGACGCGGGCTGTCGGCCGGGGCTCTATTGCTCGCCGGTGACCGCGCGCTGTTTGGCCCTCTGCGACCCGAACGGGCCGGAGACCTGCCCCGAAGGCGCCTGCCAGCTGCAGCGTTTCGCGGGGCAGGACTGGTTCGGCCTCTGCCTCTGAGCCCCCTGCCCCGCGCAGCGTCGGCCTGCGGGTTACGCGGGTGCCGCTCGTCCATTTCTCCCCCGAGGAGCCCATGTCGCCCGTCCCCCAACCCGCCCGCCTCCGCCCCTCCCTGGCCGCTGGACTGACCCTGGGCCTCTCTGCCCTGGTCGCAGTGACCGGCTGCAACGCCTGCGCCAAGCAGCCCGAGGCCGCCCAGTCGGCTGCGGCCTCCAAGAAGGACGAGGGCGGCTCCGGCGAGGTGCTGCGGCCCCCCAAGCCGCCCCCCGAGCCCTTTGTGCTCACCGGCCACGTGCTGGCGCTGGATTTGGGCGAGAAGGTGTGGGTGTGGGCCGATGGCCGCACCTCGGGCATCAGCGGTGCGCCGGGCACCGTCTTCTGGGGTGAGGGCCAGGGCTTCGTCCTTCAGGACAAGGCGGGCGTGCGGGTTCTGGGGGCGGGCGGCGGCCTCTACCACCTGCCCAAGGCCCCGGACGCGGGCCTCAAGCCCCTGTCCGAGTTCCTGGCCACGGCCGGCGCGGCGCCCGATCGCTTCGCGCTGGAGGCCAAGGAGAACAAGCCCGGCAGCTTCATCATCAACTTGGAGGGCCCCTCGGAGCGCCATGTGCGCATCGGCCGCGCCAAGGCCGCCCCGGCGGCGGTGTCCTGGGCCACCCTGCCCCTGCCCGAAGGCCTGAGCGCGTCGCCGCCCCTGGCCCTCACCGACGGCTTTGGCCCCGACGAGCTGGGCGAGATCAAGAATGCCGCCCCCGAAGGCGCCACCGTGGTGCCCGACGAGGCCCCGGCCGCCTCGCTGGCCACCTGGCTCAAGGATGTGCAGGCCTTCGCCGGCCCCAAGGCCGCCACCACCTTCTCGCGGGTGCTGGACCTGGACGGCGACGAAGCCAAAGAGGCCTTCGTCTGCTACGCCGGCGCCACCGACGGCCACAGCTGCTTTGTCATCGACGATGTCGCCGGTCAGAGCCGCTACTACCCCGTGCCCCTGCCCTGGTCTTCGGGGGATGCCGCCACCGCCCCCATCGCCATGCAGAAGAACGGGCGCGGCTACGTGATCTACAGCGGCCGCGGCGCCCGCACGAGCGAGACCGCCAAGCCGGTCCTGCACGTCATTCGATTCGACGGCGGCGGCTTCAGCTTCGACCTCGTCGCCAACAAGTAGGAGGGCCCATGGCCCGGCTCCAGCCCTTTCGCGGCATCCGCCCCCGCAGCGACCGCGCCGGGGACATCATCGCTCCGCCCTATGACGTGGTGGACCGCGCCGAGGCCCGGGCCATCCTGGCCCGCCAGCCCGACAGCTTCTTGCAGGTCACCCGGCCCGACGCCACGTTGCCGGACTCGGTGGATGAGCACGCGCCCGAGATCTATGCCCAGGGCCGCGGCGCCTTGGACGCGATGCTGGCTGATGGCCGCGTGGTGCAAGACGACCGCCCCTGCTTCTACCTCTATTCCCAGACCTGGCGGGGGCACACGCAGACGGGGCTGATGGCCCTGTGTTCGGTCGCCGAGTACGACGAGGGCAGGATCAAGCGCCACGAGCTGACCCGCCCGGACAAGGAGCAGGACCGGGTGGACCACATCGAGGCCCTGGACTGCCAGACGGGCCTGGTCTTTCTGGCCTATCGGGATGACGACGACGCGGTGAAGGCCGCGATGGTGGACGCGGCGGCCCAGCCCCCGGCCTGGTCGGCCACCACCGACGATGGCGTGACCCACAGCCTGCGGGTGGTCGCCGAGCCCCTGCTGGTGGAGCGCATCCAGTCCGCCTTTGCCCACCTGCCGGCCCTCTATGTGGCCGACGGGCACCACCGGTCGGCGGCCGCCAGCCGGGTCGCCGCCAGCCGCAGGGGGCGGGCACCAGCGCCTGGTTCCTGGCCGGCATCTTCCCGGATGGCGAGCTGCAGGTCCTGGCCTACAACCGCCTGGTCCTGGACCTCAACGGCCGGGACGCCGCGACCTTCCTGGCCGAGGTCGAGGCCCGCTTCACCGTCACCGACACCGATCGGCCCGACCCTGCCGAGCCCGGCACCTTCACCCTCTACCTGGGCGGCAAGTGGCGCCTGTTGCGCCCCCACCCCGACCGCGTGCCCGCCGACGACCCGGTGGGGCGGCTGGATGTGGCGGTGTTGCAGGACCAGATCCTACGGCCGCTGCTGGGCATCGAGAATCCCCGCACCGACCCCCGGATCCGCTTTGTCGGCGGCATTCGTGGCGCCGCCCCCCTGGTCGCGGCGGTGGATGCAGGGCAGGCGGCGGTGGCCTTCCACCTCTACCCGACCTCCATGGCCGAGCTCTTTGATGTGGCCGACGCAGACCGCCTGATGCCGCCCAAGAGCACCTGGTTCGAGCCCAAGCTGCGCGGCGGCGTCGTGGCGCACCGCATCGTCTGAGCGCCCTCAGCGGCCGCCCAGGCTGCCCCGCAGCACCGACCAGCCCGTCCGTCCAATGGGGTGGTCGGGGGTGCAGCCGTGGGTGGCCACACCATCGGGCAGGTGGTCGCCATCCAGGTCCAGCACGGCAAAGAGCTGGTCATTGGGGTGGTTGCAGCGGCTGTCCTGCATCGTGGCCCAGGTGTTGGGCTCGTCGTCTGCGGGCAGCCACCAGGGCACCGGCTCGGGGTCGAAGCGGTCGCCCAGGTTGCGGTGGATCAGCCAGGCGGCGGGGGTCTCGTCCCGGTAGCAGGCGCCCAGCAGCGCCAGATCGGGCAGATCGTCACCGTCAAAGTCCATGACGGCGTTCTTGCGGTCGTTGTCCACCGCGCAACCCGCAGAGAAGCTGCGCTGCCAGGTGCCGGGCACGGCGCTCTCGGGCACGGCCCAGTCCAGGCCGTCGTCAAATCCGGCGCCGGTGCCGGGATAGACCCGCCAGCGCAGGTCCCAGGCGGGGTCCTCGTCGCAGGCCGAGGTGACCACCAGGTCGAGGACCTCGTCACCGTCCATATCCCGCAGGCCAAAGAGGTGGTCGGCGGGGGGTTGGCACTCCAGGCCCACCAGTCCGGGCCAGGGGTCGCCGCCCACGTCGGTGGGCAAGGCCCAGGGCTCGGGATCGACCGCAAAGCCATCGCCATTGTTGCGCCAGACCTGCCACAGCCCCTCGCCCTCGGCGTGGTCACGCTCGACGCAGCGGGCCGTGGCCACCAGGTCGGGCCGGAGGTCGCCGGTCAGGTCGATCATGGAGAAGAGCCGGTCCCCCACCGCCTGGCAGCGGTCGCGGTCGGGCTGGGTCCAGCCAGTCCCCGCAAGTTCGGCCGGGGCCGCCCAGTCCACCCCCTCGGCCGCAAAGCCAGCGCCGGTGTTGAAGTGGACCCGCCAGTGCGACAGTCCCCAGTCGGTTGCGGGGTCGCAATCCGACGAGAGCACCAGATCCGGCCTTCGATCGCCATCCATGTCCTGCACGAAGAAGTTGTGGTCGGGCGTGTTTTCGCAGGCGCCGTCCCGCAGACGATCAAAGGGGCGATCCTCGTCCACGGTGGGCAAGGGCCAGGCCTGGGCCTCGGCCGAGAAGCCCTGTCCATCGTTGAAGTGCACCCGCCACTCGCTCTGCCCCAGTGCGCCCACGCGGCTGCAGTCGGCGATGAGAACGAGGTCGGGGCGCAGGTCTCCGTCCATATCCATCAGGGTGTGCAGGCTGTCGTCGTCGCCGCTGCAGACCGGATCATCGAGGCTGCGAAAGCCGTCGAGGCTGTCGGGCAGGGCCCAATTCGCGGCGGCGCTGGCAAAGCCCATGCCGCTGCCGGCTGGGGGCGCGCCGGTCTCGGCGGCCGCGCTGTCAGAGGCGCCGGGCGCAGGGTCGCTGCCGCCGGGTTGGCCCTGCCCGCAGGCCACCGCGAAGATCAGCCAGGCGCGGTTCATGGGCGCCTCCGCCGGCCCAGCAGCAGGCCCAGGCCCACAACAAGGCCGAGTGGAGCCGATGAATCGCCCGCCTGGGCGCAGCCAGCGGGCGTGGGTGCCCGCGGGGCGGAGGCAGCCGGCGCGCCGGTCTCGGCGGCTGCGTGCGCGGTGGGGCGGGCGTCTTCGGGGGGAATCGTCCTGGGGTCTGGGTCCCCCCAGCGCCATCAGCGCGTCCAGGTCCACCCGCAGGCGGGCGCCTTCGAAGCGGCCCCGGTGGTCCCAGACCACCAGCAGCTCGTCGCCGCGCAGGGCCAGGGCCGGCCGCATGCCGCCCTCGGGGGCCTCGAAGTCCGTCAGCACCAGCGTCTCTTGCAGAAAGAGGTCGGCGTCGGCGGCGGTGATGGCGACATTGCCTTGGTCCTGAGAGAAGCCGTCGGCCATGCTTCGGACCATGTGCACGATCAGGAAGGAGCTGCCCACCTGCAGGGCGCCGGCCGACCAGTAGACTTGCTGCCCCTCGTCCAAGATGACCTGCTGGTTGAGCACGCCGGACCACAACACATCGCGGTCGTAGAAGTTGGCCCGCAGGCTGCCGCCGCCGGACATGGCGATGACGGCGAGCTGGTCGGCAGGGCCATCCCAGACCAGGCTGGTGCCGTTGATGCGGGGGCTCTCGTGCAGCGGGAGGCGGCGGGGGGCCTCCCCGGCAAGCAGGGCCTCATCCACGGGATAAAGCCAGTTTCGCTGCGGTATTTCGAGTTCCCAGTCGCCCTCGCTGGCAAAGGCCACCGCCTGCAGAGACGCGTCGCAGATCAGGGCCATGTCGTTGGTTTGCAGATCGGGGTCGCGGTCCACCACCAAGCGGGTGGTGCCCGCGATCAGATCAGCGTTGATGGGGGTGACCCAGGCCGAGTCATTGGGCCGATCCACATTGCCCGAGGCCGCGTGCAAGAAGGAGCCGTCCGGGCACCGGGCCAGGGCGTGGTCCACGAAGCGACCATCCCCGTCCACCAGCACGCGGGCGGTCTTGGGTACTGGCACCAGATCCTCGTCCAGGCGCACCACATGGAAGCGCCCGCTGCGGCCATGGCCCAGGTACCAGGCCTCGTCGGCCCCGACGAAGGGGCGGCCGTGGCGGCCATCGGTGCCCAGGTCGACCGGCGCCCCCACCTCCACGAAGACCGAATCGGCGAGTGCGGCCGGGATCATCAGCGCGGCCAGCCCAAGCAATGCCATGGCCCCTCCGGTGTTCAGGCTACCACGTCGGCGACGGCCAGCCCGGCCCCAGCCGCGGGGCCCGCAAAGACGGGATAGCTGGCGCCCTCGTGGAGGATTCGATGGGCAGACTTCTTGGGCTCTTCTGCATGGTGGTGGCCTGGGTGGGCCTGCTGGGGGGCTGTGCCAAGCAGGCCGCTCCCAGCGACCATGGCTACGCGATGGAGGCCGAGGCGGATTACGGCGGCGCGCCCATGTCCGAGGTCGCCTCGACCGCCAGTCGCAGCGCCGGCCCGAAAGACCCGAGCGGCCGCCCCCGCGGCGCCCCCTCCGGGCATGCCCGCCCAGCCCATGGCCTATGACGCGCCCATGGAGGAGATGGCGCCGGCGCTGCCCGAGGTCACCACCCCCTCGACCAGCCCCAGCAGCCGCATGGTGCACTATGACGGCAGCGCCCGCCTGCGGGTGAGCAAGGTGCAGGAGGCCCAGGATCGCATCACCGCCATCGCCGGCGAGCTTGGGGGCCTGGTCGAGAACCAATACGGCGACGCCATCACCATCCGGGTGCCGGTGGCCCGCTTCGAGGCGGGCTTCGCCCAGGTGCTGGCGTTGGGCGATGTGTTGGACAAGCGCATCTCGGCCACCGATGTCACCGACGCCTTCTTCTCCACCGAGCTTCGGCTTCGCACCGCCCGCATCACCCGCGACCGCCTGGTCACCCTGCTGGGCAAGGCCGAAGATGAGCAGGACAAGCTCTTTCTCATCCGAGAGATCTCGCGGCTGACCGAGCAGATCGACCGCCTGGAGGGCGAGGGCCGGCTGCTGTCCAGCCTGGCCAGCATGAGCCGGATCAGCGCCGTCTTGGAGCCCCGCAGCGCCGTGGCCTGGCAAGGCGCCGCCGAAGACGCCGCCGAGCTGGGCTGGGTGCGCCGCCTGAGCCCCTTCTCGATGGCGGTCGCCCAGGCCGGCAAGCGGCTGAACCTGGACGTGCCCGAAGGCATGGTGAACCTGCGCCAGAAGGGCCACTGGGTGGCGGAGAGCGCGGATGGGGCCCGGGCCTGGTCCGGTCGGCTGGACAACCAGCCCAGCGGCGACAGCGCCTTCTGGGTGGCCGCGGTGCAAGAGCGGGTGGGCCCCGAATTTGCCAGCGTGACCGCCGGCCAGGTGGGCGGCTTCAGCACCCTGCGCATGGTCAGCCGCGATGACAAGCCCTATGTCTGGCTGGTTGGCATCCGCGTGAATGGGCGCCATATCGATATTTTCGAGGTGTTCTACCCCTCGCTTGAGCAGGAGCAGCGCCACCAGCCGGCGGTGCAGGCGGCCTTTGCGGCGGACGGGGGTGCGGCATGCAGGCCCGCGTCCTGCCGCTGATCAGCTCTGCTGCTGGCCAGCCCCGCCTGGGCCGAGAGGCCCGCGGCCCCGGTGGTCGCGGCTGTGCCGGCCGACCCCTCGCCGCCCTGAGCGATCCGGGGGACGCCCATGTGTCGGCCACCCTGGTCCTGCGGGTGAGCGATCGCGAGGCCGCCGCCGCCCAGGTCATCGCCGCAGGAGAAGCCGCCGGGGGCTGGTTCTCCAGCTTGGGGCCCGACGCCGTCTCCCTCAAGATCCCCCGGGCCAAGGCCCGCGCCCTGGTGCAAGACGCCCGCAAGCTGGGCGAGGTCGAAGACCGCAGCTTCTCCCGCGAGGACCTGACGGCCACCCTGGGCGATCTGCGGGGTTTGCTGGCCTCTCGCGAGAAGGTGCTCGGCCGCTACTTGGAGGTGCTCGCCACCGCCAGCCCCAAGTCCGTGGTCTCGGTGGAGCGCGAGGTCACCGGCCTGGTCTCGGAGATCGAGTCCTTGGAGGGGCAGATCCGCCTGCTGCAGCACCGGGCCGACTATGCCGATGTGACGGTCTCTTTCCGCTTTCGCAACCGCCAGGCCCCCGCGCGGGATGGGCGCTCCAGCTTCGCCTGGCTCAACCAGCTCAATGTGGCCGACCTGCTGGACGATCTGCGCGCCGGACGCCGCTCGGACCGCAGCGCGGCCCGCGCCGTCGCCCCCGAAGGCTTCGCGCCCTACCGCAAGACCGGCCGCTTTCAGGCCCTCAGCCCCGACGGCGTGGTCTACCGGGTGCGCAGCATGCGCCACAAGCCCAAGGCCAGCCTCGATTTCTGGAAGGAGGCCCTGCGGGAGCGCATGGTGGGCGCCGGCTACACCCTGGTCCGCGAGCAGGACCTGGAGGGCAGCGGCGGGCAGCCCGGCGTCCTTCTGGCCTTTAGGGATGAAATTATGGAATGGATCGCCACCCGGGCCGAGGCCCAGCCCCAGGCGGCAAAGGTTTGGCTGGAGATGGCAAAACTGTCAGGGGACGCCGAAGCCCTGGCTCCCCGCCGCGACGCCCTGCTGAAGGCCCTGAGCCTGGTCGATCCCTGAGCGTTCACCTCCTCGAAGATGAAGCACTGGACTTCATCTTCAGAGGTTGACCTCGATGGGAAAGCGCAGCTGGAGCCGGGCGTAGGCGTCGGCCATCATCCAGGGGCGCAGCTCGCCGCCGCCGGGGGTGGGCTGCGCCTTGGACGCGCCGGCGCCCCAGCTGCCGCCCAGGGCCACACCCACGCGCTTCCGCAGGCTGGTCTGGATCTCGGGACCGAGGCTGCCGCCCAGCCAGGCCTGGTGGACCGGGTCATGGCCGGGGGCGCTGAAACGGAGCCAGGACACCCGCGGGGCCACCGAGAAGGTGGCGTGCAGGCCCTCCGCCTTGTGCAGCAGGCTGAGGTTGAGGGGGGACCAGGAGGCGCCGTGCAGGGTGGGCGCGCTGGAGTCCAGGGAGCCCAGCCAGACCCGGTCGGGAAGCACCCAGACCGGCAGTGGGACGACGTGGGCATCGTCCATCTTGCGCACCAGGCTGCGGTAGCTCTTGGGCACCCGCCGCATCACCTTCTTGCTGTGCAGGGTCTTGCCCGAGACCCAGCCTTCGACCTGCAGGGCCAGCCCCGCCGAAAGCGGCAGGTTGCCCTTGGGGTTGCCCACCGTGCCCACCATGGGCCCGATGCCCACATTGATGGTGGCGGGCAGCTTTGCGGCCGCGGCCTCCGCGGACAGGGCCCATGCGGCCAGGGCGGCCAGCAGCCTGGGGCGGCCCATCAGCCCAACAGCTCCCGCACGCCGCCCAGCACCTCCCGAAAGGCCTCCTTGAGGTCCGCGCCCGCGTCCACCTTGCCCACCACCCGCAGGGCGAGGTTGATGTGGGTGAGCCGCTCGCCGTCGTCTTCGCCTTCGATGGCAAAGGGGGGGGGCTCTCCGTCCATGAGCGCCGCCCGGGCGGCCTTGAGGCTGGCGGCGTCGTGGTCCTTGGCCAGGCGCCGGATCTCCGCCGGCTTCACTTTGCACCCCCGTCGGCCTGGGGGGGGAAGTGGCGTTCGATGAGGGCGCGCACCGCGTCCTCCTTGGAGGTGGCCAGGCCCTCTTGGAAGACCCCGCCCTTGTAGATGGCGAAGTAGGGCAGGCCGGGGATCTCGACGGTGGCCCGCGCATTCGGAGACTGCTCGCCATCGAGCTTGAAGAAGGTCACGTGCGGGTACTCGCCCGACAGGAATTTGTAGCTGCGCGAGAACAGGAAGCAGGGGCCACACCAGTCGGCGTAGAAATCGACGATGGCGGCCTCATTCTCGGCCAGGGATTGCTCGAAGTTGCTGTCGTCGATGTCCAGGACGGCCATGGGTGCTCCAGGGGCGAGGGGAGGGGTGCCAGACCCTGTGCCCGCGATAACCCGACGCCAGCCGCGGTCCCTCTCGCCGCCGCCCGGAGCCCGATGCCCGACCCCGATCTGGTCGCCGCCGCCCTCGCGGTGCTGCCGCCCGGCATCCGGTGGGCCTGGCTGTTGGCTGCGGCGGCTGCGGCTCTTGGGCTGAGCTGGCTGTTGAGCCGGATGGCGGCCCTCGCGCTGCTGCGCCCCCTGCGGCGGGCGCGCGTGGCTGCGGCGACCCTGGGCGACACGCTCCACTGGACCGAAGAGGCGCGGCTGGCCTGGCCCGTGCGGCGGGGCGCGCACCGCGTGCCGGTCTGCCTGGCCTTTGTGGTCGCCACTGTTGTGCCCCTCTCCGATAGCGCCCTGGACCCGCTGCATCCGGTGGTCCGGGCCGTGCTGCTGGCGGTCTTGTGCCTGGTGGGTGGCGGCATGGCGGTCCAGGCGCCCGTGGCCGAGGCCCTGCCCGCGCTTCCCCAGGGCTGGGCGGCGACGCGGGGCAGCTTCGGGTCGCTGATCACCCGCTTCGGCCACCTCATCCTGTTGATGGGCCTTGCGGTCTGGCTGCCCGGAGATGCGCACCCTGCGCTCATTCTGGCGGTGTTGCTGCTGGCGGCGGCCGCGGCTGCGGCCTGGCGCCGGGGGGCCGGGGTGGATCTGTCGGCCCGCCTGGGTCTGGCCCACCCCGCCGACGCCCGCCTGACGGGCATCGTGGCCCAGGCTGCGGCCCGGCTGCAGCTGCCGATGCCCCGGGTGCAGGTGCTGGACTGGATGATGGTCAACGCCTTCGCCTTTCCCGGCGCCAACCGGCTGGTCTTCACCCGTGCGGCGGCGGAGCGGCTGGACGACGCGGCCTTGGGGGCCATCACCTTGCACGAGCTGGGCCACCTCGCGGAAGGGCCGCAGCTCTTGCGCCTGCGAGCCCTGCAACCGCTGCTGCTGCTGCCGGTGGTGGCGCTCAAGCCGGCCTGGTTCCACTGGGGATCCCTCGGATCCCTGGGCTTTGTGCTGCTGTGGTTCGTGGGGGTGCTGGTGGCCCGGCGCTTTCTGGTAGCCCGGATGCAGGCGGCCGAGAGCGCGGCGGATTCCGTCGCGGGCCAGGGCCACGACAATGAAGCCTACGCGCGCGTTCTGGAGCAGATCTACGCCGAGAACCGGGTGCCGGCGGTGCTGGGCGAGAAGCGCGTGCACCCCGAACTCTACGATCGCATGCGCGATCTTGGGGTCGAGCCGGACTGGCCTCGGCCGGACCCGCCCACGCTGGGGACCGTGCGCCTGCTCAGCGTGGCCTGCCTGCTGGGAAGCGGCGCTGCTGCGCTGATCCTTGCGGTGGCGGTGCACCTCGCGCTGGACATGGACCGGGTGGGCCTTGGCACGCTGGTCCTGAGCAATGGCTCGCCCGCGGCGGTGATGGCCCATGGACGCACGCGGGCGGCCACGGGCCAGCCCGAGGCCGGCGCCGCGCTGATGCGCTTGGGCTGCAATGCAGCCGCAGAGGCGGTCTTTTGCGCAGAGGCCGCGATGTGGTCGGTCGAGCTGGGACGCTGCGCGGAGGCCCGTCAGGACCAGGAAGACGCCGAGTGGCTCCTGGAGTTGGACGGCGAGTCCATCGACGCAGAGCCGCTTGTTGGCGATGCCGCCTATGTGGCGGAGGGCCGGCGCTGGGTGGAGGGCTGCGGCCTGGACGCCGCGCAGGATCCCGCGACGGTGGGCGACTGGTAGGCTGCGCCGTCCCAAGAGGAGCGCCCATGGAATTCTGGCAGCATGTGGGTCCGGTGGACCTGCTCATCGTCGCGGCCCTGCTGGTGGTGGCCCGCCTGCTGGTGACCGGCCTGCCCCTCATTCGAAAGATGGCCTTGCCCGCGGCGATTGTGGCAGGCGTCCTGGGCCTGGTCGGGGGGCCCGGCGTGCTCGACCTGCTGCCCCTCGACACCGCCAGCCTGGAGACCGTGGTCTACCATTGCCTCGGCCTGCTCTACATCTCCATGGCCCTGCAGGCCGCGCCCAAGGGCAAGCGCACCCTGGGGGCCGGATCCATCACCTGGGGCGTGCCCTTCATCATCCTGGTGCAGGGGGTGGTGGGCCTGCTCTTCGTGCTGGTCTGGGGGGCCTTCGCGGGCCCGCTGCACCCCGGGTTCGGGCTGATGCTGGCCCTGGGCTTCAGCCAGGGGCCGGGCCAGGCCTTGGCCCTGGGCACGTCCTGGGAGGCCGCCGGTTTCGAGCACGGCGGCCAGGCCGGCCTGCTGATGGCGGCCTTGGGCTTTGCCTGGTGCTCGGTGGTGGGGGTGGGCCTCTACCATGTCGGGCGTCGGCTGGGATGGCATAAGGATGGGGGCGTAGGGCTGGTTGTCAGCGAGGATGGCCCGGCCTCTGCCGGTCCCGATGGCGCCGTCCCGGGCGATCTCGACCTGCTCACCCGGCAGATCGCGCTGGTCGGGCTGGTCTACCTGGGCGTGTGGGGGCTGATCAGCGCCGTGGGCCTGGCGCTGCCCGACAAGCCGGCCCTGGTGGAGCGCCTGTGGGGTTTTCACTTCATCGTGGCCCTGGGCCTGGCCCTGCTGGTGCGGGTGCTGCTCGAGCGCCTGGGCCAGCGGGACCGGATGGTCGATGACGCGGTTCAGACGCGCATCTCGGGCTTCATCATCGATCTGGCGGCGGTCTGCGCCCTGGCGGCGGTCCGGGTGGACCTGCTGGTGGGCCTGATCCTGCCGGCCTTGTTGTTGTCCACCCTGGGGGGCCTGATCTCGACGGGGCTGCTGGTGTGGCTGGCCCGGCGGGTCTTTCCCGAGCGCCCCTTCGCCCACCTGCTGGTGCTCTTTGGCACCGCCACCGGCACCTTGCCCACCGGGCTGGTGCTGTTGCGCCTGGAGGATCCCGAGCTGCGCAGCCCGGCAGCCCGCAACATCGTGATGGGCATGCCCGGCGCCATGCTGATCAGCATCCCCTTGATCGTCGCGGTGATCCCCTTGCCGGTCAATGGCTGGCCCGACAGCTACCCCAGCGCCGTCTGGCTCACGGCGGGCATCTGCATGCTCTATGGCGTGGGGGTCCTTGTGGCCTGGCGCTTTGTGGGGGCCTTCCGGGGGCTGGGATCGCCGCTGTCGCCGTGGCCCCGCGGTCCGCACCCCCTTCAGGTCCACGGTGGCGACGGAGAGCCGCCCCCCCGATAGGCCCGAGGCGGCCGGCCACGCGGACCATCTGCGCTCCGGTCGTTGCCTCGCGGCCGCCGATGCGCTTGAATGCAGGGGCTCCGACGCAATATGTGCTCGGGACTGCTCACCGGAGGCCCGATGCATCGCGTTCTCGCCGCTGCTGCCCTGTGTATGACCCTGATCGCCTGCCCCACGCCCCCCGAAGAGGGCCCGGTCGGGGCGCGGGCGGTCCCGGCCCAGGTGGCCCCCGGCGGTCCCGCTGGCGGCGGCCCCGGTGGCCCTGGTGGCCCCGGCGGTCCCGGTGGCCGCGCCCCCGGCGGTGAGGGCGCAGGCCGGCGGCGAGGCGCGGCGCCCACCGGCGACGGTCCGCCCCCCGGGGCCCGATGGCCCGCCGCCCGGAAATGGTGCGGGCGGACCCCGCCCGAGAAGGCGGAACGCCGCCGGTGCCGGGCGCAGAAGGCGCCGAGGGCGGACAGGCCCAGGCGGGCGCGCCGCCGTCCAACCGCCGCCCGCCGGCACGCCGGCGGTGATGGTCTTCCTGGTGGATGGCGGCGCTTTGAAAGGGCGAGGCCCCCTTCCGACAGGGCGTTCCCGGGATGTGTCCACCGCCGAGGTCATCGGGTCGGCCCTGGACGCGCCATCTTCGGGGGCCCCACGGCCGGAGGCCCGGGGCTTCAAGCTGGGGGGTCTCCAGCAAGGCCACCGGCGGAGAACTTCTCGATCAAGGATGGCGTGCTGACGGTCCAACTCAAAAAGGGCGGCTGCGATTCCGGAAGGTTCGACGGTCACCATCGCCATTCCATCATTCGGACCGCCAAGCAGTTCCGCGAGGTCAAGACCGTCAAGATCCTCGACACCGCCGGCAAGACCAGCAATCCCACCGGGCTGAGGACAGCAGGCCCGCCTGCCTCGAACCTTGGGTCAACGCGGACTATTCAGGTCCCACCAGCGCGACCTCCGCGGCATCTTGCACGCGGGGGTCGCTGTCGTAGAGCAAGGGCTTGAGCGCATAGGCGGCGGTGCGGCTCGCGGCCGCTGCGGATGGCCACCCTGGGCAAAGCCGCGGACGGCCGCCAGGCGCACATCGGCTTCGGGGTCGGCGAGCAGATTGCCCAGGGTCTCGGCCGAGCGCAGGTCTTCGCCCGCCCGGCGCACCACCCCCCCTCGGGATCGGGCGTCCTCCCCCCAGCTGCGGCAGAGGCTCGGCGAAGGCGCAGCCCAGCAGGCCGGGACCCACAAAGCTCCGTGTGGCGACAATGAGCCTGAGCAGCACATCTCGGCCGAGCGGATCCTTGCCCAGCGGCGCGGTCGGGCTGGGCAGGGCGCCGCCCAGCGCCGGCCAGACATCGGCCACCGGATCGTAGGGGAGGACCAGGGCGAGGCCCCAGGCCAGGGCCAGGGGCAGCAAGGGCAAGAAGGGGCGCAGTCGGATCACGCCGGGTCCCGCAGGCGCGGGTCCGCCCAGAGCACCAGCAGGTCGAGGGCGAGGCGCAGCAGGCCGAGGCCCAGGGCCACCAGCACCGCGAGGCCCACCGCCAGGGGCAGGTCCCGCTGCAAGGCGGCCTGCCACATCAGGCTGCCGGCGCCCTGCAGCAGCAGCACCTTCTCGACGATGACGAGGCCACCGGCGAAGAGCAGGGCGCGGGCGGCCAGGGCCCGCCCGACCGGCGCCACGAGGTTGCGCAGCCGATGGGGCATCAGGGGAGCCCCCCGAGCCCGGGCGGCCTCCAGCCAGGGGCTGCTCTCGACCGCGAGGCGGGCGCTGGCCAGCTCGCGGGCGAGCTCCGAGGCCGCACCCGATGCCAGGGCCAGCACCAGCACGCCGAGGGCCTCGCGATGCCAGGACGCGACCTCGGGCAAGGCGAACCAGCGCGGCCGGTCCCACAGGCCCCGCTGCATCGCCGCCCAGGTCAAGGCGTTGAGGCCCGCGACCAGGCCAAAGGCCCACAGCCAGTCCGGCGCGGCGGAGAGCCAGCGCAGGGGGCGGCGCCTGGCTCAACCCGGGCTCGGTCAGGCGTTCGGTGGCGTCGGCCGGCTTGTTGAGCCACTCGGGGGCCTCGGCCCGCATGCCCAGCACGAAATCCAGGTACTCCACCACCTCGGCCGTATTCCAACGCTCGTCGGGGTTGGGGTGCATGGTGCCGGCCAACAGGTCTTGCAGCTGCATGGCCCGATTCGATCGCAACAGCACGCTGGGCAGCTGGGGGGGCAGGGCGGCCAGCGCGGCGTGGTGCCAGTCCTCCAGATCGCCGCCGTCGGGCTCCTGGATCCAGGGCTCCCCCGAAAGCAGCTCCAAGGCGATGGCCCCCGCGGCGAAGACATCGGTGGCCGATGTGGCGGGCGCGCCCGTGAACTGCTCGGGGGCGGCGTAGCGTGGCGTGCCGATGAAGGCGCCCACCCGGGTGAGGCCCTCGTTGAGCTTGCCGGTGACCTTGGCGATGCCGAAGTCGGCGATGCGGATGTGGGGGATCTCGGTGCGGGCCACATCGTGGGCCAACAGGATGTTGGCCGGCTTGAGATCGCGGTGCACGACCCCCTTTCGGTGGGCCGCCGCCAGGCCCTCGAAGAGCTGCCGCAGGATGCCCGCCACCGTCCAGGGGGGCAGCCGCCCGTGCTTGCGGGCCCAGGTCTCCAGCGTGCCGCCGCGTTCGAAGCGGGTCACCAGGTAGGGCGGTCGACCGCGGCGCTGCACAAAGCCCACGCACTCGACGACATGGTCGTGGTGCAGGCCCTGCAGGATGCGGGCCTCGTTGGCCAGGCGCTGCAAGAAGGAGCCCGAGGAGCGGCGGGTGTGCAGCACCTTGATCGCGAGATCGGGCAGCTGGGGCTCACCCTGGGCGTCCAGCTCCTGGGCCCGGTAGGTCACGCCCGCGCCACCCACGGCCACCAGCTCGATGATCCGGTAGTTGTGGTCGAGGTGCTCGCCCGGGTTGAGCATCTGCAGCCAGCCATCCCGCGGGATCTCGCGCCGACAGGCCAGGTTGGGGCAAAGGTCGGGCTCGCCTGCGAAGGCGTGGAAGCAGGCGGGGCAGTAGGACGAGGGGACCAGGGTCATCGGCCTGGGATTGTAGCGCGTGGCGCCGGCCTTGCCCCGGACCCGCCCCTCGCATAGCCCGGCCCGCATGTTCGACTTCGCCGACAATTCCGCCCGATTCATCGAGCGTGACCGCACCGCCGCCAGCGTTCTGCTGGGCGCCCTGGACGCGCTGCAGCCCGCCTTGAAGCCCGACGACCCCGTCCTGGTGGTGGACGATGGCGCGGGCGAGGTGGTGGCCGCGCTGCAAGGCCGCTGCACCCTGACCACCTGGCGGCGCTTTGCCAGCGTGGGCCAGACTGCCACGCCCTTTCCCGGGCCCGGGGCCCACGCCTTGGCCACCTTGCGCCTGCCGCGCTCCCGCGAGGCCCTGGAGCTGGCCCTGCACCTGATCGGCGCCCGCCTGGCCGAGGGTGCCCCGGTGCTGGTCTATGGCCACAACGACGAGGGCATCAAGGGCGCGGCCCGGCGCATCGAAGAGATCTTCGGCAGCGTGGAGGTGGTGGACACCCGCAAGCACTGCCGGGTGCTGCTGGCCCGCCGGCCGACCAGCCCCCCCGCGCCCTTTCGGGGCCAGCTGTCGGATTGGCGCCGGGTGAAGCCCTTCGCCCTCGAAGACGGCCCCATCGACATGGTGGTCTACCCCGGCATCTTCGCCCATGGTGGCCTGGACGAGGGCACCGCGATGCTGCTTGCGGCGCTTCCCGATCCGCCTGCCGGCGCCCATGTGCTGGACTTCGGCTGCGGCAGCGGAATCATCGGCGCCGCGCTGCTTCGGCGGGTCCCGGATCTGCGGGTGCAATGCCTGGACTTCGACCAGGTCGCCGTCCAGGCCGCCCGCGAGAATGTGCCCACCGGGCTGCACCGCTGCGGCGCCAGCTGGAGCGCGCTGCCGGCCTACTCTCGCTACGATCGCATCGTCAGCAACCCGCCCATCCACTTGGGCAGAGATAACGACTATGGGGTGCTCAAGCGCCTTGTCGAGGGGGCGGGCATCCGCCTGCTCGACGGCGGCGAACTCTGGATCGTGGTGCAGCGGCAGGTGCCCGTCCAGAAGGTCCTGCAAGACGAGTACGCTGAGCTGAGCTGCGAGGCCGAGTCCACCCGCTTCCGGGTCTGGCGGGCTGCGGCTCCCTTCGCCCCCTGATCGCGGCAAGGCGGGTTAGCGGGCCGAGGTCCGCCCACCGAGGCCGCCTTGCGCACCGACCCGGTCGAATCCGCTCGCTTCTACCTGCACGGCCTGGCCAGCTTGCACCTGCGCCGCCCGGTGTCTGCCGAAGAGGTGGCCTGGGTGCTGCGGCAGGCGCCGCCGGTCGAGGTGGAGGCCGGGCAGGTGCTCTTCCGAGAGGGCGCCCCAGCGGACTCCGCCCTGCTGGTGGTGCATGGCGAGCTGGTGGCCCTGGTGGGCACCCCGGATGGCGAGCGGGTGGTGGGCACCGTCGGCGCCTGGGACATCGTGGGTGAGACGGCGCTCTACGCCACGGGGCGGGCCCGCAGCGCCACGGTGCGCGCGCGCCGCGACAGCACCTGCCTGGAGATCCGCCGGGAGCTATTGGACACCGCGGGCGACAACGCCGTGGTGGCCGCCATCGAATACCTGTTGATGCACACCTTGACCCACCGGGTGCGGGTGACCAACCAGGCCATCCAGGAGGCCTGGCGTGCCCTGGAGAGCGGGTCGGACGGGCGGGCAGAGCCGGCGGACCTGCCCGCCATCCGGCTGCGTGACCTGCTCGGCAGCGGAGGCTGAGATGACCGCACCCTCGCCCGATCCGGTCTACCGCACCCAGGCCGCCCGGCTGATCGCCGCCCACCCCCGCATCAACGCCGAGGTGGACGATCTGGTCGGCATTCTACAGGCCAGCTCGGTGCGCATCGTCCCCAAGGGCCAGGTGGTGGTGCGGGAGGATGACCCCGGCACCGAACTCTACTTCCTGCTGCGCGGCAGCATCGCCATCCTCAAGCGCGACGTGGCCGGCAAGCAGCGGCCGGTGGGCGAGCTGCGGGCGCCCACCTTGCTGGGACAGATCGGGGTGGTGGATCGCTCCCGCCGCACCGCCACCGGGGTCGCGGCCTCAGAAGTGATCGTCGCCGTCCTCGACCCTGCCACCTTCCAGCGACTCGTGCGAGAGACGCACCCCCGCGGGCGGGCCCTGCGCCGGCTCCTGCTCTCCAGCCTGACCCAGCAGCTGGTGACCGCAAACGAGCGCCTGCGCGACCTCCTGGCTGCGCGCTCCAACCCTGCGGCGGCCGGTCGGGCGGGCCTGGGCGAGGCCTTCCTGCGGGCCAGCGGCGTGCTGGAAGGCAGCACCGAAGACGCCCCGAAGCCACCCGATCCGCCCGCAACAGGCGGTTGAGGCCCCCTCTTCCCCGGCCGACGGGGCCCTTGCTTGACCCCCGCAGGGCCGTCGCATAGACCCGAGAGCCCGGAAACAGCGGCCTCTCCGCTCCCATCGGCCGTCTTCCCTTGCCCCCCGGGTGACACCACGATGTCCTGGCTCAAGCGCTTCGCCACCTCGACGATCGGCATGAAGCTGGTCATGGCCCTCACCGGTCTGGCCATGTTCGGCTTCGTGGTGATTCATATGCTCGGCAACCTCCAGGTCTTCCTGGGGCCCGACACCTACAACCACTACGCCGAGACCCTCCAGGGCATGCCCGAGATCGTCTGGCTGGCCCGGATGGGGCTGCTGGGCTGCGTCCTGGCCCATATCGGCAGCGCGGTCGCCCTGGTGTCCCGCAGCCGGTCCGCCCGGCCCCAGGCCTATGCCCAGCACAGCTGGTTCTCCAGCGCCTATGCCGTGCGGACGATGCGCTTTGGCGGCTTCATCCTCCTGGCCTTCATCGTCTTCCACCTCGCCCAGTTCACGGTGGCGGGGGTCGGGGTCGAAGGCTTCCGGCACTGCGCCTGGGTAGACGGCGAGTTCACCTGCTACGCCTACCAGAACTTTGTGCGAGGCTTCCAGAACCCGCTTGTGGTGGGCTTCTACGTCGTCGCACAAGCCGCACTCGGCATGCACCTCGCCCATGGGGCTTGGAGCATGTTGCGCACCCTGGGGCTCAGCAACCCCCGTTATGTTGTGCTGGCCCAGAAGGCCGCCGTGGCCTTTGGCCTGCTGATCGCCCTGGGCAACATCGCGATGCCGGTGGCGGCGCTCGCGGGCCTGTTGCCCGACACCGCCAACGCGCTCAAGTAGGACCGTCATGGCCACCGAACAGAACGCCCCCTCCTCCGACGGCCTGGTGCTCAACTCGAATGTGCCCACCGGCGACATCGAGACCGCCTGGGACCGCCACCGCTTCGACATCAAGGTCGTCAACCCGGCCAACAAGCGCAAGTACACCGTCATCATCGTCGGCACCGGGCTCGCCGGGGCCGCTGCGGCGGCGACCATGGCAGAGCTGGGCTACAACGTCCTGAATTTCTGCTACCAGGACAGTGCTCGACGCGCCCACAGCATCGCCGCGCAGGGCGGGATCAACGCCGCCAAGAACTACCAGAACGACGGCGACAGCGTCTACCGGCTCTTCTACGACACGGTCAAGGGCGGCGACTTCCGCTCCCGCGAAGAGAATGTCTACCGTCTGGCCCAGGTCTCGGTGAATATCATCGACCAGGCCGTCGCCCAGGGCGTGCCCTTCGCCCGAGAGTACGGGGGGCTGCTGGACAACCGGTCCTTTGGCGGCGCCCTGGTCAGCCGCACCTTCTACGCCCAGGGACAGACCGGCCAGCAGCTGCTGTTGGGCGCCTACCAGGCCCACGCCAAGATGGTGAAGGCCGGCAATATCAAGATGTTCCCGCGTCACGAGATGATCGACGTGGTGATGGTCGATGGGCAGGCCCGCGGCATCATCGTGCGCGATCTCGTGAGCGGCGAACTCAAGCGCTATGGCGGCGACGCGGTGGTCCTGGCCACCGGCGGCTACAGCAATGTGTTCTACCTGAGCACCAACGCCATGGGCTGCAATGTCACCGCCACCTGGCGGGCGGCCAAGCGCGGCGCCCTCTTCGCCAACCCCTGCTACACGCAGATCCACCCCACCTGCATCCCCGTCAGCGGCGAATACCAGAGCAAGCTCACCCTGATGAGCGAGTCCTTGCGCAACGACGGCCGCGTCTGGGTTCCCAAGGATCCGAAGGACTGCTGGAACGACGAGACGGGCAAGCTGGGGCGCCCCGCCGGACAGATCCCCGAGAGCGAGCGCGACTACTTCCTCGAGCGCCGCTACCCCACCTTCGGCAACCTCGTGCCCCGCGACGTGGCCAGCCGGGCGGCCAAGCGCTCCTGCGACGAGGGGCGCGGCGTGGCCTTCGGTGGGTTGGGCGTCTACCTCGACTTCAAGGAGGCCATCGGCCGCCTGGGCAAGGACGGCGTCGCCGCCCGCTATGGCAACCTCTTTGAGATGTACGAGCGCATCACCGGAGAGAACCCCTATGAGTCTCCGATGCGCATCTACCCCGCGCCCCACTACACCATGGGTGGGCTCTGGGTGGACTACAACCTGCAAAGCAATGTGCCGGGCCTCTTCGTCATCGGCGAGGCCAACTTCTCGGACCACGGCGCCAACCGCCTGGGCGCCAGCGCGCTGATGCAGGGCTTGGCGGATGGCTACTTCATCCTGCCCTCGACCATCGGCCACTTCCTGGCTAAGGCCGGGGCCCGGGGCACCGCCACCGACGCGCCCGCCTATGCCGAAGCCGAAACCGCAGCTTCAGAGCGTCTCAAGAAGCTGCTCGCGGTCAAGGGCAAGCGCCCGGTGGACAGCTTCCACCGCGAGCTGGGCAAGGTGATGATCGACAAGTGCGGCATGTCCCGGGATGCCGAGGGCCTGCAGCAGGCCCGCACCCGCATCCAAGAGATCCGTGCCGAGTTCTGGGAGAATGTCTCGGTGCCCGGCAGCGACCGCGGGGTCAACCAGAGCCTCGAAAAGGCCGGCCGGGTGGCGGACTTCCTGGAGTTCGCCGAGATGATGGTCATCGACGCCTACGAGCGCAACGAGTCCTGCGGCGGCCACTTCCGGGAGGAGTTCCAGACCCCCGATGGCGAGGCCCGCCGCGACGACGAGAACTTCACCCATGTCGCGGCATGGGAGTTCACGGGCGTCGGCAACCAGCCGCGCCTGCACAAAGAGCCCCTGAACTTCCGATACGTCCCCCCCAGCCAGCGGAGCTACAAGTGAAGCTCACCCTCAAGGTTTGGCGGCAGAATGGCGCGGCGGACGCTGGCCACTTCGAAAGCTTCGACGCAGACGGCGTCAACGAAGATATGTCCTTTCTGGAGATGCTCGACGTCGTCAACGAGAAGCTGGAGGTCCAGGGCAAGGAGCCCATCTGCTTCGAGAGCGACTGCCGCGAGGGCATCTGCGGTGTCTGCAGCCTGGTGATCAACGGCCGGCCCCATGGCCACAAGGCCCGCACCACCACCTGCCAGCTGCATATGCGCGAGTTCAAGGACGGCGACACGGTCACCATCGAGCCCTTCCGGGCCAAGGCCTTCCCGGTCATCAAGGATCTCATGGTTGACCGGTCAGCTTTTGACCGCATCATCCAGTCTGGCGGCTATGTCTCGGTCCGCACCGGCCAGGCCCAGGACGCCAACGCCACGCCCATCAACAAGGACGACGCCGACACGGCCTTCGACGCGGCGGCCTGCATCGGCTGCGGCGCCTCGCGTGGCCGCTCTGTCCCAACGCCTCGGCGATGCTCTTCACCGGCGCCAAGATCACCCACCTCGGCCTGCTCCCCCAGGGCCAGGCCGAACGCTACCAGCGGGTGGACGCGATGGTTCACCAGATGGACAGCGAGGACTTCGGTCACTGCTCCAACTTCGGCGAATGCAGCCTGGCCTGCCCCAAGGGCATCCCGCTGGAGGTGATCGGCCAGATGAACCGGGACCTCCTGGTGGCGCAGCTCAAGAACCGCGGGGCCTGAGCTTCTGGAAGACGGACAACTTCTGCCCTGGTTGGGTCGGGTGAGGCGGGTGAGGGGAAGCCATGGATGCTCCCCCTTCCCCGCCCTCTCTTCGTTTGGTCCACACCTCTGACTGGCACCTGGGCAAGACCCTCATGGGCCAGTCCCGTCGGGTGGAACACGCCGCATTCCTGGATTGGCTGATCGACCTGCTCGATCAGCAGCAGGCCGACGCGCTGCTGATCGCGGGCGATGTCTTTGACGCCGCCAACCCGCCCGCCACCGCGCAACAGGACTGGTACTCCTTTCTGGGGCGGGCCCGCCGGCGCTTGCCCAAGCTCGACATCCTGGTCATCGGGGGCAACCACGACTCGGCGGCCCGGCTGGACGCTCCCGGAGCCGTCCTGGGCCCCATGGGCATCCAGGTCGTGGGAGGTCTGCCCCGCAAGGACAGCGGCGACGCCAATCTGGACGCGATGTGCCTGCCCCTGCACGGCCGGGACGGCGAGGTCGCAGCCTGGGTGGCGGCGGTGCCCTTCCTGCGTCCGGCGGATTTGCCCCCGGTAGAGGGCGACGACCCGCTGGTGGGCGGCGTGCGGGCCCTCTATGACGCCGTGCTGAGCCGGTTGCGCCAGCTGGCGCAGCCCGGCCAGGCCCGGGTGGCCGCCGGTCACTGCTATATGGTCGGCGGCAGCCTCTCCGAGCTGTCCGAACGGCGCATCCTGGGGGGCAACCAGCACGCGCTGCCCGTGGACCTCTTCCCCGAGGACCTCGCCTATGTGGCCCTGGGCCACCTTCACCGGGCCCAGCAGGTCGGGGGACGGGACGCCGTGCGCTATAGCGGCTCGCCCATCCCCTTCGACATCTCCGAGACCCGCTACCGCCACCAGGTGGTGGTGGTGGACTTCGCGGGGGACGCGGTGCGGGACATCCGGACGGTGCCCATCCCCCGCACGGTGGACCTGCTGCGCATCCCCGCCCAAGGCTCCTTGCCCCGACCCGCCCTGATGGCTGCCCTGGCGGCGCTGCCCCTGCGCAATGGCGACGAGAACTACGACCGCATGCCTTTTCTGGAGGTGATTGCGCTCCTGCCTGAACCCGACCCCAGCATCCGCCGGGATGTCGAGGCTGCGCTGTCCGACAAAGCCGTTCGACTGACGGGCATCGTCCGCGACACGGGGGGCAAGGACGGTGGTCTGGCCGACCACCACCCGGGCGCACAGCTTCGCGACGTGCTCCCCGAAGAGGTCTTTCGAAAGCGCTGGGTCCAGGCCCATGGCGACAACCCGCTGCCCCAAGACCTGCTGATGGCCTTCCACGAGCTGATCGACCTCGTCCACCAGGAGCAGGCATGAAGATCCTGGCCATTCGGGGCGAGAATATCGCCAGCCTGGAAGCCTTCGATGTGGACCTCGAAAAGGGCACCTTGGGGCAGGTCGGCCTCTTCGCCATCACGGGCCCCACGGGTGCCGGCAAGTCCACCATCTTGGACGCGCTCTGCCTGGCCCTCTTCGACAAGACGCCCCGGCTGCAGGACCGGAGCACGGTGCGCCCGGGGCGCCCGGGCCAGGACGACGACCAGCGGCTCACCAGCACAGACACCCGCAACCTGCTCAAGAAGGGCGCGGCGGCGGGTTTTGCCGAGGCGGACTTTATCGGCAAGGATGGCGGGCGCTACAGGGCGCGCTGGGAGGTGCGCCGGGCGCGCAACCGGGCCGACGGCCGCATCCAGTCCCAGTCCCAGACCTTGCGAGATCTGGTCAAGGACGTCGATCTCAGCGATGGTCGCCGCACAGAGACCCTGCGGCAGATCCAGGCCCTGCTGGGCTTGGACTTCGACCAGTTCCGGCGCTCGGCCTTGCTGGCCCAGGGCGACTTTGCGGCCTTCTTGCGGGCCAATGAGGGCGAACGCGCCGAGCTGCTCGAGGCCATGACCGACACCGGCATCTATGGCCGGCTGGGCAAGGCGGCCTATGACCGGGCCCGCCAGGAGAGAGAGCTGCAGGGCAGGCTGAACGCTCAGCTGCAGGGGGTGTCGCTGCTCACCGAAGAGGAGCACCAGCAGCTCCGGATGGACCAGGATGCCGCCCTGCTTGAACAGACGGCGGCCACCGCAGCGCTGGACGAGGCCCGAGGGGTCCTGGAATGGCAGCAGCGGGACCTGGCCCTCGCTTCGGCCGTGAATGCAGCCCAGGCCGAGCTGGTCGCCGCCCAGGCGGCTTGGGAGGCGGCCGAATCCGAGCGGCTGCAGATCGCCCAGGTGCAGGACGCCGAGCCCTTGCGGCCGGTGCTGCAAGCGGCCCGCGACGCAGAGGAGGCACGGAAGGCAGCCGAGGATCGCCTGGAGCGCCTGAAGCAGGAACAGGACGAGGCCCGGGCCGGGCTTCTTGCCGCCCAGGCCACCGCCGCCCATGCCCAGGCCCGGCGGGATGCTGCCCAGGCTGCCCGCAGCGCGGCGGCCACCGATCTGGATGCCGCCAGCGTGCTCGACACCCGCCTGAAGCCGCCGCTGCGGATCTCCGGCAGGCCGAGGGGCAGACACAGACGCCCAGGCGGCCCTTCAACGCGCCCGGGCGCGGCCGCAGCCGCCCAGGCCGCCGTGGACCAGGCCCGCGCACAGGCCGATGGAGCGCAGACCTGGCTGGCCGAAAACAAGCCCCAGCAGCGCATGGTGGAGGAGTGGGCGGACTGTCGCCCGCGCCTGGCGGAGCTGGTGGAGGCCCAGCGGCAGCGCCTGCAGCTGCAGGCTGAACTGAATCGGCAGCGGGCCACTTGCGCCGCCGCAGAAGCCGCTTTGCAGCCCCTGATCGACCAGCGCGCGGAGCTGGATGGCCGCCTTCAGAAGGCGGTTGAACTCGCCGAGGCCGCGGACGCCCGCGCGGCCGAGACCCCGGTGGGTCCGGCCGAGCTGCGCTGGTCCGCTTCTGACGAAGAGTCCCGCGCCCTGCTCCAGCTGCGTGACCGCCTGGACGAGCGCCAGCGCCAGCAAAGCAGCCTGAACCAGCTCGCCGACGAGCTCACCCGGGTGCGGGGCGAACAGGAGGCCGCCACCCGCGCGGTCGCCGAGCACTCGGCCGAAGAGCAGCGACTGGCCGGCGCCCTGCTCCAGGCCCAGGGCCAGGAGGCCGGTCTGCGCCTGGCCCTCGATGTCAGCGTGCACCGGGACAAGCTGGTGCCCGGCGAGAGCTGCCCCCTGTGCGGGTCCTTGGACCACCCCTGGGTCGGCCGGCCCACCCCCATCGAGAGCAAGCTGGCCGAACAGGAGGAGCGACTGCGCGCGCTTCGGGCTGAGAGCGCGCGGGCCCACGAGGCTCGGGCCCAGGCCGAGGGCCAGCACAAGGCCGCCACCACAGAGGCCAGCCGCTTGTTGGCCCAGCACCAGGCCGCCCAGGACCGCGCGGCCGGCCTCGAAACGGCCTGCCTGCCCCTGATGAAGGCGGCGCACTTCCAGGTCGAAAATGCAGACCTGGACTTCATGATCACCGCGCTTCAGGAGCGTTTGTCCGCCAGCGCCACCCAGCAGGCCGCGGCCCTGGCCGCCTTGCGCGCGGCCCGCCAGCACGCCGATGCCGCGCGCGCGGCCCACCTCGAGGCTTCCCACCGCCAGCGGGAGCGCGTGGACCTCGGCCAGCGCCTGGATGCCGCCCGCGCTCGTCGCGACGAAGAAGCCGAAAGGCTGCGGGATCTCGGCGCCCGATTGTTGGCCATCGAAGGCCGGCTGGACGGGCGGCTGCAAGGGCTCTCGGGCCACCTGGCCTGGGACCCGGACTGGCAGGCGCACCTGCTGGACGAGGACCCTGCGGTGCCTGCGGCCTTCCTGTCCCGCTGCGACACAGTGGTCCGCAGCTTCCAGGCCCAGCTCCAGGCCCTGGCCCAGGCCCAGGAGGCGCTGCAGGCCGCCCAGGCCGCCCTGCAGCCTGCACAGGAGGCCCTCACCCGGGCGCAGACCCAGGCCGGCACCGCCGCCGACGCCTTGCCACCCCGCCAGCGCGCGGTGGCCGAGCTGACCGCCGCCCGTGCGGACTTGCTGGGGGGCGAGCCCACCGCCGGCGTTCGGGCCCGACTGGATGGTGCCCTGGCCCAGGCTGAGTCCGCATGGAAGGGGGTCGAAGCGGCCCGCGAGGCCGCCGCGCGGGGCCTGGCCGAGGCCGAGGTCCGGGTGACAGAGGCCGAGCAGCACTTCAACCAGGCGAGTGCCCTGGCCCAGCGAAAGGCCGCCGACCGCGACGCCGCCGTGTCGGCCACCGGGCGCAGCCCCGACGAGATCGCGGCCGCCCTGGCCCAAGGCGCCGACTGGCTGCCGGCTGCGCTCCGGCGTCAAGAGCAGCTCAAGGAGGCGCGCCAACGCGCGGACTCCAAGCACCTGGAGCGGGCCGACCAGCTGCAAGAGCACCGCAAGAATGCGCCTGATGACTTCAGCTTCGAGGAGGGGGCCAGCACCGACGCCACCTCTCCAGAGGGTCCGCTGGACGCCGCCCGCGCCCGCTTTGCTCAGGCCCAGACCCTGGCCCAGGCCTGCGCCGAACGGGCGGCCGCCCTCAAGGCCCAGGTGGCCGCCGACGCCCACAACCGCCAGCGCTCCGCGGGCCTGGTCGCCCAGATCGCGGCCCAAGACGCCATCGTTCAACGCTGGGACGCCATGGCCGAGCTGATCGGGTCCGCCGACGGCAAGAAGCTGCGGGTCTTCGCCCAGAGCCTCACCCTGGAAGCCCTGGTGGCCGAGACCAACCACCACCTGAAGACCCTCGCGCGGCGCTACCGGCTGGAGCGGGTGGACGGAAGCAACCTGGATCTCCAGATGGTCGACCTGGAGATGGCCGAGGAGGTGCGGGCGGTCAACAGCCTCTCTGGCGGCGAGAGCTTCCTGGTCTCCCTGGCCCTGGCCCTGGGCCTCGCCGGGCTGTCCGCCCGGGACATCTCGGTGGAGACCCTCTTCATCGACGAGGGCTTCGGCAGCCTGGACCCCGAGAGCTTGGAGAAGGCGCTGGAGACCCTGGATTCCTTGCAGGCCCAGGGCCGGCAGGTGGGGTTGATCTCCCATGTGCAGGGGCTGGCCGAGAAGATCGGCGCCCAGGTCCAGGTCCTGCCACGGGGAGGCGGACGCAGCATCGTGCGGGTCGTGGCGCGTTGACCGGGCCCTCCGAGGGCGGCCCGCTGGCGCCGATCGAGGGGTGCCGGCGGGGTCGGCAACCCGATGGATCGCGGAGCTGTTGACGGCCGCGCCGATGCCGCCGCCTTGCCTGCGCCCGAGCCGCGCCGGGGTGGTGGCCATCGACCCGCGCAGCAGCTCGCCCACGATGCCAGGTGCTTGCCCGACGGAGGTCTGCGGCGCCGTCCAGCGCCTGGAGGGCGGCGACAGCTTGCGGGTGGAATCCGACGCCGGCCGCGCCTTTGAGGTCATGCCCCCAGGCGAGGTGCTATGGGACCCTGTGTGGGCGGCGCGCCCATCGATGGAGCCGACGCGGGTGGCGCGCCTCTCCAATGGAGACCGCCTGGATCCGGGCGTCCCGCGCCCGGCCTGGCTGGGTGACCGATCGCGCCAGGCGGGCGCGACGGGCCCGAGTCCGGCTCTCTTGGGAGCTGCAGCCCCGCATCTCCCCCCCCTCCTCCTCCGGGACCTCACGATGAGACCGAAGCTGCCCGACCACCACGCCGCCCGGCTCGCCGACGACCAGGTGGGTGGTTCTATGCATTATACCAATATTATCGAGCATATGCCTTCGCTCCGGCCCCGCCAGGAGCACCCGCCCTTCGTCGCTTTGCCGGGTCGGGACCGGGTCGCGGAGGCGGGCCCGTGAGCGGCCCTCCCAGCCCCACGCGGGTCGCTGTGATCGGTGCCGGCCATGTCGGCGCTGCGACCACCTTTGCGCTGGTGCGCACGGGCCTGGCCTCGGAGGTCGTGCTTGTGGACAGCGATCTGCAGCGGGCAGAGGGCGAGGTGATGGACATCAACCACGCGGTGCCCTTCGGTCGGCCTGTCCGGCTATGGGCCGGGGGCGTCGCGGACTGCGCGGGGGCATCGGTCGTGCTGATCACCGCTGGAGCCTCCCAGCGTCCCGGAGAGACCCGGATCGATCTGGTCGCGCGAAATGCCGATGTCTTTGCCAGCCTCATCCCTGCCATTGCAGCCCATGCGCCCGAGGCGGTGCTGGTCGTGGCGACCAACCCTGTGGACGTCTTGACGATGGCGACGCTGAAGCTGTCGGGCTTCCCCCCGTCGCGGGTGCTGGGCTCGGGCACGATCCTGGACACCGCGCGCCTTCGATCGCTGCTGGGCCGGCGCTTCGATGTCGACGCCAGGAGCGTCCATGCCCACGTCATCGGCGAGCACGGAGACAGCGAGGTGGTGGCCTGGTCCGCCGCCAATATCGCCGGAATCCCCCTCGACCGCGTGAACCCGGAGCGGCCCTTCGGAGAAGCGCAGCGCGAGGCGATGGCAGAAGAGACCCGGCGCGCGGCCGATGCCATCATCGAGAGGAAGGGCCACACGGCCTATGGGATCGGCGCCGGGCTGGTGCGCATTGTGGAGGCCATCATCGGGGACGAGCGGGCGGTCCTGTCGGTTTCATCGGCTGTGGATGGGCCCTTTGGCATCCACGGCGTCTGCCTCAGCCTGCCGGCGATCATCGGCGGCGGGGGCATCGAGGGCGTTCTCCCGCTTGGACTCGACGCGCCCGAGCAGCGCGCGCTCCTTCGCTCGGCTGCGATCATCCGCGCCGCGGCGGACTCGGTCGGCCTTGGGTGAGGGGCCTCTGCCGGCGGCCCTTGGGGACCTCCCCGGCGGGCGACGCGGGCCCGCGCTGCTGTGGGGCCCCTACATGTCTCGGCGGTGTTCGATGGCCCGGGCCACGCTGGAGCGGTCGGCATATTCCAGCTCGGTGCCCACCGAGATGCCATGGGCCAGGCGGGTCACCCGGATGCCCAGGGGCTTGATCAGCCGCGCCAGGTAGAGGGCGGTGGCATCACCATCCACATCGGGATCGGTGGCCAGCAGGACCTCGGCCACCTCGCCCTCCAGCCGGGCCAGCAGCTCTCGGATGCGCAGCTGGTCGGGCCCGATGCCGTCCAGGGGGCTGATGGCGCCATCCAGCACGTGGAAGCGCCCGCGAAAGCCGCCGGAGTTCTCGATGGCCACGATGTCTTGGGGGCGCTCCACCACGCAGACCACCGCGCCGTCGCGGGCGGGGTCGGCGCAGCGGCGGCAGGGGTTGGTGGTGGCCACATCGCAGCAGACCGAACACCGCACCATGGACCGGGCCAGACTGGCGATTGCGCCGGCGATCTCGTCGGCCACCTCGGGGTCCTGGCGCAGCAGCCAATAGGTCAGGCGGGCCGCCGTGCGGTCGCCGATACCGGGCAGGCGGGCGAGCTGGGCGACGCAGTGGCGCAGGGGGTCTACGGGCTCGCTCATCGCTGCTTCTCCCTTCGGGCGGCCTCGGGGGCCTCATCGGGTGGCGCCACCCGCTGGAGCCGGGCGCCCAGGCGGCCCTGGATCTGCTGGATGCGGGGGTCGGCCAGCAGCTCCTCCCGCAGGCGGGCCTCCAAGGCGGCGCGGGCGATCTGGGCCTTCTCGCGGCGGGTGCGGCCGGGATGATGGGCGGCGCGCAAGCCGATCTCCAGGCGCTGGCAGCCGGGAAAGCAGGCGGCGATTCCCAGGCGCACGCGGGCGTCGTCCAGCAGGGGCTGGGCGTTGCGCTGGTGCAGATCGTGGGGCGTCACCGCGTAGACGGTGGGCGGCTGACAGCGGTCGAGGGCCACGTCCATGGCGAGGGCGCTCCACCGGCTGCCGCCCGCTTCAATCCAGCCCTGGAAGGCCTCGAAGCGCTGCTCGTCGGTGGCGCCGGCGGGCAGCGGCGGCGGGCCGACTGCCCGAATCTCGACGGGCTCGCCCTCCTCGGTGTCGGGGTCGTCAACCCCATTCTCAAAGAGGGCGAGCAGCTCCGGGCCGCGGTCCTCGGCGCCGGGATCCCCGGGCCCAGGGCCCGCTGCCCCGTGCTCATGGCCGTCGGGGTCAGGTCTTCGTCCTCGGCGGGGCCGGGTGGCGGTGCCAGCACCAGGGGGCGGGCGGCGCTCGGGGGGCCGGCGGCGCGGGGCGCGGGCGCGGGGCCGCCGCGGGTGCGGGAGCGGGAGCAGGAGCAGGAGCAGGAGCAGGGTCGTCGTCGTCGTCGCCGCCGCGGGCGCCGGATCGGCTGGACGGGCTGCTGGGGCTGCGGGGCCGGCTGGGCACGCCGCCCTGGCGCATGCGGCGCTCCAGATCGCTCAGGCGCTGCACGATCTGGTCCACCGGCCGGGCGGGCCGGATGCTCACCAGCCGGGCGACCGCCATCTCCAGCACGATGCGCGGTCGGGCAGCCCGGGCCACCTGCTCGTGGACCTCCAGCATGACCTGGAAGCTGCGCACGAAGACATCGGTGGGCACCTCGCTGACCAGATCCGACAAGCGGCCCTGCTCTTCGGTCGGCACATCCAGGTAGCGGCGCGAGGTGGGCGACAGGCCCACCAAGGTCGCGTTGCGCAGCAGCTCCAGCATCTCGGCGGTGAACTCGGTCAGGTCATAGCCAAAGCCGTGCACCCGATCGATGGCCTCCAGGCACTGGTCGGGCTCGCCGCGCAGCATGCCGCTCAGCATGGAGAAGAGCAGCTCGCGGTCCACCAGGCCCAGCACCTCGGCCACACCTTCGGTGGTGATGCTGCCCCCGCTGAAGCTGATCACCCGGTCCAGCAGGCTCTGGGCGTCGCGCATGGAGCCTTCGCCGGCGCGGGCGATCAGCCGCAGGGCGCTCTCGGGCACCTGCACCCCTTCGCCCTCGCAGACCCGCTGCAGGGTCTCGACCACCGTGCTGGCCGGGATCCGCTTGAAGTCGAAGCGCTGCACCCGGGACAGGATCGTATCGGGGATCTTCTGGGGTTCGGTGGTCGCAAAGATGAAGACCACGTGGTCTGGCGGCTCTTCGAGGGTCTTGAGCAGGGCGTTGAAGGCCCCGCGGGACAGCATGTGGACCTCGTCCACGATGTAGACCTTGCTGTGGCCGCGCTGGGGCAGGTAGCGGACGCTCTCGCGCAGCTCTCGGATGTCTTCGACGGAGTTGTTGCTGGCTCCGTCGATCTCGATCACATCCGCGCTGCCGCCGGTCGCGATCTCGAGGCAGCTGGGGCACTCCCCACAGGGGTCGGGGGTGGGCCCGTTCACGCAGTTCAGGGCGCGGGCGAGCACCCGGGCGGCCGAGGTCTTTCCCACCCCGCGCGCTCCGGTGAAGAGGAAGGCGTGGTGGATGCGTCCCAGGCGAATCGCGTTCTGCAGCGTGCGCGTCACATGCTGCTGACCGGCGATGTCCTCGAAGCTGGTGGGGCGCCACTTCCGGGCAATGGCCACATAGCTCATGGGTGCTGCGCTCTGTGAAAGAGGGGTGGGGCGGTGGTGATGGCCGGGCACCCCGATGCCCCGCGGGGACCGACACCGTTGCTTCCTTCCGGACCTGGCGGGGTTCACGGATCCGCAGTCAACGGGACCCGACCATCACCATCGACCCACCCCTATCCTCACAGGCGCCCCCCCACGGCCAAAGCAGCATGGGGGCGCAACATCGTCTGGAAGTGGCGGAGAGGGCGGGATTCGAACCCGCGGTACGTTGCCGCACACACGATTTCCAGTCGTGCACCTTCGTCCACTCGGTCACCTCTCCGGATTCCAGTCGATGCGTCCAAGGCGCCTTGCCGGTGAGGGCAGGAGCGCCAGGTGGATGCTGGGCCGGATGAGAAGCGCGGGGTGGTGCGGGGGGTGGCGGAGAGGGCGGGATTCGAACCCGCGGTACGTTGCCGCACAGTAGATTTCGAGTCTACCGCCTTCGTCCACTCGGCCACCTCTCCAAGATCGCCTTCCACCGGCCACAGCCGTTGCTTCTCATCGCCGCCGATCCCAGGGGATCGGCTGAATCCAACCGTCGTCAGAGACCCATCTTCTTGCGCGCCCGCAGGTCGCGGAAGAAGCCCTTCAACAGCGCGCTCGACTCATTCGCCCGCACCCCGGTGGAGACCGGAAAGCGGTGGTTGAGTCGCGGGTGCTGGGAGAGGTCATCGAGGCTGCCCATGAAGCCCGCCTTGGGATCGGCGCTTGCGTAGACGCAGCGTGCGATCCGGGAGAGGACCATGGCCCCCGCGCACATGGCGCAGGGCTCGAGGGTGACGTAGACGATGCAGCCTTCCAGCCGCCAATCTCCAAGCACCTGGGCCGCTGTTCGCATCGCGATCAGTTCGGCGTGGGCGGTGGGGTCTGCGTCGAGCTCGCGGCGGTTGTGCGCCGCGGAGACGATGAGACCGTCCCGCACCACAACCGCGCCAACGGGGACTTCACCGAGCGGGATGGCTGCTTGGGCCAACCGCAGGGCCTGGTCCATGAAGACGAGGTCAGGGTCTGGATTCTGGCTGGCTTCCGGATGGCTGTTCGGATCCATCTCGGCCCGGTCAAAGAACAGCTCGGATCTCCGAGCGCCCCAGCGTGTATTCCCCGCACCCCAGGGTGTCAACGCCCCGGGCCCGGCGGCCATGGCCGCGCTAGAGCCCAAGGGTGCCACTCCCGCTGCCCCTCCCTCGCCTGTTGCGCCCCCGGGTCCGCCGTGGGCTGCGCGCCGTGGCCGATCCCGCCCCCCCGCCGCCCCTGCTGCGGCAGCTGGCGGCCCTGGACGACGCCTTGGACCGCGTGGATGCCCGCCTGGCCGGCCTGCACGGCCACCTGGATCGGCAGCACGGCCGTCTGGATCGCCGAAGCGCACCCTTTTCGGCGGAGATGACGGTGGAGGAGGCCCTGAAGCGCCATCCCGGGGCCCAAGGGGTCCTGGCGACCCGGCACCTCCCCCATTGCAGCGGCTGCGCCGTTCGCTTCGATGAGACCCTGGCGGAGGTGGCCGAGGCCTATGGCCTGGACCTCGGCGATCTGCTGGTGGACCTCAGAGGGCTGCTGTCGCCCCCCCCTCGGATCAAAGGCTGAAGCTCGGGCGTTTCAGTCCGATGCCGTGGCGATATAGACTGCGCGGCCCGGCCCAGGTGTTCCACGGTGGGTCCAGGATCGCGCACCCCACCCCGGAGCCCCGATGCCCCTCCTTCGCCGCGCTGGAGCCCTCGCCGGAGCTGTGATGGCCTTCGGCCTCGCCCTGGCGGGTGACGCCGCCAAGGCCGCGGTCAGCGACACCCAGCTCACCGCGGGCGATGGCGCGCGCCTGCACGCCTTGGTGGCCCCGCTCAAGGGCAGCGCCAAGGGCGTGGTGCTGGTGCATATGTTGGGCCGAGAGGCCGCCGACTGGAAATACCTCGGCGAGCGCCTGGGCAAGGCCGGCCTGCAGACCATCGCGGTGGATCTGCGCGGGCACGGACGCTCGGACAAGGCTGGCCAGGAGCTGCTTCCCGGCGACTACCCCCAGATGACCCAAGATGTCGCCGCCGCGGTGGCCTGGCTGCGCGGACAAGGCGCCACCCAGATCAGCTGCGTGGGGGCCAGCATCGGCGCCAACCTCTGCCTGGAGGCCGCCGCCGCAGATGCTGGCATCGTCAATGTCGTCGCCCTCAGTCCGGGCCTCAACTACAAGGGCGTCACCTCTCCCGACGCCGTGGACGCCCTGGGCCAGCGCCCCCTGCTGCTGGTGGCCTCGCAGGAGGACCAGTACAGCGCGAAGTCCGCGGTGGTGCTCGAACAGCGGGCCCAGGGGCAGCACCACTACCTGATGCTCAAGGGCGCGGGGCACGGCAGCGTCATGCTCAACCGCGACTCCAGCTTGGAGGGCGTGATCCTGAGCTGGCTGCTGGGCACCTACCAGCTGGCCAGCGGCGAGCTGGTCACGCCGCGTCCCGCAGGCGAGAGCGCCGTCGAGAATGTCCAGACCGAAGGCGAGAAGCTGGACTCCCACAAGTAGGGCCTGCGCGCCGTTCAGGGCCGCTCGGGCCAGCCCAGGTCGGCCAGGCGCTGGCGCAGCAGGCCGGGAAAGCGGGGGTACCAGGTGGCATTCAGGGGGGATGGGTGCGGCAGCGGGTGCAGGCGCAGGGCCTTGCCCCGAAAGCGGATGTCCAGGCTGGCCGTGTAGCGATCCGGTCGGGTCCAGAAAGCCTTGAGGGTGGGCGCCAGGCCGGGCTCTTCGATGCGGAACCAGTCAAAGGCCACATTGCCCAGGGTGATCAGGTCCTGGCCGCTCCAGTGCGACACCAGCAGCTCGGCGATCAGCGGGCTGAAGCGGCGCTTGACCCCCATGGACCAGGCCTTGTTGCCTGTGGGCTTATAGGGCACGGTATTGGCCCAGAACATGCTTTGGCCGGCCCGAATGGCGGCGTCCACGTCGGGGGGTGCCCCCCCGGACCGGGCCGCGTGCAAGGCGTCGCGCACCAGCCGGCCGCCCGCCCCGATAAAGGGCTCGCCCAGCAGGATCTCGTGGCGTCCCGGGTCTCGGCCGAAGAAGCCCACCCGGGCCGAGAGGCTGCCAGAGCCCAGCAGCACCGCCTCGGTGGGATCGCGCCCGGCCTCTGCATAGACCGGCAGATCGATCGCCATGTCTCCGCGGGCGGCTTCGGCCGAGAGTCGGGCCATGAGCGGGGTCAGAGAGGGCATCGTGGCTCCGGATGGGCAGGCCGATGGCGCTAACGCGGGCCCACCCCAGCGGCCGTCGGGCGGCGGCGCCGATACAGGTGGAGGGTCCCCCTCGCGAGGCGCCCCATGTCCTTGCCCCTGCTCGTCCTCGTGGTGGCCACGGCTGGCGCCACCCGCCGCTCCACCGTGCATGTCGGGGACTGGGCCCCGATGGACCTGGCCAGCATCGAGCGCTTCTGCAAGCGCTACGACCGTGTGGACGGCGACCTGGTGCTGGCGGGGGACTTTCGCGGCACCGATCTCAAGGGCCTGTCCTGCTTGATGGGTGTATCGGGCGATATCCGGGCCGAAGGGGCGCCCCTGCTGCGCAGCCTGGATGGCCTGGAGCGCCTGGCCCAGGCCTCGGAGCTCGACCTCGCCGGTGTGCGCCTGCGAGCCAACCCCGTGTTGCACGATCTGGGCGCCTTGGGCCGACTGGGCGACCGGCAGCTGCGCGACCTGGAGGTGGTGGCGAATCCGCAGCTCATCGAGATCGCCGCCTTGCCGCCGCTGGTGCGGGGCGGGTCGCTCCAGGTGCGCGACAACCCCTTGCTCGAGCGCATCGCAGCCCAGGACGCCCGCAGCGCCCGCAGCGCGCTGGCCGAGGTGCGGGTGGCGGGAAATCCCAAGCTGCACAGCCTGCTGGGGCTGGGGCGCACCGAGTCCATCGGTCGGCTGTCGCTGCAGGATCTGCCGGCCCTGCAGCGCCTGGAGCTGCTGCCGGCCCTGCGCAGCGCCGAGGAGATCGACCTGGTGGGCCTTCCGTCGGTGACGGCCCTGCCCGACTGGGAGCGCCTGGCGCTGGTGGGGGCCTTTCGACTTCGGGGGCTGCCCGCCTTGACCCAGCTGCCCGTGCTGCCCGACCTCAGCCGGATCAAGGGCCTTGAGATCGTTGGGAATGAAGGTCTGGTCGATATTTCGGGGCTTGTCGCCAACCGGGCGACTCCCCCGACCTTCTACGGCTTGCGCATCCAGGACAACCCCAGCCTGGATCCGTCGGGCCTCGCCCAGACCCTGTCGCGGGTGCAGCTCCCGGTGGATGCGCGGGGCTGGCAGATCTCCAACAATGGCCCGCCCGTCGCCCCCGCCGCGCCCTGAACCCGCGGCCGGCCCTCAGCGCAGGCGCTCGCGCAGGGGCTCGCGCAGCTCGACCGGGATGAGCACGCAGCGCTCGGGCACCGCGTCGGCGTCGGGCCTTGCGCCCACATAGACCAGCCCCCGCCAGCGCAGGCCGCCCAGCACGCTGCGGGGCGGCTGCTCGGTCCAGAACCAGCCGTCCTGGTCGTCGGTGCCGGTGAGGGCGGTGAGCTCGGCGGCCCCATGCAGGCCGCCTTCGGCCAGGACGCGCTGCAGCAAGGCGACCTCGTCGGGGCCGATGCCGGCGAGCAGCTTGTCCAGGGTGCCGCCGTCCAGCAGGGCGGCGGCCAGGCGGGTCTCTCGGTCGCGTCGGGACCCCGAGACCCGCCCGCCCACCCGGGCGCTGATGGCGTCCAACCACTCGGCCGGCAGGCCCCGCAAGCAGGTGCGCAAGGCGCCCCCGGCGGGCAAGGGGCGCTGCTCCCAGTCCATGCGGCGGCTGGCGTTGACCTCGGATAGCAGCCCGCGGCTGCGTCCGCCGACGCCAAAGGGCTCGTAGTCGTCGTCGTCGATGTCCAGGTCGTCGTCGTCGCCGTCCATGGCCACCACCATGTCGATGACGGCCTGGCGGACCTCGTGTTCGCTGACCTGCTGGATGCGCTCTGCGCTGGCCACGCCTTCGCGGCGATCGGCGGGTAGCAGGGCGTAGACGGCCTGGCGCAGCGTGGTCTGTTCGCGGCCCAGGCGGCGCACATCGGCCGCCAGGGTCTCGACCTCGTTGGGATCCACCTCGTGCCGGGCGAGGTGGCAGAGCAGGTCCAGCCAGGCGCTGTCCACCGCCAGCAGCGACAGGACCGGGCCCTCTTCGAGCACCTCCATGTCGATGCCGGAGGCCTCGTCCAGGGCGCGCAGCAGGTTCCAGCCCCGGCGTACCAGCCGCAGCACCAGCCGCTCCAGCATGCGCATGCCGGCGGCGTCGGTGGAGATGCGCCCCACGCGCACGGCCTGCCAGCGCGGCGGCCGCCAGGGGCCGCTGCCGGGGAAGCGGAGCACTCGACCCTGGGGCTGACCGGTTCGCATGGCGGCTCGGAGGGGGGGAACCCTGCCCCTATCCGAGGCGAAGGCGCGTTGCCCGACCTTGCCGCTGCGGGTCTGCTCCGCTAGCGAGGGGCACCCAGGAGCCCCCTTGCCCGACCCGACCCCCGTCCCCGCCGGCAGTCCGCGCGGTGAGATTGCCGCCGCCGTCGACCTGGGCAGCAACAGCTTCCACATGATCGTGGCCGAGCTGTCCCCCGCCGGCGAGCTGCGGGTGATCGATCGGATGAAGCACCGGGTGCGCCTGGCGGCCGGCCTGGACGACGAGGGGCGCCTGTCGGCCGAGGCCCAGCAGCGCGCCTTCGACAGCTTGGAGCTGATGGGCCAGCGCCTCCAGAACGTGCGCCCAGACTGTGTTCGCGCGGTGGCCACCAACACCTTGCGCCGGGCCCGGAACACGGTGCCCTTCCTGGTGCGGGCCAACCGCGCCCTGGGGCACCGCATCGATGTGATCTCGGGCCACGAGGAGGCCCGGCTGATCTACCAGGGGGTGGGCTACGACCTGCCCCGCCAGGGGCGCAGCCTGGTGGTGGATATCGGCGGCGGCAGCACCGAGGTCATCATCGGCGAAGGCGGAGAGCCCCTCGCCCTGGACAGCCTCTACATGGGCTGTGTCAGCTTCTCCATGCGCTACTTCCCCGACGGTCGCATCACCCGCGAGGCCATGAAGCGCGCCGAGACCGCCGCGCGCCTGGAATTGCAGCCCGTCAAGCGCCAATACCGCAGGCTGGGCTGGACCCGCGCGGTGGGGTCTTCGGGCACCATCCGGGCCATCGACGCGGTGCTGCGGAATACGGGCCTGTCCCCCGAAGGCATCACCCCTCGGGGGCTCAGCCGGCTGCGCAAGCTAATGGTGGATGTCGGCCGCATCGACAAGCTGGCGCTGGAGGGCCTGAGCGAGACCCGGCGCCCCGTGCTGCCGGGCGGGGTCGCGATCCTGCGGGCCGTCATCGAGGCCCTCAAGGTGGAGCGCATGACGGCGTCGAACCGGGCCCTGCGCGAGGGGGTGATCCTCGACCTGGTGGGCCGCCGCAGCGAGAAGGACGCCCGATCTGTGACGGTGGAGCGCCTGGCCCTGCGCTTTGGCCTGGACCGGGCGCACGCTGCCCGGGTGCGCCGCACCGCCCAGGAGCTCTTTGACCTGGTGGCAGCCCCCTGGGGCTTGGACGGCGACAGCAGCCTGCGGCGCATGCTGGGTTGGGCCGCCGATCTGCACGAGCTGGGCCTGGCGGTCAGCCACGCCGGCTACCACAAACACGGCGCCTACCTGCTGCAGCACGGCGACCTGGGCGGCTTCTCGACAGCAGACCAGGAAGTGCTCGCAGCCCTTGTTCTCAGCCATCGAGGGCGCCTGGATCCCGAGCGCATCGGCGCCCTTTACCGGGGCCCCCTCGACCCCATCCTGCGGGCGGCCGTGCTGCTGCGCCTGGCCTACCGCATCCACCGCAGCCGGGCCCTGCGCCAGCCCGTGGTGCGGGTGGCCGAGGTGGGCCCGACCACGGTGACCCTGCTCTTTGGGGCGCACTTCTTCGACGACCACCCCCTCACCCGGGCCGAGCTGACCGAAGAGGCGGCCGTGCTGCAGAAGGTGGGCCTGAAGCTGACCGTCGTGGAGGCCGGGCCCGAGGCTACACCGCCAGCAGGGCCATCAGCGCCTCCTGCGCGGTGAAAGCACTCTCTCCCTCGGGCGGCTCGCGACGGAGGTAGCGGCCGTCGGACTGCAGCACCCAGCTCTGGGTGCTGTCCCGGAAGTAGATCTCCAGCCCCTCGTCGATGACCCGCTGCCGCAGCACGGGGTCTTCGATGGGGAAGACCACCTCCACCCGGCGGCGCAGGTTGCGCTCCATCCAGTCGGCGCTGCCGCAATAGAGCTTGTCTTCGCCGCCGTGGTGGAAGCGGCAGACGCGCGAGTGCTCCAAGAAGCGCCCGACGATGCTGCGCACCTCGATATTGTCGGACACGCCGGGCACGCCGGGGCGCAGCCGGCAGATGGAGCGCACCAGCAGCTGGATCTTCACGCCCGCCTGGCTGGCCCGGTAGAGGGCCTGGATGATGCCCGGCTCGGTGATGGCGTTCATGCGGGCCTGGATGCCGGAGGGGCGGCCCGCGCGGGCCTCCTCGGCCTCGAAGTCGATCAGCTCCACCAGCCGCCGGTGCAGGGTGAAGGGGCTCTGCAGGATCTTCTTCTGGTCGACCTGCTGGCCCAGCCCCGTGAGCTGATTGAAGACGGTGTGCAGGTCTTCGCCCATGTCGGCGTCGCAGGTGAGCAGGCCGAAGTCGGTATAGGCCCTGGACGTGCCGGGGTGGTAATTCCCGGTGCCCAGGTGCAGGTAGCGCCGCAGCGCTGCGCCCTCTCGGCGCACGATCATCAGCACCTTGGCGTGGGTCTTGTAGCCGACGATGCCGTAGACCACGTTGGCGCCGGCCTCTTGCAGCCGGGTGGCCATGCGGATGTTGGTGGCCTCGTCGAAGCGGGCGCGCAGCTCCACCACCACGGTCACGTCCTTGCCGGCCCCCGCGGCCTCGATCAGGGCCTCGACGATGGGGGACTCCGCGCTGGTCCGGTACAGGGTCATCCGGATGCCCAGCACCTGGGGGTCCGCGGCGGACTGGCGGACCAGCTCCACCACCGGCGAGAAGCTCTGGTAGGGGTGGTGCAGCAGCACGTCGCCCCGACGGATGATCTCGAAGAGGTCGGCCTTCTGGCCGATTGCCGCCGGCATGCCCTGGCCAAAGGGCGGGTACTTGAGGTCGGGGCGGTCCACCATATCGTAGAGGCTGGACAGCCGGTGCAGGTTGACCGGCCCGTTGACCTGGTAGACATCCTCGTCGTTGAGCGCGAATTGATGAGAGAGGAAGCTGATCTTGCGCGGGCTGCAGTTGTCGGCCACCTCCAGGCGCACGGCCGAACCATATTGCCGGTGGGGCAGCTCCATCTTGAGGGCCCGCAGCAGGTCGTCGATCTCTTCTTCATCCACCCACAGGTGGCTGTTTCGGGTGACCCGGAACTGGTGGGTGCCCGTGATGGCCATGCCCGGAAAGAGCTTGCCGATGTGGTTGTGGATGACCGCCGACAGCATGATGAACTCGTGGGGGTCCTCGGAGATGTCGGCGGGGATCGAGATCAGGCGCGGCAGGCTGCGGGGAACCTGCACCACCGCCAGGCCGATCTCACGGCCATAGGCGTCCTGGCCCTGCAGGCTGACAATGAAGGTCAGGCCTTTGTTCTGAACATTGGGGAAGGGGTGGCTGGGATCGAGGCCCAGGGGGGTGAGCACCGGCAGGCACTGGCGGTCGAAGTAGCTCTCCATCCAGTCGGTCTGGGCCGGGTTGAGGTCGCTGCGCCGGCGCACCCGGATGCCCTCGGCGGCGAGGGCCGGAAAGAGCACGTCGTTGAGCTCGGCATATTGCTGCTCGACCAGCTGGTTGACCTCGGTGTTGATGCGGCGCAGCACCTCGCCGGGGCTCAGGCGGTCGGGGCCATTGGGGCCGAGCCCCAGGGCCACGCTCTGCTTGAGGCCCGCCACCCGCACCTCGAAGAACTCGTCGAGGATATTGCTGAGGATGCAGAGGAAGCGCAGCCGCTCCAGCAGGGGTACGGCGGGGTCGCGGGCCTGGGCCAGCACCCGGCGCTGGAACTCGACGGTGGACAGCTCCCGGTTGATGAAGAGCGACGGGTCCAGGACATCGCCGCTGGGCGCTGCGCCATAGGTGATGGGATCGTCTTCCTGAAGCAGGTTGTGGACGCGGGGCATCGACACGCTCTGGGACATTCGGGCTCCGGGGCGCCTTCCATCCTAATCCAGGGTCCCCGGCCTCGTCGCGGCCCCCCTGGGTGCTACCTTTCCCGCCCTGCCTTGGAGGCGATGTGCCCGCCCTGCCCCGGTCTGTTCCCGGCGTCGCCGATGTGGAGATCCTGCGTGGGGATCTCGCTGAAGATGGGCCGCCCGACCTTATTGTCGAGGTGCCTCACGCCGCGGATCGCCTGGAGGACTACGCGGCCGTGCGTCGCCTGCTGAAGGGTGCGCTGCCGCAGGACCTGGAGCACTTCTTCTTCGTCAACACCGATGTGGGCGCCCGCGCCGTCGGGCGGGCCGTGGCCGAGGCGGTGGTGGCGGCGGACCCCACGCGGTCGGCTCTGGTGCTCGCCTGTCGGGTGCCCCGCACCTTTGTGGACTGCAACCGCAACCTGGACGCCGGGGCCAGCGGATCCCTGGCCACCGGCGGCCTGACCCCCGGGCTGCCGCCCTACATCACCCACCCCGCCGACCAGGCCCTGCTGACGGAGCGGCACCGCGCCTATGTCGCGCTGACCGACGCGGCCTTTGCCGCGGTGCTGGGGGCCGGCGGCCAGGCCCTGGTGCCCCACAGCTACGCCCCCCGCACGGTGGGCATCGACCAGGTGGACGACCGGATCGTTCAGAACCTCCACCGGGTCTATGCGCCCGACCTGGCCGACAGCTGGCCCCTGCGCCCCGAGGTGGACCTCATCACCCGGGATGGCGAAGGCCGTCGGCTCTGTCCCGACGGCGCTGCGGAGGCCCTGTTGGCCGCCTATGGGGCCCTGGGCGTCGAGGCCGTGGAGAATGGCACCTACTGGCTGCACCCGGCCACCCGGGCAGCCACCCTGAGCGCCCGCTACCCAGGGCAGCTGCTCTGCCTGGAGCTGCGCCGCGACCTGCTGGTGCAGGCCTGGACCCCCTTCGCCCCGATGGTCTGTGACCCCGCAGCGGTGGCGCGGCTGAGCGCGCCCCTGGCGGAGTTCTACCTGCGGGCCTTCAACAGGGCCCCCGGAAAGAGCGGGCCGCGATCGGCGGGAGCGCCATAGTCCAGGTCCGGTGCCATCGGCACCACCCGGTGCGGGTTGATGGAGTCGTGGCTGAAGTAGTAGTGGCGCCGGATCTGGTCGAGGTGGCAGAGCGCCGCAACGCCCGGCAGCTGGTAGATCGCCCGCGTGTGCTCCCAGAGCTGCGGATAGTCCACCAGGCGCCGCAGGCTGCACTTGAAGTGGCCGTGGTAGACCGGATCAAAGCGGAAGAGGGTGGTGAAGAGCCGCACATCGGCCTCGGTGAAGGCGTCCCCGGCCAGCCAGGGGCGGCTCCCCAAGCGCTCCTCCAACCAGTCCATCGTGTCGAAAAGGGACACCACGGCTTCATCGTAGGCTTGCTGGCTGGTGGCGAACCCGCAGCGGTAGACTCCGTTGTTGAGGGTCTCGTAGACCCGGTTGTTGATGGCGTCGATCTCGGCCTGCAGCGCCGGAGGGCGCAGGCTGCGCCCGGCCAGGGGAGCGTCGGGCCTGCCCAGAGGCGCGAAGGGGCCGTCCAGCAGCCGGATGATCTCCGAGGATTCGTTGTTGACGATGCGCTCGGTCTTCTTGTCCCACAGCACTGGCACCGTCACCCGCCCGGTGTAGTGGGGATCGGCCTTCTGGTAGAGGGCAAAGAGGGTCTGGGCACCCAGCAGGGGGTCGGAGAAGCCCTCCTTGAACTCCCAGCCCAGGGACAGCATGTCGGGGTGCACCACCGACAGGCTCACCGCGCCCTCCAGGCCCTTCAGCGCCCGCACGATCAGCGTGCGGTGGGCCCAGGGGCAGGCGTGGCTGACGATGAGGTGGTAGCGGCCGGCCACCGGGGGCTCGCCCGCAAAGTCCGTCTGGCGAAAGGCCGCGTCCTTGCGAACGAAGCGTCCGCCGGTGGACGATGTGTCATACCAGCGGTCCTGCCATTCTCCGTTGACGAGCAGCCCCATGTCTTCTCCCGGGTCGGTGGAGAGGAGGGGCTATCGTCCAGCGGGGCCCCGTCCGGGCAACAGTGCGTTTCGGGGCTGGCCTACTCGTCGTTCTGGGTGATCGCGTCCTCCCACAGGGCGTAGTTCGGGCCGCTCGGACCCGTGCGCGGCAGGGCGTCCACCGTGAGCACCAGCGCGGTGACGTTGTCGTCGCTGCCGGCGGCCATGGCCTCCTCCACCAGCCAGCGGGCGGCGCTGCGGGCGCTGTCGCTGCCCAGCCCGGCCTGGATGCGGTCGCGATCGAGGAAGCCGTGCACACCGTCGGAGGTGAGCAGCAGGCGGTCCCCGACCTCCAGCTTGAGGGTGCCCGTGTCCACGCCGGGGTCGATGCGCAAGGCGTCGTCGTCGCCCAGCCCCCGAGAGCCGAAGATGAAATTCTGGGTGAGGGCCCGGGCCCCCCAGGGCTGGGCCCGGCCGTCGCGGCTGGCGAACTCGCCCCGGGTGTGGTCGCGGCTGAGCTGGGTGAGCAGATCGCGGCGGCAGAGGTAGAGCCGGCTGTCGCCGACATGCACCCAGCTGGCCTGGCCCCCGTGGATCCAGAGGCAGGTCAGGGTCGTGCCCATATTGGCGGCGCCGCGCTCGCGCGCCCGCTCCTGCAAGCGGCCGTGCGCCTTGTGAACGAAGGATAGCAGCGCATTCTCGTTGGCTGCTTGCGCGCCCTTTGCATAGAGCCGCAACAGGGCCTGCACCGCCGCGCCGCTGGCCACATCGCCATGGTCGTGGCCGCCCATGCCGTCGGCCACCGCCACCAGCAGCCCATGGCCGGCGGTCTCGCGGTCCACCTCGCCGTCGGTGGACCGGAAGCGCGCCCGGCCGGCGTTGCAGACCAGGTAGTTGTCTTCGTTGTGGTTGCGGCCGCCCCGTTCGGGGCCCACCCCGCGAATGCAGACCACGCCGACCGAGTAGTGCTCAGCCATGGTGCCCCGCGGCCACTTCGAAGATGTAGACCGCCGCACCGGCGATCAGCCGATCCCCCGGACGCAGCAGCACCGGCGTGCCGTCCTCGGGCAAGGTCTGGAAGCCCCGCGCCGGATTGCCCAGGAAGAAGGGGCGGAAGCTGCCATCCGGGCGGCGGTAGGCCGGCAGGTAGCCGCTCAGCTCCAAGGCGTCGCCATCGCAGGTCAGCCGGCAGGCCACGCCGCCCAGCTCCACCGAACGCGGCTGCCGCAGGGGCAGGCCGAGGGTGAACAAGGCGCGCACCATGCGGTCGCTGAGGTCGATCTTGAGCAGCCGCGCCCGGGGGTCGGGCAGCTGGTCGGAGCGCTCCAAGGTCAGGCGAATGGCGAAGTCTTCGAAGCCATCGGGGTCGCGGCGGAGGATCTCCACCCGCGCGGCGTCCGGGTCCGAGATGGCCTCGACCGCTTGCCCCCCCTGGAAGAGCCGGACCTCGCTGGGGGCCAGCCGCTCCAGGCGCGCGCGGCCGCCCCGGGCGAAGACCTCCAGGTAGTCCATGGGTCGGAAGACCTGGTCCCGGTCGGACCGGCTCTCGGGCAGGATGAGGTCGGCGCCGCCGTGGTTGCCCAGGGTGAGGGTGCCGGTCACCATCCAGCCCAGCAGGCTCAGGCGGCCGGGGCGGGTGAGTTCGAGCTGCCAGTCGGCCTCGTCCACGACGGCCACCCCGCCCACATTGGCGCTGGCACGGTCGGGGGCGGAGCGAATGGCGGCGGCGCCGGGCACCGGATCGTCCCCCAGGATGGAGTCCCCGCTGGGCTGGATGGCCACGGGCGGCGGCGCCCCCATGGGCAGGCCGGTCGGGTCCTCTTGCAGGGGCGGCGGCGCGCGATCGGGGCGCGGGGCACGCCCGGCGCCGGCGCGCCACCGGGCCCAGGACGCGGGATGTCGAATGCGCCGGCGATGCTTGCGTCCAGGCCGAAGTGCATGGACGGCGGCCCCGCGGCGGTGGGCAGGTCCGTGGGGTCGGGCGGCGGCGCCGGCTGGGTGCCCTCGGACTCGTAGTCGTCAAAGTCGAAGCCCCCCTCGTCGTATTCGCTCAGGCTGGCGGCCAGCATGGGCGGAGCGACCCGGGGCGTGGGCGCAGGGGCATGCGCCAGATTGGCGGCCCTGGGCGCATTTTCGAGGGTGAAGCTGTCGGTGGCGGTGCCGTCGATGACCACCGGGGCGGCGGGCGCCCGCTGCCTTAGGCTGCGGCCGCGGGCAGATCGAATTCGTCGGCCGGGTCCAGGCCGGGCTCCACCGGCGGCAGCTTGTGCACCCGCGGGGCCGGGTCCAGGGCCGCCGCCAGCAGCTCGGCCGACAGCGGCTGCGGCTGCGGATCGGGCCTGGAGCGCACCCGGTTGGGGTCGCGGGCCTCGGGCTCGGCATAGGACACGGCGAAGACGCAATTGCCCACCAGCAGCTCGTCGCCGGCCTCCAGGGCCTGCTCGGTGGGGCCGCCACCCTCCCCCGACGGGAAGAGGGCGAAGAGCCGCCCCTCGCGCCGCACATAGGTGTAGCAGTGCCGGGCGCGGGAGAAGATGCGCGGCTGGTCGCTGAGGTCTATCTCGGCGTGCTCCGAGGCCACCATGATGGAGTCGATGTAGAAGCGGCTCTTGGGGATCTCGCCATTGCGGGATCGGATGGTGCCGCCCTCGCGCAGCTCGCTGCGCCAGACGATGTTGTCGTTGTGGGGCTCGTCGGGCAGCCGCACCTTGCAGCGGGGGTCGCGGCCCACCAGGTAGCGCGAACCAAAGACCATGTGGGCGGTGGCGCCCTGCCGGCGAATCTCTGCGAGATAGGGCCAGCCGTCCTCATTCTGATGGGAGAGGTCACGGAAGTCGAGGGCGACGCTGCCCACCGTGATCGTGGTGTCGCCTTCGATGAAGGCCGGGGCCTCGATCGGCAGCTCGATGCCGCCCAGACCCACGCCGGGCTGGTGGGCCTGCACGCTCACCTTGCGGCCGCGCACATGCAGGGTGGCCGCCGGCCGGGCCATGGCCGTCGCGACCTCTCCGCCGCGGCCCACATAGACGTCATAGCCCTCCATGAAGCGCCCGAAGTGCACCTTCTGCAGCAGCGCCCCGACCTCCCGCAGGGTCAGGATGCGCTCGTCGAGTTCGAGGGGCACCACCGTGCGGCTGCCCATGGACAAGGACGGGGTCTCGGATGCCGGGCGGTCGGCCGTGCGCTCGACCGACAGGTCCAGCGGGTCCGGAATGGACAAGGTGGCCATCATCGGAGGGCGGGATGGCTGCTCGGAGATGAAGGCCTCGCCGTCCATCACGGCGAGCACCAGGTAGGCGACCGGGCTGCCGTCCATGGCCTCGATGGACAGCACGGATGCCCCTCCGGGGGTCTCCTGGCTGGCGACCCGGTAGTGCTCCCGCACCTCGGGATTGATGACGTGAACGAAGCTGCCATCGCCATAGCGGTGCAGCCGGTAGAGGCTGGGCTGGGCCAGGCCGGGGTGGCTGTAGTTGTCCAGCCAGTGGTTGCCCACGGTGAAGAGCACCTGGTCCGACCACAGGCGGCCGACCTCGCGGTAGCCCTCCCATTGGCCCGGAATGTGCATGTGCACCGCCACGATGGCGCGCGAGCTGCCGACGGGGCCGCTGTAGTGGTTGGGCAGCAGGCCGGTGACGAACTCGCCCCGCTGCAGGTTCAGGGCGTGGCCGCCCAAGGCCTCGCCGCCGTCTTCGACGATGGTGAAGCCGATCTCGCGCTGGGGAAAGAGCGAATGGAAGTCCTCTTCTTCGGCGAAGCGCTGGAAGCGATCGTGCAGCAGGGCCCGGGCGCGATCCACCCAGGGGCGGCGCACCTCTCGGAAGCTGCGCCGCCAGTCTTCGCGGTTGACGATCACCAGCACGTCGGAGATGCCCAGGACGCCCGTGCCGCGTTCGGCCAGCAGGTGGCCACGCAGGCCCCCCCGGCGCGCCAGAAAGCCGCTGCTATCCCACAAGCGCTCGGGCTCTCCGACCAGGTCGTCGGAGGTGACATGCCGCCGCAGCCGCTCGTTGAAGTAGGAGAGCGGCGGATCGGAGGGGAGCACCAGCTCGGTATCGCCAGACAAGCCGCGGCTGCCGCCTGTGCTGATGATCCGAGCGAAGAAGTCACCAATCTGCGTCATGGAGGGGCTCCGGCCGGAAGCAGGAGCATAATCCGCCACGCCCCCCAGCGCCTCGGACGCGCTACCCTGAGCCGCCTGCACCGGAGACCCCATGCCGACCGAACTCAACGCCGAGCTGCGCAGCCGCATCGAGCTGTCGGGCAACCTGCTCATGCTGGTGGGCGGCCTGGGCCTGCTCAGCGCCCTGGCCTTTGCCGTCTACTCCGTGGTCATGCTGGCCATCGGCATCATGGCGGCATCGGATGCCGGCGGCGACGCAATCGCACAGATTATCGGGCAAACGGTCGGTTTCGGCTGTTCGGTGGTGATGATGCTGGGCCTCAGCGGCCTGGTGCTGGTGGGCGGCCTGCGCATGAAGCAGCTCCGGTCTTATGGGCTGGCCCTGGCCGCATCGGTGCTGGCCATGCTGCCCTGCACCTCGGCCTGTTGCGTGATCGGTTTGCCGGTGGGCATTCTCGGCCTGGTCACCCTGATGGACGAAGAGGTCAAGGAGGCCTTTGGCCAGGCGGCCCTGGCCGCTTGAGCGCCGCCTCGGCCCCCAGCACCTCCCACACAAACCAGCCATCGGGGGCGGGCAGGGGCTTGAGCCCGTCGATGGGTCCCTCCTTCAGCAGCGGCTCCAGGCCCGGGTAGCTGCGGCGCACCCGCGGCCGATCCGCGACGATGATGCGAAAGCCCTGCTCCTTGGCGAAGGCCACCAAGACATGGGGTTGAAGCTGCCGATCCGGGCCTGCCGCCCGCGGGGGCACCCCTTGCTGCAGCCAGCCCTCGTGGCGGCTGTATACCCAAGGGTCGGTAGAGAGGAAGGGGCCGGGCAAGCCGTCCATGGCCTGGACCAGGGCGTCCAGGCGGGCGCGGTGGGGGTCTTCTTCGGGAGGATGCAGCAGCCCCCAGGCCAGCAGGACCAGGGCGACCGGGGCCAGCCGCCGGCCGGGCAACCACCAGGCCAGGCCCAGGCTGGCGCAGAAGGTCGCGGGCAGCACCAGCCGCTCGCTGGCAAAGGCCAGGCCGATCAGCCCGAGGTGCAGCCCACCAAAGAGCAGCAGGGCGGCGGCTTTGCGGTCCCTGGCGACAAGGCCCCGCAGCAAACCGGCGGCCCCGAGCAATACCAGGGCGCGGCCCAAACCCGGTGCCGCCATGGCCTCGACGGCGTGGCGCAGGCCATCGGGCCAGCGCCGAAGCGTGTCCATCGACCAGAGCGCCGTCGGGCGACCGGCCGCAATCGCGAGGTTATAGCTCTGGTCTGGCCAGGGTGAGCTGCCGGTTGCCAGCGCCAGGCCCAGGTGGGGGAGCAGGCCCAGGCCCAGGGCGGCCAACAGGCGCAGGCGCCCGCCCGTCGCGAGCAGGAGGGCCGCTGGCAGGGCCGCGATGGCGGTGTAGCGGCACATGCAGGCCCCCGCGACCAGCAGGCCCGCCAGCGCCGGGCGCTTGTGTCCCGCAGCGGCCAGGCCGCCCAGGCCCAGGGCCGCGGCCGCGACATCGGTGCCTTCGACCGGCCCCCAGACCAACATCACGGGCAGGCCCAGGAGCAGCCAGCCCGCCGAAGGCCGCAGCAGCCGGGCGGCGGCAAGGCAGGCGCCCACCCCCGCCGCCAGGGCGAGGATCTTGCCCGCCAGCAGCACATCGCCGACCAGCAGCCGGGTCGCCAGCAGCAGGGCCGGGTAGCCGATGGGGTAGAGCGGATCGACCAGCCGGCCGTGGCCCTCCCACAGGCCCCGGGCGCGCATGGCGAAGCCCACAAAGTCCACAAAGCGCAGCAGGGGTGCGGCTTGAGACAGGAGCACGACGAGGGACGCCCCCGCGAGGACGGCCCGGTGCAGCCGATCGCGGCCGGAAGGGGTCGCTAGCGCCGCCTCTCGCCGGCGGTCCCGAAGCTGGGGTCGACGATGGCGAGGTTGTCGGCGAAGGCCTGGGTGTCGCCCTGGTCCAGGTAGCCGCTGGCGTCGTCCATGAACTGGAAGTCGCCCACCAGCACCACGTCGCCGCCATTGCCCACCTGGGCGGCAGCCACCAGCACGTTGTTGTTGTTGTCCCGCACCACCGCCGAGCCGGAGGTGGGGTCGACATAGCAGGGCTCCTTCATCCGGATGGCGGCCTCCAGCCCCGCGCTGACCTGGTGGCTGCGGTTGAAGTCGTCGGCCTGCACCACGGCGTTGAGGCTGGCCGAGGCGCCGGTGAAGGCCATGCGCAGGCCCAGGGCCTCGACCAGGGCGGGCGCCACCCCCGCCCCGCAGGCCTCGCGGTCGCCGAAGATCACGATGCGGGTGCCGTTGGCCAGGGCCTCTGCAAAGACGGCGATCTCTTCGGAAGTGAAGGCTGTGTCGTCGTTATAGCCGGGGGCGACCAGGCCCACCATGCGGTAGTCCGACAGGTCCTCGGTCCAGGCGTCGCGGTGGTCGGTATTCCAGCCATAGCTGTCCTTCCAGTGGGCGTCGATGGTCTCGAAAGCGGCCTTGCCCGCCCCGGATAGCGGGTATCCCCCGTTGCCGTAATAGAGCAGGATTCGGGTGCCGGTGGGGTAGACCGTCTCTTGGGGCTCGCCGCTGTCCTCCGCGCCATCGCCGCCATCGGCCGCGTCGGCGGCGTCGGTGCCATCGGTGCCCTCGCCTTCCTTGTCGCCGCAGGCCACCGCCAGGGAGCTGAAGCAGAGAGCCCAGGTGAGCACGAGCCGTGAAAGCGCCATCGGTCCTCCAGTGGGCCGAGGATAGCCCGATGGGGCGCCTCCTGGGGAGCCGGGGGCGGCGCGCCTCGGCTATGAGCCCCCGATGCCTCTTCGCCCCCGCATCCCCCGCGCGCGGCCGGCCGCCGGGTCGGGCCGCTTGCAACAGGCCCTCTTGTGGCTGGCCTGCGCCGGCTGCGCAGACGGCTGGCAGCAACGCCTCGAAGATCAGCTGTTGCGGGTGGATGTGGACGTGGGAGGGGGTGAGGCGCCCTCGCCCTGGCTGCCCCCCGGGCCCCGCGCTGGCCCCCGCGCGCGCGCAGGCCTCGCCGCCCTGGCCGAGGCCGCATGGCAGGTCGGCGCCCTGCCCGAGCCGGCGCCGCCGCCGCCCGCTTGCTGCCGGCCCGGCCCCAGGACCCCGACCTGCTCGGCCTGTTGGCCGTGCTCGCATGCCCGCGCCGGCCCCGCGGCTGGTGGCCGGGAGGCCGCGCCCGAAGGCATCGGCCCGGGCCCTGTCGGCCGTGATCGGGCTGGATGGGGCCGCCGCCCTGGACGCAGACGGCCGGCTGGTGTGGTCGACTTCGCGGGGGCGCTCCGTCAAGCTGCCCCTGGAGGCCCGGCCCGGCCCCTGTGAACTCCAGCCCTCAGGCGAGGATCTCACGGTCATCCAGGGGGGGCGCCTGCGCCAGTACAGCTGGCCGGACCTCGACGAAGATGAAGTCCCATACTCCATTCTCGCGCCGGATGGTCTGGATGGTCGGCGGGGCCGCCTGCTGGTGCTGCACCGCGATGGTCGCTGGACCCTCGACCTGCCGGGCAAGGGCCGCACCCAGGCCCAAGGCCGCCTGCCCGCCCCGCTGCGCCCCCAGGCGATCTGGCTGGCCCCCACGGGCTTGGCGGCGGCGGTGGCGGACAGCCGCGGGGGCTTGGGCATGCTGCTGCTGCCGCGGGGCGAGTGGACCCCGCTGCCCACACCCCCCACCCCCCTTCAGGCCCTTGCCTGGGCGCCCGATGGCCAGCGCTTTGTCACCGTGGATGCCGCGGGGCGGGTCCAGGTCTTCAACCGCGCGGGGAAGGCGGCGGGGCCCGCCTGGACCCTGACCGGCGGCCCGGTGGATGGCCTGCTCTGGCCCACCCACGACGAGATCCGCATCGCGGTGGGCGGCCGCTTGGTGGTCTGGGATCGGGCCGAGGACCGCCGGGCCGATCGGTCCCTGCCGCCGGGGGCCGAGGGGGTCAAGCCCTGCTCCAAGGGCAGCCTGGTGGCCCTGCCGGGCGGCGAGCTGGCCTGGGTGGACCCAGACGGCGCCCCCATCTGGCGCGCCCAGCCGGGCCTGGGCCGCTTGAGCGGGCTGGCCTGTGATCTCGACGGTCCGCAGGTCGCTGCCTGGACCAAAGACGGGCGGCTCGCGCTGCTGGATGCCGACACGGGTCGCCTGCGCCTGCGCACCCCGGCCTTGGGCCCCCTGCGCCGCCCCGTGCGCCGGCGGGACGGCCACCTGCTGGCCGTGGGGGATGCGGGCCGCACGGTGGACCTCTGGCTGGGCGTGCTCACGGCCGCCCCCGATGGTCTCGCCGCCCGCCTGGGCAGCGCCAGGGGCCTCTATGCCCAGCCCGAAGGCGTCTTCCTGGGCCCGCCCTGGCCCAGCCCGCCCGCCTTGCGATGATGCTCAGCGGTCGTCGGGCCGGGTGACCACACCCACGCTGGGAAAACCCGCCGCCGCCGCGGCATCCAGCACATCCACCGCCCCTTGCAGGGCCACGTCCGCATCCCCCATCAGGATCAGCACCTCGTGGTTGGGGCGGGCGGCCAGCAGCACCGCGGCCAGGCGCTCGCGCGCGACCGGGTTGCCCCGGATGCTCAGCCGTCCATCCTTGTCCAGGCTCACCACCAGCGCGCCCTCCTGGGCAAAGGCCTCGCTGTGTCGGCTGGAGGGCGGCGAGACATCGATCTTGCCGTCTTCGGTGAAGCGGGCCACCAGCACGACAAAGATCAGCAGGATGAAGATGATGTCGATGAGCGGGCTGAGGGGGGGCTCCAGCACCGCACGCTTGGGGCGAGGGAGCTTCACGGCGCCGCCGGCCGGTCCAGGGCGGCGTCGAGAATCCGGCCGGCCCCCTCCTCCAAAATAAGCCGCAGGCGCTCAATCCGGCGGATCATCCACGCGTGCATCGCCATGGCGGGGATGGCGATGATCAGGCCCGCCGCGGTGGTGAGCAGGGCCTTCCAGATGCCCCCGGACAAGGCGCCCGCGCTAACGGATTCGCCGGCGGCCTCCATGGAGCCGAAGAGATCCACCATGCCCAGCACCGTGCCCAGCAGCCCGAAGAGCGGGGCGATCCGGGCCAGCAAGGCCAGCACTTCGACCGGCCCCTCCCAGCGGTCCAGCTCGACCAGGGCCGCGCGGGTGGCGGCCTCTTCTGCCCGACCCGGATGGCTGGCCAGGGCATCCACCGTGGCCACCACCACGCGGCCCAGGGCCGTGTCTTCGGCCGCTGCCCGGTCGCGCAGGGCCGATAGCGGGCGCAGGGGCACCGTCAGCAGCGTGGTGCGCCCGATGTGTTCGGCCTGCACCCGAATCAGCAGGTGCAGGGTCCAGGCCACCCCGACGATGGAGCAGGCATAGAGGGGCGCCATGGCCCAGCCGCCGGCCCGAAGCAGCGCCGGCAGCGCGTCAAAGGTGTCCATGCGCCGCCGCTAAGCGATGACAGTCCCGACCACCAGGGCAATCCCACCTTTGCCTGCCCAGGATCAGGCCCCCGGCCACCGGGGCAGGGGATAGGGGCGGCCCATGTCCGCCGACCTGCTCATCGATGGCCTGTCCACCCTCTACACCTGCGATCCCAGCGCGCCCGGCCTGGGCGAGCATCGGCAGGTCAGCCTCGCCTTTGCCGAGGGGGAGCTGATCTACCTGGGGCCGCCGGCCCACGCGCCGGATGCCGAGACGGTCATCGACGGCGAGGGGCTGATCGGCCTGCCCGGGCTGGTCGAGCCCCACAGCCACGCCATCTGGGCCGGCAGCCGGGCAGATGAGTTCCGCCGACGCCTGGCTGGGGCCAGCTATAGCGAGATCCTCGAAGCCGGCGGCGGCATCTTGAGCACGGTGGCCGCCACCCGCCGGGCCAGCCGGCAGGACCTGGCCGAAAATGGGCGCGCCCGCCTGGTGGGGCTGCGGGCCCACGGGGTCTGCACCGTCGAGATCAAGAGCGGCTACGGCCTGGATCCGGCCACCGAGGCCCGCATGCTGGAGGCCGCCTGGGACTGCGGTGACACCGTGCGGGTGGTGCCCACCTTCTTGGGGGCCCACGCCGTGCCCCCCGAGCTGAAGGGCGACCGGGCCGCCTATGTGCGCCAGGTCATCGACGAGCAGCTGCCCCGGGTACGCCACCTCGCTGAGAACATCGATGTATACTGCGATCGTGGGGCATTTTCCCTGGATGAGGCCCTGGAGATCCTCAGCGCGGGAAAGGTCGCCGGCCTGAAGCTGCGGGCCCACGCCGAGCAGGTGGCCTATACCGGCATCGCGGCGGCGGCGGCCCGGCTGGGGGCCACCAGCGTGGACCACCTCGAACGCCTGCCCGATGCCGACATCGCCGTGCTGGCCCAATATGGCACCGTGGCGGTGCTGCTGCCCGGCGCCCAGCTCTACCTGCGCGACATTCCGCCGCCCGTCGGCGCCCTGCGCGAGGCGGGGGTGCCGATGGCCCTGGGCACGGACCTCAACCCCGGCTCCTCCCCGGTGCACGACCCCTGGACCATCGCGGCCCTGGCGTGCATCCTCCAGGGCCTCACGGTGGAGGAGGCCGTCCTGGGTCTCACCCGGAATGCCGGCCTCGCCCTGGGTCGGCCCGAGCTGGGCTGGCTGGGCAAGGGCTCCGTCGCCGACCTCGCCCTCTTCCGGCCACCCGCGGGGGAGCCCCCCGATGTGGCCGGGCTGGTGCAGCAGATGGCCGGCCACCGCGCCGTCGTCCTCGTGCGGGACGGGGAGCTGGTCTTTGGTGCCTGAACCCGTAGACCTGGTTGCCATCCGCTACGCCGCGGGCACCCTGCACCTGCTCGACCAGCGGCGCCTGCCCACCGAGCAGCGCTGGCTGTCCCTGACCCGCTGGCCCGAGGTGGCCGGGCCATCACCGCCATGGTGTGCGCGGGTGCCCCCGCCATCGCCATCACCGCCGCCTATGGGCTGGCCCTGGCCATTCGCGCCGGGGCGGATCGCCGGGCTGCCGCTGCGGGCCTGCTGGCCGCCCGGCCCACCGCGGTCAACCTGCGCTGGGCTCTGGAGCGCCTGTCCACGGTGCCCGACGCCGAGGTCGAGGCCGCCGCCATCGCCCTTCACGCCGAAGACCTCGCCATCAACCGCGCCCTGGGGGCCCACGGCGCCCCGCTGCTGACCGGCGGGGTGCTGACCATCTGCAATACCGGCGCCCTGGCCACGGGCGGCCATGGCACGGCGCTCGGCATGGTGCGGTCGGCCCGGGCCGCAGGGCAGCCGGTGGAGGTCTTTGCCTGCGAGACCCGCCCCTACCTGCAAGGGGCGCGGCTGACCGCCTGGGAGTGCCAGGCCGAGGGCATCCCCTGCACCCTGATCGCCGACAGCATGGCCGCCGCGCTGATGGCCAGCGGCCGGGTGCAGGCGGTGGTCGCCGGCTGTGACCGGGTCGCCGAAAACGGGGATACCGCCAACAAGATCGGCACCTATGCCTTGGCGGTTCTGGCCCGGCACCACGGCCTGCCCTTCTATATCGCCATGCCCACGAGCACCCTGGACCGGCGCTGCCCTTCCGGGGCCCACATCCCGATTGAAGAGCGCCCCGCCGACGAGCTTCGCCGCCTTGCGGGGGTGGACCTCGCCCCGGCCGATGTGCCCGTCTGGAACCCCGCCTTCGATCTCACCCCCCACACCTTGATCGATGGGTGGGTTACGGAATTCGGGATCTGGCGGCCCCCCTTTCCTGCGGGGCCCTTTCCACCCCTCCGCTGAGCGCCTATGCTCGGTGGGAATTCGCAAAAAAGGGCCGGTCTACCCGGTCAGCGTGACCCCATGATCGCTCTCTTCGGCATGTCTGGCACGATGGAATGGGTCGTCATCCTCGTGATCGTCCTGATCTTCTTCGGCGTGGGCAAGCTGCCCGCCGTGCTCGGCCAGATGGGCAAGGGGGTCAAGGCCTTCAAGGACGGCATGGACCCCAACGACGCCAAGGAGATCGACGTCAAGGCCGACGACATCAAGGACAGCGTGTCCGAACCGGCCCGCAAGAAGGTCGCCGACGCCGACGAAGTGCGCTAGCCGCCGTCCTCTTCGGGCTGGATCGCCGCGTGGCGGCGGTCCTGTTTGAGCAGGGTGGGCACCAGCCGCCGGGCGATGGGCTGGGGCGTATAGGGGTTGCAGGCCAGGGCCTTGCGCACCGGGTAGCGGCTGGACCAGCGCCGGTGCCGCGCGATGACCTCCAGCACCTCGGGGCGTTGGGGCCGCATGGCGGCGATGCGCACCACGTCCCGCTCCACCACCCGCGGGTTGTCCAGCAGCAAGGCGATGACCCGGTGGTCGTGGTCATGCACCAGTCGGTCCAGCAGGAAGCGGTCCTGGGTGCGCGCGGCCGACCGGCGAATTCCCAGGGGCAGGTCCAGGTGATCGTTGCCGGTGAAGGCCTCGTCCACCGTGGGGTTGGACTGGGCCCGGGCGCTCAGAAACATCTCGGCGACGGCGTCCAGATCGCTCTGCCGGGCCAGGCGGTAGGCCTCGGTCACCCGGTCATAGGGCATCTCGGCAAAGACATGGGGTTCCAGGGCCAGCTCCTGGAGAACGGCGCGGGCGCGCCCATTCCCAGCGGCGCTGCGCTCAAGCAGCAGGGCCAGGAAGGCCACCAGCGCCGGGCCCTGCAGGCTGAGCAAGGCGTCGCAGACCACGGTGCGGCGCATGGGGCGCTCGCGCACGGCCTCGAGGTGGCGCTCCAGCTCGCCCAGGCTCTGGACCAGGGCCTCGTGCCAGTCGCCGCGCAGCCAGTCGGCTACCGCGGGGGCCAGGGGGTCGGCGGCGGAGTCGGCGGGAGCGGGGCCGTCAGGGGGCGCAGGCATGCTGCGGGCTATCCCGATGGAACCGCAGCGGGTGGACCGCGGTCAGTCCGACCGCCCCGGGCGGGATAGGCTGCCCGACGAGGAGCCCATGCCGTCACCTGCCCCCCGCACCCGCCGGATGCTGCCCATCGCCCTGCTGGCAGCCCTGGCCGTGGGCCTCGGCGCCTTTCTGCTCTGGCCCGAGCCGCCGCCCGAAGAAGCGCCCGCCGCCGATGCCGACAAGGACACGGGCAGCAGCCGCGACGAGACGGAGCAGCAGATGCGGGTGATTGGCTATGTGCAGTGACGGTGGGTGGCGCCTTTCGCCGCCCGAGGCCACCGCATCGCGTCCAAAGGGCGCTCCTTCACCGCCACCCAGCTCGATCAAGGACCCGATCTCAGCCAGCCCGGTTGTGAGAGGCG